>NZ_JBEKZF010000020.1:0-3976 GCF_049510175.1 Methanoregula sp.
ATAACCCTGCCCGGAGCCAGAAATCGAAATCAGCCACATACCGGAACTGCTCGTCTCTTCCACCCAGCTCCCTTACCAGGGGTTTTCTAAAGAAAGCGCCGGGACCCGGCACGCAATGGAACCATCGCACCATGTTGAGGTAATCATACTCGAACGTTTGCCTGTGCCAGATCCTTTCACCCCGTGAATCGATCATCTCCCAGTCAGGGTACGCTACTACTACATCAGGCTCTTTCACCATAGTACCGACAATCTCTTTTACCGCGTCCGGAAGAAGGGGGTCATCCGAATTCACCACGGCGATGATTTCCCCCCTGACCATTCCTAAGCCTTTATTGACCGTTCTTGTTTCCCCCATGTTCGGATGGGTCTCGTATCTCAAGTGTTTCGCATATTTCCTGATCACGGACAGGGTATCGTCCGAAGAGCCGTCGTCGAGGACAAGGTACTCGATATTCGGGTAGTCCTGCCCGATGACACTTACAATCGTCTCTTCGATAAGCGATTGCCTGTTATAAGCGGGGGTGATGATGGAGACGAGGGGGAGGTATTTACTGTGATTCACGGTGCAGACGCTTTGTTTGTTTTTCCGAATGCTTCCCGCACTCGATTTTTTTTCCGAGCGACTTGCCTCTATCCTGCTATCCTTTTTTTTAAGCGTTTCGCAAAGTCGCGTGGATTGACCAGAAGAAGGTGCAGAGGGAAATAAGCGACAAGGAAATAGCGACGGCAGGCAGTCAGACATCTGCGGACAGGTTGGTAACCGCGCAGCGGCTTTGGGAAGAAATACAGATAACATCTGCCGCGGAAGGGCCAATAGAATATGGACCAAAACGCGAACCTAACGATTGCCGTCCAGCGATACTGGGGGTCGCGGTAGACTGCGAACATGTAATGATGGAAGAGATTCGCCGCAAGCTTTCTCTTGCAAACATCACGAAAAGATCTGTCCTCCTTCATTAACTTTCGCACATAGTACTTGATGTTATTAAGCTCGTTTATCGGCTCCCGTAGCCGATTTCCTTGATGGGTAAGAAGCTTCGAAAGCGGTTTGTTTATAGCAAGGATTTTGTGACGGCGCGACACCCGCCGCCACATGTCGGTATCCTCGAACCTTTCCATCCGTTCGTCAAAACCGCCTATCTCCTCGACTACGGACTTCCTCAGCATAACGGTTGGCAGCGTTATTGTTAGGGGCAGATAAAGGGCTATGTCGTAATAGAGCCATCCCGATTTTTCGGCTTCATATGCACCCAAGAACTCGCCTGTCTCGCTGAAGCAGATGGCTGATCCGTATACCATCCCGTACTCCGGATTTCTTTCCAAATGGTCTACCTGTGTGGCAGGCGTGTAGGGGAAGAAAAGGTCATCGGAATCGAGGAAGGCGATATACCTGCCTTTCGCGAGCGTAAGGGCGTGATTTCGGGCGCGGGACCTACCGCCATGCGCGAGAGGAACGTATCTCACCCTTTCAGACAGGCCCGTGAGCATCTCTCGCGTGTTGTCAATCGATCCGTCATCCGCGACGATAACTTCGAAATCGGCGTAGGTCTGTTCGAGGACACTTTCCACTGCCTTTCTCACTAAGGCGGCCCTGTTGTAGGTGGGGATGATGACGCTTACGTTTGGCAATGTTCCCTCGAGCAGAAAGGAACTTGCTTCAATTATAATATCCCATGATGTTGGCTTTTCGGCCTGAGTCGTCCCATGTATCGGTGAAGGAAGCGTGATGCTATACGGGAGAGAGAGTTCCTTGCTGACTTGAAACAGGCGAACGCCGATGTCTTGACGCTGTTGCGGTCATGAAAGACATCGGGAGGATAATAAAGGACGTATTGTAGGTAATGTGTCGCTCTCGCGAAAAAGGCTTTTCCTGAGACCCGGCTCGCATGCAGGTGCGCCGCGCTGAAAGCCTTCATCCTCACCCGCCGGACTTCACGGGGGAGGTCTGAAAGAGAGAAAAACTTCTTTATGAGCCTGATGTCTTCTCTCGCCATGCGACTCCCTTTCATTGCCAGAGACGTTGATGACGTATGAATCCTGAAGGTTGCAAGGGCTTTGGGTATGCGGGCGAAGGACCCGTGGAGACCGAGCCTCAACCAAAAGTCAAAATCGCCCACAAACTTGAACTGCGGGTCCCGTCCACCCGTAAGGTCGATGGCCTGTTTTCTCATGAAGGCGCCCGGGCCCACAATGCATCGATGGCGAGACACCATGAAGACGTAATCATACTCGGCTACCTTCTCCAAATGAAGGAACCCGGACCGGTCCGATATGTAATACCAGTCCGGATAGGCGACGAGGATCTCCGGCCGCTCAGCCAGGAAGGAGACTGCCTCTTTCACCGCGCCGGGAAGAAGTGGATCATCGGCGTTCACCACACAGATGATGTCGCCCTTCGCAAGCTGAAAACCCTTGTTGACGGTTAGTGCCTCCCCCATGTTCTCGTGGGACTCCAAGCGTATCCTGCTGCCGTATCTTACAAGTACCTCTAGTGTGTTATCCTTTGACCCATCATCGAGTATGATGTATTCCAGGTTCGGGTAGTCTTGAGAGAGCACGCTTTGGATGGTCTCGTCGAGGAAAGACGCCTGGTTGTAGGCAGGCGTGATGATGCTTACCGGGGGAAGGTCTGCTTTGGCGCTCTTCTTTCTGTCCGCCTCGATCCGTCCACGCAAGCCTTCGTAATAGGCGACGACCCTCTGCGCTATGGCTGTCCGGTCGGCGTGCGCTCGCAAGATGTCCACATTCCTGCGAGCTGCATGATCGACGAGTGTGTCGTCATTCATCGCGCGAACGAGTGCCTCTTTGATCTCATCCGGGTACAGGTTGCGGGCAAAAAGCACGTTCTCTTCGTTTTTTACGACCGGCATTATGGTTTCGAGGGGAGAGACGATCGGGAAGGCTCCGCACGCCATTGCCTCGTACATGGAATTGGGAATGCCATCGACAAGCGAAGGTGCCAGCATGACCCTTGCCCGCTTCATCAGCTCAAGCACTCCCCCCCTTGGAATCCGTGTGTCGATGTGGCATGACGTCTTTATTTCCTCCGGCAAGGTATGAAACCATTGCCGGACTTCCGGCAGAGAGGCCAGCATGTATATCTCGCATGGCCTGATCTTCTCCCAGGCTTCCTTTATTGCCTCGAGCACGGGCAATGCCTTGGACCACGGGCACTCGTATGCCTTGGGCCACACGATTATGCGTTCGCGTTTCGAGGGCGGAGTCTTTCGCGCATCGGCAAACGCCTCTATGTCGATGCCCCCTGTGCCTGGTACGGGCGCTATTTCGGCGATCTTCCCGGCCGGTGCGCCCAGGTCCTGGAGATACTCAAAGTTCTTCCTGTTGTCGGTAATGATCTGATCGCACTCTTCCAGGACCTTCCGAATGTGCGGGGAGACCTCGGGATCTGTCCTCGTCAGCGTCAAATCGGAGCCGCCCCTTGTCTGGACTACCAGCTTGTAGCCGTATTCGATAGGGCCAAGGCTCATAATATCTAAAAAAAGGAAAGAAACAGGATCTAGGCCGAAGAGATGGATGATGTGCGGCCGCCAAAAGGCAATTATCCGCTCCAGCCATTTTTCAGGCCGGGGGAGCCCGTATGCCAGGTAGGCAGTAGTCCCTTCTCTTATCTGCTCGGGAGTGGGATAGAGCGTTTTCCTTATATTTAGGTCGAGTCCCTCGGGAGGCTTGGCCTGAGTTAGATAGGTGCGGACGGGCCAATCAACAGGCGGAGGATCGGAGGGTATCGCAAAGAAGCGCACGTTAATCGGTGAATGGGCTAGCAAATCGATCCAGCTGTGCACATGGGTACTGAGAGGATGTCCGACAAAGAGAATCCTCGTCTTACCTGGGTAGGGATCGATTTCGAATGTGTTTCTCATCCTACTCGACGAACGTCGAAGACCTGTCGATGAACTTCCGGCTCCATAGCTCAAACACCATCAGCAGCCAGGGCTGCGACCAATGCACGTTG
>NZ_JBEKZF010000021.1:0-3846 GCF_049510175.1 Methanoregula sp.
TGTGACGCACGTGCATCCGGGTCGTCACCGGCAACAAGGACAATGCCGGAAACCAGACCCTGGGCAACCGCCTGGAGAAGGGGATCTGCACAGGCATTTATCCCGACATTCTTGATAATAACCGCAGCCCTCTTTCTGGAAAGTGAGTCCCCCAGCGCGTATTCAAGCGCAGTCTTCTCGTTTATCACCATTTCCGCTTTTGTCAGTTCCCCGAGATCCGTGACCGGGAACCCCGGTACGGTATACTGCCGGTCCGTATACAGGCAGATGGCTTCTGCTATGGCCTCGACACCTTTCATGCATCCCTCCCCGGAACGAGATCGCAACCGGCACAGTTAGTACACATCGTCATTGCCAGCCGGGGTTCAAGGGCGGCTGCAGCAAGGGCCCGTTCATGGATCGCAAAGATTTTCTTTAACCGTTCAGCGGACGGGCGGGGCGTTCCTGCAAGCCCGGCAACCGGGTTGAGCGGGCGCAGCACAGGAATCACCCCAAGCGATGTCAGCTTTTTTATGCAGGTTTCCAGCTCTGCATCGGTCTCCCCCAGCCCGACGATGACATTGGAAAAGACACGGTTTTTCCCGAAGAGGTGCACCGAACGATCAAGTACCTGCCAGAGCAGCCCGTAATCCAGACCAGGGCACATCTGAGAGAAGAGTTCCGGGGTCGCCGCTTCCAGATTGAATTTCACTTCTGCAACGCCAAGATCCTTCAAGCGATCGGGTGTCGTTACGGTCGGATAAATGGAGACACCGATGGGCAGGTTATAAGGGGTGAGGTGTTGTATGACCTCAGATACATAGGCCTCCTCTTCTTCGATAGTCGAGAGGACACCGCTTGTTATGGAGATGGCATGGACACGGTCGCGTACCGACTCCACCATTTTCATGATCTCTTCGATGGTCTTGCGTTTTCCCCCGATCCGGGGGACCGAACAGTACCGGCACCTGAATATGCAGCTGCCGGTCACCGTGATGAAGGCCTGGTCAGGACAGTGGAACCCGGGTTCCAGCAGGTGCCCGGAGATGCACTGTCCTTCAAAGAACAGGTCGGCAGTCCCGTTGCCACGGTGTGCGATCTCGATGCTGCTTAACGGGCTGATCGCAAGCTTGACACGGTGACTTCCCATGGCAAAAAAAACTGCGCCGATCCCTCCGGCACCCGGTCCTGCTGCAGAGCGGGCGATATACTGTTCTGCCGGTTCACCCGTCAACCGTGCCTGGCCAACAGCCAGAAGCCGGGCTTTCAGGTCTTTCCACTGCATAGTTCCAATGCCTCTGTATAGTTCGTATAAAAGGGTAGTGCAGCAACAGCACCGATAATACCACGCCGGTCCATGATAATCCTGAGGTCCGGATCCCGTAAGTTTTCCAAAAGACGTGGATCTATCTCACCCCTTTTCACCTTCCACCCGAATGCAAGCAAATCACGGGATGGTGTAAAGCCGGTATAGACAGCCATCCCGGTTTTTTTGGACAGGGTATACTGTTCCAGGAGCTGGCGGAACCTGGCAGTAAGCCCTTCGAGGTCTGTCGTCGCGAATTCTGCCACAAGCCCAACGCAGTTCTTGGTCCTGTATGGTACCGGGTACAGCTGGACAATCGTGTGCGACAGGTAGACGGAGTGTTCATCCACCACTGCTTTTGCAATATTATGGACAAGCGTCCACGTTGCACCCTCTTCTGGCGTATCGGTATCATCGACTCCAATCAGGACCCGCTGCATGCGGGGCAGCCAGATCGTGGAACCGGCAACTTTCCCGCCCCCGGATACATCGCTCCTGCTCCGCAGGACACCTGCTGCATCAGACCGGCATGCAGCAGCGCCTACCCCGCCTCCACCCATACCGATATAGCTTATCGCGATTTCAGACTCATCAACCGTGCAGGTGGATATTCCTGCCGGAAACCGGGAGCCTTCAAGGGCAAGATCGACCGATCCGGCCTTCAGCAGGTACCTCATCGTGGACCCCACGCAGCGAACCTGTTCAACGATCGGACTCTGGGCATAATGGCATTTCGACCACATTGCACCGCCGACACACTCAAAGAATTCGATGAGCTCCACCCTCATGCCATCTTTTTGTGCTACCGCCACAATCCGTGGGTAATGGATGACATAAGGCTCAGAGATGTTCATCATAGAGTCCCGCCGCTTCGATACCCCTGTTGCCCCATAATACAGCACCGAATGCTCCGATTCTTCCTTTCCTAGCGTTATTGTCAAGGAATTCGATACCAAGCGTCTTTGCTTCTCGCTCCGTCTGATCAACAGTCATAATCTCAGTTTTCACCCATTTGAATGCCGGAGAGTCTCTCATGAAATTGATGCCACGGTAATACGCGATCCCTGTATCACCAGAAAAAGTATGTTCTTCGACAAATTCCCTCATGTATTCCTGGAGTTCAACAACATTCTCCGTTTTTACTGCGAAGTTAAGCGCAGAAGCGACACAGTTTGTAGTTTTCTGGGGGACTTTGGGGTTGAGCTGAACAAGACGCATGTTCAGGAATTCAACGCCTTCAATCCTGCATGATTCGGCACATTTGAGTGCCATAACCCATGTTGCTCCTTCGGTTTTGGTATCCGTATCGTCAATGCCGAAACAAACCTTTTCATACTTAGGTGAGATAATTTGCACCCGGTTTGTTCGTGCCCCGCCAATTTTGAGATCGTCCTCAGTCGGATATTCAGAACGGAGAACTCCGGGAGCCTGGGGAAGGCATGCTGCAACCCCAACCCCGGCACCCGCGATACCGCTCCATGAAGTGATTACCTCGTTGCCGGATACTTCGACTGCTTCGAGAGCCTGGCCCCCGATGTCATGTGCTGCTGCGCCGAAATTGACCGGGAAGCGTCCCAGTTTCGCATGGAGAGTCATCGAGGTTCCCTCAACAATGCAGCCTGTCACAACACCCCCGGCACGGAACCGGTTCATCGCGTCCCACTCAATTGGACCCCTTGCAAGACAATGTTCGATGATCTCTGCAATACCAGCCCGTTCATCCACCATTACAAGAAATTTTTTTGCAAAGAGCGGGCCGAATCGCTGTTTCACATCATCGGGTGTAAGGATAACCAAATTATCACCGAAATTTTCGTTAACAAAAGAATCGTTAATAAAAATATAAATAATAATCGATTATCTCAATCAATTTCAAATAAAAAAAGTTAGAGGACTTTATGAAGTTCAATCTTATATGGTCCGAGAGTTCCGCCAAAATTACCGGCAGAGATAAACTTAACACCCGGTACCATTGCCGCTGCCTTGATACCGGCTCCCATTGCAGCTGCCACGCTCTTTTCATCGACACCATCAATGACGATCTCATAGACTGCCTTGATTCCTGCCGGAATCTTGCTGTCGGAAACCTTTTCCCTCAGAGTCGGGCAGTATTTTTCGTTGGTCGAAGCGACCATGAACTTGTATTTTAAGCTGCCAACTTTTGAACCGCTCGCCACGATACCCCCGGGAAAACTCGTGATAGTACCCGGAACCTTGTCAATCGCATCAACTGCTGCCCGTGCACCCATGAGGGCCGCCATCTGGTTCTCACCCATGACAAAGAAGTTACCGCCGGCGACACCCTTTACTATACCGAACTCCTCTTCACCAATGTATTCACCCTGCATAATGGGGATGACCCAACACTTTCTTCCGCCAACTTCCTTCTGGTATTCATAACCGTCCCCGAAGAAGTGAAGCTTGACCGGGATCTTTTCCTCCGCGTGGGTGATCCCGTTAAAAACTGCTGTCGTCGGTGCTGTAAGGACACATTCTGCGAGGCGTTCAACAACCTGTTCCTTAAGTTTTTTCTTGCTTGCACAGATGAGGATTGCAACACC
>NZ_JBEKZF010000022.1:0-3559 GCF_049510175.1 Methanoregula sp.
GTTCACCAGCGATTCCGGATCCTCGTGGACCTCCGGCTCTTTCGGAGTGGTCACCGTAACCTCACCTTTCTTGATCTCGACCAGCTCCTCTTCCTGCTCCTCCGTGCCTTCCTTCCGGATAACCTTCTTCTCGAACTTCTCCTGCATGTCGTAAAGGGTAGCCAGCATCTTATTGAGTGTGATAAGCTCCTCCATGCGCTGTACTGGGGCCAGCGTCTTCTTCCGTTCCGGATCCCGTACAATCCGCGCGAACATCGCAACGTTCGTCCGGTACTCCTCCATCGTTCCTTTCGTTCCGGCGCCTTTAAGAGTCGGTGCGATGTTCAGCGGGATCTTCCTCCGGTGCGACGGATCGCGCTTTTTTCGGCTGGTCATTCGTCTTTCAACTCCTTCTGTCGTGCTTCAATCTCTCTCAGTACCGCCACCTTCTCATCGACCGGCGCGTCGGTATCGAACTTCTCCCGCTGCGTCCGGACAAGCTGCTGCATCTTCTCATCGCGGATCACTGATGCCACCACCAATCGCACCCGAACAGCACCACGCCGACCCGGTCCCAGAATGTCAGGTATCCCCGCTCGGTATCCCCAGACGCACAGAACCAGAACGGGGCGTGCCCCGGCCCTTCTGGATCTCGCTGATTACCAGGGCAAACGCCGATTCCAGCCGGTCCTTCTCGTCCTTCTTCAGCACCACACCCTCGACCTGCATAACCTCCCGCATCGCCTTCTTCACATCGATATACGCTGACCGTTTCTCAACCTCGGCTTGCAGGTGCAGGATCGCGTCGCCCGGGTCAAGGTCCAGCCGGTTACAGACCGCGATCGCTTCCTGCGAGATGTGATACGCCCGGCTCTTGCGTGGAGAGGATTCCTTGAAGGTGCGTACTGCATTATAAATGATTTTGGGGGGGCATACCGGACGCGCTTTGTTGATCGGAGTATCGTATTCACCGACTTCTTCATCTTCGGTCATTTCGAGCACGTTACCCGGTACGGGTTATTCGGGCACGTTGAGCAAGGAGAATCCCCCACAAACCCGCTCGGGTGCTGCGCATTGAACTCTTTCATAGTCTGGCAGTTCTGGCACGGATTGAACTGCGGTGCTGTTGTGGAAGTATACCAGAACTGGTTCCATGGATACGGTGTTGGCTGCGGATAGGTAACTGGCCGGGCTTCCAGTGCCGCGATCCGCTTCTCCATCTCCGGCTCAGCCGGCTTCTCGTCCTTCACCTTGAGAACGTATGATGCGCCCTTTTCCAGCGCCTCGATCCTGCGATCAAGCTCTTTGATTTTGGCACCGGTTGTTTTCCGGAGGGTCCCTGCCGGATATGCTTCATTGAGATCACCGAGAATGCGCTTCTGCTGGTCTTCCAGCCGCTCAAGCCGCTGATACACACTGTCCTGCTGTGCGATCCGGTCCTTGAGCTGAGAGTTATCCTTAATCAGATTGTCATTCTTCTTCTTGTCCAGATACTCTGCACTTCTGGATACTTTGGGTGGCTGCTCTGCGGGTGCTTGTTTTTCTTCGACCAGATCATCCAAGGGACACATCGGATACTTCGGGAGCCTGTCTGCTTTATACACGTACGCAGTAAAACCGCAGCGTGTGAATCTCCCGAGGAACATATCAGATAATCCGTCGCTGCTCCCGGCAGGACACCGCCCGCAGTTTTCAATATGACATGTGCCTATCTTGACTCGCAGTATCTTTGTCATGCTCTTATCCTCTCCTTAAACTCTCGATCTGTTCTTCAATCGTTGCCTTGATCCAGCTTTTATCCGCATCGGTTAAACCACTTTTCGCCGGTGTAGACACTTGTATACGCTGCTCCATTGCACGTATACAATCGCTGATACTCCCCATGCTATACTTGCGAAGTACAGGGATGAGATCCAGTTCTATCCGCTGCATACAATTCTGATTTGCCACGATTCTTTCACCTTCGTTTTCCTCTTGTGTTTCGATTTGTGAAGTTCTCCGTTCAGCGTAATCCCATTTGAAATGTCCCAGAACGCCGGAATCGCCAATGCCTCGTCTAGAGTGGTAACCCCGTAATCCCGGATCAGTTTCGATAACGGTACGAGATGATGAGCGTGTAATCCTTTCCCGCGATACCCGGTAACTTGACAGGTGAAGTTATCCCGCCGAAACACCGCATCCCGCCATGCTAGGCCCCATTCACAGTCGCGGATCGCGTGGTTCAAAGTGCTGATCCCTCCTTTCCATCTCGGGTTCAAAGGGCCACGACGTTCTCTGGCTGCCCGGCGTGACTGCTCCTTTCGGTCAAACCTACCGAATAGGAGATCCAGTAAATATGCCGGATTCTTAGGCTCTACGACCCTGACCTCCTTAAGAGAATACCTAACTCCTCCATACCAGATCTGCCGGCCATGACTCTCCATATCTAGGATAATCTCGGTATCGGTGCGCTCCTTGCCCATCAGCGACTTGGATATCTTATCCCTAGTCACATCATTGGGATGTCTTCCCCTATTTCTTAGTCCAGCAATTTTCGCGCCACACGCAGAGCACCGATACTCAGCAGGGTCTTTCTTTAACTCACTCGGATAACAGGTCCGTTCCTTTCCACAGTCAATACAGCGAAACGTCTCCTTCGGAACACGCACTACCCCGCGTATTGCTGCAATAGCCCTTTTTTGAGATGCTCTTCGAGCAACTAACTGCGCTTCACTCATCCACCCAGTATTATGTTTTATTATATGTATACTTTTGGTATACTTACCTCTTTTTTCAATTCTGTGTCCGGAGGACCAGGCCTTAATTCCATAGGAAATGACGGATGTGAATCTGGAATCTACGACGTTAACCCCGTAGAAATTGATGAATAACAGTGGGTAGTAGATATTGATGAATAACAGTGGGTAGTGGGTGTGGGCCTATATTCCATCGGAAATGTGGGTAGTGGGTGTGCATGTCGCAGATGTCGCAGAATATCTATTCTGCGCAATCTGACCCCTTGATATGCACACGTCGGAGTATGCACTCTGTATACGTGCCCTGGTGCCCGGCATACAGCCAGTATACACACGGGACGGGCACCCGGACCCCCCCGGCCGGGCCTGGGTACGTGATCGTGGTTGCAGTGGAAATAATACCTTTATCAATAGATGCCTATGGAGAATTGCAGTGGAAATAATACCTCTACGCAAAGATACCGATGGAAAGCCACGGGAGGGACAGACGGGTTACCGGGTACTCCTCTCATAAACCGTATGTTGGTTTATCATTGGTAATGATAGGTAATGTATAAACTAGCCGGTGGTTTATGGTTGGGGGTGGGGGATAGGAGAGCGGGACCGGTGAGGATGTAAGGTATGCGCTTGCTGAACGCTCTCTGGCTCTTGAGATGGTGCTGATCTATGATTGCTCTGGGATCGTGCGCTTGAGGCTATGATAGGTGCCTGGATAGGCTCTGTATGCTCTATACTGTGATATGATGGATAGCGAGCTGAGGAGTATACATCCCCGCTCTTGGGGGGCGCTGCCCCCCGGCGCTCGATGCGCCGCCATCCCCCCGGGCCGGGTTGGGGGTGCCGCA
>NZ_JBEKZF010000023.1:0-3516 GCF_049510175.1 Methanoregula sp.
CTGCGGTTATTATCAAGAATGTCGGGATAAATGCCTGTGCAGATCCCCTTCTCCAGGCGGTTGCCCAGGGTCTGGTTTCCGGCATTGTCCTTGTTGCCGGTGACGACCCGGATGCACGTGCGTCACAAACGGCGCAGGATTCGCGGTATTACGGGGAACTTGCAGAACTTCCGGTTATCGAACCCGATACCACCAGCTGCTACACGGGTGTGGAAACAGCCCTGGAGGCATCAGAAAAGTTCTCACGCGTAGCGCTTCTCCGCCTCACTCCCCAGCTCCTGGATGCACAGGTGGATAACAACCCGGTTCCCCGGAAAGACGGGAAAGGACGATTGTCGGAACGGACCTGGACCATGAACGGGCGGGTAACAGCCGCAGAAGAATTATACCGGACGATGTTTTCCTGGTCGAACACCTCGCTGCTGAATACGTGGGCAGGAGAACCGGCCGGAGCCGGGGCAGCAAAGGGCAGGACCCGGATCATAACCGTTCATCCCCTCCCGGAGCAGGCAGCGGCTATCCGTACCGTGCATGAATACGGCAGGACTTTCGTCCGCGATCACCGGGGACTGCAGCCGCCGGTCCCGCAGAAACGCCCCCAGTCCGGGGAGGATAGGGGATATTACCGGACATTCTGCAGGGAATGCCCGTTCAGAACTATGATGGGTATCCTCCAGGAGCGGGACCTGAAGGTGATCTGCGATGCGGGTTGTTCAGTCCTTTCAATGACACCGCCCTATGAACTGGGTATGGCAAGTTACGGTATGGGTGCAAGCATCGCCGTAGCCGCACGGAGCACCCGGGTCGCACTCATCGGGGATTATGCCCTGCTCCATTCCGGCCTGAATGCCCTGATCGATGTCTATGAAAAGGAGCTCCCGCTCCTGGGTATTGTCATGAAGAACAACTGCACGGCCATGACCGGGATGCAGCCGGTCTATGATCCGGTCCGGTACCTTTCCTTTGCAGAACCGGTTGTCTGCCGTGCAGATGATGAACGCACGCTGCGTGAGGAGATCGTGGTTCCGGACAGGCCACGCACGCTAGTTGTTGAAGGGACATGTCCGGAAGGGTGCAGCCATGAAACCGTGGAATATTGAAATATGTGATGTAACGCTGAGGGACGGCGAACAGACGCCGGGAGTCTCATTTTCCTGCCAGGAAAAAGTGGAGATTGCGCGGATGCTGGATACTATCGGTATTGAGTTAATCGAGGCAGGGTTTCCTGCAGTATCCCCGAATGAGAAGCAGTGCGTGAAGGCCATAGCGAACCTCGGGCTCGATGCCCGTGTCTGCGGGTTTGCCCGGGCACGGGAACCGGATGTTGCAACAGCAATTGACTGCGATGTGGACATGGTGAGTATCTTTATCCCGACATCCGAGCTGCATGTGCGCCTTAAATTCAAAAAACCCCGGGAGCAGGTGCTTGAGGATGCACTGGGGGTCATCGATTTCGCCACGGATCACGGGGTGCAGGTGCGGTTTGCAGCCGAGGATGCATCCCGGACTGATTTACCTTTCCTGAAAGAGGTGTACCGTCGTGCGTCAGAGCATGGTGCGGTGCTCCTGAGTTTTGCCGATACCGTTGGCTGCTTAATCCCGACCGAGATGCAGCGGATCATGACCGAACTGGTTGCATCGGCAGACAAGCCGCTCTGCGCCCACTGCCACAACGATATGGGCTGTGCTGTGGCAAACACGATCACCGCTGCCCAGGCCGGGGCTTTCCAGCTCCACACAACCGTGAACGGTATTGGTGAACGGGCGGGTAATGCATCGCTGGAAGAACTGCTTGTTGCGCTGCGGATGAAGGGGGGGATTGAGCGGTATGATCTCTCGCACCTCACAGAACTCTCCCGCATGGTCGAAAAATTCTCCGGCATCACCCTCCCGAGGAACAAACCCGTGACCGGCGAGCTAGCTTTCTCCCATGAGAGCGGTATCCATATCGCGGCAATTCTTGAAGATCCCACCTCATATGAATATTTTCCTCCTGACATGGTGGGGAGCGAACGCAAATTCATACTCGGGAAACATACGGGCAAAAAAGCCCTCGAACACGTTATGGGATCGCTCGGCTGCGAACTTACCGACAAGCAGGTCTGCCGGGTCCTTGACCTCGTAAAGGATCACTCAGAGCATAAATGCAACGTTACCCCGGATGTCCTGAAAAAACTGATCCGGAAAGCGCAACAGGAGAATGCATGATGGGGACGCTATCAGAGCGGATTCTCAATGGCTCTGCCGGTGAATATTTTGACTGCAGTGTTGACCGGGCATATGTCCATGACGGGACCGGGGTACTTACGCTCGAGGCATGGAAGAATATGGGAGGAAGGGGTATACAGGATGCGGCCCATCTCTATGTTCTTTTCGATCATATCGTCCCGGCAAACAACAGCACGACAGCAACACTCCAGCACGAGCTGCGGGAATTCGTCTGCAGTTCTTTCCTGCAATTCTCCGATATCGGTGGGGGTATCTGCCACCAGCTGATGAGTGAGGGCATCGTCCTGCCCGGTGAAATTGTGGTTGGCGCTGATTCTCACACCTGCACGCTCGGGGCGTTCGGGGCATTTGCGACAGGGTTGGGGGCGACCGATATGGCGGCGATCTGGATGACCGGGGAGACCTGGTTCCGGGTCCCGGAATCAGTAGGCATTCACCTGTCAGGAACACTCACGGGTCCGGCGGAGGCAAAAGATCTCGCCCTTACATACGTCAGCAGGCTCGGGATGGACGGGGCTTCCTACCAGTCGCTGGAATTTGTCGGAGAAGGCGCTGCCGCGATTCCTATGGACGGGCGGCTAACCCTGTGCAACCTTGCAGTGGAGACCGGGGCAAAGGCAGGAATGTTCTATGCAGATGACATAACTGTGCAGTACCTCGCAGCAGCAGGGCACACGGTTCAGGCGCAGGAACCGGAGCCCTGCACGTACATTCGGGAGATCGATTTCGACCTTCCCGATATCGTCCCGGTCATAGCCGTGCCTCCCCGGGTGGATACGGTAAAACCGGTGTCTGATCTCGCAGGGCTGTCTATAGATCAGGTATTTGTAGGAACCTGCACAAACGGGCGGTATTCCGATCTTGCACGGTTTGCGCGGGTTGTAAAAGGAAGAAAAGTTGCAGTCCGCACCATCGTTGTTCCTGCCTCCCGGGCCGTGCTGGAAAAAGCGATCAGGAACGGCGTGCTGATGGATCTCGTGGAGGCGGGATGCTCCATCGGGACCCCAGGCTGTGGACCCTGCCTGGGAGCTCATATGGGGGTCCTCGGTGAAGGGGAGGTCTGCCTGTCCACCGCAAACCGGAATTTCAGGAACCGGATGGGTGTGGGCGGGGAAATTTACCTGTCTTCAGTTGCAACAGCTGCGGCAAGTGCCCTTGAAGGAGAAATAACTGAGCCCGGGGTGTCCTGATGCAGGGAAAAGGGCGTGCTGTCTGCGTGGGTGCGGATATTGACACTGACCTTGTGATCGCAGGGCGCTACCTGCGGACAAAGGATCGCAGTATCTG
>NZ_JBEKZF010000024.1:0-3358 GCF_049510175.1 Methanoregula sp.
TTATGACGCCCAGATCGAGGCATCCCAAATCCTTGCGGAGCTTGGCTTAAAAAAACGCGCATATTTCCTCGTCACCCTGCATCGGGCGGAAAACGTCGACATCGAGGAGCGTCTGAGGAAGTTCCTTGCGGGCCTCGACCTCCTTGAGCAGAAGTACGGCCTGCCCATCATCGTCAGCACCCATCCCCGAACGAGGAACAGGGTCGATTCCTTTGGCGTGGACCTGCGGGACAGCCGGCTCCGCTTCCTACCCCCCTTCGGGTTTTTCGATTTCATCCATCTGGAGCGCAACGCATCTTGCGTCCTCTCCGACAGCGGCACGGTCCAGGAGGAATGCTGCATCTTCGGCGTCCCCAACGTGACGCTCCGGGATGTCACTGAAAGACCGGAAACCATCGAGTGTGGAAGCAATATGCTGAGCGGGGCTGAGCCGGACTCGATCCTGAGATGCGTCGAGACGGTGGTTAATGCGGCCGGTTCTTGGACGCCGCCTTCGGAATATGTCATGACAAACGTAAGCGAGACGGTGACAAAGATAGTCCTCGCATACAGGCGCTGAGCGGGACATTACAATCATGCCCAGAGTTTCCGTCATAATCCCCTGCTTTAACGATGGCGCCTTCATTGACGAGGCTGTAAATTCCGTCCTTCGCCAGACCTACCGCGACGTCGAGATCATCATAGTTGACGACGGCTCGGACGGCGAGACGAGGGAAAGGCTTCAGACCTACAAACAACCTTCAATCCGGGTGATCTTCAAGTCACATGAGGGCGTAGCAACTGCCCGCAATCTCGCCGTTGGGCAGGCAAGCGGCGAGTTTATCCTGCCCCTCGATGCCGACGACAGGATACATGAAACATATATCGAAAAGGCTATACGTGTGATGGAGAGTGACGATGATATAGGAATAGTGTACTGCAGGGCCGTACTGTTCGGCGAGCAAACGGGTATGTGGGATTTACCAGAATATTCTTTCGAACGCATTCTCCTCCAGAACATGATTTTTTGCTCCGCCTTAATGAGAAAAGCCGACCTGGAAAAGGTGGGTGGATACAACACCAACATGACGAGCGGGTACGAAGACTGGGACTTGTCGCTCTCTCTCATCGACCTTGGACGGGAAGTATACATGATCCCCGAGGTCCTCTTCTTCTACCGAGTAAAAGACCGATCCAGGACGAGCAGGATGACGAACGAAGACAAGGCCACCATGCATCTCAAGATGATGGGAAACCATAAGGATCTCTATAGTCAGAACATGCTGCTCTGGGCAAAGCCGCTCCTGGAAACCTGGCTGGCCAGGGATGAATATCTGGAGATGAAAAATGCGTATCTGGAGATGAAAAATGCGTATCTCGCCACAAAGAACGCATATACCGAGACGACTAACTCGATGTCGTGGCGTGTCACCCAACCTTTAAGAACAGCGGCGGCATTGATCGGGGCATGGGGCCGAGTCCTGCGAAGAAGGCCACCACGGTCAACCGGATAGACCGGGGGTCAGGTTGAAACGTTTACTCATTTCGAAAACATAAGCAGGTTAAGAAAAAATGCTATTTCGCAGGCGATATAAACCATTACTGGCGCCATCGGCCGGTCTCGAACAAGTTGCTGACGACGGCAAGAGCGGATGGCGGGTAACCGGACCGGAGTCCCATTTCCTTCTTCAAGGCCCGCTGCCTTCGGGTTGGGTGAAGATAAAGTGCAGGACATGGGCACAAGAATCGGCCGAATTCAAGCTCTTTGCCCGTATGCCCGGACCCGAGACACACGAGAGTGACTTTAGCATCGGCTTCGTCGATTCTGAGGAAAAATGCCTCTCGGCGTATCTCCTGCTCGATGAGGGTACGTTGCAGGCAAGAATAGTTCCTTCTGGGACTTCCCTCCCATTCTCGATAAGAGACGTCGTATTGAACAGGGTATCCAGATTGGAAATACTGGCTGCCGCAGTCTTTCGATTTATCGTCGGCCACAATGCCTCCTCGCGCCTTCCTCTCCGTGCAATGTTCCTGCAGGTCCTTGCCATTTTCAGAGCCGGCGGCTTCCCGGAGCTGCGCATCAGGCTTGGCAGGTTTGTAGAATCGCAGGTAGACCGCCGGGATAACTATCGCTTTTGGGTATTGCAGAATACGCCGCAAGAGGCCGAGCTGAACGAGCTGAGGGCCAAATGCACAAGGCTGCCATATAAGCCCGTTTTCTCCCTGCTGGTCCCCATTTCGGATCCCGATGGACAGTCCTTGCGAAGATGCATCCGATCAATTGCGAGCCAGGTATATCCCTTATGGGAGCTCTGCCTCGTGATGCCCGATGTCGCTCCATATCCGGTCGAGACATTGCTTGAAGAATTCAGGGATGTCAGTCCGCGGATCAAGGTGCTCTACGGGAACCGGCAAAAGCAGGCTTTCGACATCGAGTCGCGGGTAACAGGCGATTTCATCTGTACGGTGCATTCTGACGCAGTATTGGCGCCGGAGGCGCTAGGGGAATATGCGCTTTTTCTGAGCAACCACCCCGATGCAGACGCGCTTTATAGTGACGAAGACAGGATAGATGCGCAAAACAACAGATTCCAGCCGTTCTTTAAGCCGGACTGGTCGCCCGAGTACCTGGAGTCCTTTCCCTACATCTCCTCTCTCACCTGCTACAGGACAAGCATCGTGAGAAAGACAAGCTGGCTCAAAGAGACGGATAAACTCGCCATCGATTATGACCTTGCGCTGAGATTCAGCGAGCTGACACAGAAAATCGCCCATATCCCCAAGGTCCTGTACCACCGTTATGTCATGGAGGATGAAGGTTCGGGTCATACCGGAAATGCGGTAGACTGCCTGAAGGGCCACTTCCAGCGTGTGGGAATAGGGGGTACCGTTACTGAGAGCCCCTACCCGGGTCTCCTTGACGTTCGGTACGAGATAGCGAAAAATCCACTCGTCTCGATCATTATCCCGGCGGGAGGAAGAAAGGCAAAGATCCGGGGCGTCAATACGGACCTGTTGTCCAACTGCATCACAAGCCTATGCAATAAATCCGTCTACAAGAACTATGAAATCATCGTGGTCCATGACAATAACCTCGATCGGTCCACCCTGCGCTTGATAAAGGATAGTAAAGGCAAATTGGTCCCCTTCAGGGATAAATTCAATTTCTCGGCAAAAATCAATCTCGGTGCCCGTCACGCGCAAGGGGAGCATCTTCTGATCCTCAACGATGACACGGAGGTTATCTCCGCCGAATGGCTCTCGGCAATGCTCGAGTTTTCCCAGCGGAAGGCCATAGGCGTCGTAGGCGCAAAGCTCTATTTCGAGGACGGAACTATTCAGCACGCGGGTGTCACGTTCACCCGCGACGGATTTCCAC
>NZ_JBEKZF010000025.1:0-3082 GCF_049510175.1 Methanoregula sp.
TATTGCATACCCGCACGGGATCGGCGCAATGGTCGCCATGCCGGACTATACCGAATCGTCTCCGCAGACCGGTTCCCCTGTGCAAAAGAACGGGCTGCTGATCCAGACACTTACTGCCGGTTCAACCATCACCTACGGAAACCTCGATACTTACGCGACGCTGACCCTACTCGGTAAATCGACGTTCTACCCCAAAGCCTCCTGCTGGACAGTGTTCAATCAGGGATACGTGCCGCAGGTCGGCGCGTATTATGCGGGGGTACAGCAGGTCTCCTTATCGAAACCTCCTCAGGTCGGGGATCGGATCTACGTACAGAAGAACACGAATGGCCCGCTGTTTGAATGGCAGGTCGTCGCAGTCGAATGGAATTTTGACCAAGGGCAGATTATCCTAACGCTCGGTGATTTCGAGAAGAACGTATTTAACCTACTCCAGAATGAGACGCAAGGGTTCAACTGGACCATTACATGAACGAGGTAGAAATGGGTGACTCAGAACTTTATGTTACGGAAGGACAGTGTAAAGAACGACGAGATTCCTGTAAGGAACTCCGGGAACATGATTGCAGTAGCCGCGATGCTTGGGTCGGAAAACTCGAAAAGAAGATCGATGCCCTGACTTACATCGCAATAACGCAGCTCTGCGCGCTTGTCATTGCTCTTGTTATCTGGAGAACGACAAATCTATAAAAAAGGGTTTACTTTTCTACCGGCATCGGAACGCCGGCCTCGTCACAGATCCGCGTGATGATCTCACTGAAACTTTCGTTCTTCTTGCCGTACTGCTCGATTCGGTCATAAGTGATAAGAGCGAGCTGGACCGGCTTGTGGTTCTCGTGCCAGCGGTCTTTTTTGGTTGAGGTCATTTATTCAAACACCCCTTTACCCTATCAAACCACGATTGCTGTGGGGCATCCGCAAAGGTCCGTGCATCTTCCCGCACTCTCCTCAGGACCAGCTCATCCTTGATGATGGAGAGGTTACCGGCAATCTGCGTCAAGATCTGGTCGCGCTGTGCCTGCGATAACTCGCCGGGATCAGGCATCAGAGTTCACCCTTCCATAGAATCATCGCATCCTCGCCACCATGCAGTCTCCACTTCTTACCATCGAATGACGGAACAAGTCCCTGCTCCCAGAGCTTGACAAGCGGGAGGAACGGATATTCATCGGTCTTGACATTCTCAGTATATTTCCATGCATCACGGGGCAATAGGAAGAAGGTACCTGTATAGGCCCCCACGCTGTCCCCCACGCTGTCCCATTCCTTCAAGAGAGCGATATGTTTATCCCCCTCTTGAGAAAGGGTCTGATCTCCACGTACAACAATCTCAGCCATGTGCTGGCTCCTGAAGTGGGTGGTCAAGGGCGTCATTGTATACGAACTCCTGACATCTACCGGCCACAGTGTCAATATACCGGAGTCGGGCCTGTTCGTTCGTATCCATCTCTTCACCATCGATATCTATCAGTGACACCGGATAGAGTTCCTTTGCCTTGTTCCACGCTTCGGTATTCTTCGAGCATCCGATCATTCCGCGTAGGAACAGTTTACAATCCGTACACTTCATGGTATCTCCTCCACATCGTTTCCGATACGATGGAATTTATTGGCAAGGGTCTTGATCGCCTGCTGAGCTGCCTTGACTTCTTCATCATCGGTTTCAAACCGGCAGAAGTGGTATGCGATCTGTGCACTCAGCCGTATATCAACTTTGATACCGAGCGATCCGCACCATAGGGGGAACACCGACATATCGAGGTCGGCATAGCTGAGGTCGGCATGGCGGAGGTTGGCATGGCGGAGGTTGGCAGAGCTGAGGTCGGCATGGCGGAGGTCGGCAGAGCCGAGGTCGGCAGAGCCGAGGTCGGCATAGCTGAGGTCGGCATGGCGGAGGTTGGCATGGCGGAGGTTGGCTTTTTCTCCTTCAGGGTCATCATTCAACCATGCAAGATGCTTTCTCAAGATCTCCTTGAGTGCACCCGGTAGGATTGTGCGTAATTCCGTCATTCCTCTTCCTCCTCCTCTCCGCGCTGTGACTCCGGCATCTTTGGGATCAGCGCCAGAGGGTTACCAGTCGGCTTGAGCTCGCCTTCCGACAACATCACGGCCTTACATCCCATGCACTGATACAGCACTAAGGGAACGGTCTGCGCGGTCTTGCCCTTACGTGACGGCGCTTTAACGACTTCTCCTACAATACCGACTTTCCGGATCTCGATCCTGTCAGACCGTGCCTTACAGAATGGGCATCCGGGCGTTGGGAACTGTATTCCACCAGACATACATATTCTTAAAGAACGTTTAAGGATTAAAACATTTTCATTTGTTAAAAAGAGTTGAAGTTACCGGATTACCATCGAACAGCCCGGAGGCCGGTATATCGGGAACCTGCCGATCTGCTTCTGGCCGTGGTAGAGCCTGCATAAACGCGGGAACTCCGGTGAGTCGTGGATGTCGCAGAAGTATGTGATCTCTCCCGGGTCTTCAAAAGAAACAAGTTTGAGATGCTGGCAATCGTGCGGGATCAGGACGAATCCCTGATCTTCCTTGAATCCATGGGCACGGAGGTACTTGAGGTAATTCGGATGCAGTCCTTTGATTACCATCACGATCTGCCGGCAGCACGATCCGCAGAGGGAGCAGGAACCTTCGGTCATGGCTTGTCCTTCTCGATCGGTAACTCTGTTTGTTTCTGCCGGCATTCCTTCCGTTTACGCCCCTGACGACATACCTTACCGGTAATCCGGTGAAGGAAATGAAGGATCGGGAAACAGGTTTTCTCATGTTCGCACTGTACACAAATGTTCAGGTTGATACGTTCTTTTTCTGTCATTCACATCTCTCCAGAAGGGATTGTAACATCCATCCTTCAAATGTCGGTTCGTGCCGGTAGAATGCCATATATGCCTGTATTCCTCCGGCTTTGGCATACGTCTTTTCTTTGTCGATATCTGACTGTTTCAACAGAAGTTTCATTGTGTTCTCTGGAATGTCAAATATAACTTTCATAATTTTACCTCGGGACTTTTACCCATTTGCCGTTCACGGGCATCTTAACGAACGGGTGCGCCCGATTATA
>NZ_JBEKZF010000026.1:0-3069 GCF_049510175.1 Methanoregula sp.
CCATATGCCCCGAATATTGGAAAGGTTGATCCAGTCGCTCTGTGTGACCTTCAGGACATAGAGCTGGATTGGCATGATGCCCTGCGTGTTGCTCCGGTACAGTCCTGCGGTTTTGTCTGCTGCTGCTGTCATGTTACTTTTCCCTCCTTATGCGATGCCTATGACCCCTCCTTGGAGGGTGCTTGTTCCGTTGACATCGCTCTTGTCGATGAAGGTCTCGGCGCATGAGATCACGCCTTTCTGTGAGAGGTTGATCTTGGCGAGGTCCTCAAACATGTCCTGCCAGAGTGACCGGCGAGACATCATTGCGGTATCGATCAGGAAGATCGCGCCCTGTCCGGCAGTCTGCGGCAGGAACTCGGTTGCGATTAACGGCAGACCGTCCGGGCCTCCGGGGAACGAAAGGTAGACCTTTGAGATCCCCTGGTGGAATGTGGTGACCGGTGCTGACCGGAAGAAGTCCTGTAAGCCCTGCTTGTAGATCGTGAACGTCCGGAGATCGGTGATCGCAAGGTTCGGCATCATGCCAAACTTCCGCATGTAGCGGTACGTGGTCCCGAGATCAGTGTTGATCTGGTTGTAGCTGTTCCCGCTGGACGCTACCCAGGTCTGGTTCGATGTCGCTCCTGACGTGTTGTTCTGGAGCATCTGGTAGATCCCGTTGAAGTACAGGTTCGTTGAATCTGTGGTCAGCGAGAGTGTGGGCCGGAAGGCGAAGTTCGTGTCGTTGATCGAGAGATTGACCCCGAGCATTGCACGTTCCCTGCCTGCCCGCATCGCGTCCTGTGCGGCATCGATCCTGATTGCCAGCATGTCACGGGGCGGGATCTGTGCCAGCCCGGCGAACTGTGCGGCTTTGGTGACACGGAACACGGTGGCGAAGTACTTGACGACCTGCGACCGGTTATACGGAGCCTGTGACGAATCGACAAGTTCGGCATCTTCCGTGATGGGTCCCCATGACCCGAGATCGAACGGTGCGATTGCATCCCAGTTCGCAGTCTTCCCCTTATTGGCTTCTGTGGGAATGAGTGCTTGGATCGGATACGCACGCTTGTAGAGGTACGCGACGTTCTGGTCAGCGATGACGTGCATCAGGTTTGAGGTAGTGTCAGTCGCTTTCTGGATGTCGAGATCCAGCAGATAGTCGAGGTTCTCACGGTCAGCCTTCCGGATCCCGAAGGCTTCCATTGCGATTTCGGAACCACGGGCGAGCGTGACGATGGTGTTGATCTTGGCCTTCATAAGCTGGTCTTCCAGCTTGTCGGCAGGTTCGCCTTCATCGTACCTGTGGGCATATGCACCCAGACCGCAGGCTTTCCGGACCAGGTCGTCCGGGATGGCCGGAGCGAGCGGGACATCCATGAGACCCATTTCGGAAAAGATCTTCTGTGAGTAGGCTGCTGCCTTCGTAGTGTCAACGGCTGAATGATCCGGGACATTGCCCCACATGCCGTTACCGAAATCCCGGTCACGCTGATGGAACCCGAGATCAAGGCCAAGTCCCTTTGTCTGGGACACTGCCATTCCTTTCTGAATGGTCAGATTTGCTCTTTTTGCTCTCATCGTAACTTCCCCTTGTTCGCTTTCATGATGGCGTCGGCAGTCGAAAGCTTGCGCCCCTCTTCGGGTTTGGTCTCCTGAATGATCACGGGGGATCCTTTCTGGAACTCCATGCTCTCAAGAGTCTCGATCCGCTTGAGCGCTTTCTGCAGCTCAAGTTCAAGGCTCTGGGCTTTCTTGACATTGCCCTCACCTTTCTTATCGATCTCTCGCTGCTCGCCGACTTCCTCAGGAGTCTCCTGCCCGGGCTTGCCGTCCTTGAGCGATTTCTTCATGGGCGGTGCGAGTTTGGTCTCCTCGCCTTTCTTATACTCCTTGCCTTCCCCGGAGGCCATGATGTGAGAGTGAAGTTCCTTCATCATGGCGTGCATTGACCGCAGGATCTCCTTGGTTTCAGACTCTTCGGTCTTTTCACCTTCAGGCTCGGCCTTTTTCTCAGTGGTCTTGTCAGCACCTTCACCTTCGGGCTTGTCATCCCACTCTTTTTCCTCTTTCTTTTCCTCCGCATTCTTGCGGCCTTCGTACCCCTCTTTCTTTCCTTCGGTCTTCGAGTCCTCGCCAAGCTTCTCCTTGTCGGACCCGGTTTCACCTTTGGTCAGAGGCATTCCGGATTTTCCTTTTGAACAATCAGGCATATTACCATCCTTTTTCCGCGTTCCATCTGTAACAACGTGGATTAGTGAAGATTCTGCGTTCGTAGCCTTAATAAAGTTAACTTGTTCTAATTCAAGTTCAGTTGTTAAGAGATACGGCCCGGTCTCTTCACGCGCTTTCGTCACCGGCTCAAGATGCGTCTCGTCATTACGCGCTCCTTCATCGCAGGCAGAGATCGAGTCCAGACGTAACCCTTTTGTCACGCAGGGCCGGTCTTTGCTTCTCAGGAGCGGGTGGGTACTGCACTCGCTGGAAATGTCAGTACGTTTACCGGCAATCGAGAGCATATCGTATTCGCCTTTCTTTACCTTCTCCCAGACATCATCACAGTCCGGAGTCTCCTTCATCACACCTTCAAACTGATACTCGCCCTCCTTGGTCTTCCAGCTCTTTATCACAATCCCGATCGGACGTTCCTTGTGGTATTCCGAGATGATCGGCAGGTGCATGTAATCGTGCATTGCCTTATCCATCGCCTCTTCGGTAATGTACTCATTATCCTTGTCCACTTTCGGGACATGGAAGGTCCCCCGGATCTTCCGGGTGCTGGCAAGGATCCCTTGGATATCAAAACCCCATTCGATATCATGCGGGGCTTTAGCGACAGTTGTACCTTCTGCGATCGTTGCTTGATCGGGTGAGAGCATTCCTTTCTTGGCCTGCTGTTCGAGCTTGCCGCAGACCTTGTGCGCTACTTCGTCCGTGTACCCCTCCTTACTTTTCATTTTATCGACGCAACCCTGAAAGGTCGCTTCCCCTCCAACGGGCATGATCAGTACCCTCCTTGAGGAGCATAGACCAGAATCCATGTGTAATTCGAGGAGCAGGTCGATCCGGCGCAGACGGTTTCAT
>NZ_JBEKZF010000027.1:0-2939 GCF_049510175.1 Methanoregula sp.
TCACGGATGCCGAATATAAGGAGATGGATATCGAACAGGAACCGATGCCTGGCGAAGACGGGCAGACTGATGGCGAGAATACACCGGAAGGCCGGTATAACTCTCCGGACGGTCAGTATCAGCCGGTTTCATTCTCTGATTACGGGCAGGGTGGCGAGAATACCGAGCAGCGCACCGGTGCAAAAGAAGAGAAAGAGCATCAGACCGCACCGATCGGAAAGGCCAAGAAGATCCTGCCTCCCAATTTCGAGATTGAAGTTCCGGAGTTCCCGTATACGGTCGTGACCGGAGAAGATGACAAGTTCATCAAGGCGCAGGTCTATGTCAAGGACCGCACGGAAGTACCAGCCAGTCGGTCAGCATATCCCGGGCCGCGCGGAGGCTACTATTACAATACAAAGACCCGAAAACCTGCGAACCATCGCCCGGCCAATATCGCAGGAGAAGGCAGTAACGAGGCAGAGCAGCACGGCAACCCGCAGCCCCTCCCCCCGGACATGCCTGGCGGATCGATCCATTACATCAAGATCAGCGGGAACGGTGTTGCCTTGTCAGCCGCGCAGTATTCTTACGGTACAGAAGTACAGGCCGCGAAGAACGAAGCGACCAAGAAGTTCATCGAATGGGTCAAGCCCCAGATGCACGGAATCCCGGACGAAGACCAGATCGATAAACTTAAAGAACTCGCTAAAAAGGAAGGATTAATGATTAAAGAAGGTGGAGAACCCCGATCACAGTCATAGGATACTATCTGAAATAACCCAAACTCTAATATCCTTTACTATCATTATTTTATTGTCCCTCTTGTAATTGAGAGAGGAGGTTTGTACAAAAATGTCAGATAACTACGCATCACCCCCGGACGGAAAACTTCCGATGCCGGTCGGAACGATGGGACTTTACATCTACAACGGACAGAATTACGTCCCTGTCGGTTCCATAAACCAGAACGCATTGATCCGGATCCAGAAACTCTTCCTTGTGGTCGAGTTCAAACCGCTTGCGGATGGTCTTACTGCCGCAGTGATCGACCGGAGCATCGACACCAAGATCATATTCGACGCTTTCCAGAAACCCCTCGTCAACCCGCAGCTCATCAACGGTTCCCGGACCATGGAGTTCGACACGGATTTCCCCGGATCGACCTCGCTCTGGATGATCCCCGTTCCGCTGCCTTCGGGCGCTCATGTCTCGAATGAGATCCTGCTTGCTCCGGCACCTACCGATCTCGGGGAGCATTACGTTGACGCGATCCTGACCGACAAGGTATCAGGCGCACAGTCCAAGCAGCGGTTCGAGTATATTGTCGTCTCAACCGGCGGCCAGATCCCGGTGTCGTGATCACCATGGCAGACGCAGTACCTCTGGGAAAATTCGGATTTCCTTTGACTCAACAGAAGGAAACCGATATCGAAGGAAAAGACTTCGATACCTATGCCTCCCCCGATCAGTTTACGGATTACTGGCCTTCAAATATCCCCTTCCACAACGCCCGCCAGCGGCATGTCGGTATCAAAGCCTTTGTCAAAGGGCTAAGAACAACGATGTGGGAGAACCTCCCGGAATGCCCCCCACTCTGGCAGGATGTCGGCCATTATTGGGACGGATGCGCGGCGATCGGATACGAGGTCAAATCCAAAGTATTCACGATCTTCGTGTTTGTGGCAGTCGCTATTGTCTACAAAAACCCCGGCATTATCGGCCAGCTTCTTCCGCTCGCTATGAAAACGTTCGGAATGTAATCCTCCTTTTTTTCCATCAGAATCTTTATTATCTCCGCTTCTGTATCATTACAACTAAAGTAAACTTGTAATAACACAAGTGGAGATGTTTAACAGATTATGGCAGACGTTGTTGACGTTCCGATTGGGGAACCCGGTACAGTAGTCGGGGGTACGAGCCTTCCGACAGCAAACTCGAATCTTCTGACTCCCACAACTACCGTTAATAAAACGGGAAGTATCACCTGTCAAAGACAACCGCTCGGACTGCTGCGGTTCAAGTTCACGCCCTCAGTTCCGGGCGTTCTTTCGGCAGTATATACCTACGCTGGTACTCCAACATCCGTGGAATTGTTTGCCGGAGCGACTTTACAGGCAAACATTGAGCAACCGGGGGAGGTCTATGTCACTGCCCGGGAGTCCGTCAACTTCCAATTCAGTGTAACCTCCGGCACATTCCGCCTGATCGTCCGGGAGTATTGATCCTCATGCAGTCAAAAGGAGAGCGAGAGGTGCTGCGATGAGACAGAAGAAGTATCTGCTGCTGGTGCTGGCCCTGCTGGTGCTGGTGGCGGAAGTGGGGACGGTGGGTGCTACCAGTACGGTATATGCTTATGTTGCCAACTTTGGGAGTAACACCACATCAGTAATTAATACCACAACCAATATCGTTTCATCTACCGTAACCGTCGGGGTTAATCCAATTGGTATAGCAGTAAATCCGTCCGGGACGTATGCTTATGCTACCAACTATGGGAATAGTTCCGTATCGGTAATCAACGCATCGACGAATACAGTTTCGGCTACAATTAACGTCGGGGTTAATCCAGTTGGTATAGCAGTAAATCCGTCCGGGACGTATGCTTACGTTGCCAACCGAGGGAGTAATTCCGTATCGGTAATTAATACGATAACAAACACTGTTTCTGCTACAGTAACCGTCGGGGTTAATCCATATGGTATTTCAGTAAATCCGACCGGGACATATGCTTATACTGCCAACTATGGGAGTAATTCCGTATCGGTAATTAATACGACAACAAACACTGTTTCTGCTACAGTAACCGTCGGGGTTAATCCAATTGGTATAGCAGTAAATCCGTCCGGGAGGTATGCTTATGCTGCCAACTATGGGAATAGTTCCGTATCGGTAATCAACGCATCGACGAATACAGTTTCGGCTACAATTAACGTCGGGACTAATCCATATGGTGTTGC
>NZ_JBEKZF010000028.1:0-2327 GCF_049510175.1 Methanoregula sp.
GGAGATGAAATAACCTTCGCGTGTGAGGAAGGTCGCTCAAAAGGAGTATCTTACGTGGCTTCGCGAATCGGTAATAAGCGCACAGAAGGGAACAAAGTAATTCTTGAGAGTAATGACGGGCGCATGGAATACACCATCGACGGCTATAGGCTTATACAGAGACCTAAGAGTGGCGTCTGGGGTGCCGGAATCGTTTATACACGGGAGTAATAGAAGATAGGGTGAATTCCACTTCAAAGTGCACCACATAGAGCCTGACGGAACACCTCGTGGGGCGTCTGGTAGTTGAGGCACTTCCTGGGTCTATTATTCAGCTTTTTCACTACCTGCGCAACTTCTTTTTCCGGGATGTCAGTTAAGAATCAAAACCGGACTCCTTTGGGGTGGTTTAAGTTTTAAAACCGGACTCCGTGATAGAATCCCTCCCGTCGGTAATCATGAACGGGAGGGCGCCATGGGCGAACAGGTCCACAAGAGAGTGACCGATGAGCAGATGAGAATGATCATGGAGAGGTATCTGGCAGGAGAGTTGAGCGCCAGTCATGCCATGGAACTGCTGGGCCTCAAGCGGAGTCAGTTTTTCGAGTGGGTGCAGAAGTACAAAAACCACCCAGAGAGCTTCAGCATCGAGTATCGGAGGAAGGGCACAAACAGGCAGCTCGATGAGAGACTCCATGCCCATATCCTCCAAGAACTTGAGAAGGAAAAGGCATTGATAGACGATCCCTCAATCCCCATCCGGTTCTATAATTACAGCTATATTCAAGATCGGCTGAGGGAGCACTACCGGGCGAAGGTCTCCCTCCCGGCAATCATCGACAGGGCAAAAAAAACGGCTATTACATCACGAAACCGGACAAGGCCGCCCATGACCGGGAAGTGATCACCCACCATGCAGGAGAACTCATCCAGCATGACTCTTCGTACCATCGATGGTCCCCCTATATCGCTGAGAAGTTCTATCTGATCACGAGCCTCGACGACTATAGCAGATATTTGTTCTATGCGGACGTTATAGAGAGGGAGACAAGCTGGGCGCACATCACCGCCCTTGAAAGTGTCTGCACCCGTTATGGATTGCCCCTTTCCTATTATGTCGACAATCATTCTATGTTCCGCTTCCTCGAAAAGAGGGATACGATGTGGACGAAGCATCACGCGCGAACAGACGAGAAAGACCCGCAGTGGAAACAGGTGCTCCAGGAACTGCGCGTGAAGGTAACCTACGCCCTCTCTCCGCAGGCCAAAGGGAAGATTGAGAGGCCGTACCGGTGGCTGCAGGACCGGATAGTAAGGACCTGCGCGCGGGAGAAGATAGAAACCATCGCACAGGTCCGAGAGATCCTCTCTTACGAAGTGAAACGGTACAACGAACATCAGGTCCACAGCACCACCGGGGAGATCCCACGTATACGCCTTGAGAAGGCCATCGCGGAAGGCAAGACTCTCTTTCGCCCGTTCAAGCTTCCCTTTCCCTATCAATCAACCAAGGACATTTTCTGCCTGAGAGGTTCACGGATTACGAATGCATACCGTAAGATATCGGTCAACGATATCGAGTTCCGGGTGCCCGGTGTCGATCCTTACGAAAAGGTTGACTTGAGGATGGTGCCCGATCCGGAAACGGGGCTGACGGAGATCAGGTTCTGGCACAACGGGAAGCTGGTAAGTACACAGAAAATCAAAACTGTATCTCTGAGGGGAGTCCGGTTTTGAAACTTAGACAGTCCGGTTTTGAAACTTTGCTAACACTTCTTTTTCCGGGATGTTCCTGAAGTCCGTTCCTTTCGGGAAGTAGTATCGGAGCAGGCCGTTGGTATTCTGATTGGTTCCCCGCTGCCAGGCTGCATAAGGATCGGCAAAATAGTTCATGGCTTATGCGCATTGCCTCGTCATCCGGATAATCGACTCTTAGACGACCTGCTATTGCTTGCGGGGGCCAGTCGAGACGAAGCTTTGAGATTATGTATGCAGCCAATCTCTGATGATGTCTGCGCCGGTGTCGTGCTCTGTGGCGTCGCTCTTTCGCGTAAAACTCGGCAGCATCGTACCAGTAGACGGCGTCATCCGCATAGGTCGGTCTGTTCCGCCTGATCTCCCGGTTGATGCTGGTATGGTGTCTTCCGATACGACGGCCGATCTCTCTCAACGAGAATCCAACAATCGCCATATGACTGATGACATATTGTTCTTCTCTGGTAAAATGATGGTAGGGCATGATGGGCTCCTTTCCGGAAAGAGTGTTGGTGGTGCTTCACTCTACCAGAAAATCCCGTCATGTCCTTTAACAATCTGTCATCTGGTGCACTTTGAAGTGGAATTCACCT
>NZ_JBEKZF010000029.1:0-1745 GCF_049510175.1 Methanoregula sp.
GCAGGCTCTTGTCGTTCACATCTTCCTGCACGACCAAAGAAGCATCGTTCGCGTAGAGGTTGCGAAGGTAGTATACGATATCCCGCGGGTTATAGTCCGGCGTTGCATCGTCGTAGTTCGTCTGCCCGCTGCCGCTCTGGATCTCGATGATCGGGTTGAGTGAACTGCTCGGATCAAATGTCGGGACTCGGCAATACCGATACATCCATTGTTCTACGCGAGGGATCAGATCGGAAATGAACGATGCCCATTGCGGAGCTGTCATTTTGACACCGGCGATCTTAAAATCCGAGTACGAAAACCCGGAATATTCTTCGATATTAGCTTGACTCGTAAGCACCATGAGGAGTAATAGATAAAAAGAGGGTAAAAAGGTTTGTAGGAATTAAGTAATTAGGTAGTCGATGACGACCGTAAGGCTGGTAAGCGTGGTGAGACTGGCCGATGCCGGGATCTGGATGCCTTTTCCAGAAGTCAGAGCGGCATACAATCCGGCACCATCTGTCTTACCGGATGCTGCTGCTTCTGAAGTCAGGATACCCGCAAGTCCGGCTTCTGTGACTGTTGTAATGACAACTGGAGACCCTGCGGTATCTTCGAGAACCACATTGCCACTGCCACCCGCTGTTCCGTTTACCACGATCTTATAGTAGATCGGTGTCAGCGTGTATCCGGTAATTCCTGCGACAAGTACCTTGCCAGCGTTGAGCTGCGCGAGCGTGACGGTTCCTACGTAGGTCTGTCGTATCGCACCGTTGCCCTCAAGAAACTGCCAGCTTGTGTTTGTCGTGCCATTTGCCGACCAGACAAATCCGTTGGTATAATCAACGTAGATATCCCCGATCCTGCCCGGAGTAACAACGCTTTTTGGCGTGCCGCTACCGGTATTAATCGCAGTGCCTCCAATGGTCGTACCAGTTGACAATGAAGCTGCGGATGGCGAGAACTCCGTCCAGCTACCCGTTCCGGCTGCCCCTGCAATCCAGAGATTGCCTCCGGTTCTGTCAATGTAGAGGTCTCCCGCTCCGACTGCTGTTACAACCGCTGCCGGAGTACCGAGGCCCGTCCATATGGTTACACTGCCGATCATAAACGGTTCATTGACTTGAATGTAGCTGGTAATATCCTTCCGCTGCCTCAGGATATTGCTGGTGTGGATAGTCTCAAAAAATGAGTCGAGTGGTGATGCCATTGTTCATCACTTCCCTCACGGTGAGACGACGGAGAACACCGTTGCGGAATCCGGTTCGCCAGTGAACGGTACTGCACGGAGGAACGTTGGACCTACGCTTGCCGACCCGAGAACGATCTGGTTCAGGATCGAGACTACGTTCGTGTTCGCCAGTCCGGTAGCTGATGCAGTGGTGCCGAGCATCCCCCGCTGAACGGTGAGCGTGCTGGTGGTTGCGGTTGGCGTTGAATCTGCTACGCACAACATGACCTCTCCGCCCGCTGTCAGGATGTAATACGGGGGTTTCCGGGTTGCCTGTGCTGTCTGGACGACGATTGACGTGTCGGTAGTGCCGTATGCTGTTCCGGAGTTGTTGATCGCGGCGGTTCCGTATGTGGGAGTTTCCGCAACGTTCGCGGCTGCTGTGACCGTAAACCCAGACGGGAGCCATATGCCCCGAATATTGGAAAGGTTGATCCAGTCGCTCTGTGTGACCTTCAGGACATAGAGCTGGATTGGCATGATGCCCTGCGTGTTGCTCCGGTACAGTCCTGCGGTTTTGTCTGCTGCTGCT
>NZ_JBEKZF010000003.1:0-225714 GCF_049510175.1 Methanoregula sp.
TGGAACCGGCCAGCGCGACCGTCAGGGTCCGGTTCCGGAACCCGGTCGCTGGTGTAATCGACGTGATTGCCGGTTTCAGCTGCTGCGTGACCGTGAACGGGACGAGCGACGTGCTGGTGCCGCCGTCAGTGGTGGTCACGTTCGCAAACCATTTCCCGAAGGCTGCATCGGCCGGTATCGTGAAGTTCCCAGCGATCGCGGTCGGCGTCACACTTCCCAGTTGGGCCGTGATGACCCCGGGATACGTTGAATTGAAGAGCGTGACCGTGGTGTTACCCGGGCCGGGCTGGAAGTTGGTGCCGGCAAGCGTGAACGTGACGGTGCTTGTCCGCACGCCGGTGAGGGGCGTGATGCTGCCGGTAATTGTCGGCACGGGTTTCAGGAGTGTGAACCAGCAGTTCGTGGTGCTGGTGCCGCCGTCGACCGTGGTGACGTTGACGATCCAGCTGTTTGATCCGACCGGTGCATCGTCCGGGAAGAGCACCCGGGCCGTGATTGAAGTCGATGTTACGCTTGTGATATTCGCATAGATAGAGGTCGCGTTAGTCGTGAAATACGTCTGGTTGAAGAACGAGACGTTCGAGCCGGTGCCGACCTGGAAGTTGGAACCGGCCAGCGCGACCGTGAGGGTCCGGTTCCGGAACCCGCTGGTCGGCGTGATGGTCGAGATCTTCGGCGTGTTCTGCTGGACTACCGTGAACGGGACGAGCGACATGCTGGTACCGCCGTCGACCGTGGTGACGTTGGCAAACCATTTCCCGAAGGCTGCATCGGCCGGTATCGTGAAGTTCCCGGCGATCGAAGTCGACGTCACGCTGCCCAGTTGGGCCGTTATGACCCCGGGATACGTCGTGTTGAAGAGCGTGACCGTGGTGTTACCCGGGCCGGGCTGGAAGTTGGTGCCGGCGAGCGCGAACGTGACGGTGCTTGTCCGCACGCCGGTCAGGGGCGTGATGCTGCCGGTAATCGTCGGCACGGGTTTCAGGAGTGTGAACCAGCAGTTCGTGGTGCTGGTGCCGCCGTCGACCGTGGTGACGTTGACGATCCAGCTGTTTGATCCGACCGGTGCATCGTCCGGGAAGAGCACCCGGGCCGTGATTGAAGTCGATGTTACGCTTGTGATATTCGCATAGATAGAGGTCGCGTTAGTCGTGAAATACGTCTGGTTGAAGAACGAGACGTTCGAGCCGGTGCCGACCTGGAACCCGGTGCCGGCCAGCGAGACCGTGAGGGTCCGGTTCCGGAACCCGGTCGCTGGTGTAATCGACGTGATTGCCGGTTTCAGCTGCTGCGTGACCGTGAACGGGACCAGCGAGGTGCTGGTACCGCCGTCAGTGGTGGTCACGTTCGCAAACCATTTCCCGAAGGCTGCATCGGCCGGTATCGTGAAGTTCCCGGTGATCGCGGTCGGCGTCACACTGCCCAGTTGGGCTGTGATGACCCCGGGATACGTTGAATTGAAGAGCGTGACCGTGGTGTTCCCGGCACCGGGCTGGAAGTTGGTGCCGGAGAGCGTGAACGTGACGAGGTCCGTCCGTACTCCGTTGAGGGGTGTTATGCTGCCGGTGATGGTCGGAACGGGTTGCAGGAGCGTGAACGTGACCGGCGAGGTGCTGGTGCCGCCGTCGACGGTGGTGACGTTGACGAGCCAGCTGTTCGGGCCGACCGGTGCATCGTCCGGGAAGAAGACCCGGGCCGTGATGGCGGTTGACGTCACTCCCGTGACATTCGCATAGATAGAGGTCGCGTTAGTCGTGAAATACGTCTGGTTGAAGAACGAGACGTTCGAGCCGGTGCCGACCTGGAACCCGGTGCCGGCCAGCGTGACCGTGAGGGTCCGGTTCCGGAACCCGCTGGTCGGGGTGATGGTTGAGATCTTCGGCGTGTTCTGCTGGACTACCGTGAACGTTACCGGCGAGGTACTGGTGCCGCCGCTGACCGTGGTGACGTTGACGAACCATTTCCCGAAGGCTGCATCGGCCGGTATCGTGAAGTTCCCGGCGATCGCGGTTGGTGTCACGCTGCCCAGTTGGGCCGTGATGATGCCGCCATACGTCGTGTTGAAGAGCGTGACATTGGTGTTCCCGGCACCGGGCTGGAAGTTGGTACCTCCGAGCGTGAACCTGACGAGGTCTGTCCGCACACCGGTAAGGGGCGTGATGCTGCCGGTAATCGTCGGTTTCATCAGCTGTATGATGGCAAACTTGCCGACCAGCGTATTCTCTCCTCCGTCCGTAACAACCCGGATATTCCAGGGTCCGACGGTTGCATCCTCCGGGATCACGAGCGTCCCGTCAATATGGGTAGCCGTGACATTCGTGAGCGTCGGGACAAGAATATCGGTCTGGTTCCGGAACTGCACGGTGGTGTTGCCGGGTCCCGGCTGGAAATCCGTTCCCGTCAGCGTGAAACTGATCGTGCTTGCGTTGAATCCCGTGCTCGGAGACGCTGTTTTTACTGCCGGGAGCGGCTGGATCGGCGCGGGTGCTGACAACGACAGGTTGATGGTACGGAACTGCGCAATCGTCCTGCCGACCACCGGGTAGGTTTCTGTCATCTCGTTAAAGTCATAGATTGCCGTGATGTTGTACTTGCCCATGGGATAGAGACCGTTCCCGGTATCCCAGATCGGGCCGGTGGCATACACGGATTCATTTGTCAGGATACTGAGCGGAGTGGCTCCCCCGGAACTGTTCACGAGGGTGGTATAGGTGGTGCCATCCGGTCTTTTGACCACGATTCTCAGCGGAACTCCCGGCGCGGTTGTTCCGTCTGCTATCGTGGTATTCAACTGGAATGAGATTTGGTCCCCTGCCGGGATGGTCTTCCCGTCCGGATCAGCGCCGGTCGTTACGTCCATGACGGCGATCTCAATGGACGGATCAGTGACATTGAATGCGATCGGTGACCCGCCGAGCGTGCTGCCGCCAGTCCAGCTGTACCACGTGCCATTACGCCCGACGAAATTGACAGGGTCTATGGTAAATGCATGTTCGTGTCCCGACACATCGATGGTCCAGTTTGGAACGGTTGAAGAATCAAGTGCAACGGGAGCGAACCACGCTATCGTAGTGTTCGTGCCCATACTCTGAGTAATGTTGAGATCTGATTCACCGATGAATACATTCCCGCCCGCAGAAATGACGCGGATGGGATCTGTTGATGGCGGTTCAGCAGCAATATAACCCGGTTTTGTCGCGATATCGAAACCGTTTGAGTTTGATGCGTTTAGGGATACCGTGAAGTTACCGCCATACGTATAGGTGTGTACGGGATTCTGGAGTTCGGAATAGTCACCATCGCCGAAACTCCAGTTCCAGGCTGTCGGTGATCCCGTCGAAATGTCATTAAATCTGACCACCATCGGTACATGACTGTAGGTACTATTTGCGGTAAAGTTGGCGGCCGGGAGCGGATCAACTCTGTTGTTCAGCCTGGCTACAAGGGTATGCTCTTCTCCGAGGTGCCATGATATGACTGTATCCGTTCCAACGGATGCCGCAGTCACATTTTCCGGAAGCAGATAGGACGGCATATCTGCACCATATCCCGGCGTACCTGCCGAACTGTTATAGTAAGTCCCAAGGGTCACGCTCACCTCCGGCTTATACCGGATCGTAGTTCCGTTAGGTTCAACCCTGTATACCGATGAGAAATTATAGACTGTACCCGGTTCCATAGCAGACGTGTCCAACGATACCGCGATCATGTCGTTTGAGTACCCTGTCGATAATACCGGGGCATCAGTAAAGAATGAGCCGGGAACGATCGTAGCGTTGACATAGTCACTGGGGAAGGGCATGTTGATAACCAGTTGCGCAGACGTGATACCGGTCATATCTGTCAATGTCATGTTTCCGCCGACAAACTGGTAACCGGTACTGTTGAATCTGGTCTGGTTGAACCCCCGGTTCAGGCTTATGTTCGTAAGCTGAAAGCTCGTTTCCGAAGTTGCATCTGAAGGCCCGAAATTTGAATTCTCAGGGATCGTAAACTCTCCCGGGAATTGCCAGGTTGCAGAAGTATCGTTCCATTGTGCAGACTGATCTGCCTGAACCCAGGTAATGTTGTTCGTCTGGATTGAATACCTCAGGTTGCCAAAGCTGGTTCCCGTCCCGTCAGCCAGATGTCTGATGACCAGAGTATTCATAACGGAGATGTTATGGATGCCGCTGGACAGGGAATTGCTGTTGCTTTGAACTACCATATCGCGGCTGATGCGGAACTCTGCCTGTGGAAGGGCCGGGGTAGTGACGTTGATATACGCGGGTTTTAACGCCATGTAAGACCCGGTTGCATTGGTAACCGTGAGGTTTACGGTATACCATCCCGATGTCGAATACGTGTGAGTTGCATTGCGCTGAGTGCTTACCGTAGTGATGAAGTTACCGCCGTCACCGAACGTCCAGTTCCATTTGGTTGGACTTATGACCGTCTGTGTAATGTTGAACCGGACGGTGAGCGGGGTAACCCCCGTAGTGATGTTCGCAGTGAAGTTGACGGGAGTCCCTTTTAGAGTAATTGTCCGTGCCGCTGAAACCGTCTTTCCCGTGTAGTCTGCCCCGACATTCAGGTAATTATCCCTCATGTGGTTGAGCGTTGAGACAGCCATGACGGTATACGTGCCTGGCGGGGTGGCGTGATTGCCGGTGCCGTCACGTGCACCTGTTTGCCACGATGCAGTCGGTGAGCCCCAGTACCATGGCTGGACGTTCACGAAATTCGCTTTTACGGAAATCGGACCGGCAACGGGACCGGCACTGAAGGAATCGTTATATAAGGCCGGGACTGTCGTGCCGGATTGGTTCTTCACGATGATATTTATGTAACCGTCAGTCGCAGGATTGATCGGGCCCCGGTTATCAGGGTTTATTACGGCCATATACATGTTGGTGTCGACGCGGAAACCGAGCCGGGTTCCCATGGGGACTGTCGTACCGGTTACATCAGAACTGTGATCAAAATCCCAGATTCTGAGGTCAAGGACGGGGTCTTGGACATTGAATACCGGCGCCCCGGTCTCTGCGGTCCCACCAGAACCGACAACGTACCAGTAGCCGGAATATCCGACAAAATTTGCCGGGGAAACTAAGAAGTTGTTATACTGTTGTCCGGCAGCAAGATCGATTGTCCTGGTGGGTCCCGTAGTGCTGATATCATGACCCGATTCCCACCACCCGATGGTGGTCAATGGGGGTATTCCGTCAAGGGGAGCGCCCTGTGCCTGGTTCAGGGCATGGGTGACGTTAAGACCCTCTTCACCGATGAAGATGGTGGCAGACATGTTGATGATCGTATTGTTTCCCGTGACCGCGATATACCCGGCTTTCCGCGTGCTGTTGTATCCGCCGGCATTGTATGCCTGCAGCGCGACCTTGTAGCTCCCCGGGGTTGTATAGATATGCGACGGGTTCTGTGCCGATGATCCGGCGGGCATGAGCCGCCACACGTCGTTTGTCGTGCCACCGTAACCCTGACCACCCATCAGCACGATGCTGCCGTCCGGCATCGCAACGCTGGTCTGATCGTCCCTTTGCGACCACCCGGCACTCGCTGTCAGTTGTTTCCAGGTGGCGCCATTATCCGTTGACCGCCACGTGTCATTCGTTAAGATGCCACCGTAACCCTGACCACCCATGAGGACGATGCTGCCGTCCGGCATCGCCAGGCTGGTGAAACTGACTCGCGGTGACCACCCGGCACTCGCTGTCAGTTGTGTCCAGGTAGCGCCATTGTCCGTTGACCGCCATGTGTCATTCTTTAGGACGCCACTGCTTTCAGCACCACCCATCAGGATGATGCTGCCGTCCGGCATTACAACGCTGACTGGCCTTTCTCTTGGCGACCATCCGGCACTTGCAGTCTGCTGAGTCCAGGTGGCGCCATTGTCCGTCGACCGCCACACGTCATTAATATCGCCGGATGAGGTGTAACCACCCATGAGGACGATGCTGCCGTCCGGCATCGCAACGCTGGTGTGGTGGTATCTTCCGTCCCACCCGGGACTTGCGTTCATCTCCGTCCACGCAGCGCCGTTATCCGTTGACCTCAACACATCATTCCTATTAGCGCTACCGTCATCACCGCCCATGAGGACGATGCTGCCGTCCGGCATTGCAACGCTACTTTGACCCCATCTCCCCGACCATATGGCATGTGCAGTCATCTCCGTCCATGTTGCGCCATCATCAGCTGACCGCCACACATCATTCAGCTGCGAGCCTGTGCCATTGTACCCGCCCATGACGACGATGCTGCCATCGGGCATTGACACACTGCTATCATCGGTTCTTGCCGACCACCCGGCACTTGCGTTCACCTGCATCCATGGCGCCGTGTAATTCTCGTCACCGAAATACCAGGCCCAGCCGGTGGGGCTGCCGGTTGAGGCATCGGTAAACTGGACAGTGAGCGGGGCAGCGCCGGAGGTCACGTTTGCTGTGAAATCAATTGCTTGATGGCTTGCAATACTGATCACTTCTTTCAGTACTGCCTGTTTGCTTGTAGCATTCCCATAACTCCAGTTTGTGGGGAAGTAGTTGCTGAGATAGGCATGAGTAACCGTGGCAGGCAGCATATCCGCCGGCATGACGGCGGTATCATTCATTGCCCCCCCGCGAGAACCGGTATTCGTGCCCTGTGCCAGAAGGATCTGCGGTTTATAGTTCACGGGCTGGCCGTGAGCCTGTGACGGGTCTACAAGCAGTACAACCGAGAAGTTATAGATCCGGTCGGCCTGCATATTCTGTTCATCGAGGTTAAACTCGAGCATCTGATCGGTGACCGGGTGGAATCCTAGGAGCGGGGCATCCGTCTGGAACGTGCTGTTGAGTATCGTTGCGTTCACCGGAGCTGAGCTGTTGGCATACACCGCGATGTTGCCATAGATCCAGTCACAGGTCATCGTGTCAAAGCTTGCGTTAAAGGTAAGCAACTGGTACGCCGGGGCGGTGAACACCGACTGGTTAACGCTGCGGTTGAGAGTAAACGGGAGACTGTCCGTGACCGTCATATCCGTCTTCCACGCGAAGCCCATGTTGCTGTCTGGCTGGATTGCATACCGGTCCGGGTAATCCCAGACAATGTGGCCTGAGTCCCAGACAGTGTTTGGATCCCCGACATCAGCTATATCCGAGCCTTCAACCCCGACCGTCATAGTATCGAGGATGAGCACACTTGTATCTCCTGTATTTTCAACATGCAGGTCCTCAGTGATGTTGAGCGGCTTGGGCTGGGTGCCGTGCATCAGGGAATCGCCCTGCGTGTGGGCCTGCCGGTTCTCGACAATCACGAAGGTTGCATTGTCCGTTACCGGGATCTCGAACAGCGTGATATCAATGCCGGTCAGGTTATTCTGCACATTCAGCTGGTCAGGCCGGTAGTATACAGATTTGTTGATCGGCGATCCGGTAGGCTGAATACCGGTCTGGTTATCCATGGTTGCAAGCAGCCAGCAGGTTCCATTCGGCACTGCAATCGAATAGGGACCCGGCGAGCTTATCACGGTACTTCCCACCGAGTTGAATGTCCCGTTGATAAGGGGTGTAAAAGCTTCAACGAGAATCGGCCCGGTTTTGGCCCCGGCATAATAGACCGTGCCGGAGATATTGAAGGTTCCACCATTCACAGTGACATACGCAGATTTCCGCGTGCTGTTGTAACCGGCGCTGTTGTATGCCTGCAGCGCGACCTTGTAGTTCCCCGGTGTGGTATAGGTATGCGAAGGGTTCTGTGCTGATGACCCGGCGGGCATAAGCTGCCACGTGTCATTCAAAAAGGTGCTGCCGTCATAGCCTCCCATCTGCACGATGCGGCCATCCCGCATCGCGACACTACTGTGATATCCTCGTGCCACCCACCCGGAACTTGCATTCACTAACGTCCATGTTGCACCCCTGTCTGTTGATCGCCACGTATCATTCTTAATATCAGCACCAGACCCGCCACCCGTCAGCACGATGCTGCCGTCCGGCATCACCACGGTGCTGTGACCATCCCGTGCCGACCATCCGGAACTCGCATTCACCCGTTTCCACGTGGTACCGTTGTCCGTAGAACGCCATGTGTCATTAAAATCTTTGCTTCCGTTATACCCCCCCGTCAGCACGATGGTGCCATCCGGTGTCATCACGGTGCTGTGATGGGATCGTGCCGCCCACCCGGAACTTGCATTCACTAACGTCCACGTTGCGCCATAATCCGTCGACCGCCAGGTATCATTCAGGCGGTTGCCATCACTGTCGCGACCCCCGGTCAGCACGATACTGCCATCCCGCATCGCGACACTGCTGTGATATCCCCGTGCCGACCATCCGGAACTCGCGTTCACTTCTGTCCACGTATCGCCATTATCCGTCGACAGCCATGTGTCATTCTGGCCCAGGCCGCCGCTGTAACCACCGGTCAGCACGATGGTGCCGTCGGGCATCACCACGCTGCTGTGAGCATGTCTTGCCGCCCACCCGGGACTCGCGTTCACCAGCGCCCACGTAGTGCCGTAATTCGTTGACCGCCACACATCACCCTTGTTATTCGTGTCCCAACCACCGGTCAGCACAATGCTGCCGTCCGGTGTCGCCACACTGCTGTGCCAGTCTCTTCCTGCCCACTCGGAACTCGCGTTCAGCAATGTCCAGGGCGCAGTGTAATTCTCATCGCCGAAATACCAGGCCCAGCCGGTGGGGCCGCCGGTTGAGGCATCGGTGAACTGGACGTCCAATGGCGCGTGACCCGATGTCGGGATTGCAGAGAAATCGGGAACGATCTCCGCACTGGCGATACCGCAGAGTAAAATCAGGATCAGGATCCCGGTGCAGGCGAGTCGTATCGGCTTCATGGTGACCAGCGCTCCCCGCTGGACCAAAAAATGCTTCCTTTCTTTCTGACTGCACCGGATCTGGTAATTACACCTGCATTTCCCGTCCCGTCGATATCAGCAATTCTGTCAGCCATTGTCCATTCAGCAGCTAGTGCTGCAAAGGTCAACAGGGCTCCGAAAGGCTGACTGTATCCGTATAAATCACTGTGCACGTTCACGTCTCATATCCCCTGCGGTATTTAATACCTGATCAGAGACCTGACTGTGGCAGTCCTTGCACGCCCTCCTGGAACACTTCCTGCAGGATAGTGTGAATGGCCGGTATGGTGCCGGCATGTATCTGTTGAGTTCTGTAACAACCCAAACTCAGTCGCCGGACTCCGATAATATCTCATTTCGGAAGTCTAAACGTATATTGTTACTGATTTTATCTTAAGACGAAAATGTGAAGGTTATATGATATGAATCTGGTTAATTGAGCATCATCTCATGATGTGCCGGTATGTTCTCTCCAGATAAAGCCTTCCGGTGAGTTGCCATAATATCTTTTGATCAATCCTATGGATAGAGTACCGTTCTTTTTTATACGCCGGAATGGCAGTATTAACCAATGGGGCTCCCAAACACCAGCGGCCAGGACTCAGGTCTTGCGAATGCAGTAAAAAGCCGCGCTGCGCATGTCGTCCACCTGACCCACAACGATCTGGATGCCGTGGGAGCGGATGCCGTGCACAGGATGAAGTTTGGCACTGATGGCGTATTCACCATCTGGAGCTCCGTGGGAAAATTTCCCGCGCTCTTCTCCCTTGTCGCTTCCTGTGAGGGCAGGGGGGACCTTCTCTCCATCTCGGATCTCGGATTCCATCAGGATGCGGAAGCCATTGCAGGAAAGGCACGGAAGAACGGCTGGATGGTTGAATGGCGAGACCACCACCGCTGGCGTGAAGAGGAGATCAAAAAAACCGAAAAAGCGGTGTCGCTGCTCCGGATCGATACGTCGGTCTGCGGTACCGGCATTGTCGCCCGGGACCTCCTGCCGGAGGATCCTGTGGCCAGCGAAGTCGCCCGGGTCGTCTGCGATTACGATCTCTGGAAACATGCCGATCCCCGTTCGGCAGTACTTGGCCAGGTGCTCCAGAGAAAAGCGAACCGGGAGTATGTGCGGGACTCTCTTGTCAGAGGAGTATTCTCGGACGAACGGATCGAGCACGAGTACAAGGAGATCAAGGCCGAGATGGAGGCGATGATGCGGAAGAGCTTAAAGCACGCTACCTTCACCGGCACGAAATACCGCATCGCCTTTGCACCGATGTACGGGTACCCGAGCGAGACCGCCCACTTCATCCGCGACGAGAAAAATACCGAGATAGAGGTGATCATCGGAAAGGACGGCAAATTCTCAATCCGTTCGGTCCCGCCCATCAGCCATCTCATCGCCCGCGAGTTCGGCGGGGGGGGGCACCCGGGCGCTGCCGGCGGCTCGTTCAATTTTTCCGTAGTGGAACGGTTCACGTGGTGGCTCTTCAAGAAGAGCCGGCATTTTGACGAGCTCGTGAAGGTTGCCGAAGCATATTGACAAACAGTGCTTTGTCGATTCTGAAGATCACGTTTTATGAGAGAAGCCTCCTGATAAGCAGACCGGCTTCATCCTGCCCTGCCACGATCACAACAATGGATTATCATTACTCCTGCCATCCATCTCTTTTTTATCCCCGCATATCTGCAAACCCAAGGGACAGTTACCGCGAAAAAAGATCAGCGTTCGTATACAGCAGCTGCGACAAGGTCTTTCCAGTAATCGCCGCAGTCCTGTTTACAATATCCCCCGGCACTGATCTGGTCCGGATCAAGATGGGACAGGGCGAGCCGCACTGATCCCCGGTCCGGGTCCATGAGAAAGATCCGTGAAAAATCATATTCGCCCTTCAGCTCGAAGAGGGTGGGGAGCATCTCCCTGCTGATCGCAACCTGCCGCTGGCGCTCAAGGAGGATCGCGAGATCCTTTCTCGTGGGAGACGGCTGGAAGAAGAACACATTTTTCCGGGCAAGTGCCTGCACCTCCGGTTCATCGATCGATTCCGCGATCAGGACATGCCCCGCAACCCCGGTGTCCCGCATAGTACGCATGAGGGTGTTATATACGGAATGGATTGCGTCGTGGTACTCGTCATCATCTTGGTAATACCGGTCAGTGAGGCCAAGATCATGGGGAGCCGGGAGGGCACACCACGCACCTTTTTTCTGCACCACGATCCCGGCGGCATCCTCAACAATGGGGCCCGGATCGAGGCTGAGGTCGTCCGTGATCCGGCTGCTTTTGATCCCGAGGAGACAGTCCCGTATACGACCGGCATAAAATGTACCGCCGGCACAAGAGAGCTGGATCTCTGCTGAAACCTGCGGGGCGAGCGATTGTTCCAGCAGGTACGTGATGATATCCGCAGCCCTGCCCCGGTGATCCGCTATCCATTCTACGAGTGCGGCTACCTCCGGCTGCCCGGGCTCCGCCCCGAATGCCCGCGTTGCCAGTTTGAGCCGTTTTACCATTGTAGAGATCTTATTACTCATAAGCATCTAAAAAGTACTGATGAATCAAAAGCCGCTGCTCGTCACCTGCGGGCTGCCGTACACCAACGGCCCCTGCCATTTAGGTCATCTGCGAACGTATGTCCCTGCCGACGCGTACGTCCGCTACATGCGACGGGCAGGCGAAGAAGTCCTCTTCGTCTGCGGTTCGGACAACCACGGGACGCCGATCGTGGTCTCGGCCGAGGAAGCCGGGATCTCCCCCCGGGCGCTCTCGGAGCGGTACCACAAACATTTCGACGAGACCTTCCAGCGGATGGGTGTCATGTTCGACCGGTTCGGGATGACCGACGACCCGGCGACCCATCACCGGACCCAGGCGATCGTCCTGGAACTCGAGAAGAACGGCTACATCTACAAGCAGGTCGTCCACCAGGCCTACTGCACGAAGTGCAAGCGGTTCCTGCCCGACCGGTACGTGGAGGGCATCTGCCCCCACTGCGGCATGACGGCCCGGGGAGACGAGTGCGACCAGGGGTGCGGCAAACACCTTGAACCCGGCGAGATCAAGGACCCGGTCTGCAAGGTCTGCGGGACCAGGGCCGAGTTCCGGGACCAGGAGCACTATTTCTTCAAGCTCTCGGAGTTCAGGGACTTCCTCCTGTCGTTTCTCGACAACGTTCGTGGCACGAGCAATGCGAAGAATTACGCGATCGGCTGGATCAGGGAAGACCTCCACGACTGGTGCATTACCCGCACGCTCGAATGGGGCGTGAAGTTCCCGGGCCGCGACGACCTCGTGGTCTATGTCTGGGTCGATGCCCCGATCGGCTACATCGCGTTCACCGAGGAATGGGCACAGAAGAACGGCAAGGACTGGAAGCGCTACTGGTGCGGCGAGAACCGGGTCACGCATTTTATCGGTGGCGACATCATCTACCACCACGCTATTTTCTGGCCGGCGCTGCTCAAAGGTGCAGGATATGGTGTCCCGCATGCGATCGTTGCCAGCGGGATGGTGAAGGTCGATGACCACAAGTTCTCCAAGTCGCGGGGTTACGTGGTCTGGACCAACGACGATTATCTCGATAAGGGACTGCCCGCCGATTACCTCCGTTACTACCTGCTTGCGTACACGAGCCACACCAAGGAACTGAACTTCTCATGGAAAGTGTTCGGAGAGCGGATCAACAACGAGGTGGTCAACATCTTCGGCAACTTTGTGTACCGCACGCTCTACTTTGCCCAGAAGGAGTTCGAGGGGATCCCGCCCGGCCCGGTCGATCCGGCGATCACGGCCGAGATCGAAAAGAGCCTCGCGACTGTTGATCAACTCATGCGGGACTACGAGTTCAAGGGAGCAGTCGATGCGATCATGGCGCTTGCCGCGTTCGGGAACACCTACATCCAGACCAGTGCCCCGTGGAAGCTGATCAAGACCGACCGGGCGGCAGCGGCGCAGGTGATCAAGAACTCTGTCCAGATCGCAAAAGCCCTCGCCCTCCTCATCGAACCGGTGATGCCGGATGCAGCCGAACGGTGCTGGAAGCAGCTCGGATACTACGATAGCGTGGCAAAGCACCCGGTCAGCGATGCCACGCACCCGGTGCCCGAGGCATGCATCAAGCCCCCTTCCCCCCTCTTTGTGAAGATGGAGGATAAACAGATCGCAGAGCTCGATGCCCTGCTCCAGAAACGCGTCGCGGAGGCGAACAGGAAGATGGAAAAGACACCCGCTATATCCATTGAAGAATTTGCAAAAGTTGAGATGAAGACAGGTATTGTCCTTGCGGCCGAAACGATTCCGAAATCGGGCAAATTACTGAAGTTGCAGGTGGACGTTGGCGGCGAGACCCGCCAGATCGTGAGTGGCATCGCTCCGTTCTACAAGCCGGAAGAACTGGTAGGGCAGAATGTCGTCGTGCTCACGAACCTTGCACCGGCAAAGATCTTCGGTGTCGAGAGCAACGGGATGATCCTCGCCGCGGGGGATGCGGCCTCGCTGCTTATGCCGCTGAAACCGGTGGAGCCGGGGACGAAGATCCGGTAAAAAGACTGGGTACTGACCGAGTGGACCCTGTAACCCTTTTTCCCCATGTCCCGCCTTCGCACTCTCCTGGAATGGCTTCTCATCCTCGTCCCGCTCTTCATCATCGGGTTCCTGGTCTTCCATTTTGTCTCCGGAGCCGGCATGCCCACTAACGGGTCCTCCGGACTTCCCGACGGCAATGGCGGCTTCTTCCAGAGCCCCCTCCCCGCGCCGCAACAGTATAGCAAGACAGCGGGCGAATGGCAGTTTACCCTCACGTCACACTACGCGTACACACTTGCCGGCAAGGTTGTCGGGAGGCACGAGTACCCCGCTGCAATGCCCGACGGGATCATCCCACTCGATCTTGCGGTGGTGAATGGTGACCTGATCAGGCCGGATATTCTCTCGTATTTCAAGTTCACGATGGGTGATCACACGCTCAAATACAGTTACGATGTCCCTGCTTACACCGGGCTCACGGAGGAATATATCGATGAGCACATCAGCAACAACCACCTTGTTTTCCTGAATTCGACGCTGGAGAGTGAAGTGAAGAGAGCGCAGGCCGGCAGCTGCCTGATCATCAAGGGCAAACTGGTCGATATCCGGGGGGCTTCACCCGGTTCCCAGTATCTCATCGATACGAGCACCGTACGGAACGATTCCTATCCAGCGGGCTGCGAGATCATCCTCGTTGAATCCTCAACGCCGGTCATTTGCTGAAAACAATCTGTCTCTGGTCATTGGCGCGGGACCGATCAATGTTCGAAAAGAGGTATGCATGCCGGGCTGGTCACCCGGCAAGGGTGTGGATGAGGTGAAACGTCCGGTCCCCTGTGCAAAAGGATCGGTTCAGATGGATGCAGGTCTTGCAGCGCGGTCACGGTGGCGCTGGACAATCGTTGTCGTGCGCCAGTTCTCGCTCATTGCAATGTCCCGGATCCATCCCCCTGCCGGCATCCTGTGCGGGCGCGCACGGGTGCCGGGATTCGATCCGTTCCGGGCATGATGAGATCCGAATCCCGGAGCATGGTCGTTCGTGGTCATGGCATGGTCTCCTGGACGCAGGCTTGCACGACATAGATGAATGTCGTGCTGCATGCGATCCGAATGTCTCCTTGCTATCCGCACCGGCAACAATGGCCGCACGGGAGGATCCACCGGGGAAAGTGAGCCGGCGGATACCTCACGGGGCCGCATGCGGGTATTTACGGATACGAGTGTTTCACGTCCCGGTCATTAGGGACGAGGCACTCTGATCAGAGAATCTGGTGTTGCAGCACTTATAATCATAAAATATGCCGGGTAACGGGATCGTACCATGTGGTTCAATCATGGAACGATCGTGACGGGAAACGCAGGAACAGGCGCAGTCCCCGATCACTTCCGCCCGGCCATCTGCTTTGCTGTCAGGAGCCAGTGCAGTTCCCCGGAAGGATGCTCGGTGTACGAATAATTTCGGATCTTCGCAAGCCCGCCCTTGGTCATCACGATCCCTGCATGGTCATCCCCGGAAATAATCCGGCTGATGAGCGATGACAGCAATGGCTCGTGGCCCACCAGCAGGACTGAAAAACCATCCGGGTGCCTGCCGATCTCCCGGCAGACCGCATCCGGGTTCCCGCCCGGCTCCAGCACGTTCCACGTGACGAGATTTTCCAGCACGCCAAGCACGTCCGCTACGATCGCTGCGGACTCCTGTGCCCGGGCAAGCGGGCTTGCGGCAATAAGATCGAACCGGATATCCTGTGCAGTGATCCAGTGCGCGACTGCAAGGATCTCGTCGCGCCCTTTCTTCGTCAGCTGCCGGTCCGCATCGCTTCCGCCCGGCCCGGCATCTTCTGCCTTCCCGTGCCGTAAGATGAAGACGTCCACACAGGGACTGACGCACGGTGGAGGGATAAAGATTGTGAAAAAAGGGAGTTATTCGAAGAGCCGGTAGTTGGGCGCTTCGTCCGTGATCAGGATGTTGTGGGGATGGCTCTCGGTCATGCCGGCATTGGTGATCCGGACGAACCGTGCCTTCGTGTGCATCTCCGGGATCGTCTTTGAACCCGTGTATCCCATCGCGGACTTAAGCCCGCCGACAAGCTGGTAGATGACCTCCCCGACATGTCCCACGTACGGGGTGACTCCCTCAACTCCTTCAGGCACGAACTTCGTGCTGCCGATATCCTTCTTCTGGAAGTACCGGTCGCTGGACTGCCCGCTGCTCATGACACCCAGCGATCCCATGCCGCGGTACTGCTTGTACCGCCGGCCTTTCATTGTGATCACCTTGCCCGGGGATTCATCCGTGCCGGCAAACATGCTGCCCATCATCACCGTGTCTGCCCCGGCCGCGATCGCCTTTGCCACATCGCCGCTATATCGGATGCCGCCATCGGAGATGATCGGGATATCCGCGTCCTTTGCCACATCTGCGACCTGGGAGACTGCCGTAATCTGCGGGACACCGGTGCCGGCAACGATACGGGTCGTGCAGATGGAACCCGGCCCGATACCGACCTTGATACCATCGACCCCCGCATTCAGCAGCGCCTCAGCCGCTTCCTTTGTCGCGATATTGCCCGCCACGACATCGGCCTTTACACTCCCCTTGATCTCCTTGACCGCTGCTACCACTTTCATGTTGTGGCCGTGGGCACAGTCAACGACCAGCGCATCCACGCCGTTCTGGTCGAGGAGTTCGGCACGGGAGAAGTCGAACGGGCCGACTGCCGCGGCCACGCGCAGGTTGCCTTTTGCATCGCGGCTTGCGAGAGGATACTGGCGCTTTTCCAGGATGTCCTGCATCGTGATGATGCCGATCAGTTTCCCTTTCTTGTTCACCACGGGAAGGCGTTCGACCTTGTTCGTATACATAATCTCGAGCGCTTTTTCCGAGGTAATATCCTCGTTCGCAATGATCGGCTTCCTTGTCATGATCGTATTGATCTTCTCATCGCCGCGCTTGGAGACGATCGCCCGCACATCCCGGCGGCTGACGATCCCGATGATTTTGCCCTTGTTGACGACCGGTACGCCGCCGATACTGTACTGGTGCATCAGGCGCTCCGCGTCCGAGACCGAGGCAGTGTCCTCGACATAAAGGACATTGCGCTCGATCAGTTCCTCTGCCTGCTTGACGACAATGATCTCCTGGAGCTCGTGTTCGGGCGTCATGTTGCGGTGGATAACCCCGATCCCTCCCTCACGTGCGAGTGCGATCGCCATCGTCGCCTCGGTTACGGTATCCATGGCCGCTGATACCAGCGGGATATTCACCCTGATATTTTTCGAGAACCATGAGCGCGTATCGGCCTCGGCCGGTTCGAGCAATGATGCCAGCGGTTCGAGCAGGACATCATCAAAGGTTAATGAGAGTGGTACATCCAGTTTTTCGACAAACATAGGTCACCTGATCATCGCAAGCGCGGTCTTGATCAAATCTTCCCTGACAGTTGCATTCCGGTCCCCGCCGCACACCATGCCCCTGACGCCGATAATATCCGGCTTGATCCGCTTGAGCGCATCGATGTCCTCGAATTTAAAGGCCCCGGCAAGCGCAGTCCCGAGGCCGAGTTTCCTGTTCGCGTCCGTGAAGGCACGGAGCGCATCTTCGTCCATGAAGGCAAAGGTGCTCTGGCGGTCCTTGATACCGGTATCGATCATCGCAACATCGGCCCCGCACTCCGCCGCGATCGGGGCCATGTCAAAGGGCGAGATCGAATGCATGCGGGCATAGTCCGAGTATGCGGCGATCACAACATATTTTTTCGGGAACTCTTCTTTTACTGCCCGGACAACTGCGGCGATGAGATCGCGAGCCCGGTCATGCCCTTCAAACGCGAGCCCGATCTTCACATAGTCAGCCCCGGCACAGGCAGCGCCGTACGCGGCAAGAGAGGCCCCTCCCGGTTTGTAATCGAAATCACCGATCGCGGCACTTACCGGTTTTTGTGCAAACTCCTTGATCTCACGGATTACCCAGGGGAAGTTGGCGCCGAGCGAGCCTTCGGAGGGTTTCTTGACGTCGATGATGTCAGCGGCAGCGGCATGCCTTGCCTCGTCAATAGAGCTTGGGCTGACCAACAATTGCATACAGTTTAATGATCTTTTATCCTCATAGTGATTGCGTGAAAGTATCCTTTCAGAGCACCTTTGGGATAAATGGATGCATCCTCCTTTCCTCACTGTATTAGATTGAGGGAATAATACTTTTTCCTTCGGTTTTAATTTCAAAAATTCTACCATCGTTTATCGAAATGATATATTATCATTTAAGATTCAAATAAGAAAATTATGCGACATTTTATTTTTATTTTGGGGATTGCCATGATCGTTTCAGTATTTCTCGCTGGTTGCACTTCAGATTCTGTTAAAGAATCGGATATTCAAACCACCATCTCACCACTTTCTCTTCCACCGACAACAGTGACTCAATCGACAATAATTACATCGGCAATAACTCAAACCACAATACCGCAAACTGTTCAAATACCTATTGCCACGGTGCAGACTCCTGATCCTCTTGGGGAGAGTTCGAAACTGATGACGGTTACAACCATTACCGGAGAATCCGGCAGGCAATCGGTGAATGTCACTGTTCCTTATGGTTACTGGGAGATGTGGTATACGGCAGACCCTATCGTTACCGGAGGACAGGATTCGCATTCGGCAACCGGTACTAACTCGGCGGTATTCCCTTCATTGTCAGTGGTCATCAGTGATGCTGCACGTGGAGAAGAGATCGAGACGGTCGAGCCCCCCGGCGGACTTGATATTTACCTCTGGCAACGATCCGGAGATCCCCGTCCCTGGTCAACGAAATTTTACGAGGGGAATAAGGAATATACCTTCGATATAACGGCAAGACATCTGAATTCATATGTGATTGAGGTCAGGGTTCCGAAAACATGATTTCATGATCCCGATTTTAAAGTTGGATTTTGACATTCATCTGCCGTATCATGTCTGTAGTATCGCATTACTTTGAAGAGCCCGCGCGACGTTTGGATAAGCCGCCAGCCATACATCCAGAGCAGCGCGTTAAACACATACCTCCCACAGTCATTTTTTTTATTTTTTTCCAGATATCCCATTCTTTGTTGCACCTGTGTATCCTTTTGAAAAATGGAAGAGGATAGATAAAATGAATAAATGATTAATTCCCAGTAACATACGAAGCACAGAAGCCGTATGACTGCCATCAAAGACCAAATCGACAGCCGGTTTGGTATGCCAGGATTTGCCTAATAATACATGATTAGATAATTATTAAAAAGAGGTTTCGTTCTCGTATGGAATTGGTTCTTGCAATGGATTTGCGGCATAATATGGTCGTACACGGTAAATCCGGGCTGCGTGAGAGCTACAAACCGCTTGACTGGGGATGCTCCCCGACGGCAGAACCCGTGGGTTTTGTCAAAGCGATCAGGCCACAATCCATCTACATCGCAGACCTTGATCGCATCGAGGGGACCGGTTCACACGACACGATCATCCGGCAGTGCGCATCGCATGCCGGCCGCTGTTATGTCGACCGCGGGTGCAGGGCGCCGGACGATCTGCTCGAGGGTTATCATATTGTGAATATTGTCGGTACCGAGACCGGGGGAGACGACCTCTCGCAATACCGTGGCGGATTTTTAAGCCTTGACATCAAAGACGGATCTGTCATACCATTCAACCGCGACCCTGAGGAGGTACTCCGGCAGGCAAACGGCTGGAAGTTTGACGGGTGCATCATCCTCAATATCGGTGCCGTGGGGACGGAGACGGGTATCAACAGGGACATGCTCAAAAAAATGCGAGTCGCCTATCACCGGAAGCTCTTCTATGGCGGGGGCGTTGCAACCGTTGCCGACCTGCAGGCGCTCAGCGATGCGGACATTGACGGGGCGATCATTGCCACGGCACTGCACCACGGGGCAGTCCCGCGTGCATGGATACGGAGGGGAAGCTGTTGCTAGTCACGCTTGAGGGTATTGACGGGAGCGGGAAGAGCACACTTCATGCTGCGCTCAGGGAACTGCTTGCGGATCTCGACCCCGTCTTCACGCGGGAGCCCGGTGCAACATGGGTGGGAGATGCCGTGCGGCGGGCGATCGCGGAGCAGATCGATCCGGTAACGGAAGCGACACTGTTCGTAGCCGACCATGCCGCGCATCTTGCAACAGTTGTCCGCCCGGCGCTGGCAGAAGGAAAACTGGTCATCTCCGACCGGTACAGCGACAGCCGGTATGCCTACCAGTCCGTGACGCTGCAGGGAATCATCCCGGAACCGGAACAGTGGCTGCGGGCCATGCACAACGGCTGGTCGATCATACCGGACCGGACGTTCCTCTGCGTGCTGCCCATCGATGAAGCCCTGACCCGGCTCAAACCTGCCGGTGCGCGGGAGCATTTCGAGAAACGCGAGGTGCTGGAGAAGGTGCAGAATAATTATCTTGCGTACGCCCGGAATGAGCCGTCGCGGTTTGTGGTTGTGGATGCGATGCTTGAAAAGGAAGCGATCGCGGAGTTTGTCGCGGGGGCGATCAGGCAGGACCTGAAATCCGGGAAAAAGAAAAGGAAGAAATAATTTTTCCAGACATTTTCATGAGCCTCCGGCAAAATAATTCCGGAGTCTTCATGAAATCCCGGTGATTTGGAAAATTTTTTTAATTTTTTTCACGGAAAATTTTCCCGAAAAAAATTTTTGATCTTTTCTTTTCAAAAAAATTTCAGAAAAATTTTTTAAAAAAATTTCCGGCCCGGACAAAAATCCGGTCCCCGGTCCCTGCTCACAGCGTCGGAAACCGCCCCCCAAAGCATCCTTCCGGGATCCTCATTTTCAGGACAGACAACCTTCCCAATCCGGGCCCTCTACGGGCTCCGTTTCCCCAAAATTCCGGAACCGGGCTCAAATCGGGCTCCGATTGGGATCCGCCACCCCCCTGTTTGGGGTAAAACTCCTGGTGGATTCGCATGAACATAGGGTCCGGCAGATCATCACGATTCTTCATCGGCCGGGGCTATACAATCTAGGGACATATGAGATACAGAAAACCCCGCAAAATCCCCGGTTTGCCGAACCGGGCATTTTTGGAAAACCGCGTAAAATGCCCGGATTCCACCGGGGTATAATTCGGGCCCGGAATGCCAGGTGGGGGTAGCATTGACCTTTTCAGGAGCTGGGTGAGTTTTCGCATAAAATCGTTTGTTTGACTTGAAAGGCGGGCGAGCAAAAAAGATGCCCGCCAAACGCTGCTATGAGGCTCCGGAGGGCATTATATGCGGCTCAATTTGAGCCCCGTTTGGGGAATGGGGCGTTATTCTAAGGTATTCTTACGGCGGAGGAGGGGGTTTACGGCGGAGGAGTATGCTAGGAGTCGGCGCGACGACTAGTCGGATTCCACGTGGGCAGATCACCTGCAATATTGGTTGAAGGTAATTGAGCCCCGACGGGGCCCCCCCGCTGCGGTTCAATACCTGTCGATAGAAAAAAGCAAAAAAGATTTATTCAAATATCCGTGACGCGTTCAATGAAATAATTATGGACTTCAATTTCCAGCGAAGGCGAATAGATACAATACCCGAAGATAAAAAAATCGAAGCACTTGAAAACGCTGCAAAACATTTTAATTACATTGAATTTTCATGGAGAGATTTTAACAAAGTATCAACAATCAGTGCAAGTGCAATCAAGACACATTTTGGTAGCTGGAAAAAAGGTCTTGCGGCATTAAAAAAACATCTTCAACAAAAAGGATTAAACTTATCCCCGCGTCCTTATGCCCCACAACGAATTTATTCCGATAAGGACCTGTTTGACGAAATGGGTCGGATATGGCAAAAAGTAGGACAAAGACCATCTAGAACTGAATGGGAAGCATCAGATCCAAAAATTAGCATAGGCGCATACAAGAAGCGCTTTGGTAGCTGGACTAATGCATGTCAAAAATTTATTGAATTTCAAATAGGGGGAGATATTTTATCTGATACTTTTGTCCGGTCCAAAGAAGAGGATTTTGTAGTACATGAGAAAAATGGGAAGGTAAGATATTCCAAAGAAAATTCAAGAAATGTTTCACTTAGTTTGAGATATAAAGTTTTGAACCGAGATCATTTCAAGTGTGTATTTTGCGGAAAAAATCCTTCTACGGATTTCGGAACAAAATTGCATATAGATCATATTATCCCATTCTCCAAAGGTGGAAAAAGCACTTTGGAAAACCTTCAAACACTTTGTGACTCATGCAATCTGGGAAAAAGTGATTCACAAGAATAGGAAACAACTCGAACGGCCTTATTAACTACCTTGCCCAGGCGCGACCCGACGAGGCGTCGTGCCGACCCCCATAAGGGGGGGGGGAAACATCCTATCGACCAAATAAACCTCGGAAAAAACATAATTTAGATGATATACTCGTTAAAAAAGATAAAATTAAATTTTCTCACTCACTTCTTCGCAATCGTCACGATCACGTCGCCAACCGTGATCACGTCCACCTTCGCTCCCTCTTCCATGTAGGAGTATTTCGGGGTGAACGCGTTCTCCGGTACAGCAACTTCCGTACCTTCAAGAACAATAGTCTTCGGCGGGTTGGCCAGCTGCTCCGGTGAGAGCGCCCGGACTGCAGTCATGAATACCTGCGCCTGTTTCCGGAACGTAGGCCCAACCACACCCCGGTTGAACTCGATGTCGGTTACAACCCGGTCGAGTTTTGCTGCATCGGTGCGCCAGTGGACGTCGGCATTGAGCGTCCGCCCGGTATCCCCTTCGTCATTGACCGTGTGCGGGGCATAGATGGTCACTTTCCCGAGCGGGGCATTGAGTGCGAGACCGGCATCGTGCTTGTACTTCCGCACTTCAGCTACCACCTGCACGAGAAGATCGCCTTCCTTCCGTGCCGCTTCGTCCTCGAACGTGAATGAAACCCACGGCTGCCTGTGGACGCTCTCGCCCTTGAGGTAGGAGTAGCACTCCTCGGCGAAATAAGGGGTGAACGGTGCGAGCATCCGGCAGAGGGCGTCGAACGCGGTGTGGAGGACGAGGCAGGCACTGGCCCGTGAGGCGTCCTGCTGGTAGAGTCGGCCCTTGACGAGCTCGATGTAATTGTCGGCAAGCACGTCCCACGCGAACTCGCGGATTGCCTTGAGCGCGACATCGAACTGGTAGGCTTCCATTGCCTCGCTCACCTGCTGGATAGTGTCCGAGAGCCGGACGAGCAGCCAGCGGTCGGCCAGGGCAGTGACCGGCGCGTCCTTGTCGAAGCCATCCTTCCCCAGCTGGAGCAGGGCGAACTTGGTGATGTTCCACATCTTGGTCTGGAACCGGGACGCGGCGACGACGTCGTTCCAGTTGAACATGATGTCGGAACCGGTCGCAGCGCCCATCGCGCCCCACTGCCGGAGGGCGTCGGCGCCGTACTTGACAAGGATCTCCTCCGGGACGATGATGTTGCCCCGGCTCTTGCTCATCTTGAACCCGTCCTCGCCCAGCACCATGCCGTTGACAAGGATCTCCTCCCATGGCTTTGAACCGGTGAGGGCGACAGACCTCAGGATCGTGTAGAACGCCCAGGTGCGGATGATGTCATGGCCCTGAGGCCGGATCTGGGCGGGGAAGATCTTCGGCTTGCCGCTGCCGTCCCAGCCGGTCACGTTCAGGACCGAGATCGACGAGTCCATCCAGGTATCGAGCACGTCCACTTCCCCGTTAAACGAGGTGCCGCCGCACTTTTTGCAGGGATGACCGGGCTGTACAACCATGGGATCGACCGGGAGATCTTTCTCGTCCGGCACGGTCATCTCGCCGCACTTCGTGCAGAACCAGATCGGAATGGGGGTGGCGAAGATCCGCTGCCGCGAGATGCACCAGTCCCATTCCATCTGGTCCACCCAGTTCTCCATCCGGCGGAGCATGTGCTCGGGATACCACGTGATCTGGTGGGCAGCTTTCTGGATCTCATCCGGTTTGATCTTCACGAACCACTGGCGCTCGGACAGGATCTCGATCGGTGTCTTGCAGCGCCAGCAGGTACCGACACGCTGGGCGAGTTTCTCCTGTCTCATCAGGATATTCTTTGCCTTCATGTCAGCGACGATTGCAGCACGGCATTCGGTGGTGTTCAGGCCCTGGTACTTGCCGGCGATGGCGGTCATCTTTCCCTGCCGGTCGATGGCCTTCCGGAGCGCAAGGTTGTGCTGCTTCCACCAGTGGACGTCCTGCTTGTCGCCGAACGTACAGATCATGACTGCTCCCGACCCGAACGCAGGATCCACTGCCTCGTCCTGCACGACCGGGACATCGTGGCCGAAGAGCGGGACCTTCATGGTCCTGCCTTTGAGTTCGTGGTAGCGCTCGTCATCAGGGTGGACGGCGACAGCGACACAGGCAGCGAGGAGCTCGGGACGGGTGGTCGCGATCTCCACACCGTCGAAATCAAAGTAGTTGAGCTGGGTCTCGCGGTCATCGTAGGAGACTTCCGCAAATGCGATTGCGGTCTCGCAGCGGGTACAGTAGTTTACCGGGTGTTCGCTCTGATAGATGTAGCCGGAAGCCAGCATGCGCAGGAACGAGAGCTGCGTCTTGCTGTAATACTTCGGCGACATCGTGATGTACTCGTTGCTCCAGTCCGTGGAGAATGCCATCTTCCGGAGCGTGAGGCGCATCGCCGCGATGTTTTTTTCTGTCAGTTCGCGGCACATCCGCCGGAACTCTTCCCGGGACACATCGTTCTTCGTGATATGGTTGAGTTCTTCCACCTTCACTTCCGTGGGAAGCCCATGGCAGTCCCAGCCCTGCGGGAACATCACATTGAACCCTTTCATCCGCTTGTAGCGGGCGAAGAAGTCGATGTAGCACCAGTTCAGTGCATTGCCGATATGGAAATTCCCCGTGGGATACGGGGGGGGTGTATCGATGACGAACTGCGGTTTTTTCGAGTCCCGGTCAAAATAATGATCCTCATCGCGCCAGGTTTTTCGCCAGCGCTCCTCCACTTCGGCGAAATCATAGTTTTTCGGCAGTTGATCAGATGACACCATTCGGGAGAAGGTTGGTCGTGAAATAAAATATAGTGATCGCATCGCCCGGTAGGGGCACAATAAAACTCTTTTTGCTTGAAGACAAATGACTGACCAATGCAACGACAACGGGGACTGGGGTATGCGGCAACACTGGTGGCGGGTGCCACCCTTGTCGGCCCCTACCTCAAACCTGCATGGCTGATGGGGCTTGTCGTCATCCTCTGCGCCCTCATCCTCTGGAGATTTTTCGATACAAAATACCTCACCTATACCATGTGCGTGCTTGCCGTGCTCTATGGTATCGGGCTCCTGCCATTTTTTGTCCTTGCCGCTACACTTGCGATGCTCGTCCTTGGGGAACTGGTATTCCAGACCGGCGCTGACGACCTGAACACGTACCTGTACTACATTATCTCGACTGCATGGGCCGGTGTTCTCGTCATGGCGTACCTCCACGAGACCTCGATCCTGACCATTATCTTCGGGATTATTGCGGCGGTTCTCCTCAAGGTGATCCTCCTGAAATACGAGGACTCGCTGATCATCGAAGGAGTTGGCACCGCGATGACAATGCTGCTGATCCAGGAACTCAATTACCAGGCTGATCTCCAGATGGTAGTGGCGGCGGTCATTGTCGGGTTTACGTTTGCGTATTTTGCCTACCGCTCAAAGACGGCGGACCTCTCGGGTCTCTTCTCATCGGCGCTGGTCGGTATCATCCTGCTCGTCTTTGCCGGTCCCCGGTGGTTTCTGGTCATGCTCGTCTTCTTCATCCTGGGATCGGCGGCCACGAAATACAAGTTCGAGTACAAGAAGCGGATCGGGGTCGAGCAGGGCCGGGGCGGGGCGCGGGGATACCGCAACGTCTTTGCAAACGGGATTGCTGCAACCGCGGCAGCGATCCTTTTCGGCGTCTTCCAGCAGCCGGTCTTCATCGTCATGTATGTCGGCTGTGTTGCAACCGCGGCAGCGGATACCCTTGCAAGCGAGATCGGTGTGACCGGGGGGATCCCTACCATGATCACCACCCTGAAGAAGGTCCCGATCGGTACGAACGGCGGGGTGACACTGGTCGGTGAGACGGTGGCACTGCTTGGCGGCCTGGTTGTCTCGGTTGCAGCATTTCTCCTCGGGGTCATCACCCTCCCGATGGTCCTGGTCTGCACGCTTGCCGGCTTTATCGGCACCAACATCGACAGCTTTGTCGGTGCTACGCTGGAGAACCGGGGTTTCATTGGCAACGCGGGAACGAACCTGATCGCCACGATCGGCGGGGGCGTCGTGGCTGTTGCACTCTTGCTATTCCTGAAATTATAAAAAAGGGCGATCCGGTTCAGTTGCTGCTGCGGATTTTTTTACAAGTCTTATTACCACGCCTTCAATACAATAGAAGAGAAAACATTGAAAGGCAAATCTCTTAAAATTTTGAGTGGAGTATCAATTGTTACTCGATAATATATTAACAAAACAAAATAATTATAACCTTTAAATCATACTAATAAAAAATGGAAGAGTCAAATGAAGCTCAGACGTGGCTCGATAGGGGACTTCAATATGAGAAATCTAACAAAAATCAAGATGCATTGGATGCATTTAACAAAGCTATTTCTTTAAATTCAAATTTTTTTTGGGCATGGAACAATAAAGGAGTCATTCTTATCAAACTGGGCAGGTATCAGGAAACGTTAGAAGCCTCTGAAAAAGCCATCTCCATTAATCCAAATATTATTGATGGGTGGTTTTGTAAAGGAACCGCTCTTCAAAATTTGAACAGGAATCAGGAAGCGTTAGAAGCCTCTGAAAAAGCCATCTCCATTAATCCAAATCATTCTTATGCATGGAACAATAAAGGAGTCGCTTTTGAAAAACTATGCAGGTATCAGGAAGCATTGGAGGCGTATGACAAAGCTATCTCCATCGATTCGAATAATACATTAGCTAAGAATAATAGGGAATTCTTACTAAAAAAGAAAAATTCTCTGATGGCAAACAATTCTAAGACAGAGATGGGAAATGCTACAAAGTTATCGGGTATTATTAATAACATCAATAGAACGAGCTCAACACACGGATCCGTAAGTACACAAAATAATGGAAATGTTAGTGGATCCATACAAACAACGCACACGACATCATTTCGCGTCGACAATCGCCCCTGCTCTTGGCAAGGAACTCTCAATATTAGTAATGGCGACAGTGTTACCGTTATGGGGGAGGGATCCGGTGAATTGAACGTCTACGTATTGTATAATAGAACCACAAATCTGATTTATTGGACAAATGACCCTGGAGCTTCAGCTGTTTACATATATGCTATTATAGGTGTGTTTCTCCTATTCGGTTGTATTTCGGCTTTATCCTTCCAACTACCTTCATTTAGTGGTATTATGCTACTCATATCGTTGTTCTTCTTTGGCTATGCTTGGCATCTTAACGAGATAAGGAAAAAAATTGAGAGATATAAACAGATGGTACAAATTTAACGAATATAAGTAGAAGGTACAGATAATTTCGAATTAGAGTATGACTATTCTTATATGATGCAGTTGAATTGAAAAATGCCTTTTTTGCAAATTCACAATCAATTGTGTGTTATTAAAATAAGGCTCAGTAGAAATCCTTGTTTTAAAAAAATACTATTAGATGCGCTCCTTCTGACGTGAATACAAAAAGACAAAGTTTACTGGCTTTTACTTTTAATTTTTTAAAAAACAAAGATTTTCCCGATCTCTTCTCCAGACCCCATTTTCAATACTTATACCAGCGCCCCTTGCTGTCATATTCACCGGTCGTCTGCTGGATAACCACCGTTTTGCCTGCCATTTTCCTGAAGAAACACGCTTTGTAGCTGAAGAGGACGGGGATGAGCACGAGCCCGGCGATGAAGAGCATCCCGGCCGTGATCCAGACCCCCTGGGTTCCGATCATCGCAAGCAGCTGGTCCGGGGTAAATGCCTGCAACTGTACCTCGGAATAGTGAGTAACCGGCTCCAGTTTATCATACAGGAAGGCTTCCCATACGACCATCAGGCCGAAGAGAATGCCGAAACCGACAACTGCACAGGTAACGAAGAACGCGATTACCTGGGAAATATTCATGCTCACCAGCTCAATGCTCCTTTGGATAGAGTCAAACACCTTCCTGTTCTCGAAGACTGCGGCAGTGTCGGAAAAGAACGTGAGGATGATGCTGGGTAGCATAACGCCAAATGACAGGAATACGATCAGGGCAGGGTCAGGAGTTGTCCCGACAAGCGTAAGGGTCAGCAGGACGAGCACGAAGACCAGCAGAATCATGAAGATAATAACGAGTTGGGGAAGGAGCACGCGGAAATAATAGTTGCCCCCTTCCCTGATCATCGCCCGGATATCCCCGCTGTCATTCTTGATCAGGCAGAGCATACCCGCGATGAAGAAGAGCAGCACAAGACCACAGATCACCAGGATCCGGCCGGCAAAGAACGTCCCGGAAAAACTGAAGATCAACCAGAGGACCGCTGCAAAAATACCTCCGACTATGCCCGGTATCCAGAGAAGGGGCATCCGCACAAGAAGCCGTACTGCCTCACTGAGTTCTGCCATCGCCATTATTAACGAACCCTCGGCATGGCAACGATCTCGCGCACCTGGAGATCAAAGAAATTTGACGTGTGGGCCGGGCGGATGACGCAGACCGTGTCCGCCCCGCTTGCAGTTCCCCCGACAGCGATCACTTCATCGTTAATGCCGATTGCCCCCTGGTCTGCCGCGATCAGCACGCATTCCACGGCGACCTTGAGACCAACGGCAACAATGCGCCGGAGCGCTTCTGCAATTGCCTCAGTACGGGATCCGCCCCCTACTTTCGGTGAGCGGGAAAGTGCCCGCTCCAGCCCGGAGAGTGCATGGGTCCCGGTGACGATCTTCACGCCATTCGTCTTCAGTTTTTCTGCAACATCAGCTGAAAATTCCCACTCCCCGGGTTTTGCGAACCCGATAACGTGGGTGACAACAACGAGCCGGAGTCCGGATCCCTTCATCGCAGCAAAGAATGTCTGCGCGGTCGTACCTGATGTGCTGGCCACAACGATGGTCTTCAGCCCCAGTTCTTTTGCCCGTTCGATGGAAAACCGTGCGGCATCCCCCGTGTTTGCCTCTCCCGGTTTGTCAAAATAGTAGCATTTCTTCTGAGCGAACGTCATAAGTACCTTTTAATAAGCCGCAGGGAAAAACTTTGTCAGATTCTGTGCGGACCGTCTTCCGTGAATAATTTGGTTCAGCATACTTGAGGAACATAACCATGCTCACGCTTGCACTTGCAGGAAAACCCAATTGCGGGAAATCCACCTTTTTCAAGGCTGCCACCATGGCAAATGCCGAGATTGCCAACTACCCGTTCACCACCATCAACCCGAACTTCGGTGTCGGATACGTGCGGACGAAATGCGCCTGCACGGACTTAAAGACCCGGTGCACCCACTGTGTTGACGGCAACCGGTTCGTCGCCGTGAACCTGATCGATGTCGCCGGGCTCGTTCCCGATGCCCATAAAGGCAAGGGCCTCGGCAACCAGTTTCTCGATCACCTTCGTCAGGCGGATGCGATCCTCCATATCATTGACGCGAGCGGCGGGACCGACAGCGAAGGGAACCCCGTCGGTGTCGGCAACCATGATCCGACAGATGACGTGAAGTTTCTCGGTTTCGAGATGACGATGTGGGTCTATGGCATCCTCGATAAGCACTGGACACGGATCAACCGCCAGTCGCAGGGAAAGGGTGCCGCGATCCAGCAGAGCATTGCCGAGACGTTCACCGGCCTTGGCATCACGACCGATGACGTGCGCGATGTGGAGCTGAAGCTCAAACTTGATCTCGTTCATGCCACCATGGAAGATCTTGTCCCCCTTTGCGCGGAGATCGTGAAGATCTCAAAACCGATGCTGATCGTTGGCAACAAGTTCGATGAGGTACCGGAAGCGCTCCGTGCAAGACTGGCGGCAGAGAAGGTCTTCTTCGCGAGTGCGGCATCAGAGCTGGCGCTGCGCAATGCTGCGGCAGCCAATGTGATCGCGTACCTGCCCGGAGACGAAGAGTTCAGGATTGCGAACGAGGGCACGCTCACCCCTGCCCAGAAGGCCGGCCTCGCGAAGATCTCGGCCGTGATGAAGCAGTGCAAGGGCACAGGTGTCCAGCAGGCCATCAACCGGGCAGTCTTCGAACTGCTCGACAGGATTGTTGTGTATCCGGTGGAGGATGAGAACCACTATTGTAATAAACAGGGGGACATGCTGCCCGACGCGTTCCTGATGAAGAAAGGTTCGACCCCCCGCGACCTCGCGTTCCAGGTCCATACGGATATCGGGAAGGGGTTCCTCTACGCTGTAGACGCCCGCTCGAAGATGCGGATCAAGGAGAACCACCTTCTTAAGAACGGGGATATCATCAAGATCGTGAGTGCCGCAAAGTAGGTGCAGTATGTGCGGGGGTACCCGGCGGTGTATGACGATTGTCATGCAATCGTCAGACAATCCTGCCGCACTTTGCTGAAATCTCTCTTCTTTATCGGTTTTTTTGTGCAAAAATGGTGATTTTCCCGGAAAGTTTATAAAGGGATAATGTGAACAGTCCATTTACCGAAGAGAGGGCAGGAGGTGGAGCATATTGGAGGAGAAATCTATCAGGCCCAGGTGATCAGGAATTTCTTTGACTGCATCACCGGCACCGACCGGAACCTGACACGGATCTACATGTGTGTCATGAGCCTTGCAAAACTCCGCATGGAATCCCCCGAGAAGATGGCGGCACTGGTCGACCAGCTGAAAAAGAGCAAGGTCAGGAAAGAACTGTCCGTAGACATCCTGGACTACATGTGCGATGCCGCAAACCAGCTCGAACTCACCAGCGTCCAGACTGCCTTCGGCGTCAAGGATATCCGGGAAGTTGCGCAGGACTTCACCGGGATCAGCATGGACAGTCTGTAACCGGGCTGCCCGGCAATTTTCTTTTTTGTGACATCTTCATGAGCGAGGGCAAGGTTCTGGATCGGTTTTGAAGACAGGTAAAGTGAGTGGCGTAAAACCCGTACGGCGTTTTGCGCGTCAGGTTTCATTCCCGTTCGGATAGTGTACAACCAGTTAACTTTTTACGACCAGAGTCTGCTTAAAAATGCTGGACACTACGAAGCAATTCCAGCAAGTGGGTATCAGAGTCGATTCGACGTTGTACCCACTTTTTTCAGGCAAGGTCTGATCGATCCGGATCAGTTTTTCAAGCAGGGTTATGATCGCGATTAAATTTTTCCATCCAAGGTTCGGATAAAATTTTTCAACCAGGGTCTGATGAATTTTTTAAGTTAAGGTACTGTCGGGGCGTTTCGAAAATGAGGAGAGATTCCACTCTTCTTTTTAATTAAGTTGAAACGCGAAAAAATCCGGGGGGCCTGACCCTGCGTAATGAGCATAGTTTTGGTCAGGATACCTGTTCACCGGTGTGCCCCATAGGGAACATTGATTTCAAACCGAGCTCCTTTCCCCGGTATGCCGGTCTCTCTGATGCTGATACCGGTGGTGGCAAGGATCTCTTTAATAAAGAAGAGTCCGTACCCGATATGCCTGCCATACGTATCCGGAAACAGGGATCCCCTTTTATCGGGAGGTATGCCAATGCCGTCATCCTCGCAGACAATGATAAGCGTTTTATCTAAGGTACGATCGGAGAACCGTATCCGGGACAGTTTTTCACCGCCATGCTTCAGCGCATTGTCGATCATGTAATAAAATGCCTTTTCCAGGAGACGGTCGGCGAAAATCTCCACATTTTTCATCTCGACATCGACCGTGACCTTTCCCATGTTCACGCCAACCCGTGCCCGCATGATGGTATCGGGAACATTCTGCCATTCCGATGGGCTGGCCCCGATGTCCTGGTATTCCTTGATAAACTTGATCTGCCGGTGGATTCTGGTGATCGCCGTCTTTACCTTGACGATATCGGTTCTCTGGCCATCGCGTTCCAGCTCGCCGGAGAGTTCCGTTAGCTGGTTTAAGATATCCTGGCTGGTGATGCTGTTGAGAAACGCGAGTCTGGTCGTGGCCCGGTCGAGGGACGTTTCCGTGAACTTCCGATCCTGCAACTCCTTCTTCAGTTCATGCCACAACCGGCCGGCAAGAACGGCAAGGGCAAAGACAAGAAATATACTGACGATGATCAGTTCACTCAGATGAAGCGATGCGTATTTCTGAAGAAGCTGAAAGAGGCCCTCTGCCAGGTTCAGAGCGCTCGAGACGATGAACAGGAGCGCAGAGAAAACTATGATTGCGAGAACATATTTTACTATCAGAAAATACGGCATTCCCTGTTTTTTTGCCGAATCTCCGCTCATATCCATTTCCCTGTTCAATCCATATTCTCCGATTGGTGATGAAGATTGCGGCAAACCACGTTTCCGCTTATCATTGAGACTTAAGTAGCATACACCACCGTTACCGCATACACACCCGTTACCCGGAAATTGTTATTTTCAATCGTAAACATACGGCATGCAGGATCTGCAGGCAAAATATTTTTCAAAAAACCCTGCACGGATCCCACTTACTCCATGCCCATCGCTTTCTTGTAATCCGTCAGGAGCCGGATAATTGTTTTGTGGTGCTCGTCCAGTGTATCTTCATCATCAGGCGAAGTGATGAGAGCGACAACGTAGATGAGGATGAGGGCATTGTCGAGTTCGAGGGTTCCCGGGTCATCAATTTTTTCAGGGGGAAGGTTGATTGCGGTATAGGTATGCTCATCAGGAGAAAATGTCACGGAAAGGTCTGCGGTGACCTGTGCATTGTTCCGGTCATCGGCATTCGCCCGGACAATCGCGAGGGCTTTTTTCAACGCAGCATTGGGGGTGCTGTCGGGAATGAGAGATATGGCCTGCGTGCATTCGCGGGCCGCGTTCTCGTACAGGCCGAATTTGAATGCGAGGAACGCGGATGCAACCTCATGGGCAGTTCCTGGCGGGAAACGGGAATAGTGCGTTCTCATGCGTCCGATGTAGGTATCAAGATATTTTTCCATAGCGGCAGTGCTCCTGTTCATGGTGAGTTCGCATCCTCCCATGATTGCTTGGGGTATATCACAACGCGGGGATCATGCGATTCCTGAAGGACCCGATCTCTGGATAATTATTTGAACCATTGTCTCATGAACGTATCCCTGTGGATAAGTAGAACCCCGGATATCAATGGTATATATGAAAGAGAAACACCAATATTCCACCCAACGGTATGGGTGCAGTAATTTTTTCTGATGTGCACGCTGACGCAGATGCGGTAGGATCTTTTGCGTCCTGCATACGGTCGCCGGCATTCAGGCAGACGTTTGGCCCTGTCGATGTCCTCGTCAACATGGGGGACCTGCTCCACCGGGGAAGCCGGCCCAAGGAGACTCTCGAGAAGATCCATACCCTGTCACAGGAGTTCCGGCTGGTATCTGTTCTGGGGAATCATGACCATGCATTCCTTCACGGCATTCTTGTGAGCGGCAGCGATGCGGCGAGCACATACCGGCACGAACAGCTCCGGGACTCACCGCTCCTCTCCATTTTCGAAGGCATGCCCATGGAATGGGTAGACCGGGGAATGCTGTTTGTCCACGGCGGCCCGCTGGATCTGGGCGACCAGACGCTCCGGCTCAAGTGCTGGCAGCGTCTCTCCCACGAGAGCGGGGATTTTTTTACCGGTTACCACTATACGGCAGCGATGGCATTCGACGCACTGGCGCAGCGCGGGCTGACGCACATGTGCTGCGGTCACCAGCACGAACATATCTGTTGCCGGAAGACCGCGGATGGTATCATTGAACAGCAGCTGGATTTCGCCCCCATCAAGATGAGCAATGGCCAGTTTGAGACCAGCCTTGAAGTCTCCCGTGTCCCTCTTGACTGCCCGACTATTTTCCGTGTCGGCGGCTGCCATGGATACATACCGGAGTTCGCGTATACTGATTTTTTGACCTTCTCATTTATCCGGTTGCTGACAGATGCCTGAGAATCATGGTATTCATACCCGTCAGGAATCTGCTTTTTTGACGTAAAATTTTTTTGATCTCGGTAAATTACGTCTCATTTGTTCACTGTATATAAAGTCAGACACGTATTTTCACATTTTTTACGATATATTTATATCGCGTGACCACAAAGTGGTAAATATGCCTCGTGCAGGCGAGGGACGTTCGATACGGATTGATCCTGAAGTGTATGAGGCGCTTCTCACGCTGAAACGGGGGAACATGACGTTTTCTGACGTCATAGCACAAATGCTCCACGACTGTTATGGCTGGTCGGATGATTTTCCTGCCAACCAGCGGGAACTGGAAGATTTCATCGAGATACCGTCCCGGTGAAGCAACGGGCAGTCTCCCGGGAATATTCTGGTGCACAGTGCCGGAACAAAGGTGTCGGGTTCCATGAATATGCTGGAAACGGAAGATATCAGCAGGGAAAAGCTCAACTGGCTTATCGGGCATGTTGATGAGATGTTTCTGGAGATTGAGGAATCGGAGAATGAAACCTGATCAAAAAACCAATCTGCCTTCCTGTTACCCTCACGAAGGCGTCTGGTCGATCATCTGAAGTTGCACGTTATCCCCACTCATAATCGCAATTTTTTTACGGAGTTCTTCAACGAGCTCCGGTATACGTCTCTCCGTTTTTGATCGCCACTCTTCGAGTTCATTCAAGGTGAGTTTCTCCTTGGTGAGCATGGTTTTGAGCTGCGTCTTCTCCCGTTCAAGAGAATTCTGTTTCATGAGAAGCGGATGGGAGGAGAGCGTGTCTTCGGCCTGCTGGACGGCTGCTTCGTGAGTACGGAGCGCCATGCAGGCCGTGCAGATATCTGAGCGGAACCTGGGCGTGTCGGAAAAGATGGAGCGCTCTTCTTTGTTTTTCAGGAGGATTTCACCGCTCGCGATCATCCGTTCTGCAACAGGACAGGCCGCAGTGAGTACTTCGTTCAACCTGTCCCGGTCGGGAAGGTCATGGTCCGAGAGGATCTCCATGGCCGGGTGGAGGACGGCAATCTCTGTCGGGTGGTGCTGCCGTGTGGCAATCTTTTCCGCTTTGCGAAAGACGTGGGAAGCCGTCATCGAAAGCGTTGAATAGGTACGGGCCGCCTCATCACGTTTCTGGGAGAGGATCAGGAGGGCAGCTTTCTGCTCATCAATCTCCTTCATACGGGGGTCATGGAGGACAGCCTCATGCTCTTTCTCTATCGCAGCACTCCGCTCCGTGATTTCAGTGATCCGTGCGAGGATACGCTCGACTTTTTTTTCCGATCTGCCAAAATCTGTTTTGAGATCAGCGATGGCATCGCAGAGTGCCCGCACTGCGGCAACATCTGCCATTTCTTTCCGGTATGCGGAAAGCAGCGGGTTAATCGTATTGATTCCGTGCCCGATCGCGTCAATACCCTTGCGGACCCCTTTCATTTCTTCCGGGAATATTGCCTGGAGGTACCGGCCCTGGCCGTGTGAACTGTTGATGCAGTTTTTCATGCACTCTGCCGCAGCAGCATAAAATTTCTCAGTATCCTCAGGGAGTTCTTTTGTCAGGGACACGTTCATGGCTTTGACAAACAACGGCAGGGAATTTTTCGCAATCGCCTTAAGTTTTGGGTGGAGGACCGGATCATGTTCGGCTCCGGTGATGTCATTGACAATAATCTGGAGTTGTGCTACAGCATTCCTGATATCAGTCATCGGCTCCCCGGTGCCGGAAACGAGAGTTGCTTTCGCTGTCATCTCCCGTTCCGCCAGCCATGCCGGTACGGCTTCGAGAGCCATGCTCCTTGATACCTGCTCGTTCCTGCCAAAGATTTTTTTTATGAAGTTATGCATGTACATCCTCTGATTGTCACACGAGTGAAGGAGAAACCAGGTGCATGTGCCTGCTAATCGTCCCGGGCAATCTGGCGCAGTCGCCCGACACCATCGATCTCTTTGAGTACCTGTGCGACAGCAGGGGGAACGAGTTTTTTCCAGGGCTCACCATGCAGCATTCTCCTGCGGATCTCCGTACCGCTGAGGGTCTCCCGTTCATACATTGCCGGTGACTGGACGTTGACTCCGGCCTCCCGGAAGAGCCGGACAACGAGCGGGTTTGAGGAATAGCAGATATCAAACGGAGGGGCCATGGACCTTACATGGGCCACCCAGAGGGCATTGCGCCGGACGTCCTCGATGGGGATGACATAATAGGGGCATCCGAGCGAGGTCAGTGCGCGCGTAATCATAAGTACCCGTTCTCCTGAAGTGAACGGGTTGTCTACCTGGTGTGACAACTGCGCGCTGCCGATACCGATAATGATCTCATCGACCTTATCAGCAATATGTTCGAGCACGGACTGATGCCCGTTGTGGTATGGCTGGAACCTTCCGATATAAAATCCGCGTTTCATGTGCGTGCTCCCATGTTTGCAATCCGTGCGGCAAAGGCACCGCCCGTGAAGCCGGCATCGATGTTGACGACAGCAATAACCGAGCAGGACTGGAGCATGCTCGCCAGTGCCGCCCGGCCCTCCCCCATGTATCCATAACCCACGCTGACGGGGATGCCAATCACCGGTTTGTCAACGAGCCCCGCGACTACTGCTGGCAGCGTCCCTTCACGCCCCGCACAGACGACAAATACATGGGCGCCGAGAAGAGGCTTGAGTGCCGGGAACAGGCGGTGGATACCGGCAGCACCGACATCGTATGCAGTCCGGACCTCGCACCCCATCTCCTCGGCGATGATCCGGGCCTCCTCAGCGACCCGTATATCCGATGTCCCTGCGGTGATGACGGCTACAATTCCCCCTGTACGTTTCGGGGCAGGGCCGTTACCGGCAACAAGGACGTGCCCCGTTTCCCGGTATTCGACTGCTATACCGGCTTTATCGGCCTGCTCCCGGATCCGGGCTGCCTGATCCGGATTTACCCGCGTTACCACACAACGCCCCGCTGTTTCAGCATGGCGGATCGTGATCTCTGCAAGATGGGCGGGGTCTTTTCCCTCGGCAAGGACGACCTCGGGCATGCCGCAGCGGACGTTCCGCCCGAGATCGATGCAGGCAAAATCGCCGATACGTTCAAGGCGCAGCCCCTCGATTGCTTCCGCGGCAGCATCGAGTGAGATCCGGCCGTTCCTGTACTGTTCGAGGAGATCCTGTAACTGCGGGTTTGCCGGCATGATTGTGATAATACAGATATGGAACGGCGCATAATAAGTTAGTTCATTGCCATGTCGTACCTCACGTATGTAGCCGTTTTCGGGACCGTGGCCGTGATCTTTCTCTGGCTGCGCGATGCGAGGATCTTTTTCAGGACCGGACTCCCGGGATACCGGAAGGCTGCCTACTGGGGTGTTGCCTATGGCACGCTTGCCTCGCTGGGTTTCCAGATTGCCTGGTTAATGCCGGATTACGAGATCCTGGGACTGGGTCTCATACTCGGCACTCTTTACCTGCAGGCAAACCGGGAGAAGGAGAAGGTCTGGAAGAACGAGGGAACCATGGAACGCCTCCTTGGCAGCGTGCCCTTAAACAGGGCGAATAAGAAATAATGTGATACGAACAGTACTGAATAAGGGATTTTTCACCATGCTCCAGAAACCACGAGGAACAAGGGATTTTTTGCCGGACGAGATGGAAGCCCGGCGTGCGGTCGAATGGCGCCTGAGGGAGGTTGCGCGGTGCTGGGGTTATCGTGAGGTCTGCACCCCGGAATTTGAGGATCTCGAACTCTTCACCATGCGCTCTGGTGAAGGGATCATTGAAGAGATGTATGTCTTCGAGGACAAGGGTGGGCGGAAGCTGGCCCTGCGTCCGGAGATTACGGCCGCAGTCATACGGATGTACATCAACGAGGCGAAGGTGGCCCCCAAGCCCCTCCGGTGGTGTTACTATGCCGACTGTTTCCGGTACGAGCGGCCGCAGAAAGGGCGGTACCGCCAGTTCTGGCAGTTTGGTGTTGAGCTGATCGGAGCAGATACCGCCATTGCCGATGCCGAAGTGATCATGCTGGCATCGGAGATGCTGGATGCGACGGGCGTGAAGTACGAGCTGAAAGTCGGGCACCTATCATTTGTAAAAAACCTCCTGCAGGATCTGGAACCTGCATCACGGCGCAGGATCATGGCGCACCTCGACAAGAAAGACTACGAGGGCCTGAACACGACTCTTGAAGGCATGAACAAATCCGGGCTCGCGGAGACCCTCACGTCCCTTGTCGCATGTCAGGATCTTCAGGAGGCATTTGAGATTGCCGGGGCGATCCCGGAGCGGGAACGGATCGAGCGGACGATCGGGTATCTCGATGCAGCGAATATCCATTACTCCCTGAACCTCGGCATTGCGCGCGGGCTTGATTATTATACCGGCATCGTGTTCGAAGGGTTCGCCGACAACCTCGGGGCGGAGGACCAGATCCTTGGCGGGGGAGTATACCGGCTTGCCCACCTCTTTGGCGGGGACGATGTGGCATCCTGCGGTTTTGCGATCGGGTTCGACCGGGTGATGGTCTCCCTTGGGGAGACCACCGGCAGAAAAGATACGGTTGCTGCGATCATCTGCACCATCGAAGGGAGGAACCGCGCGCTCGAAGTGGCCCGCGCGTTCCGGGGAGCGGGCATACGCACCGAGATGGATCTCATGGAACGGGGGTTTGGCGCGCAACTGGCACATGCCGCGAAGTCTGCGGACTTTGCCGTGATCATCGGCCAGCGCGAAGCGGCCTCCGGTGAAGTGACACTGAAGAACCTGCAGAGCGGGGAACAGAAAATGGTCGGGCTTGAAGCCGCGGTAACCGAGGTGGGCGCGTTTGGTTCTCGCGGATGAACTGGCCAAACAGCAGCGCAGTATCAGTGTCGCAGAGTTTTTCGAGAAGAACAAACACCTGCTTGGCTTCGATTCCCCCACGCGCGGCGTGATCACGACCATCAAGGAAGCGGTCGACAACGCGCTGGATGCCTGCGAGGAAGCGCAGGTGCTCCCCGACATTTTTATCAGCATCAAGAAGACCGGCAACGATCTCTACCGTATCATCGTCGAGGACAACGGGCCCGGGATTGTCCCTGCCCAGATACCGTTCGTCTTCGGGAAACTGCTCTACGGCTCCCGGTTCCACCAGATCCGGCAGACGCGCGGGCAGCAGGGCATTGGGATCTCCGCAGCAGTTTTGTATGCCCAGCTCACGAGCGGCCTGCCGACCCTTGTGATCTCCCGCACCGGTGCAAAAGAACCGGCCCACCGGTTTGAGATCCAGATCAAGATCGAGACCAACGAACCGGACATCATCTCACAGCAGCCCTTCGAGTGGGACCGGATCCACGGGACACGGGTGCAGATCGAGTTCAGGAGCACGATGTCGGCAAAGAAGAAACTGCTTGAATATCTCCGGTACACCTCGGTCGTCAATCCCCATGCGCGGTTCCGGGTGGAACTCGATGATGAAGCATTCACGTTCGAGCGCGTCAGCCAGGAAGTGATTGCCTGCCCGGTTGCCATCCAGCCCCACCCGCACGGGATCGAACTGGGGCAGTTCAAACGCATGGTGGCTGCAAGCGACCAGAAACTTCTCGATTTCCTTGTGGAGAACTTCAGCCGGGTCGGGAAGAAGACCGCGCAGGATATGTGCGAACTGGCCGGGCTGAAGGTCACGGTCAAGGTAAGGGGATTGTCACCCGATCAGCAGAAAGTACTGCTCGCTGCCATGCAGGAAGTCGCAGTTCCTGCACCCCCTATCACCCAGTGCCTCTCGCCCATTGGCGAGGAGTTGATCCGGCGCGGGCTCGACAAGGAGTTCCAGATGGACTTTGTCGCCGCCCGCACGCGGCCGAGCTCCGTCTTCTCCGGCCACCCGTTCATGGTCGAGGCAGCGATCGGATACGGGGGGAAGCTGGCCTCGGAAGGGAATGCAGTCATCCTCCGGTTTGCCAATCGTGTTCCGCTGATGTACCAACAGGGAGCCTGCGCCATCACGGAATGCGTGACGAACGTGAACTGGAAAGCCTACAACATCTCCCAGCAGGGACTCCCGATGGGGCCTGTCCTCATCCTTGTCCACGTTGCTTCCACCAATGTCCCCTTCACGAGCGAGAGCAAGGACGCGATCGCGAGCATCCCGGAGATCGAGAAGGAGATCGTCCTCGCCCTGCAGGATCTCGGCCGCGAACTGAAGAATTTCGTCTCCCGCAGGGACAAGAACAAGATTGCCGAAGACCGGGCGCGGGCTGTCTGCGCGATCATCCCGGAGATTGCGGTCAAAGTGAGCGAGATCGTGGAAAAACCGCTGGTCGATACTTCCCCCATCGAAGGCAAGCTCATGAGGAAACTGATCGCGAAGAAGTGGACCCGCGGTGGGAAAGTCACCATCGAACTCGCCAACTACAGCGGGTACGAAGGGGAGATTTCCGTATACGATATCTCTGCCGACAATGCTGCAGATGCGGTGCCAAAGGCTGACTTCGTGAGTGAGATGGACGGGCAGTTCACCAAGGTCTGGAAGATGACAATTCCTGCAAAATCCGTCTGGCATGTCGTGTATACCGGCAAAGGCGGGGGAATCATTGAGATCCGGGGAATAGACGACAACAAGAAGATGGTGGTGGACCTCGATGTCTAAGGAAGACCTGGAAAAGAAGGCGATGATCTCGCTCCTCAATATCGCGAGTGCGTGGTATGACCAGATGAAGTCCGGCGAGATCCCCTCCATCTCCCTGCCCACGCGGACGAAATACAATATCGAATATGATGATTCGAGCGAGGTTTGGAAGTATGGGGACAAGGAGAGCATGCGGACTGCCGCATCAGCAAAGAGCGCGACCCACCTGCTGAAGATGGCGTATGTTATCGGTTTTATCAAGCAGCAGCTCATCGAGAACCGCTCGTCAACGCTGAGAGAGATGTATTACATCTCTGAAGGCTGGAAGCGTGCGAAGTTCGGTGCACAGGACGAGAGCAACTTCTTAATCGAGGACCTTGAGATCCTCTCCGAAGTCCCCCGGGAAGGGTTCCACCTCCACCCCGAGGAGAATGGCGCCTCGATCTACGGCCCGATGCGGATCCGGGAAGAGACCCGTCGGGGGATGAAGACGATCCACTGCCAGGACGATGTCGGACAGGCAGGATATACGATCCCGAACAATGTGGAGAACATTGAGTTCGTTGATCACGATGCAAAATTTGTCATCGCGATAGAGACTGGTGGTATGTATGACCGGCTGATCGAGAACGGGTTTGACGAGGAGCACAATGCGATCCTCGTCCACCTCAAAGGCCAGCCGGCGCGTTCTACACGGAGGATGCTCAACAAGATCAGCAATACTTGGAACCTCCCGATCCTGGTCTTTACAGATGGCGACCCCTGGTCCTACCGGATCTACGGCTCGGTTGCATACGGTGCGATCAAGAGCGCCCACATGTCGGAACTGCTTGCTACGCCAAAAGCCCAGTTCCTAGGGTTGCGGCCAAGCGATATCCGGGAATACAACCTGCCATCAGATAAACTGACGGAGAAGGATAGCGAAGCGCTCAACTCTGAACTCACCGACCCGCGGTTTGCCACTGATTTCTGGAGAAAGGAGATCAACCTGCAGCTCGAACTGGGGCTCAAGTCAGAACAGCAGGCGTTTGCCGCTCACGGGCTGGATTTCGTAACGAAGAAGTATTTACCGACGCGGCTGAGTGAGATGGGGATTATCTGAAATCTGTTATGGATTCTTTTATACGCTGTTTTTTGCCCTCAAGAAATCATTGGTTTCATCGTAGGGTTCCGCCCCCGCCGCCCGGGCATCCCCATAGTGCGATAGCCCTCAGAAGGTTGATGAAAAACATGTGAAAAACAGGGGGGTCAGGGGGATGCTCCCCTCCCTGTTGGGATGGACGCCGCCGCCCCCGACGGGGCGCCCCCGCGGCGGATCAATGACCACCAGCAAATTTTAAAAAAACTCTCCCTGCCCCGCCGTGCCCCGGAGAGGCCCTGAGGTGGGGGGACCTCACATTTTTTTATGTTTTGGGTATGAACTCAATTGGATCATGTTTGTTTAACGCGGGCCATTTTTTTCCCGATGTTTCATCCATTTCGACCGCGAGCATATCCCGAAGCGTTTCAGACAATGAGATCTCAGGTTTCCACCCGGTCAGCGCGGTAATCCGCGAGTTGTCGCTCTGCTGTGAAGGGATGGCAGCCCGGGAGATCGCTTCCGGCAGGTTCACGTCATAATGCCGGTTTGTTATCTCTTCAATCATCGTGATGATCGTTGAGACGGAATAGGCATTTCCGGATCCAAGATTGAACGCCATTCCGCTGCATTTCCCGGAAAAGTCCGGGTGGGATACGAGTGCCCAGTAACCACGCACAACATCACGGACATCAATGAGGTCCCGCGAGGATGAGGTCTCCAAGAGTTCGAGGGCCTTTTTTTTCTGCTGTTCGATATCGGCAACCTGTTGTACCAGCCTCCCGCAGACAAACGATGCCGGCTGGCCCGGCCCGGCAAGGTTGAATGGTCGGGCAATGGAGATCAGAGCACCACTCTGTGTCTGGTGCATAAGGGCAAGTGCCTCCTGCGCCATCTTGCTGATCCCGTACTCGCTGAGCGGTTGCAGGGGGGCTGATTCAGCAATCGGTGTTGTGCCCGGATACCCGTAGACCGCCGATGAACTGATAACGAGCATCCTGCAATCGGAGTTCGCTTTGTATCCGGCATCAAGGATATTCTTTGTCCCGACGACGTTCACGCGGAGCAGGTCCCCAAGATCCCCACGCGTCAGGCCTCCGAGATGGATGATGGCATCCGGGCAGATCTCATCTACGGTGGTGATCAGATGCTCGCGTTCAAGCAGGTCGGCAACGATGCAGGGTGTGTGCGCGAGAAGGCTCCTTTGGGAAGTATTCCGGACAAGCCCCGTCAGTTCCACGCCGGTCTCGTGCGACAGGAACTGCATCATGCAGGTGCCCGTAAACCCTGCAGCACCGGTAACAAGCACTCTCATGGGAGGAATCTGTCCTTGTAACGCTCGAACTCTTCGATCGAGCGGGCATAATCATCCGGTCTCCCGATATCCAGCCAGTACCCGGTATGGGGAAAACTGTACACCGCTTCCTTCTTTGCGGTGAGGGCATACATCAGCTGGTCGAACCCAAACGGCTCTCCTGCCGGCACATAGTCCAGGATCTTCTTCGAGAATACGTAGACGCCCATGCTGACATCGAAATGGAACGTGGGTTTTTCTTTGAATGCCGTGATCTTCCGGTCCCCGTCCTTTTCAAGCACACCGAAGTCGATGTTCACATCCCGCTGGTAAGTTGCGACTGTTGCGATCGCCTTGTTTTTCTTGTGGCTGGCAATGAGGTCGCGATAGCTGATATCGGTCAGGATGTCCCCGTTCATGACGAGGAACGTGTCATCGAGATGGTCAATCAGCCTGAGCGGGCCGATGGTACCGAGCGGGGTATCCTCATGGACATAGCTGATCTCAAGGCCAATCTTCTTGTTACTGTCAAGGTACGCGTGGATGAGTTCGTGGAGGTACCCGGTACTGATCGTCACTCTCCTGAATCCGCAATGTTTGAGCTGCCGGAGGATCACCTCGAGGATGGGGTAGTCGCCAATAGGCATCAGGGGTTTGGGAAGCACCGTGGTATAGGGCATGAGCCGACGGCCTTTCCCCCCCGCCAGTATGATCGCTTGCATGGGTATCTCCTAAACGGTGTATACTCCGGTTTTGTACGAAGCAATATGTTCTTTCATCCATCCGATGGTCAGGTCAAGACCGTCTTCGAGCGTATATGTCGGCTGCCACCCCGCGAGATCTTTGGCCAACCGGTTGTCGCACAGGAGCTGCATGACCTCGCTCTTCTCCGGCCGGACCCGCTTCTGCTCGCAGACGATCTTGGCCTTCGGGTTTACTTTTCTGATAATAATATCCGCAAGTTCGCCGATAGTCACGCCACGCCCGGACCCCGTGTTGACCGTTCTGCCAACGGTCTTTCTGCTTTCCGCGAATTTAATGAAACCTGATACGGTATCTGCGACATACGTCAGGTCACGGACCGGTGTCAGCGAACCGAGCTTGACCTTGCTGGAGGTGAGTGCTTGGGTGATGATCGTGGGGATCACGGCACGGGTGGATTGCCGGGGACCAAACGTATTGAATGGCCGGATTGTCGTGACCGGCAGGCCGAACGAACAATAAAAGGATTCGGCAATCTTGTCAGCACCGATCTTGCTAGCGGAATACGGTGACTGTCCCTGGAGGGGGTGTTTCTCATCGATGGGGGTGTACTGTGCGGTCCCGTAGACCTCGCTCGTGGATGTATGGATAACCCGGGTGACACCTTCGTCAATGCACGCCTGCATCACGTTGAGGGCCCCTTTTATGTTAGTATTAACGTACGATTCGGGTGCTACGTAAGAATAGGGAATGCCGATGAGCGCTGCAAGGTGGAAGACATACTCTTTTTCGGCAACTGCCTTCTTTACAAAGAGGGCATCTGTTACATCGCCGGCGATAACGTTGAGGTGGGGGGTTGCGTCCGTGTAACGCCCTTCCAGCATACCCCAGTCGTTCCGGGCATTGTAATGCACGAACGCGGTCACATCCGCCCCCCTGTGCAGCAGTTCGTCAACAAGGTGGCTGCCGATAAAACCCCCGGCGCCCGTCACCAGTACCTGCCTGTCCTGCCATCTCATGGTGTATCCTGTCTATATGTTTCAAGGAGTGCCAGATAATCTTTCTCTGCCTGCGCCATCAGGGAGTTCCATTGCCCGTTCTTCACGATCATTTCCCGGGCCGCAGAGCCCAGATGGGAACGCAGTGCAGGATCGGCAGCAAGCGAAAGGATTGCTGATGCCACTGCTTCCGGGGAACGGGGCGGGATCAGGAGCCCGGTTTTGTTGTTCTCGATCCATTCCGGGATCCCGCCCACCGTTGTGGCAATGCAGGGAAGGCCGCTGGCCATGGCCTCGAGGATGGAGACGGGCGTACCGTCCGACACGGAGGTGGTGATGAAGATATCTGCCCTGCGGTAGTCATTCGGGACATCGGCATAAGCAGTCTTTTGCCGGAACGTGATAACATCCGGTAACCCGAGCGAAGAGACTAGTTCCCGCGAGACCCGTTCAAGAGGGCCGTCACCTTTAAGCGTCAGCCGGAGGGCCGGGTTCTTTTGGTACGCAAGGGCAAATCCGAGGATCAGGGTCTCGTTGTCATACACGGGGAAAAAACCCCTGTTCGAGAAGATCTCGATGGACGGGGAGTCTTCTCTTCTGAGGCCGGGTAGTGGCGAGAAGAGATCCGTGTCAATACCGAACGGGAGATAGCGGACCTTTGTTTCCGGGATGGCAAAATCGCTCATGATGTGGTCTTTGATGTTTTTCGAGATTGCATAAATAAGGTCTGCACCATCCAGTACTTTTTTTGTATAATACGCGATCAGGCGGCTTTTCTTCGGGAGGATGAGAATATCGTCCCCCCATGCCGATACAATCGTGGGGCATCGCATCGGGCCGGACAGGTGAAACCCGTACTTGGCGATAAAATGGGCATGGATGAGGTCGGGGTTGATCTGCCTTACCAGTTTTTTTATGGCAAGATGGCGGGGGATGAAGGCAAGGTAGAGGTTGTTCCAGCGGGAGGTGAGCACGTATTCGGTGACGCCGGGGATCGTGCGGTTCATCGGATCGTACGTGATGAGGTGGACCACGTGACCGCGCTGCGCGAAGTATTCCGCCCAGCGCTGGGTATGAATGCTGCGGCTGTCAGCGATGAGAAGAAGGATTATGGGATTCTCCTGATATTCATTTGTCATTGCTGGTCACGGTAATATCTCTTAAACCATCGTTGTATGTCCATGGTAACAATGATGGTATCATCTTCCCTCACATTCAGTATATCATATCCACCGGATCTTCAGTATGTTCAGGATGTCTTCGCGTATCTGCCCATTACGCTGTAACAGGGCAATCCCATATACCCCGGCCCCGGCACAGACCAGTATCATCGTTGTCAGGAGCGTACGGTCAAGGAGAACCGATATTGGCAGGATGACAACGGTCATGATTCCGGCAGAGATGAGAATATCCTTTATCGTATTAATATCGACATGTATCGGGATGATCATGCCCAGGTAATGCCTGCAGAGGATCGTGCTTATGCTGACATTCGCAAGCGATGCGATGGCAGCCCCGGGCAGTCCCCATAGCGGAATAAGGAGGAGAGAAAGAACGATATTGACCACGATTCCTGCCAGGAGGCCGAAGAACTGATCTTTCACATGGTCCGTTGCCATTAAAAAATTTGAATAGAGCTGCAGTACCGATTGCACGATCCGGGCAGCGATGATGATCACGAGTGCAGTTGCCCCCGCCGCAAACGATGCACCGTACAGGTAATACAGCAGCGATTCTCCAAGAATCGCGCCCCCAATCAGCATTGGTATGGCAAGAACAAGCGCATAAGACGTTGCCCGCGAGAGGGCAATAGTAATCGCGTCCCAGTCCCCGGTAGCTCTCCACCGGCTCACCTTCACAAACAGCGTATTGCAGAGCGCAGTGCTGACAAACAGGGCGAAAATAGAGAACGTCCAGCATACCCCGAAAATTCCTACATCCGAGATAGGCATAAAAAATGCAATGATGAGCGGGTTCGTATTGTCGAAGAGGATAGTGGAGAATGTTGAAAGGAACGCCCAGCTCGAAAAAGACCAGATACTCTTTACATGCGACCAGTTGAATTTTTTGATGTGATAATCCATGTATTTCAACTGGATTATTATCTCCACCAGCAGCCCAGCGACAAGTCCCCCGATGAGCCCGTATACCTGGAATCCGGCAAAAACTGCCAATACCTGAACGCAGATCCGTGTGACATTGTTGAGGAGGCTGACGGATGCGGAAAGCCCAAGGCGGTTGCTGGCACCGATAGCGATACTGATACAGGCATCGAACGTGGATATGCCGAATACGATAAGCAGGACGAGCAACAATCCCGAGTTGTTCAGTTCCGTGAAATATTGCCCAAAAACAAGTATTACGAGGCAGACAATACCATACAAAATCATCCGGATGGTGAGGCTGACGGTAAATAATTCGTTCTGGTCGATGCCCGAACTGATACGCTGGGTAGCAGCCGATCCTATACCAAAGTCGGAAAAAAAACTTAGTATTGCAAGCCCGGATAAAAACACAAAATATATACCCAGCACACCCGGCCCAACCCAGTGGGCATAGAACATAGTTGCAAGAAACCCGATGAGGGTGATGCCTGCAGAAGAGAGCAGAAACATGATCCCGTGTCGCTGGACTTCGATCTCTTTGTCAGACATTTTTCACTCCCAGGAACCGGATAATATTTCAAATACCATTCTATGTAATTCCTCTTACGTTATGATGCATAGTACGTATGTGCCGCTCTCTTGGTCCCGGAACAAAGGGCCCGAAAAGGGCCCGATGAGTTTTCCCTGCACTCCTTGCATCAGTTGCCCGGTTATGCTCTCACGGGATCTCCGCTATCACCGTTACGGGAATCCCGTCGATATCATCAATGAAGACCGGGAAAATATGCATCCTGAATCTCTTGGTTACCCGATCGTTTGAAAGGTCGAGATCCTCCAGTAAAAGGACTGGCCTCTCTCCGCAGAGAAATGCCCTGTGACATGCATGCCCAGTCTCCCGTTGCAGAGGGGAAGATATAGAGATCTGGTCCAGCCCGAACAGGCGCAATCCCGGGCACTGCTCCCGCAGGAACCGGGAAACATCCGGAGACACCCACGGGTGGTCGGTACAGTATCGCTCCGGATTGCCTGAACGTACTCTGTGCCAGCCGGTCCTGATCAGGATAGCCTCGGCATCCTGGACATGGGAAATCCGGTTTTCCAGATCAGAAACCATGATCTCTTCAGCTGCCCCTTTTGGTACATCTATACAATACACCGGATAGAATACTGTTACCACGGCCAGACAATCCGCGATAGTCTTACCCTGCCCGCAGAAATGCCGCGGCGCATCCACGTGCGTTCCGGAATGTGTTGAGAATGTTATGGTGCTTGTGTTCGCCGTCGCCCCCCGCCGCATGGATTGCAGCGGGTGTACTGAGGGCGGGGGAGTGTTCGGATACAGGGGGGACCCGGGGGAAAACGGGTAGGAGAGCGGAATGATCACAAGTACACCCCGGCACAGGGCATTATGCCAAAGATTGTTTGATCATTCTCCATGATAAACTGATGAATTGTTAACGATAATACAGTTTCTGATATACAGTACCAGACAGAAACGTTTGTTATCCATAAGTTCTTCTGTTCCTGACCATCTGAATGACTGCTCTGGGGGCGTAGATATACCCGAGTTCAATTACCCTGAAAATAATTCTCATGCCCGTATAGTGCAGAATTTTCCCCTCTTTTTTCAGGGATGCAAGTTTAATGTCTGCTTTTATCCGGTAACTCCATGTCCTCCATACATTATCCGGGATGGCTGTCAGGTTGACAACCGGAGAGCCCCCCCAGCGGGCGATGTCATCCAGAAATTTTTCAACATCGGGAATTAAATTGTGTTTTTTCACATGTTCCCATACCGGTGTTTCCGGGAACGGGATAAGATAGTTTATGGATGGATCTGCCCCACCGACCGCAATCAGGAAATCCGTAGTCTCGCGGATAGTTTCCGGGGTTTCCGAAGGGGAACCGATGACAACCTGGACCGGGCAGTCTATACCGCATTCCCTTGTCATGATGGTGACTGCAGTATTGGTCTTTGCATCCACACCTTTACGGTACTCTTTTAATATTACCTCCGACCCGGATTCATGGCCGTAATTGATCTGGACGCACCCGGTAGATTTCAGTCTTTTCAACATGGGGACATCAACCTTATCTGCCCGCATTGATGTTTTAAAGGAAATTTGCAGATTCTGACGTTCAAGCGCGTCACAGAAATTAAGTACCCATTGACGATTGGCATTGAAAAGTTCGTCAGAAATATCAAACTTCCGGTAACCATAGGTGTTGATCAGGAATTTGATATGGTTGATAAGGTATGGTATGCTGTGCTGCCTGTGCCCTTTCATATGGCGATAGCAGAAACTGCATTTATTGGTGCATCCGCGGGATGAGAGAACATCAACCTTATCCGGGTTATACGCTTTTATATCGATGAGATGATATGCCGGAATCGGGATATCATCCAGGTTTTCAATCTGCGGGGCCAGGGGGTTCCGGGTAATTCTGCCTTGGGTGATCGTTGAAACACCTGGGATATCAGAAAAAGACGATTTCGTACTGAACCGTTCCAGGAATATTGGCAGTGTGCGCTCTGTTTCCCCGTGGAATACCAAATCCACCTTGGTTTTTGTTAGCAGTAATTCATAGACCGATGCAAGGGGCCCCCCGGCAATCTGGAATACACCCGGATATTTTTTTTTGATAAATGCAGAAAGTTTTTTTGTACGGCCATACGAGGATGCAATTCCCCCGAAACCAACGATGTCCGGATGGAAATCCCTGATAATGCTATCGAGTTCGGAATAATCCCCCGCATCAAATATCTCAAAGTTAGTGTTTGAAAGATATGGATCATAGATCTTTGCACGGTGTCCCAGACGCTCGAATATGGATCCGGCATAGAGCAAACCTAACGGTGGCATCGTTCCACCATGTGTATCCCGACGCGAGGGGACGTTAATCAGTAAAACATTCATCAATCAATAAACCTCCCTGATACTGCGCCATTGTGGCCGCGACAGGTCCCTTATTGTAAATATTGATAAAATTCTTGTTATTATCTTTATTAAAAGCGCGGTAACCTGTCCCCACATGGGCTGGCTGCAGATGATAGGTCCTAGTACCTGAAATGCTGACATACGGCTGAATCAATGTAATCAGCGATGGGGCGGAAAAGATGCCGGTACATGGTATGCCGTTTCCGGTGATGCATCCCACGGATCTCCGACGATCCGGTAAAGCACATCATCCGGGGGTAGTATCACCATCAGTAATGATGGGGGAGATCATACGGTTTCTCGTTTTCTTGCAACGATCCTCATAAGGGAACTCATCCGGCCTGCAGTAGACATACCTGAATTTGTCGTAGCGCGACATACCCCCGTTTCTTTTATGGAATTCAACGATCTCATCCGGGCAATCCGGTTCTGATGAAAAAAGTTCGCGGAACGCCTCAGTTTTTACCGTTACCGATTCGAGAATGACGCCATCAAAATCGAAGATGATGGTCTCAATCATAGTTCACTAGGGTCCGCATCTTCATGGGAGGGAACGGATTACTTTGGCCGGATTTCCGGCAGCTAGGGAATGAGGTGGAATATCTTTGGTTACTACACTGTTGGCTCCGATGACAGAGCCGGTGCCGATCGTCACGCTGTGTGTAATGGTCACATGCCCCCCGATCCAGCAATTGTCTTCGATCATGATCTCTCCCCCGTCATGCCCCTGACACTGGATGGATGCATCGGGATTGCTGAACTTATGATCTGCCGAACGGATGAGCACATACGGTCCGATCAGACAGTTATTTCCTATGTTGATCCGGCCTGCACCAGACGAATCGATGATGACGTACCGGTTGATGCTGACCTGATCCCCGATAAAAACGGTTTCCGGGTATGGTATCCACAATCCCGTGAGGCTCGTGAAATATCCCGATCCCTGCACGAGACGTTTGTTATAAAATTTCCATCGTAATTTTGAGAACAGCTGATTTGACGGACCGTGTGTTATCCAGTGCTCGTAACATTCGGATATAAAGCCCCGGAATGACATGCGTTGTAATGATACTATGTTCCCCTAAAACAAAATACCTACCTGTCCGGAGAACCATTCAATATCCGGTATTGTACACCTCCCTGCGCCCGCACAGGTGTTTTACTCTCTTGGCATTCACCCGTCGATACCAATGCAATTACGGGCCTCTTAAAATCTATCGGACGACTCTTGTTTTTTCACTGGCAAAAACTCGTTATTGTATGCTCCATTTCGATATGATCCCGCATGAAACAGTATCAGCCAGCGAGGAATACGTACGGAAAAATATCTGAAACCGTATCTATCTTCTCCATCAAATATCCGCCGGGGATGTCGTTGATCCCTGATTATATACTTTAATAACGCGTGCAGGACTGCCGGCAGCAAGAGAATTCCCGGGGATATCGTGCACAACAACACTTCCTGCCCCGATAATGCAATTATCCCCAATAGTGACTCCTTTCAGGATTATGGTATTCATACCAATCCAACTGTTTTTACCGATGATCACCTCACGATCCAGCTCATTCCCGGGATAATTCAGTCGCTGTTTGGGAGGCCATGGTTTATGGAAATCGCTGTCGACGATGATCACGTTCGGTGCGATCATGGTCCCGGATCCGATGATGATCGGCCTGCTGCGTGATGTGATCGAAGTACCGTTCAGCCCGACATTATCCCCGATCAGTATTTTTGAACTTGGTGAAAACGTCCTGATCTTCACCGGAAATGCAAGAGCAGAAGCATTGGACCTGCGCGAATCACTGATCGCAGATACGTTCTGACCGAGAATGACCTCACTTCCCGGATAGATATTAATAATCATTGCACCATGGCTTGAGAAATTTTTGCCGGTCCTGACGCCGGCCAATCCGAGCCGGGCAATATTATAGAAGTGGACGATCGCGTAAAACGAGAGGTGGAGTGCATTGAAGAAATAATACGAAATAAACTGCAGTTTTACCCTAAGTGGTAACCGTAAAAAATTCTGAAATTGGTTTCTCGTGCGATCGGACATCATTTCCCCCTTTATCTGTTACCTGAATCTCTTATGTACCGCTACCTTCACTTTTTTCTCGCAACGATCATCAGGTGAGAGCTGGTTCTGGTCTCCTGGAGTATTGCCTGGAGTTTCTCCCTTACGGCATCATCGCTCAAGGAAAGAAGCTCCCGGATGAAAGGACAGGTAACATCCTGCAACTGTTTTGAGACAATATCCACGTCAAGTTTTCCCGGCGTCGTCACTTCGCATATCTCAAACCCGTGCCGTTGCAGGAGTACCTGGATGGACGCGGTGTTAAAAAAATTGATGTGGTGGGGGGGATGGATGCTGTTTGAATGTTCCCGGAGGATTTGCAGATCGAACCCCTGCCAGTTCAGGGTGGTGAGAATGAGCAATCCCCCGGAATCAAGAAGATCGCTGCAGGTTTGGATAAAATCGTCGGGAGAATGCAGGTGTTCCAGAAGTTCAAACGATACGATCGCTACAACTGTTTTATTCTTGAAATCTGCTTTGGTGACATCTTCAAGAAATTTTGGAATTGTCTCAATGTTCTTGTCTTTGCATATCTGTATCAGGGAGGGTGACGGTTCGATGGCGATTGTCGGAATACCGCGCGGGAGTAATGCACTCAGCTCTTCGCAAAAAACCCCGTAACCGGCACCGGCATCCGCGACACATGCTCTCTTCGGGAACGGCCCGTAATATTTCTCTATCAGCCTGCTGACAGCAACCGCCTTGGGCCTGATCAATTTTTCCCGGCGTGCATCTTCCGTCACTTTGTAAAAATGGGTCGCCCAGTACACGACAGACGGCGCATCGGAATAATAACGGCAAAAGGCATCTGCGGAAGGACGGGGATTGACATAGAGTGTGCCGCAGTCATTGCATTCCTCGTAATCAAATCCCAGTTTCCTGAAGGCAAATGTACTCTTTATACTTTTACAGGCAGGACAGAGATGGCGGGTGAAGGGAATATCCTTGAAGTAGGCGATTGCGTCTTTTTTTGCCAGAGCCAGATATTTCTTAAAAATTTTTTCCGGCCTGATCGATTCTTCCTTCATGATGTATCACGCAACTCGGATTCCCACTTATGTAAAACCGATAAATTTCTGTCATAACAGAAAAATATCATTTTGTCCCTGCATACTTTGCAAATATTGGATCATGCTCCATAATTTCCTCAACGTGTTTTCGATCTTCAGGTGTGTCTACGCCATAGATGTTGTCCGGTGACATGACTAGTTTAATCTTCAACCCGTGCTCCAGGACGCGCAGCATATCGACCGATTCAATTTTTTCCAGGGGCGTCGGCGCCAGATTATTGAATTTCAAGAGGAATGACCTGCGGAAGGCAATGATCCCCAGCTGCTTGAACCGGGGTATCGTTCCATGGTATTTTTTTGCAGAGGGAATCGGTTCCCGTGAAAAATACAGGGCATACCCTGCCTCATCCATGACAATCTTTACCGTATTCGGGCTGTGAAACTCTTCATCGTTATTGATGGTGGAGATCAGGTTCGTGATCTGAATGGAGGCATCATCCTGCATCGGGCGGACAAGCGCATCGATCAAGGCGGGTGTGACGAGTGGCTCGTCACCCTGGATCATGACAACGATATCGACGGTCGTCCCGGTATCCTTCTCAATCTTCAGCATCGCTTCCGCAGTGCGGTCGGTTGCACGCTCATGCGTGTCCAAGGTCATCACGGCTTTGCCGCCCAGCGTTGCTACATAGTTAACGACGGATGTATCGCAGGTCGCAACGTACACGTCATCAAGCGCTTTGGACATCCTGCTGCGCATGAGAATATGTCCCACCATGGGGATACCGCAGATAGGTGCAAGAGGTTTGCCCGGGAAACGGGTGGATGCCATTCGTGCCGGAATTATGCCAATCGTCTTCATCGTGATACACCTTCAAAAAAATATGTTGGGAGCTCTTTCTGAATGTTGGATGGTATCATAATAAAATGTCTTTGTCACTCTGCTGTAGTATCGCGATCCTATTTGTTCCTGACCTGTGCAAGTGCGGCCATTTTTTCCCTGCAGATCTTTTCCAGCAGGAGCATATCGGAGCTAAATGCAAGCAGCGTGTAACCGGCCTGGATATATTTGTTCATGAGGGATATATCCGGATCAACCACATGGATGCCGAGCGGCATCTTTCGCTCCCTGCAGATTCGCTCCACTTCGCTGACTGCGGCGAGCACATCTATGTGAGTAAGATTGCCCGGTATACCGAGCGAGCCGGAGAGATCGTACGGCCCGATGAAACACCCGTCAACGCCATCGACCGAGATGATCTCTTCAAGATTGTTGACGGCGTTGATATGCTCGATTTGAACAATGACCACGGACTCCCGGTTGATGACCGAAGCATACTCTTCAAAATTCCTCCCGTACCCTTGTGCACGGGCAATCCCGACTCCCCGGGTACCCTGAGGGGGGTATTTCACCGCATTCACCGCTTTTTTGGCATCGTCTGCTGAATTGATCATCGGTACGATGATCCCGTATGCGCCGGCGTCCATCACCCGCTTGATGAGATCGGGATTATTTTCCCCCACTCTCACGAGCGGGACAATGTTGTGCCCCTCGATGATCTGGAGGAGATGCTGCATGGTTTCCAGCGAAGTGACACTATGTTCCATGTCTACCGTCAGCCATTCAAAACCTGATTGCGACATGATCTCTGCAGCACTGGGGCTGTTGAGCTGGAGCCAGCTCCCGATGGTGAGTGCGTTTTTCTTCAATTGTGATTTCAACGGATTTTTTGTTATCATGGCTTCACCTTTTTCTGGTCCTTTTTTTTCCGGACTCTAGACCTGCTGGTGCGGCATGCGGGTATATCGTCAGGAATTCCCAGAATGTGTCACGGACCTCCTGCTCGGTGAGATCGTTATATTTGCACTGTCTCCCGATATCCTCGGAGAGGATCATGGTCAGTCCTTTTCCCACCCTTTTTTTGTCCTGCTTCAGGTAGGAAATGATGTCATCGACCGCGATCTCCGAGAGATCGAACCGGGGATAGTACCGTTTCAGCAGCGCTTCAAACTCCGCATATTTTTCCGGATCCATCAGGCCGCGTCGTGCTGATACGAGATTAGCAAATCCCATTCCCACGATCACGGCCTCACCGTGGTTTACTGTAAAATCTGATGCAGATTCCAGTGCATGACCAAAGCAATGGCCGTAGTTGAGAAGGTTGCGGCGGGCTGAATCAAATTCGTCTTTCTCAAAGTAGGATCTCTTGATCTTCAGCGTCGACCAGATGATCTTCTTCAATGCCTGAGGGGAATGCGGATCTTTTAGGGCCAGGAATTTTTTCAGAACTTCGTACTGTTTTTGGTCGGCCTGAAGATGGAACTTGATGATCTCGCCAAGACCGCTGTTGAAATATTCCGGCGTCAGGGTCTCACAAAATCCTGTGTCGATGAAGATCGCATCCGGGGGGTAAAAGGTCCCGATCAGGTTTTTCCGGCTGCCGAAGTTGATCGATGTCTTGGACCCGATGCAGCTGTCGGCCTGAGCAAGGAGAGTTGTCGGGATGAATATCCAGTGGATCCCGCGGTACAGTGTCGATGCGATGAACCCGCTGATATCCTGGATGATCCCCCCTCCGATGGCGATCAGGATATCGTTACGTGTAAAACGGTTCTCGATCAGGAGATCATAGTATTCTACGAGATGCGAGTATTCCTTGTTTGATTCAAGGGCATCGATCAGGAAGAAACGATCATTGCTGATAAAAGGGGCGAGTTGGTTCTCATATTTTTCGTACACATTCTTATCGATAAAGAAAAAGAGGCGGTCATAAGAAAAATTTTTGAAGACCTCTCCTTTTTTTGAGAGGAGATCATCTATCATTCCGACCTCATAATTCTTGATCTTTGACCGGATCTTCATCATCGCCGATATGCCCTCTTCCTTACTCATATTAAAATTCGAACATACTTAATGAATATGCAGCGGTGGCTATTGTGCGGAGAGGTTTGAGCGTATCACCACGTTCTCATAGGAATCAACAGAACAATATTCAGACACCCACCGAGAAGTCCTTTCGGGCGGGTACCATCCTCTTATGAAACGGTAAGATACTCGAACTGGCAAAATGGATATGAACATACATTCACAGTCAAATCATGAAAATGGAAAAAGATAGCCAGAAACGAGGGTTCCCCGCCTCAGGGCCTCTCCGAGGCATGGCGGGGCAGTGAGGTGTTTTCATAAAACCCTTTTGCATTCCAGTGCAAAGCGCCACGTCCCCCCTCGGGGGACTGGTGGCGCAAGAGGAATGGAATAAACTGACGTTTTCACGAGAGGAAAAAATGTTGTTTTCTGCAGTGATCCCGAAATTACCGGATCGTAAATCCGCCGTCAACCAGTAGCGTCTGGCCGGTGATATAGGTGTTCGAACCTGAACACAAAAACAATGCAGCACGGGCAATTTCATTCACTTCGGCAAACCTGCCGAGGGGAACTTCCCGGCGCAGTTCCTCCATATCTTTTTTGGAGAGAACGGACTGCGTCAACTCCGTCATCGTAAAACCCGGGCATAATGCATTGACAAGAATATTATCCGGTGCAAGGTCAAGCGCACTCGCCCGGGTGAGGCCGATCAGGCCGGTCTTGCTTGCCGAATAGGCATTGCGCCGGGATTTTGATACCACGCCAAAGATCGAACTGATATTGAGAATCCTGCCGGATTTCTTATTTTTTTTCATATTTTTTGACACTGCCCGTGTCATGCGCATTGCGCCGGTAAGATTAACAGTAAGGATCTTTTCCCAGTCTTCATCAGATATTTCATCGATCGGCTCGATTTTATTGATACCTGCATTATTCACCAAGATATCGATCCCGGGATGGAGTTCGATGATCCCTTTTACAAACCGGTTGATACTTACTTCATCGGATAAATCCAGTTGTTCGAACCGGGCTCCCCGGAGATCCTGATCCGATGATCTCTTCGTACCGGTGTAGATCACATCGCAGCCCTGTTGGGAAAGCAACTGGACAATGCATTTCCCGATCCCCCGGGTCCCCCCGGTCACAATCGCCATCTTGCCGGAAAAATCGTCGGTCATTCTTGATCACGTCTTTAGTTTTTAGTGGGTAACCCATGTTCCTGAGGCTGGTATTTGAAGTAGGATGTGAGAATGTGGCCGATAATCAGGTGGGCATCCTCAACCGGCTCGTATTCGCTTGGCCCGGCATGAACATGAATGCCGTACTGGCTGATTTTTTTCATCGTTCCTCCGTCAAACCCGGTGACTGCGAGAGAAATTCCCCCGTTGGCATTCGCATACTCCAGCGCTTTGATGACATTGGGGGAGTTCCCGCTCGCTGAGATTCCCATGACGATGTCACCTTTGCGGAACAGGTTTTCCAGTTGCATGACAAAGATCTCGTCATACCCGTTGTCATTCCCGATGGCGGTGATACTTGCGGCGTTGTCGGTCAGGCTGATCGTCCGGAACGCAGCGTGCCCGTATTTCTTTGGTCCCAGTGCCAGATCCTCGGCGATATGCGATGCAGTTGCGGCACTGCCCCCGTTGCCGCAGATAAAAATGGTATTCTTCTGTTCCCGCGCCTGTTCGAGAATCCGGAACACCTGTGCAAATACCGGTCTGTCCAGCCGGGCAAGGATTGAAGAAAGGTAGGAAACGTATTCTGAAGTGAATGCTTCAGGAGATTTGTTCTTTTGAAGAATTTCTTCAAATTTATGCATGGTATGCTCCGGATTATAGGTTAAAGACCCATGCATTAAAGGGTATCTTTGCTGCCATCGAGCGCTTCAACAAGGTTTTTTACCGCTTCCAGTTCCATGGCTGACCGCGATTCCGCAGTATACGATCCCATGTGGGGCGTGAGTATGATCGTACCAAGCCCGGTGAGCGGCCCATGGTAGGGTTCTTTCTCGAACGTATCGACCGCCGCACCGGCGAGGCGGTGCTCTTTCAGGGCATGATACAGTGCCGTCTCATCAACGATACCCCCGCGGGACAGGTTCAGTAAAAATGCCCCCGGTCTCATTTTTCCGATCTCTGCTTCCCCGATCAGGGGAGCATTCCCTTTTGAGAACGGGATATGGATGGTGACAATATCACTCTCCGCAAGAATTGCGGAAAAGTCCTTTATCTCAACGGAATACTGTCTGGCCCAGGCCCGGTCTGGATACAGGTCATAGCCCGAGACGCGGGCCCCGAGACCGGTGAGCAGTTCGGCAACTGTACGGCCAATCCTTCCCAAACCGATAACTCCCACGTTCTTATCCTTTATCTGACAGCCGAGTCTCTTGTTCCAGTTTCCCTTCCTGATCTCGCGGTCATGCATCGAGATCCCCCGGACCAGGTCAAGAATGAGGCCCACGGTCAGCTCAGCAACCGCCCGGGTGGGTGCATCAGGGGTATTTTTTACGCAGATCCCCCGTTTTTCCGCGAAAGCGAGATCGATATTATCAACACCGACCCCGACGCGGCTTATACACCGGAGCTCCGGGAGAGCTTCAAGCACCCTCCTGTTGAGGGGCTCTGAACCGGAGATAATTCCCGTGCACCCCTTTCCAAGCGCGATGACTTCATCTTCGGTCAGTGTCCGTTTATAGGGATTTAAAAGAAATGTGACCTTGTGTTCTTCGAAAATTTTCAGAGATTCGCTACCGGATTCCGCGAATTTTGATGTGCAGATCAAAACTTTCTCATTCATCGTTCCACCTCTTTTTGAAAATACGGGGAAACCCGGTACTGTCCCGGAATCGTTCATAACCCTCTGTTGCCCGCTATCGATTTCGGCCGGTCGTTGTTATAAATATCATGAACAAGTTTCATGACCTCGAGTGCATCCGTGGATGTGCCCTGTGATACCGGCATGTGCTTTTCGATGCAGTTGACGAATTCTTCAATCTCAAGTTCCCAGGAACGATCCCGATCGAAAAAGGTGATGGATTCACGGGGATTGCCTAAGGCCTGGGTCTCATCCTCAAACTGCTTTTTTGCAACGACCAGTCTCTCTCCCTGGCCATAACTGCGGGTAGACGACAGGATTCCGTGAATGTTCACATAACCCCCTTCAAGACCGATCTCCATGTTGAAGGTATGCTTCCATTGTGTGGATGAGGAATGGATGAAGGCCACCTGGTTGTTCTTGTTTCTCATCAGCGCGAAGGCATTGTCCTCGACATCGATATCCCAGTAGGACGTATTCACGAAGCTCTTGATCTCTGAAAAATTCCCGAGAAAATACCGGAAAAGGTCCAGCATGTGAATCCCCTGGTCAAGAAGTATTCCCCCGCCGGACGATTCCCGGTTGCTTCTCCACTCCTTCGTAAAATTGAGCCCTCCGGATTTTCCATAGACTCCCCGGATCCACAGGATCCTGCCGTATATCCCGCTGTCGATGATCTTTTTTGCTTCCATCACCGCGCCATGATACCGGTGGTTAAACCCGAATTTGAGCACGCATCCGTTGCTTGTTTTCTCTGCTGCCCTGATAAGCTCGATATCCTTTACCGTTCTGCCAGGAGGTTTTTCACAGAAAACATGTTTGTGATGGTTCAGCGCAGCAATGACAATTTCCGGAGTGAACCTGTTCGGGGTTGCAACAAAAACAGCGTCAATATCCGCATCCAGAAGATCCTGGTATCTTTCAAAATACCGGCAGCCAGCCATGGCCGAAACGTCCGGTTTAGTGATATCACATACTGCCTGCAGATGGAGGAAAGGATGTTTCTGTATGAGTGTTTTTCTTAGGAGACCAACCTTACCAAGCCCGATAATTCCGACATTTATTTTTTTACCCATGATATTGGCGCCCCGGATCGCGGCAGATTACCACAAGGTGATCTTTAAAACCACATATACTCTGTGCTCATGCGTCGAACTTTGTTGTAGGATTCCATCCCTGCTGGTGACCGGAGATATATTACCTCTGGCTGATGAAGTTACCCGGTCCCTCCCGGCTCAGCGCAATCCTGCTTTTTTCCAGTCATTTTCAAAGATCGCCAGTCCCCGTTCCGTGAGCGGGTGGAGGAATAATTTCTCCAGGATCGCATAGGGAACGGTGGCCACGTCCGCACCGGCTTTTGCTGCTTCTGTGACATGGAGGGGGTGTCTGACGCTTGCGACGATAATCTGGGTATCAAATGAATAATTTTCATATATGCAGCGGATATCCTTCACGAGCTGCATTCCATCCGCCCCGGTATCATCCAGGCGGCCGATGAACGGGCTCACGTAGGTTGCACCGGCCTTTGCAGCAAGAAGTGCCTGGTTTGCAGAAAAAACAAGGGTTACGTTGGTCTTGATCTTCTTCGTCTTCAGGATGCCGGTTGCTTTGATTCCTTCGGGAGTCATAGGGAGCTTTACTACCACGTTATCCGACCATTTCGCAAAGACCTCTGCCTCTCTGACCATCTCTGCCGCATCGGGGCTCACGACCTCCACGCTTACCGGCCCGTCGATTATTTTCAGGATCTCCGCAATCAGGTTCCGGAAATCTTTCTTTTCCTTTGCCACAAGAGAAGGGTTTGTGGTAACCCCATCGATGATTCCCCACTCGTGAGCTTTTTTGATCTCGCTGATATTTGCGGTGTCGATAAAAAATTTCATTTCTGCACCTTCATGATCCTTTTTGCCGATGCCACGATATTTCTTGTTGTCAGGCCATACAGTTCCAGCAACTCGTTGTATTCCCCGGATTGCCCGAATGTGTCCCCGACTCCAATTATTTTCATGGGAACGGGGTGCTGTCCGACAATACATTCGGCAATGGCGCTGCCAAGCCCCCCGATGACACTGTGCTCTTCAATACTTACTGCAGACCCGCATTGCCATGCAATTTGGTTTATGGTGACCGTATCAAGCGGTTTGATCGTGTGCACATCGACCACACAGGCATCGATCGATGCTTTTTTCATCTGATCCGCTGCTTCAAGGGCCGGGGAAACCATTGTCCCGGTGGCAAATAATGCCACGTCTTGTCCTTCCCTGAGGACCTCGGCTCTGCCGATATCATACCGGTAACCGGGATCAAACAGGAATGGGGATTCGGCACGGTTCAGCCGGATATATGCCGGTCCTTCTGAGTGAATTTCTTCCGTGATTGCCTGTTCCGCTTCTATGGCATCAGCAGGGACGATCACCCGCATATGGGGGATCGCCCTCATGATCGCAATATCTTCCAATGCCTGATGCGAAGCGCCATCGGGAGCATTCGTCAATCCGGCGTGGGTGACGACAATTTTTACATTCAGTTTGTCATGGGCGATCGTGTTTCGTATCTGCTCGAGACCGCGGGAAGCAAAGATCGCATAGGTACTGGCAAAGACGGTCTTACCTGACAATGCCAGTCCTGCAGCGACACCGAAAAGGTTCTGTTCGGCGCAGCCGACATCGATAAACCGTTCCGGGAAGTGTTTGGAGAAAATGTTTGTTTTGGTGGAAACCGAGAGATCGGCATCGAGTACGACGATGTCCTTGTTGCCCCCAACTTTTTTCAGCGTTTCACCGTACGCGTCACGAGTTGATTTCAGTTCCATAAAAATTCCTTTATGCTAATTCTTTGAGGGCCAGTTCAAGTTCCTGTTCTGTCAGGGATTTTCCATGGAACGCACCAATCCATTCCATAAAGGACACGCCTTTTCCCTTGAATGTATGAGCGATAATCACCGTTGGCTGACCTTTTGCGTTTTCAGCGGATTTAAAGGCCGCATGGATCTCATTTACGTTATGCCCGTCAACTTCAAGCACATGCCAACCGAATGCCGTCCATTTCTTTGAAAGGGGTTCAAGGCGCATGATTTTTTCGGTAAGTCCGTCAATCTGGAGACCATTTCTGTCGATTACCGCCACCAGATTGTCGAGTTTGTAATGCGAGGCCAGCATTGCAGCTTCCCAGACCTGCCCCTCATCGCATTCACCGTCACCCATAAGGACAAATGTCCTGAATGGCCGGGAGTCGATCTTTGCGCTCAGGGCAATGCCGGATGCAATGGAGAGGCCCTGCCCGAGAGAACCCGTGGATACTTCCACCCCGGGGATCTTCTTATCCGGGTGTCCCTGCAACAGGCTCCCTGTTTTTCTCAGCAAAGCCAGTTCTTTGTCCTGGATATATCCCCCTTCTGCAAGGACTGCATATAACGCCGGTGCTGCATGCCCCTTGGATAAAATAAACCGGTCCCGACCTTCACAGTCCGGGTTTTTTGGGTCGTGACGGAGTATCCGGCTGTACAGGACCGTTAATATTTCAACACAGGACAGGGAGCCCCCCGGGTGCCCCGAACCAGCCTTATGAATCATGGTGATGATCTGTCTGCGGATCTTTCTCACCCTGTCATCGATCTCTGAAAAATCCTGATTATCGTTCACGTGGTCTCCCCGGTTACCTGGTAATTTTATGCATGAGAGAATCGCTGTTTAATACTCCGAGTTTTGCGGTCAGCTCGTCTCTTGTGACGGTTGCGGATCCAATTTTTCCTACTTTGATTCCTGCAGCAGTATTTGCAAGAACGGCTGCCGCCGCTACCTTTGACTGATCAACCCCGAGGGATAATGCAAGTACTGCCCCGACGGTATCCGCTACACCGGTGACTTCTCCGGGTTCTTTTGAAACGGATGGGATGTGGGTGACGTTGCCATTTTTTTCAAATAACGTCATACCGTTCCTGCCCTCGGTGATCAGCACGTACTCCGATTCCAGCTGGGTGAGCATCCACTGCCCGATATTCCGGATACTGGTTTCATTTATCTGCCCGACTCCCGTGATCTCGCTTGCCACCTGAAGACTGACTTTGAATACATCGACGTTGCGGTAGTCCAGGAGATGCGCTCTCTTTGAATCGATCACAATGGTCTTTTTCCTGGATTTTGCCAGGGGAATCACTTTTTCGAGCAGCTCTTTGGTAATGATGCCATCGTTATAATCCGATACAAGGACCGTATCGACCGAATCGATCGTTTTTTGGACAAATTCAAGTAATAGTTCCGTTTCTTCGGCGCCAATCTCGGTGTCATTGGTTTTATCGATCCGCAGCACATTCTGCTGGAATTTTTCAGCAATGATCCGCGTTTTTTCAACCGTCCTTCTTTTATCGCTGATGACGACTCCTTCCGTATCGATGCCGCGGTCGGAAAATAACTGGTGCAGTCGTTTTCCTGCAGCATCATTGCCCATGACACCTACAGCAATAACTTTGCCGTCGAGAGAGATGATATTGCTCATGGCATTTGCCGCTCCCCCCGGACGGACAATCTCCGTTGAGAAATCCAGTACTGGCACGGGTGCTTCATCGGATATGCGCACGAGATTCCCCCGTATGAATGTATCCAGCATCAGGTCCCCTATCACAAGAATACGGATCTGATCAAATTTTTTAACAATGCCTTTTAGTTCCTCAATATCCATAGAGACCATCGCGTATTGTCATTTTTTAACAATCGTTCTCAATATGCCATTTTTTTGTACATTTATAATCATTTGCAAATCAGGGAACGGGGGAATTCTGCAGGGCCGTTCTCTGGCAGGGGAAAATATTGCCGGTATCGGATTACCCTTTTTCAATATGTGACGGGCTTCGGGATAAAAATTGCCGATCAGGTTGTTCGCCCACTGGTTATGACAAACCCTGGCCAGCCTTCCTGCTGAAAGTTCTCTCATGATAAATCCAGAGGCCGGTACCAGTTATCGGCTGCCGGCGACGATATCACGGAAGATCGACACAGCCCGGTTGTCCCACCCTTCAGGCAGCACGCAGGGCATGTTCAGGATATCCGAACAGACTGCCTCGGAATTGGCACAGTTTCCCTTGTCGTATCCCAGCGCCTGAGGCCCCCCCGGGCTGCATACAACCGGATCGAGGAACCACATCGCCTTTGCATCAATGTACTTCCCAAGCCGTCCCCTCATGATCGTTGCTTCCGGCGACCTGAAAATAAACCGGAGAGGAACAATCTCTTTCTCGGTATCCTGATATGCACCTGGTATCCGAATCCCGCCGTATGCCTCCTCATACACTCTCAGATATTCCAAAAGCAATGCCTGCCTTCTTCTTTTTTCGCCGCCCCATCGTTCTATTTCGAAAAGTCCCAACTGTGCAAGGAATGCAGGCATCTTTGCGGGATATGGATAGGCAGCGGGTCCGGAAGACTGGCTGGTATAGTCATTTTCAAGAAAGACCGGGGGTTTCCCGGAATATCTCCGCATCACGTCTTGGAGCGTCTCCCGGAATATTGATCGTGGGTACCGGGCAGGGAGGTAATTTTTCCTCTCGTAGATGAAACGCCGGTAAAGTCTGCTCTGGTGCTCTTTCGAGAGATCGGGTATATTTCCCACAACTTTTTTCACGTTTTCAAAAATGTCCTTGTGCGGGGTATACAGCATCCCCCCGATGATCGTGTTCAGGGGCTTGCTGTGATCCGTTGAAAAAAATGCCGCATCGCCCCAGGTACCCACGGATTTGCCATGAAGCCGGGAATCCAGTGCAAGGGCCGAGTCCTCGACCAGGAAGATTCCTTTCGATTTCGCAAGATCTGCGATTTCATCAATCGTGCAGGGAATGCCGAACGAATGCTGGGCAACGATCAGCCTGGTTTGCGGTGTGATGCACCGGGCAATGGCTGACGCATCCGATCCAAGGGTATCAGGATCGATATCCGAATATATTGGCCTGGCCCCCGTCCTGAAGACGGCATTGGCTACTACGGAACAAGTGAATCCCGGTATGATCACCTCGTCCCCTTTACCGATTCTCAGTGACTTCATCAGGGAAAAAAAAGCCATTCTCCCGGAAGCGAAACTACTCCCGTATCCCCTGCCTACCAGGGATGCAAAGTTATCTTCATAGTGCCTGACTACCCGGTTCCGGAATTCCGTGTCATCAGAAGAAAGAAGTTCCGATATTCTGCTGACGTCCGCGTCGGACAGGTGATTATGACCCCGGTAAAATCCAATCAGATAGGGCGATTTGAGGAGTTGAAGGAGATATAAGAGAGATTGTAGTTTTGGCATCAGGGAATCCTTAGTTCTACATTCTCGTTTATAGATGAAATGTTTTTAGGGTATCAAAAAGGGAGAAAGTGTGTCTTCATTCACCGGTAAGAAAAACAGGTCGCGGATTGACCTGCCCAGATCGCGGTATTTCTGCCGGTCCGTATCCGGGGCATCGAGATATTTCTGTGCTGCATCGACAACTTCATTGACGGAATAGCATTCAGTAAGCAGTGGCGTGACGATGCCGGCCATAGGATTCAGATTCAGTTTGTTCCGGTTCGCAACAAATATGGTCGGCGTCCCTTTTGCAATGGCTTCCACAATGGATCCCGAACTCTTGGATAGGACAACTGAGGCCTCTCGGATTTCGTCAGCCAGTGATCCCTGGACGATCTCGATGCGGCTGTCCGTCCGGATTTCCGGTATCATTTTCAGAATCTCTTCAATCCTGATGTCCGGGTGGAGTTGAACGTGAATCCCTACGTCTTTTCCGAGCCGTTTCGTGATATCCAGCGTCAGTATCAGGAGTTCCAGGGTTTCATCCCAAATGCCGGAGGTGAGCACAAGCACGCGTTTCTGAGGAGTGGCTTTCCCGCATTCATGAGGATGTTCATCGCCAAACACATGGGTATACCGGAGTGCAGCTGCAGGTACACAGTGAAGAGAGGGAGCAAACGTCCGGGATAGTCCGCACTGGTACCGGCTCGTTGCAAGAAGGACATCAGGCACTATTCCGGCTTCGACTTCTGAACGAGAGGGAAATAAGCTCAGGGAGTTGGGGTAATGCAGGAATATCTGTGCACCGATTGTTTTCGTTTCCGGATAAGCATTCCGCATTCCAGCAACAATTGCCCTGTCCAGTACCTGATTCTCATACCAGTCGATAAGCGAGTGCACTCCCAGACCCCTGTTTTTCAGCCTATGCACGAGATAAAATGTCAATAATGCCTGAAGAGTGTTCTGGAGGTCACCGTTTATCTGGTCTTCCCGGATAATCGTGTTCAGATCAAATCCGTGAAAAACGGGGGCTCTGATTTTTTGTGTCAGCTGGTGGATGGGATAGAGCCAAGTGCGAAGGTAATCCTGGGTGTTAAGATATTTTTCCTGGATAATAAAATCCGTGGTACTCCGGGAAATCCGCTTGAATACCGGGAAAAAATTATACCCAACTCCATGAAAAACCGGGTGTACCAGTATCGTTTTATTATTTTTTCCGAGATATTCATAGAGGCCGGGAAAATACCGATCCTTAAAATCCCCCTCTTCCGATAAACTTGAATCATGCACAAAGGTGCTGATCATCACCATGTCGCAATCCTGGGGTTTTTTCGTTATATCCTTTGTTCTGATAGTGACCGAGGCGAGTTTGCGCATAGATGTTGTGACGATGAAGTCCAGCCATCTCATACCGAATCTGGCGGTGCCGGCCATTTTTTTGGTATATTGTTTATACCATCCCCTGACCGAAACCTGAATCTTCTTTTTCTGCGCCCACTGGTAAATTGCTGAAGCAAGACCCGGGGAATCGACGATGATGAGTGAGGGTTTTGCGTGCGGGCTTTCCCATAGCTGCTCCAGGATCACCAGATAACAACAATACTGGAACAGGTCGCTTGAGTAGATGTTTCGCGATGAGACGTTCCCGAACCACCACCCGATATCGTCCCCGTATTTCTGGTTTATCGTATCAATCCATGTGACATGTTCTGACCGGATCTTATCTGCAACCTCTTCAAGGGGCCGGGAAATATCCTGTTCCGAAAAATTGCTGTCAAGGTTTTTGTGCAGTCTGATCCCGGTGAGAACGTTCTTTCCAAAATATACCCAGCGTACCGGGCGGTCCACAGGATGAAACCATCGATCTGGAATAGTGTCCGGTGAGATTGCAATGATCAGCTGACAATTTTCCAAGTTCTCTTCAGCTCCACGGTATCCTGGTATAAAGTGGTAGTGACGTGAAATAATAGTTCGCAAAAATCTTCTGGGACCCCGTTTTACGTATATTTATACCCACACACTCACATATTATTTTTGATGAAAGGCTTGATTCTATCCGGTGGTCACGGCACCCGTCTTCGTCCGATCACCTATTCGCAGCAGAAGCAGCTCATCCCGGTTGCAAATAAACCCATCCTGTTTTACTGCATCGAGGATCTTATCAATGCAGGAATTCATGATATCGCAATAATTGTGGGTCCGAACAAAGAGCAGGTCATGGAGACGGTCCGGGCCGTGGAATGGGATGCACGGATCTCATTTATTTTTCAGGACGCACCCCGGGGACTTGCCCATGCAGTAAAAATTTCCCGTGATTTTGTTGGCGATGACAATTTCATCATGTACCTTGGCGACAATCTCCTCAAAGGGGGAAGCGCGGATTTTATCAGGGACTTCTCGGATTCAAAGGTTGATGCCAGTCTCCTGCTGACCGAGGTGGAAGACCCCCGCCAGTACGGTGTGGCCCTTGTCGACGAACAGAAAAAGATTATTGTAAAACTGGTAGAGAAACCAAAAAATCCCCAAAGCAACCTCTCCATTGTGGGTATATACGGCCTGACGCCCCGGATCTTTGAGGCAATCGATCATATCAAACCCTCCTGGCGGGGAGAACTCGAGATCACCGATGCACTGCACTGGCTGATCGAGAATGGCTGCAATGTCAGGTACGGCATGGTCCAGGGATGGTGGAAAGACACCGGGAAGACCGAGGATATCCTGGATGCAAACCGGCTCATCCTTGATACCATCGAGAATGAAAATAACGGATCGGTCCAGTCCGCGACAATAACCGGGAAGGTAAAGATCGGGAAGAACTCGGTAATCCGCGAGGGAAGTGCCATTAACGGCCCGGCCATTATCGGGAATGATTGTATCGTGTCTGCAAGTACTATCGGGCCGTACACCAGCATCGGGGATTCATCTGAAATCCACTCCACCTCCATCAGCAATTCCATCGTCATGGAGGGGGCCCGTATTGACCGGATTCATCAGATCACAGACAGCCTTATCGGTAAAAATGTGATCCTGAAAAAGGATGATGCTTCGCATGAGAGAAAAACATTCGTTCTTGGGGACAGCTCGCAGGTAATGTTATGATTGACGGAGTGAAAATTAAGACCCTGAAGAATATTTCAGACGAGCGGGGACGCCTGATGGAGATCATGCGGTGCGATGAGCCGGTCTTCCAGAAGTTCGGGCAGGTGTATCTCACTACGAATTATCCCGGCGTGGTGAAGGCATGGCATTTTCATAAAAAACAGACCGATATGATCTGCTGCCTTAAAGGAATGATCAAGGCAGTGCTGTACGATGCACGTCCGGACTCCCCGACCCAGCGGGAACTGACAGAATTTTTTATGGGGGAGCATAATCCTCTCCTCCTCTCGATTCCTCCCGGTGTCTACCATGGATGGAAGTGCATCTCTGCGGAAGAATCGCTGATCATCAGCATCCCCACGGAACCCTATGATTACCAGCACCCGGACGAGTACCGGCTCCCCCCGGATTCACCTGATATCCCCTATGACTGGATACTGACCCCCGGCAAAAAACACGGATAACCATCATGCGATTTCTTGTTACCGGTGGAGCGGGTTTCATTGGCTCCAATTTCGTCAGGTACCTCGTTGAAAAATACCCGGATACGGAAATCGTTGTCCTGGACAAACTCACCTATGCGGGACGGCAGGAGAACCTGGCCGATGTCAGGAAAAAAATCACCTTTATCAAGGGAGACATCTGCCGAGAGGGCGATATAAAGAAGGCCGGGGCATGTGACGTCATCTTCAATTTTGCTGCAGAAACCCATGTTGACCGGTCAATCACGGGACCGGATCTGTTTGTAAAGACGGATGTCCTTGGAACCTGTGCACTCCTGAATTATGCAAGGGAACACGATATTTCGCGCTACATCCAGATCAGTACGGATGAGGTGTATGGAAGCATCCGGAGCGGATCGTTTCACGAGACGGATATCCTTGATCCATCATCCCCCTATTCGGCGAGTAAAGCTGCCGCCGAGCACCTGGCACATTCCTATTTCAGGACATATGACCTTCCCGTGATCACTACCCGCAGTTCCAATAATTTTGGCCCTTACCAGTATCCTGAAAAACTGATCCCCGTGCTGATTCTGAAAGCGCTCTCGGACCAGCCCCTGCCCATCTATGGGACCGGGCTGAATGTGCGGGACTGGCTGTATGTCGGGGACAACTGCACGGGAATCGATGCGGCATATTCGCGGGGAATCCCGGGAGAGATATACAATCTCGGGGCTGGCAATGAACGGACAAATCTCGAGATCGCAAAGATCATTCTTTCCGTGCTCCACAAATCCGAGGATCTGATCACTTTCATCCAGGATCGTGCAGGGCATGATTTCCGCTATTCCATTTCATCTGAAAAGATCCGGAGTCTCGGCTGGAGCCCGTCACATCCCTTCGATGAGGCTATGGCGAGGACGGTTGAGTGGTATGTTAAGAATTCATGGTGGTGGAAACCCCTGGTGCTTGCCGGCCGTTCCTGACGGCAGGGTAATCCCTTTTTTGGCTGACGGGCGCGTCACCGCCGCCGTTATGTGCCGGCATTTTAAGCGTTCAGGGACATATATAGGACTGTCGAATCTGGCCATCCAGCGGTCCCGGATGTGAGTGTTTGAAATTCAGGATATTCACGAAAAGTCAAAATCCCGAGATATTGGAAGCAACCGACAAGTCCCGGCGTTTTACGGCGGACGAGCACGCCACGATGGTCCGGCAGGTATATTCCGGCCAGGCCACCTCCCGTGAAGCACTCGTGCGCCTGTTTCTCTCGACCAATTCTTCGAAACTGGTGACCCTTGCGTACCTGATCCGGTTTGCCTACCGGCATGATGCACGGAAGATCCTCTCCCTCGGTGCAGGAATGTGCGTGATCGAGGAACTCCTCCTGCAGGCCCTGCCGGAAGGCTCCGTTGTTGCAGCAGCCGATTTTAACAGTTATCTTATCGATACTGCACGGCAGTTCTTCCCTGACCTCATTGCGGTGCAATTCGATTTTTTCCGCGACGATGTCAAAACCATCTGTGATGCTGCAGGCACCACGTTTGACATTGCCGTCTTCATGGGATCCTCCTACGTCATGGATGACGAAGAGCACATCCGCCTCCTGAGCCAGCTGAAAAACAACAATGTCCGCATGGTGATCGACCTGACGCCCACGCTGGTACCATACTCTATGCTCCCCCGCGTGATCCTTGGCGAAATAAAATGCTCCCTTACTGGCAAAGACCGGGGGAAGTTCCACGGGTTCCAGAGGACCCGAAACGATTTCCGGGCGCTCTATCAAAGAGCCGGCTGGACCCTCCGGGAAGAGACCACTATTGGAGATTATAATTACGTGGCAGTCCTCGAAAACCGGTGATTACCCCATCCCGGTTCCCTGAAGGGAAGGAACAGGCACGCGATTATCCGCCGGGTCAGGCCAGGCCGGCAGACACTTTGATCTTCAGCACGGCCAGTTTCAGCTGGAAAAGCAGGTATTTACCGTAGTGTCTCCGGAAAACTCCTGGGTTTTCCCGTTTCCACTGCGCGATGATGGACCGTGCCTCTGCGTTTATCCGGTCGATTCTTGTGCGGGTCCCGCTCCCGCCGTGCACGCGGTAAAGGAGCAATGGCTCATCAATATAATCGACGCGGACATCCCGGGCTGCCCTCAGCAGGAAATCCAGATCTTCCGCAAGGGCATATGCCGGGCTGAACCCGCCGGTCCTGTCGAACAGTTCCTTCCTGAGCATTACTGATGAGATCGGGATAAAGTTATCAAATACCAGGGTTTCGAACACCCGTCCCCGGTGTTCACTCCCCAGTTTCAGGACATTCCCCTGCAGTACCTTTCCGTTCCCATCGATCACCGCCTCGTTGGTGAATGCGATCCCCAGGTCCTTATCCCGGGAGAACATCTCCAGCTGGCGCCGGAGCTTGGCGGGCGCCCAGAGATCGTCCTGGTCGAGAAATGCTACATAGGTGCCCCGGGCGGTGGCAACCCCGGTGTTCCGTGCCCTGCTGACACCCCCGTTCTCCACCGTGATTACCCTGATCTTGTCCGGCATCTTTTCTGCGTACCCGGTGAGCACTGCCTGGCTGTTGTCGGGAGACCCGTCGTTCACGGCAATGAGTTCCCAGTCAGGTTCTGTCTGGGCAATGACCGATTCGATGGTCTCTGCGAGATAGCGCTCCCCGTTGTATACCGGGATAATCACGCTCACGACCGGGTTTTTTTGCTGTATGGTGTCCATGGTCAGGAAAAGAAGATCTCCGGTTATTTTCCGGCCATTCCCGAAGCGACCGCATCGATGACCCGTTCCACTTGGGTATCCGTGATGTCCGGGAATAACGGGAGGGTGAGAATCTCATCGTATATCTGTTCAGTCACGGGGAGATGGACCCTTTCTTTCTTGTAAAAAGAAAAGATATGGCTGGGGATGTAATGGATGCCGCTTCCAACGCCCTTCTTTGAGAGCGTATCCATGAGTTCATTCCTTCGCGCCTTGATCTTGAGAATATAGACAAAAAGACCGATATCTTTGTACCCGTCGTTCCGCAGGAGGGTAATACCGTTCACCCCTTTAAACGCGGCATCGTATCGCTTTGCGACCTCGATCTTTCTCCGGTTCATCCGGTCATACTTTTTCAGCTGGACTAATCCGACTGCTGCACTGATGTTGCTCATATGGTACCGGTAGCCCTGGGTTACCACATCGTAGAACCAGCTCCGCTCGTTGCGGTACCTGCTCCATGTGTCCTTATCGATGCCGAGGATCCGTTTCTGCTGAACTTTTTCAAGGAGAGAATCATCCTGGAAAACCACGGCGCCCCCTTCGCCGCAGGTGATATTCTTTATCGGATCAAAACTGAAGCAGGCGATATCACCAAACGATCCAATCTTCTTTCCTTTGTAGGACGAGCCAAAGGCGTGTGCCGCATCTTCGATGACAAAAAGGTCCCGTTCCTGCGCACATTTGCTGATCTCATCCATTTCACAGGGAAATCCCCGATAATGAACCGGAAGAATGGCTTTGGTCTTTTCGGTTATTTTTCGTTTCATATCTGCCGTATCGATATTCAGGTTATCTGCATGAATATCACAGAACACCGGTGTTGCTCCTGTCGCGGTGATGGCCTGGATTGTGGCTACGTAGGTGAATGACGGAACAACAATCTCATCGCCTTTTCCGATACCAAGTGCATCGAGGGAAAGGTGAAGGGCCGTGGTGCCCGTGTTGGTACAGACAACATGTTTTGCGCCGAGAAATTTCTGGAGATCCTGCTCGAATTCAAATACTTGCGCTCCGAGCCCCAGCCAGCCGGATTCAAAGACTGATTTTACTGATGCGAGTTCCTCTTCTCCGAGTGAGGGACGGGAAACTGGGATGAGATCCATACCATTTATTCAACTTCCTTTAATTTAGATATAGCCTTTAAAAATAGAATTTTTCGAAAAATCCCGTTCCCGGTAATTAGCTCACGTATGGATCGCCAGCTTTCCCGGATTCAGGTACCAGGGTGATGATCCTTCACGAAAACCTGCCAGTTGTCGTGAATTTATATCCTGACAGGCACATACGTTAGTGATTATGGGTGAAACAGCGCACCACTCCCTGCGAAGCGTGGTCTTGATAAAGGATACCCCGTTTTCTGCATGGGATTACCAGCGACTGGGTATCGAGCTGCTAAAAAAAAATGGTCTCTCCGTTGAAATATGGGATGTCACCCAGGTAGTACATCCCCGCGTACCCTATACCGATCACCCTCTTCCGGCGCCGATGATCCCGCCCCGGGTCTTCTCTGATAAGAACAAGTTATTCCGGTCTCTGGACCGGCTCGACCCCAGCGGGTCGGCAATCGTCCTGCTGTTCACCCTCACCAATCGTTCATACGGCCTGTACCGGGCCATTTCGAAAAGATCTCTGTATTATATAGTGCTGTTTCTCAATGTCGTTCCGACTTCCGCATGCCGGAGTATCCGTGAAAAATCACTGGTATCGTTCAAGGATTTTTTAAAGAAATTTTTTCTCTATCCAAAGTTACGGTTCGTCGAATCAGCTCTGGATAACTTTATTCTCCGGTGGTACAGGGTGCTGGGTGTAAAGGCAGCCAATCTTTGCCTGCTTGGCGGGAAGGAGTGTGAAAAAGGTATCCCGTTTCCCATAGATGGTAAAACCCGGCTTTTCTGGGGGCATGCGTTCGATTATGATATCTTCCTCAATAAAAAGGACAACATGGAGAAGCCAGACCGTCCATTTGCTGTATTCATCGATCAGTATCTCCCGTTCCAGGATGTATCCTACAATAACGATACCCAGGTATGTGACCCTGACCGATACTACCCGTCATTATGCCGGTTCTTCACGCGTCTTGAAGAGCAGCTGAAGTGCCGGGTTGTGATTGCTGCTCATCCCAGGGTGCCGGATATTGCCCGGTACTCTGTTTTTTTTGAGGGACGGGAAGTACTACCGGGTGATACCGCGGGGCTGATCCAACAGTCGGATCTTGTGATCGTGCATGCCAGTACTGCCACGAATTTTGCAGTCCTCTTCAATAAACCCGTCCTCTTCATTACAACAAACGAGCTGAATAATTCAAATGTGAAGCCGTATATCGATTCAGTAGCGGATGAACTGGGAAAAGAACTGCTGAATGTGGCCGAACCGGTGGTGCTGGATCCGTCTGCTGTCTATTCTGTGGACCCTGCAAAATACCAGTGTTTCAAAGAAAATTATATCAAGACCGCTAGATCCCGTGACGATTATCTCTGGCAGCTCGTGGCAGATTATCTGAAGGGGATACAACGTTCCTGAGTCGTACCCGATAGCGTAAAAAGGTCGTTTTATCCCGGCATCCTGCCATGCTTACAGGTCAAGATCGCCCAGGAGAGTACGGATATCTTCTTTTGTGATCATCGGTGCATCTTCCGATGAGTATGATTTCACCTTTGCCGTGTGGAAGCCCGGCGGCACGGTGTCCGACGGTGAATACTCCGTGTACGGGAGGTTCTTGGGCAGGACAATGTACATCTCCTTATTCTCAAACGCACAGGTTGTCTCGTCCAGGGTCATCAGTACTTCATCGATCTTTTCTCCCCCTCTCAAACCGATGACTGTAATCGGGATGGTCTCCGGGTCGAATCCGAACCGGGGTGCGAGTTCATCCCGCATGACTTCCGCAAGATCCATGATCTTCATCGCCGGCATCTTCAGGATGAAAATTTCATTCCCGCATGAAAGCATCCCTGCGGTCAGGATCAGGTGCGTTGCTGACGGTATATCCATAAAAAAGCGTCTCATATCCGGATGCGTAACGGTAACCGGGCCCTTCTTTTTGATCTGTTTTGCAAAGAGCGGAATAACGGACCCGCGTGAATTCAGGACATTCCCGAAACGTACACAGGAAAAGGCGGTCTTCTTATGCCCCCGGTAACTGTTTGCAGAGATGGTAAGCCGCTCTGCAAGGAGTTTTGTGGCACCCATGACATTTGCGGGATTTACTGCCTTGTCCGTGCTTATGGTGACTACTTTCTGAACTCCCTGGACAAAAGCCGCATCCAGCACGTTCTGTGTCCCGAGAACATTGGTCTTTACCGCATCGAATGGGCTGTACTCACAGAGCGGGACATGTTTGAGCGCTGCTGCATGGAAGACGATATCCACGCCTTCCATCGCCATCGTAAGTCGCTCCTTATCCCGTATATCCCCGATAAATGAGCGGATCTTATCGGAAGAGAGATCCTGCTCGAGATCGAAAAGACCGCTCTCGTTATTATCGAAGATCCGGACGCTGTTAGGTGCATATCTAAGAAGTTCCCGGACAAGAAAACTTCCGATCGATCCCACGCCGCCCGTAACAAGGACCGTCTTTTTGTGGTAATAACTCTTCAGATCCATATCAGTTCATCCTGTAATAATCCGACATCGCCCGGACAACTCCTTCGATATCATCAGCTGGCATGCCCGGGTAAATGGGCAGGCTGACAATATCGCTGGCAACGCGTTCCGTGACCGGCAGCGATACCCGGTATCCGAGTTCCTTGCGATAGTAATGGGTGAGATGCACCGGTGCGAAATAGATCTTGGTCATGATACCCTTTCCTGTCAGGTACTGCATCAGCTGATCCCTCCTGGGAACCCGGACCGAGTATAACTGAAACACGTGTTTGTACGCTTCCGGGACGCTCATGGGTTTGGCGGCGGGCACTTCCTTCCGGAGCAGCGAGGTGTACCTCTCTGCAATCTGCGTCCTCATCGCGATCATCGGGTCCACCTTCCTTATCTGGGCGAGCCCCAGGGATGCTGAAATATTCGAGAGCCTGAAATTGTATCCCAGCGTGACGTAATCCATCGTCTCGTGCGTGGAAAAGTAGTCCGCGGTCTCCAGCCGGCCATGGGAACGCACGAGCTTGGCTTTTTCATATACATCGCGTGAGTCGGTGATGAGTGCGCCTCCCTCTCCGGTAGTAATCACCTTGTTCTGGCAGAAACTGAGCATGGCGGAATCACCGTAGGATCCGACCATCTTTCCGTTTACGGTTGCACCGAATGCCTCCGCCGCATCCTCCATGAGAATCAGACCGTGGTCATCGGCAATTTCCCTCAGTTCCCTGATCCTGCAGGGGCAGCCTCCGTAATGGACCGGAATAATCGCTTTCGTCTTTTTGGTGATCTGTTTGATCACACTCTTCGGGTCCAGGCCAAGGGTCTTCTCTTCGATATCGGCGAAGACCGGTTTTGCATTGACAAACTTCGGTGCATTCGCCGTTGCGATGAAGGTGAAAGAGGGCACGATCACCTCGTCACCGCTGCCGATACCGTGTGCGATAAGACCCGCATGGAGCGCCGAGGTCCCGGAGTTGAACGTGAGGCAGTATTTTGTCCCGGTATATTCTGCGAGTTTATTCTCGAACTCCGCCACATTCGCCCCGACAGCCCAGTTCATGCCCGAGCTCAGCGCCGCATTGACCGTATCGATATCGTCCTGATCCCAGAACATTTTGAAGAGAGGTATGTTCCACATAGGTGCCACGTATCGTACCAGTTTCTTGTAGTTTTTCTCCCTGACGAGAGAAATACTTGTTGTTAATAATGAATTTAGCGGGGAATTACTCCCGAGGAATTCGTTTTTGTCAGATCCGGGATTCCGGTATCCTTACCTTAAAAAACCAGAACTTTTTTTTACGGGAAAAACGATGCCCGGCAAAACGGGCGCAGGAACCGTGCCGTTCAGCAATTTATCCCGTTTCCCGGGATGCCGGGCCCATCGTCATTATTTAATCCGGATGCCAATATTACACTGCAAAGGACATAATCCATGGACTTCAATCTTTCAGTTTTAACTGCCACCGGCAGGGATGCCGATCGGTGGACTGACTTGTTACATACCATCGAAGGTGATATCTATTTTTATCCTCAATACCTCTCGCTGTTCGACGGGACGAACCCCAGCATCTCCGGACGGTTCGGCCAGGATCCACGGCTGATCTGTTATGGCGATGAAGATAATTATATCGTCCATCCGATTCTCCTGAAATCCCTCAATTCCTTCCCTTGGTTTGATTCCGGGCGCGAAGATGGCGATGCAGGAAACTATTCCGATGCGGTGTCCCCGTGGTATTACGGCGGGCCCCTCCTGCACATGTCCGATGAAACCAAAAAAGAGTCCCTGGTTAAAGGATTTTTTGCCGCAATGAATGAATACTGCAGGGAACATGCGATCGTGTCCGAGTTCACCCGGCTGCACCCGCTGCTGAAAAACCAGGCCCTCGTTTCCCTGTATGCCAAGACGGATTTCGTGAACCAGATCGTCTATGTCGACCTGACCCCCGATGAGGCGGTGATCTGGGAGAATTACAAGCAGGAGAACAGGAAATCGATCAACCGGGCAGTCCGGAACGGTGTCGAGGTCGAAGTCTCGAAAACACCTGCCGATATCACGGCTTTCCACAAGCTCTACACCAGGGCCATGATCCGGCTCGGGGCGGACAATGCCTATTTCTTCTCCTTGGAATTTATCAGCAACCTCTTCAAAAACCTGGGTGACGGCGCCCAGCTGTTCCTTGCGAAATACCAAGGGGAAATTATTTCCGGGTCGATCCTCATAGGCAAGGGAAATTATTCCCACGATTATCTGCGGGCTTTTAATACCGATTTTTCAAAACTGGTTCCGAACAACCTGATCGTCCATAAAAAAATCCTCTGGGCAAAACAGGCCGGGTACAAGATCTTTTCATTGCAGGGCGGTCACAGCCCGGATGACGGTATATTCCGGTTTAAATCAACCTTTTCCAAAACCACTGCAGACTTTTATGTATACAAAACGATCCACGACCAGTCGGCCTATGACATGCTTTCACTGGCACGGGATGCATACGACCGGAAGAACGGAATAACACCCGTTGCGACTGAGTATTTCCCTTACTACCGGCGATAATTTTTTTTGCAATCCCCGCAAGGTCACGCCGGGTTGTCAGGCTCACGAAAAAAAGTCCGGGGGATCTCATCTTCCCAGGATAAGGAGCTGGAAGAGTCGTCCTGCCGATTTGCACTTCCTTCTCCATGAGTTGGTATATTTGATGTCCTGTCGGATCGTCGGGTAAATATAGACGGCCTTGAAGAACCGGTTCGGCGGGAGTTTAACCAGTTGTCTCACAACGGAGTCGGTCCATGGATAGTGGATAAGGCAGTTAAAGAAGTAGAGAAGGTTCACCATCTCCCGCTGGTGCTCCATTTTCAGGGGGATAAAGTCTGTGCTGCCGGCAAAGTCGACCTGGAAACCCATGACAGATTTTGAGTAATCATAATGTTCGTCCAGGAAACCGTTCTTCAGGGCATACTCGTTGATCTCGGTCTTGGGATACGGCTGCAGGATGAAACAGTTGGCGTGCTCCGGCTGTACCTGGCGGTTCACTTCAATCGTACTGAATACGGTTTCAATGGTCTCGTGGGGGACCCCGATGATATTGGAGGTGTGGACGCGTATGTGGTATTTATTGAACAGTTTCCCGTTCCTGATAATCACCTCGTTGCTCATCATCCGTTTCAGGATGTTCCTGCGGATCCATTCGTCTCCGTTCTCTATGGCGTAATCGACCCGTTCGCACCCGGCCTCCTTCATCAGCCGGACCATCTCTTCGTCAACGAGGTCCACCCGCACGTTCAGCAGGAAGGGCATGGTAAAGGTTTTTTTGTATTCTGTCAGGAACTCAATGAACCATTTTTTGTCAGTGTTGATCGTATCCCCGATGATCTGGAGCCATGTCATCCCGTACCGGTCATTCAGGTCCTTGATCTCCGCGATCGCTTTTCCCACGGACTGGTACCGCACGAACGGTCCTTTATCCTTGTAGATCTTCTTCATACTGTGATTGAAGCAATACGTGCAGCTGAACGGGCATCCCCGCGTGATAAAGATCTGTTTCGTCAGGGCATCCCGCAGTTCCGGAAATTTCGCATAGTACAGATCCCGGTCGTACGGGGGGAGCTTGTTGACATCAACCAGATCCCGCACTTCATTTTTATAAATATTCCCGCCTTTTTTCACCCAGAGATTCTGTATCCCGGTAAAATCCGTTTTTGCATCGAGGGCGTCTGCCAGGTCCCGTAATGCATCTTCACCTTCGCCAATGCAGATGACATCCAGGCAGTCTTCTTCAATCACTTCCGGGTAAAATGTCGGGTGCGGACCCCCCATGACGATCAATGCATCAGACCTGCCGCGGAATTTCCTTGCCATGTCGAGGGCAAACGTGATCCCGGGAGTCATGGTCGAAAGTGAGATGAGATCCGGCCGGTACTGGAGTACCTCGTTGACAATGTCCTCGGACTTCTCGTCGATGAACACTTCGCACTGGTGACCGGCGCTCTTCAGTACAGCGGATAAGATCATTATCCCGAACCTGGTTCTCTCCTCTTCCTGGATGAATGCAATCCTTGCCATACTACTGCCCCGCCAATCTTTTTATGATAATGAAACGATCCCGGTAAAATTTTCAGGGGTTGTTTTAGGATTCACGATTGTCCTGTTCACATAAGTCATGAAAAATGCCGCATATCAAAACACGGTATTTTCACACGTTTTTTTAGACATCTGTTGATGTGACAACCGGGATATTATTGTTACTCTTATGTTTCCCCTTTACCGATAAAAACATTCCACTACCTGACGTGAGCACCTATGCATGTTTCATGATAATATCCACGATGTTCTCCGAGGCATTTCCTTTCGCGTACGGGTTGCTCAGATTTTTAAGGGACTGCAGGTATTTTTTATCGGATACAGCCTTTTTTATTGCCGTCCCGATTGCCTTCTGGTCGTACGGCACCTCAATTACATGTGCCGGAAGAAGCCTGTCATGTTGCCGGGTGCCAATGCAGACGAATGGTTTCGAAAACGAGGCAAGTTCGACCAGTCCTGAACTGGAATTCCCGAGCATGCAGTCGCATACATTCATCAGCCCGAGAAAATCGGCTCTCGGGATATTCGGGAATACGGTGAATGATGGATTTTTTTCACTCATCTCACCCAGCCTGGCATTGATGATCTTACCGCCGGCATCGGCATTGGAAAAAACGGCAATGGTCTGGATTCTGGATCCGGCAATTGCGGCCAGCGTTGCGTTAATCTGTTGTTCGGTCTCGTCGTACTCTTCCGTGTTGGGGTGCTGGACCAGCAGGATCAGCGGCTCACCCTTGCGAATCCCGTACTTCTGGATAATCTCATCCCGGGGGGTATACGCTTTCAGGAAGATATCATCGAGTCCCGGCTCTCCCACGCAATACACCCGGTCCGGGGGGATTCCCGAACGGATCAGTTTCTCATAACTCCGCTCGTTGCCGACCAGGTGGTATAGGGAAAAAGCGGTGATCGCATCCCGGATCTTGTTATCGACCGATCCGCTGGTGTCCCCGCCGCCATGGTGCATGATCGGTATGTTCAGGTACCCTCCTGCAACAGCCGCAGCCAGGCTCTCGCCCCGGTCACCCTCCAGAAGCATCAGGTCCGGCCCGATCTCTTCGAGGACTTGGGTGATCCCGTACGCACCGAGCCCGAAGGATTTTGCCATGGACCCGGGATCGCCGCTCTCGAGCAGCATGTCCACTTTCCGGATTTTATGCCCGTCGCTCTCGATTTCACGGAGGGTGTTCCCGTATTTCGGGCTCAGATGCATGCATGTTGCAATAATAGTCAGCTCGACTTTCGTGCTGAGCAGTTTCAGCGTCCGTTTCATCAGCGAGTAATCCGACCTGGCTCCTGACACGTACACAACTTTTTTCATGAGATCACCTTGTTAAGAATGGTAACAACCGTTGACATATTCTTCTCATCATATCGCTGATCGACCGGTATCGACAATATTTTCCGGGAGAGGTCATGCTCGTACTCGAACTTCTCCGGTATCACGCGGGCGATGTCCCAGTGGACCGGGGGATAGATCTCCTTCTCGATCAGCGCCTGCCGCACGGCATCTCTCTGTGCCTCGTCCTTGAAAATGAGAGGGAGCATGAAGGGAGAATGGATCTCATTGCGGGGGAAAAGGAAGAGATCACGACGGGTCATATGGCGGTAACAGAAATCCAGGTTGGCCTCTCGTCTCCGGATCAGTCGGGAGATGTCGATCTGTTTCAGCATCTCTTTTGCGATGAACGGGATGTCACGGATCCGGATCTCCAGCCCGGCTTTTCCATCATCGTGGCGGCGGTAGATCTGCAGAAAATGGTCCTTGATGTGCTGCAGCCCCGGGTCCGGACGCTTTTTTTTGCAGTCAAGATACATTCTCTTGAGGATCATCGCCTCCGGCATGGGGTGGGGGCTCCCGTCAGGTACGTACCGGATCGCAAATTGGCTCCGGTGGTGATACACGATCCCCCCGTCAGGAATCGGGAACATCTTCCGGAGGCTTGCGATCAGGAAGAAATTTTCATGCTGTATGCGGAACCGGTCAGGACTGAACAGCGAGTGCGTGTTGTCGACGATGACGATGTTGTCCTGATCCAGGTACTCCGCAATCTGTTCATTGGAGACCGGTTCCGCCCCGAAATAATCGATAATAAGGATGATCGCTTTCCGGAGCGTGCCGGGTATCACGGGCTTCAGGGGATGTTCATGGGGATACAGGGTGATGGGAAGGAGGAGTTCCTCGAACGGCTGGAGGACCGCATAACAGAGGTATGACGGGACATGGACCTCCCTGCGGTACTTCTCCTCAAGGTTCTCCAGCACCGCCTTTATCGCGGTCCTACCGTCATTGACAAAAACCGCAGTACCTTTGTCCCCGGAGGTGAGCCAGGAAAATGCAGACCTCGTGCTGTCGCAGCACGGGAATTCCGGCAGTTCGTAAAATCCCCCGAATTCCATTTGGGACTCCCCGCCTAACCCCTCTTTTTGCTGCAGCAGATCAGGTGTTCCCGGATCTCGTGCTGCCCGTTGTTGTCGCTCCGGATGACGTAATCGATGCTGTCGATGGTGAACGGGGAGTAAAGGCGATAGATATCCTCTTTTGAAATAAACCGTTGGGTGCCCGCAAAATTACTCAGGGGGCCGTCCCGGATATTCCGGTAGGTGTTCGGCTCGCCGGTACCTTCGGAACCCTTCCCCTCCCCGGCAGTACCGACCATGAAGGCCTTGCTATAGAATTTTCCGTTAGGTTTTAGGACCCTGATGATCTCGCTGAAGATCTTCCTTGTATCCGCAAGGGAGTTGGTGTAGATGCACTCGATGTCGATGACGGCATCAAAGAAACTATCCTCAAAGGGAAGGGACAGGATATCCCCGACAGTAAAATGGCCTGTGAGGTGCTCTTTTGCAAAACGCTGTTTTGCCCGATCTATTGCAACCCTGCTCCCGTCGATACCGTAAGCGGAAAAGCCTTCCTGCGCCATGTACCAGACGTTTGCACCCGGCCCGCACCCTACCTCAAGGATCCGGACCTGGCCCCGGTCCTTTGCCTTGTAATAATTCCTTGCGACGAAGCGGATCAGATCTTCCGGCGGATATTTCCCCCATTCGTTCTTCTCGAAAATGTCGTCCCAGTCTGTATTCCATGACATCCGGTATCCCCCTTACCTGTGATCACTGAAATCAATGTCGTTCAGCCGGATAAGCTGGTCTCTCCTGACGGCAGCCCTGCTCCTCGACCCGATAATATGCGGCAGGAAATCCGGGTGCAGCCCGGTCCCCGGTCTCTTTAGCACCAGCATATCTTCCGTAATCATGGTGCCTTTTGGGATATCCTTGCCGGCAATAATACTCCTCCGGGCAACCTTTTTGATCTCTGCCTCGGCAGGTGACAATCTCCTCTCGCCCGTGCCCATGGCCGATTCGATCTGGCGTATGCCTTTGACGAGCTCCTTCAGTTCGCCCGGGTCGAGCGATGCGCTGTGATCCGGTCCCGGCAGGGATTTATCGAGCGTGAAATGCTTCTCAACCACGCATGCACCCATAGCGACCGCCGCAAGGGACGTGATGATCCCCTCGGTGTGATCGGAAAAACCCACCGGGTATTTGAATGCCGACCGGAGCGTATCCATAACCCTCAGGTTCGCATCTTCTATGCGTGACGGGTAGTTCGTGATGCAGTGGAGGATGGTGATGTTGGTTATGCCTCCCGATTCAAGGATCCGCACGGCCTCTTCGATCTCCCCCAGCGTTGACATCCCGGTGGAGAGGATCACAGGCTTCTTTTTGGCAGCCAGGTGTTTCAGCAGCGGATAGTTGGTGACCTCTCCCGATGAGATCTTGAAGAGCGGTACGCCCAGCCGGTCCAGGAAATCCGCACACTCGTTATCGGCCGGCGTGGATAAAAAGAGAATATTGCGTTTTTCGGCATATTTTTTCAGTTCCCGGAACTGATCGAATGATAACTCGAGTTTCTTGATCATGGAATACTGGGATTCCTCTTCCCCAGTGGTAACCTTCTGGTATGCTGCCTTTTCAGCAACCCGGGTGACGACATTTTCCGCAATAAATGTCTGGAATTTTACTGCACTGGCACCCGCTTCGCTGGCGACATCGATGAGTTTTTTCGCGAGACTGATATCCCCGTTATGGTTTACCCCGGCTTCAGCAATGATGAAACAGGGTTTTTCCGGTCCTACCTGTACCCTACATGCGTGAACATCTGACATAAAAAACACCCGTTTTTCAGATTACCTCAATAAATAAACCGCAATTGCGCATTCTCGTACCCACTATCTCCCTGATAAAATAAAGGATTTGCGTACCCGCCATCGCAGACCGCCGGGATCTGTGCCGGTATTACCAAGTGGAAAACCCACCATCCACGACGAGGTTATGGCCGGTCACGTAAGCGGACAGATCACTTGCTAGGAAGAGCGCTGCGCCCTTGACATCCTCTTCCGTTGCCATCCGCTGCATGGGGGTCTTGTATACGTATCTCGTATGGAACGACTCGGGCTGTCCCCGCTCGACCCCGCCGAGCGTGATCGCATTGACCCTTACCCGGGGTGCAAGGACGGTCGCCATCCAGCGGGTAAGCTGGACGAGCCCTCCCTTGCTTGCGGCATAGGCGGCGGAGTTTCCCATCTCCGTCCCTTCGTAGAGCCGTAGGTCCGGGCCGCAGATCCCGTAGATCGAACTGATGTTAATCACCGAGCCGTGATGCGATTCAACCAGGGCGTTTGTGCAGACCTGCGCCAGAATGAACGGGACCGTGAGGTTGATCTCCAGTTCCCGCCGCCAGGTGCCGGAGTTCTGGTCCACGAAGTCCACGCACCACCCTTTCAGGGGCTCCCTCTCGATGAGCATCGCACTGTTCACGAGGATGTCAATCGATCCGAATTTTTTCAACACTTTATCCGGGACTTTCCGCAGCTTCTTCTCATCGGTCAGGTCCATGACGATCGGGAACGCATCCGTTCCGTACTCCTGCGAGATCGCTTCGCACCGCTCGTCACATGCCTCCTTGTTGAAATCGATGATCACGACGCGTGCGCCATGTTCGGCACAGGTATCGCAGATTGTCGATCCAATGTGTCCTGCCCCGCCGGTGACAATGGCGACACGGTCTTTTAAGTCCATCAGTTCTTTTGTCTTTCTCATAGGTTCACCTGCTTATTTCTGTTTCTCCCTCTCTTTCATGAGGCATTCCGCTACCCGGAAGTCCAGCTCGGTGTCGATATCGAGGGCCCGCTCGGGAGGGATCTCCACGACCTGGACCTTCCCCTCGAAGAGCCCGCGTGCGTGCAGGATGAAGTCCGGCCGTGCGGCGTATGCAACGGTCGTGACGTCATAGACCTGCGGGACGTCCTGGCGCCGTACCGGTACATTGCCAACGTTGCTGATGACGATGCTCGCGTACCCCTTGTCATCCAGCTTCACCATGTTGAAATAGGGGCTGCGGTCCGATTTTCTCACCGTGATGACGATATCCGCATCCGTCCCCAGCAGCCGTGTGATGCACGCGTCAACATCGGCAGTGGATCGCAGGGGGGATGTTGCCGGGATGCTGACAAAGACATCGAACGCCCCGGTATCATGTTTCTGCACTTCGGTGATCGCGTGCTGCCACGCGAGCCATTCGGATGCCTTGTCCGTGGCGAGTTCCGCGGGCCGCATGAAGGGGACATCCGCCCCGAACCGCTGTGCAACATCCGCGATCTCTTTATCATCGGTTGAGATGACGACCCGGCGGATGAACCTGCTCTTCCTGGCGGTCTCGATTGACCAGGCGATCAGGGGTTTTCCTGCAAGTATGCGGATGTTCTTTCGCGGGACACCTTTGGATCCCCCGCGGGCGAAAACGAATCCTACGGCATCGGTGCTCATAACTGGATACACCTCTGTTCACGGGACGACTGCAGCGCGGCAAGGGCGATCTCGAGGACGCGTCTCCCGTCTTCGCCGCTGACAACCGGAGTGCCCCGTTCCCGGACACAGCGGACCGCCTGCTGCAGTTCTTCGATATACATCACGTTCCTGTCGAGCTTCTCTGTTTGGTGGACCGCTGTCCATTTCCCTTCGGCTGCCGTATAGAGCATCACCGCATCGGTGTTGCCGTCCCACGTGATGGTCCCCTTCGAGCCGATCACGCGGCAGTGCCGGTGGGGAACACGCTGGACCATGTCCAGGTGAACGCTCCCCATCGCCCCGTTTTCGAACCGGAGGATGATCTCAGCGGTGTCCTCGACATCGATCTCAAGACTGCTGATATGGTCCGTCACGGCCGTGACCGTTGTCACCTCTCCGGCAAACCAGCGGACGTAATCAAGTTCATGGCTGAGTTCCAGCACTGCACCGCCGCCCAGTGCCCTCCGGGCACTCACCGATGTGCGGTAATCCGTTCCCGGGCGCCATTCGGGAAGATACTGACCGACTTCCGCGTGAATACTGATAATTCTCCCGATTTTTCCCTCGTCAATGCACTGCTTCAGGATCTGGAGGGGGCGGTGGTACCGGAAATTGTATCCCACGATGATCCTGACGTCATTTGCTGTTGCAAGCGCCAGGAGTTCGCTTGTGCCGTCAAGGTCAATGGAGAGCGGTTTCTCGATAAAGAGATCGATCTTTTCAGAGACAAACTTTTTTGCAATCGGGATATGCGTTGAGGAAGGGCTCGTGATGAGAGCGATGTCCGGTCTCGGCTGTATGGCCTCATCAAATGAATAAACGACCCGTGCTCCGGCAGTGCTCCCGTCGCTGCTTCCGCTTTTTTGCGTATGGGTATGCCAGATCGTGACGGATCCCTGTGGATCGGTTTTCCTGATATTTGCCAAGTGTCTTTTCCCGATGCTTCCCAAGCCCACAAGCAGATATCTCAAGATTTTACTCCGGTTTTTCAGTTAATTTGCTGTTATGCCGTTAAATTATTTTGGTCTGGCGTTTTTACTGGCGGATGTGAACGGGCCGGGAGAAATGTTCCTGCCATCGCAGGATTCCTGGTATAATCGGTACAACAGGTCGACTAGTAATAACAAATAGCGAAACAGGATAGTCAGATAATTGAACCGAACGAAAAATGAATTATTTTCAGTTTATTGAAAACCTTACATTCTGGAGAGAGATTGAAAATTAAAAGCAGCTTCTCTGTTAAAGAGTGAGCCCCCAAGAGTATTCATCACTATCTGGTAACAGGGACTCATGGATATCAGATATCCATAGCAGCGTTAAGAAAATTTTCTGAGAATTTCTATGGAGCAAATTTTTCAGATCCCGGCCGGAACAAAACGGGAACCGTCTGGATCTTCTTTATTACCGGTGATGAGAACTTACCGATAATCATCATTTTTTGCCCCGCAATGCCGAAAAATTCTGTCATAGCCTCGTCCAGTACGGGGTTTGGCCGTTCTACAAGGTGTAAATTGTGCCAAAAACAGGTCTTCCGGAACACCACCAAAGGGGAACACTATTCTGTTCCGGTCCTGAGGAATTCTCTCCGAATATCCTGAAATGTTTCCGGGTGGTGGACATCCGCCTCCGGATCCGGTGTTCACCAGAATCCGGCACCGGCAAACGGAGCCCTATACAGGCTTATTTTAACCCTGAAGGGGATGAAGTCTCCACATTAATGGGATACACAGAATATCCGGCAAGCTCATGTTACTAGGGATATGCACTGCCATAACTCCGAGAATTTTCCGGAAATAATCGGGAAAAGTTCTCATACTTTCGAGCTTATTGTTTCCGGATCCCGGCTGCAAAATTTTCCAGAGTTCCGGTGAAGGATCCACTCTCAACATCTTTCTCGATGGTCGATGCGGACGAGACGAACGTCATTCCCTTGTTCTCCAGCGCTTTCCTCACAACCGCGACAGCAGACTTGTCGCCCCGGCCGCCCATCTCGATCAGCACGTGGAACGGTTTCCCGGCGCCGCCCATCACCGAGTCGAGGTACGCGTTCACGTACGGCGGAACCTTCCCGGCCCAGACCGGGCTTGCGATGACGAGCGTGTCGATGCCGGTGAGATCGGACTTCGTGGGTTTGATGGACGATTTCATTCCAAAGAACGCCTTCATCGCACCCCCAGCCACGCGAACATCTTGGGCCGGCTCGATCCGGACCAGTTCCGCATCCAGCAGTTTCGCAAGGGCGGTAGCAGTTTTTTCCGTATGCCCTTTCCACGAGAAATATACAATCCTGGTTGTCATCTCTTGTACCGGTGTTAGTGGTTGGGGAAAAAGGTGACGATGGGGTGAGGGGATGATGCTGATATGATGATGTCTGAAAATAAACTAAAAAAGTAAGCCTCAGCCAAGAACCGAGACTTTATGTTCGATTCTATCATTTTTTCAGACTTTTTAGAAAATTTTTGGAATTATGCTCTTACTGAGAAGTAATTGGTTATTCCTCTTTAAAAATTCGCTCATTTCTGTAAAGCACCCAAAAGTGACGCACAGATTTTCGTCGGAAAAATCTTGATTTCGGGGGTTACGCTCAACGGGGTCCAGGCCCCTTGCCGCGTGGGCTTCCCCACTTGATCGGACATATTCCTGGAAGCCGGTCGCGGAGCAGATCTCCCCTTGAATCCCTTCAGTTTTCCTCAATCCTGATGATCTGCACAGGGCAAAGATCCGCAGCATCCCGCGCGCAATCGTTCAGATCCGCCGGAGGCGTACCCTGTGCAATATCCCCGTTGAGCCTGAATTTCTCAATTACCTAGCTGAACGAATCATCGGGATTCTGTTCGAAAAAGCCCGGGCAGGTATCCCAGCAGGATCCGCAACTGACGCATGTCGAACGATCAATTATTACTTTCACGACATTTCTCCGCCTCTTCCCTATTGATTCTGGTCATAGGTTCGACAGGGATTCTGTAATACTGCTTGCATTACTTCACTCGGCTCGTCTTCAGGTTTGTAAATTCGTGATCTATGTCATCATCGGAATACCCAAGCAACAGTAACTCCCTTTTCAGGTCATCGAGAGGTAATATCAGAGAACCCGCCTGAGAGAACCCCGCCAGAATCCGGGTGAACAATGCAAGGAATTCATCCGGCCGGCAATGAGAAATATGGTGCAAAAATAAAACCAAAGCGTTTTTCATCACATCGCGACCGTATAAATCCGGCCGGTCCCGGGAAGATTCCAGTTTTTCTTTCCAGGCATCGCTCAAATCATGTTCCCTGCAGAACTCTGAAATATTTCCCGATGACAGATAATCATCGATAGGATACCGAAATAACTGAGTAGTCATTCTTTTGATTGTTTTTTCAGTATCCTGAGACATAGTGAAGTTCCCTGAATTTGATATCCGGCTACGGTCAGTAGGTATTATTCTCAACCCGATGTTACTGAATTATTATTGTACTTTCGCAAACTGATCTTTTTCTACCCCACACTCCGGGCAGATCCAATCATCTGGTAATGCATTAAATTCCATACCGGGTTGAATTCCCGCTTTGGGATCTCCTTTCTTCGGGTCATAGATATATCCGCAAACCAGACACTCGTAAGACGCCATATGAGCTGTTATTTCTGTCGCCATATTTTCTCTTGAGTTAGTGTGTCAATGGTGCCCGCACCCGGCTTTCTCCTCATGCTTCTCACCATGTCCGGCTGCAGTTGTCACTGACTGCCAGAGATGATGGGAATAAACGACCCAGCCGATGAATGCCTCTATGTATTCCCGGCCGGCAGCCACATCGTTCACGTCATACTTTTTCTTTGCCATAACGTGATGGAAGCGATGGGTCAGATCGTCTTCAACGGTCTTGAGAATAAACCCGATCGATTCCTTGGGATCCCCGGTCTCGATGGCTTTCTCCGCTCTTGGGACAACCGGACCTTCGCTGAGACCGGCGGGTTTCATGCCGGTATATGCTGCTCCCTCACCGGCGCGGTGGAGCCGGATAGTATTTTCGAAGAACCAGTCATCGGCAACTTCCATCGCATCCTTTCCGGCTTTCCTCGTACGCAGGGTTTTCTCGAAGATACCTTTGAGTTCTGTCTCGGACTCTTTCGGTATCCAGATCAGTACATAATTAAGATTCCCCGTTTCCAGCGCTTTCATCGCAGCTTTCACAACGGGCCCATCTCTTGTATCGCAATGTGGTGGCATAGACTTTCACTTTTATTTAGTTTCATTCAAATTTCTGAGCAGAGCGTTTGGCTCTTTATTCGACCGGTGTTGATTATTTTCTGGTCAGAGAACTTCACCTGATATTGTGAACTTCCCATCATCCCTCTTTCATCTCTATGAGTTTCCGATACGTCTCCTCACCCACACACTCCTTTGCATACTACACCACTGGACACACGAGAGAATATCGTTATAGATGATAAAGCCGCAGTTGTCACAGGCCACTTTGACATCATTTGAGAAGATCTCGACTTCGTTACCGCACTGCGGGCACTTTTTTATCGAGAGCGTTGGGGTCCTGAGGTTGGCAGCTCCGGGACAATGGTCAAGCACCGGTTACCCTCCTGGTTTTTTATATTCCAACAACAACGCTTCGCCATACTCCTTTGTTTTTTTAGTAGGGACATAGTTGAGCGCCTTCGTCCGTGTGAGCAGTTCCTCGGTAATGACGGTGTCATCGGAAAGATTCAGTTTCCTTACCTCTGCGATAATCCAGTCCAGTTTGTCAATTCCCGTTCCTTTCCCGTCTACGAGAATCTGTTTGATGTTAATCTTGTCCGGGGGGATACCTCCGCAGATGGTGCAATAGTATCCGTCCTGATCATTCCCGCCCATTTGTTACCCCCGTATCATGGTCAGCGTCATCTTGAATTTCGTGATGGCACTAAGTGCGTGGGGAGCATTTGCCGGAAAGATGATGGTCTGGCCCGCTTTCATCTGGAGGGTAGCACCGGCAACCCAAACCTCACACTCACCTTCGAGGATAGTAACCACAGCGTCATACGGGGCCGTGTGCTCGGAGAGTCCCTCATTCTCATCGAAGGAAAAGACGGTGATACTCCCTGCCTTGTTGTTGATGATCATCCGGCTCGCGACCGTGCCCTCCGCATAGTCCACAAGCTCCGGAAGAGTGATGATCTTTCCTTTCAGTTCCTCGCGCTTCTTGTCGTGCTTATCCGGATTTTCTAATTTGAATTCCACCATACAATCCCCCCTTATCTCTTCCTGGTTATGCTGAACCGGGCAACATGCCCAGCTGCTGCATCAGTCCCATCAGGTTGACCTCGCCCCACAACTCGGCGATCTTCCCGTCCTTGATACGAAAAATCTCAATGGCCGTCAGGGTAATTGCTTTTCCCGTAGGTGGAACGCCCATGAATTCCCCGTTGTGTGTGCCGCGTGCCGTGAAACGGGCAATTACCCGATCCCCGTCAGCCATGATGTCGTCAATGGTCACATACAATCCGGCAAAGGCAGCCCGGCAGGTTGTGATCACATTGTTCATCTCCTCTATGCCGGGTCCGGGTGTCGGCAGCGGTGTGTGCAGGGAAAATTCGGGATGAAGCAGTGCGCCGGCTGTCGCAAGGTCGCCTTTTGACGGTCCCACCTCGAAAAATTTCCGGACAATTGCGATATTTGCATTCTCTGTTCGTGTCTGAGTCATGCAGTATGCTTGGCAGATAACTATATAATTTTGTTGTCCCTAACAAAGTAACAAATGGATTCAGCAGTGGAAAACCTAGTCCAGCTGGGACTCAAAGAATATGAGGCCAAGATCTATGTCGCTCTCGTCGGCCTTGGTGAAACAAATGTCCGCAGAATCCATGAAGTTAGTGGTGTCCCGCGCCCCCGCGTGTACGATGTTCTTCATGCACTCGATGAAAAGGGATTCATCGAGATACGGCAGGGAAGTCCGTTGATGTATTATGCGGTCCGGCCGGATATTGTCGTATCTTTCTTAAAAAAAGATCTCGATACTGCTGCATCGGAAAGTGTAAAGACCCTGGAGGCTCTCTCGCTCGATGCCCAGCAGGATTATTCGCCGATATGGTATGTTCATTCAGACTGGACTATCCAGCGGAATCTTGAGGTGCTGGTTGAAGGGGTTACCCGTGAACTCATCATTCTTTGTTTCAACAAGGAGACACTGGTAAAATTCCAGGAGCCTATCTTGTCTATCGCAAAGGATCATGCGGCAAAAATCCTGTTCCCGGAAGGTTCTGCAGAGGGGATCGCACCCCTGGATGGCGTCAGGTACTTTGAAGCCGGAATCCTCAAGGATTTCTTTGGTGTGAATGTTTTCGGAAAAATATTCTCCGCACCAATTCGCAGAGAAGGTGCACTCTTCGAACTTGAGTGTATTTTTATTGCCGATGATCAGGAATCAATGCTTATCTACTCACAGAACGGGAAACGAATGGCGGTCATTATCACGCTCCCCTTTATTACCTGTGTCCAGAGCATTTTGTTCTCCCGAATGATCGAAGAAGCGCATGAAATTACCGGCAACGTGGAGAGCACAAGGGAAAGCACAAACAAGACCGGAAAAAAATCTCATCGAAAACGTTCAACTAAGGAGTCGTGAGGACTATGACAAATTCCACAGAAGGAGCAATTCTCCAGCGGGACGGCCGGACATATGCGGTCACTACGCGAATACCTGCCGGTATTATTACGCCGGATCAACTGGAAACAATTGCCAGAGTAGGGAGGAAGTTCAATGTTCCGATTCTGAAGATTACTTCAGGCCAGCGTGTTCTGTTTGCTGGTCTTGAGCCCGAAGATATGCAGAACATCATCAATGATCTGGGTCCGCTTGCAAAACCCGAGTGTGCTCCCTGCGTTAAGTTTGTCCAGGCATGCCTTGGTACTGACTGGTGCAAGTACGGCAAACAGGACTCAATCGGGCTTGCCCGCGCCATTGATGAAAAGTTCAAAGACCAGACCTTCCCGGCAAAGATTAAGATTGGGGTCTCAGGCTGCCCGCGCTGTTGTAGTGAAAGTCATACGCGGGATATTGGAATTGTAGCAACCCCAAATGGCTGGACCGTCTTTTTCGGAGGGAACGCTGGTACCCGGCCCCGGTTCGGAGATCTCATCGCACGGGATCTCTCTGCCGACGAGGTGGTGGATTGTGCGCAGCGTCTTGCCCAGTATTACGGGAGCCATGCAAAACCGCACGAACGAACCGCTCGCTTCATAGAACGCATTGGTATTGACTTGGTGAAATCGGAATTGCTTTCGCTGATTCCATACATTCCTCTTGAAAAGGTGAAATGAGTATGAAGATTACTGAAGTTGCAAAAATAGCGTCAATCAAGAATCCGCACAATGTTGATGTGCGTAAGATTTTCGAATCCCCGGATACCGCTGCTGTTGTAATTACCCTTAAACCCGGTGAATCACTCAAGAAACATGTTACGCCTGTCAATGTTTTTTTCTATGTACTCGAAGGAACCGGAATTGTCGAAATTGGTGACGAACGGCAGACTGTCGGTAAGGATTCCGTGGTTGAGAGTCCCGCCATGATTGCTCATACCTGGATAAATGAAAGCAAAGCGGTGTTCCGGGTGATGGTGGTAAAGATGTTAACGACCGGCAAAGGAAAAGATTCCCGGCTGCTCTGAAACTACGATATAAGACGGTCGCGGAGCAGGGGCGAGCACGGCGGAGCTGTACGAAGAATGCGACGCGGTCGGTGGCAAACCGTTTCCGCGGCATTCCCGCTCGCTACACTTTCCTCTATTCTGCTCGCTCACATATTCACCCTTGCTTTCGCGGGATCGCCCTTTTTGGTACGATGACGTTCCTTCCTTGTCGCGATGATCCGGTGCCAACGGTGCCCTAAGCGAAATGCTAATCGTTATGTAGTGGTGAAATCTAAGTGACTCACGACTGCATGACAACTCTCTTAATGCGTGTCCTGACGTTTTAAATAGATAATTAATGTTCAAATCTCTAAAAAGCCATAAATGCCAAGAAAAACCTTAAAATAAGCTCTAAATCAAAAAATAACTCAAATTTGAGCCCAAGCCTCAGCCGTGATTTGAACACGGGACCTGCTGATTACAAGTCAGCCGCTCTGCCAACTAAGCCACTGAGGCGCTATAGTATTTTGACGCTGGATAGTAAAAAAGATGGTGCCCGGCCCGACAGTAACCCGCAGGAAAGTGAATTACCGGCAGAATCCGGAAGTACAAGAAATAATGCAAATGCCTTATACCCACCGGCACAGACGTAGTTATACAGATGGCCCAACTGACCGTGGATATCGGGGGCAGCCCGGGTGTCGGCTGCCGCGGTTTCTGCGAATACTGTTATTTCAAGAAAGTCCGGGGGGTTCAGCCCCTCGGATGCCGTTACTGCCTGCCGTTCAAGAAGGGCTGCGACTACTGCACCCGGGGTGTGAAGGAGGAGTACGCCGGGTTCAAGGATCTCCGGAGCATCGCGGACGAGACGCTCGCAGCCCTCCAGTCAAAGCAGGGTGATGTCGAGCGGATTACGATCAGCGGTGGGGGTGATCCGAGCTGTTACCCGCAGTTTGCGGACCTCATCGAGCTGCTCGGCAGCACACAAGCCCCGCTCCATATCGGGTACACGAGCGGGAAGGGGTGGGACGACCCGGCAATCGCCGACCTCCTGATCGAGAACGGGCTTTCCGAGATCTCCTTCACGGTCTTTGCCACCGACCCGAAACTCCGGAAGAAGTACATGCACGACCCGACCCCGGAGGCCTCGCTCGCGATCCTCGAAAAGCTCTGCGGTGCGGTTGATGTATATGCCGCAACGGTCGTCCTCCCGGGCGTGAATGACGGCAAGGTGCTGGAGGAGACCTGCCAGTGGCTTCAAGACCGGGGGGCAAAAGGCCTGATCCTGATGCGGTTTGCAAACAATGCCGACCAGGGTCTCATCCTCGGCAACGGCCCGGTCATGGGAAAGCAGAAGATCCAGAGCGTGGAATCGTTCCGCGACCTGATCACGGACCTGAGTAAGAAGTTCGCGATGAAAATTTCCGGCACGCCGCTCTGGGACCCGGAGATTGGGTCGCCATTCGTTATCCGCTACGAACCGGACCTGCTCGCAAAACTCCCCCGGGTCACAAAACGGGCGAGCGTGATCAGCGGGAGCATCGCCACGCCATTCATTGACACAATACTCTCTGCCTGCGGTTCGGAGGTGCCGGTCGTCCCGGTAAAGAAGGAGATCGCCTGTCTGATCACTGCTGATGATCTCCGTAGTCTCGATCTCAGGGCGCTCGAACCGGTTGTCATCATTCCCGGCCGGGTTTTCGTGCACGATGCTGAGGCGCAGGAGATCCTGTCACGCGATGGTATCGATCGTGTTGTGATCCGGGGGCCTGAGCAGCTGACTGCCGATGCCGAGACCAGTATGGGGATGACCCGCGACCAGGTGCTCGCCATGGAGATGGAAGGGTTTGCCAGCCTGATTTGGACGATCAATCAGAACGGGGTATAACGGCGACTGTTCAATCTTCCGCTTTAATCGTAAAAGTTATCAATATCTTTTATGAGGTCTCCCCGCATCAGGGCCTCTCCGGGGATTGAGTGGTTCATCAGAACCACGAAATCGAGAAGAACCATCAGGTTCTTCGAAGTACGGCGGGGCAATGCGTTTTATTTAAAAAATCAGTTTTTTGTCACAATCCTGATGACGGGGTAAACTTGGAAGTGACAACTCCCGGACAGGTAATTCCCGCAGCATCGCAATGCGGGGATGCCCACGTGGCGGGGAGGCAATCGTCGCATCAGCGAAGAGAGCCTTATGGCTCTCTTCTCGTGTTCCTTCGTCACACAGGGAGGATTGACTGGAGAAGAATCCGTAAGGATTCTTCGACTGCGGAGTACCAAAGTCGAAGAGCCCGATGGCTCTTCTCCTGTCTCATCTCTGATGAGATTCGACACCCCCAAGAGCGTCAAATCTCCCACTCAAAAATTTAAAAAAATCCATTCCTGAAATCAGGAAAAAATCAGAAAAATGCTGCGGGAGGGTTACGATCCCCCGATCTCCAGATCTCTCGAAGCCGCGAAGATGAGTTCAACAACCCTATGAGTCTGGCGCCCTAACCAGCTAGGCCACCGCAGCACAAAAGTGCATAATAAAAACGCCGTAAAAACTATTAAAGGTTCTTATAACCCGCGTCAGTCCTTTTTCTGCTGGAGGTACATGTTGACCGCTGCGGTGATTGCTGCGACTTTTTTTCCCTGGTCAAAGGACCCTGCAAGCGTCTGCATGCGGGCCTCTTCGTCGCGTGTGTACCGGTCGAGCGTGCTCAGGATATGCTCTTCCTGTAAAAAGTGCGTATGAGTATTTCCCTCCATGAACTGCTGGTTGTTCATGATCGCATAATGGAGCGGTATTGTTGTCCTGATACCGAGTATGATATATTCAGAGATGGCCCGCCGCATCCGCTTGATCGCCTCGATGCGGGTGCTGTCCCAGGCACAGAGTTTTGCGATCATCGAATCGTAATTTGCAGGGATTGTATATCCCATATGGATGCCGCTGTCGACCCGTATGCCGGGACCGCCCGGGGAGCGGTACCGTATGATCTTACCCGGATCGGCGGCGAAATTATTGAGTGGGTCTTCGGCATTGATACGGCATTCGATCGCATGCCCGCGGATGGAGAGATCCTCCTGTCCGAACGGGAGCGATTCACCGGCTGCAATGGCAATCTGCTGTTTGACCAGATCAATTCCCGTAATAATCTCCGTGATCGTATGTTCGACCTGGAGACGGGTATTCATCTCCATGAAGTAATAATTTCCCTGGCTGTACAGGAACTCGACAGACCCGGCATTGGAATAATCCGAGGCTTTCGTGACCATCAGCGCGGATTGCGACATTCTCTCCCGCAGTTCGGGTGTCATGATCGGGCAGGGTGCCTCCTCGATAAGTTTCTGGTGGCGGCGCTGGATGGAGCACTCGCGATCGTACAAGTGAACTGCATTCCCCTGTTCATCGGCCAGCACCTGGAACTCGATATGCCGCGGTTTGATGAGATATTTCTCGATGAAGACCGTCGCGTCTCCGAACGCGGACTGGGCAATACGCTGGCTCGCCGTGATTGCTTCTTCGAGAGAGTTCTCACTGTCAACGATCTGCATGCCGATGCCACCGCCACCGGCACTTGCCTTGACGATGACCGGGTAGCCGATCCCGGCAGCAACTTCTTTTGCATCATCGATATTCGTGATGCCACTGTCAGTGCCCGGAATAACAGGGACTCCGGCTTCTTTCATCATCTGCTTGCTGCCGATCTTGGAGCCCATCGCCTTGATGGTCTTCCATCGCGGGCCAATAAAAATGACATTTTCGTCAAGACAGAGTTTGGCAAAACGGTAGTTCTCTGCAAGGAACCCATACCCGGGATGAATAGCCTCCGCGCCGCTCTTTTTGGCAATGTCGATGATGCGTTCCATGTTGAGATAACTTCTGGAGGGGGGCGCCTCGCCGACATGGAATGCCTCGTCCGCGTATTTCACATGGAGGGCATTCCTGTCCGCATCAGAATAGATGGCCACGGTCTCGATGTCGAGCTCGCGGCATGCCCGCATCACCCGGATGGCAATTTCGCCGCGGTTGGCGATCAGGAGTTTTTCAAAAAATTTCATTGCACCACCAGCAGGACATCGCCGTTCTGGACGACATCGCCGGTATCAACAAAGATCTCGGTGACCTTTCCATCTGAGGGACTGTGGATGGGGTTCTCCATCTTCATCGCTTCAAGGACGATAAGGGTATCACCTTTCTTTACCACCGAACCCCGGCTGACGAGCACCTGGAGGACCATGCCCTGCATATTGCTCTTGATACCTCCGGCAAATTCACCGCGGGGGGCCTTTCGGGGTGCGACACCGGTCACTTCGACTTTGCTTCCCCCGACGGAGACGATCTTGACCGAGAAGACTTCCCCGTCGACTTCGACCTCCATCTGGCTGGGGATGTCGCCGGACGGTTTCGGGGCCGATTGCTTTTTCGGGATATCTTCCATGGTCCGTTCTCCCCTGAGGAAGGAGGGTGCGATGGCGGGATAGAGGATATAGGTCAGGACGTCCTCCTCTTTTTTTACGAGCCCGGCCTTTATTGCCTCTTCCCTCATGTTCTCGTAGGCAGGTTCGAGGAGATCGGCTGGCCTGACCGTGATCACTTCCTCATCACCGATGATCAGTGTCCGGATCTCATCGCTTACCGGGCCGGGGGATTTGCCATAGAGGCCCCGCACATAATCCTTGACTTCCTTCGTCACATTCCGGTACCGCTGGCCGTTTACCAGTACGTTGAGCACGGCCTGGGTCCCGACAATCTGGCTTGTAGGTGTTACGAGGGGCGGGTAGCCGAGATCCTTTCGTACCCGTGGGATCTCCGCAAGCACTTCATCCCAGCGGTCGAGAGCATCCTGTTCCTGCAGCTGCGATACGATATTGGAGATCATGCCCCCGGGCAGCTGGTAGATGAGGACATCGCTGTCCACCCGTTCTGATATCGGGTTGAGCAGCCCGCCGTATTTTTCCCGGATCTGCAGGCACAGGTTGCGGACGGCCCTGAGTTTGATTAAATCGATACCGGTATCGCGGGGTGTACCGATCAGGGACGCGACAATACTTTCTGTCGGCGGCTGGGATGTCCCCATGGAAAAGGGGGACATCGCAGTATCGAGAATGTCCACCCCGGCTTCAATGGCCGCCTGGTAACTCATGGGCGCGATCCCACTCGTGGAGTGGCTGTGAAGGCAGACCTTGACGTCGACTGCCTTTTTAATGCCGGTGATCAGTTCCCGTGCCGCTTCCGGCATGATGAGGCCGGCCATATCCTTGATGCAGATGGAATCGCAATCGAGTGCGTACAGCTCTTTTGCCATCTCGATGAATGTCCGGGTGCTGTGGACGGGGCTGGTAGTATAGCATATTGTGCTCTGCAGGTGGGCCCCCACGGCTTTGACCCGCTGCATCGACCTCTTCATATTCCTGATATCGTTCAGCGCATCGAAGACGCGGAAGATATCGACTCCGTTCTTGTGCGAGGCATCGACAAACCTGTCGACCACATCGTCCGGGTAATGGCGGTACCCGACCAGGTTCTGTCCCCTCAGGAGCATCTGGATGGGGGTATGCGTGAGTTCTTCCTTGAGTGCCTTCAGCCGGTCCCATGGATCGTCATTTAAAAACCGTATGCAGGTATCAAACGTTGCACCGCCCCATGCTTCAACGGAAAAAAAACCGCAGTGATCGATCTCACGTGCGAGAGGAAGCATGTCTTCCGTCCGGAGACGTGTGGCAATGAGTGACTGGTGGGCGTCACGGAGGGTGGTATCGGTGATCAGGACTTTTTTTGTGGACGCGGCGTGCATGAAGGAGACCTCTGCCGGGCAGCAGGATGATATTCAGCCTCTCAAAACTTCATCGGTATAGTATAAAAAATTCACTAACAGGAATGAAAGCGATGATGAGCACGCATAGTGCAGACAGGCTGGAGAGTATATCCCTTCCCGGTGTCGTAAACTCAGGGCAGAGCATACCCCCGTCACGGTACCCCCGCACAGCCATGAGTTCCGCAGTATTTTCCGCCCGGGAGAGTGCACCATTCACCAGGACGAAACCGGCGGGAACAAGCGTCTTCCACCCCGGTCGTATACCTTTAAGTGTTTCTGCAATCCGGATCTGGTTGAAATCGCTGACCAGCAGGTGCATCGTCTGCAACCCCATATCGGCAAGCATGCCGAGTTCGAATCCCACACGGTCTCCCATGAGCCATACGCCGAGTTTGAGGAATTCTCCGCTCTTCTGCTCGGCATACATCCAGAACCCGATGAGAATTATTACCATCATACGAATAAAATAGGAGACCCCGTCGCCTCCGGTCAACGCAAGGACGATACTGAAAAATGCGATCATGGCTGCAACGGGAATAATCACCCGGATTTGTGCCCGGGAGAAACGGCCGGTAAATACGATCCACCATATGCATGCCGCCGCCGCTCCCGGGATACTGATGAAAGCCGAGATACAGAGAAGGACTGCAGTCCCGGTGCGCAACCTTATGTCCTGCATGCGGCCTCCAGGAGATCGGCTGGCGTGATGTTGTGGGGAATTTTTCCCCGGGCAAGGAGCTGTTTTACCAGCTGTGGCGCGTGTTCCCATCCCGCAAGTGCCTCCGGAACGCGTCCCCGGCAATGAAGTACGCCGCCCGAGATCTCCCAGATAAAATCCACGCGCGGGAATATCATCTGCTCATGCGTGAAGATGACCGTTATCCCCTTTGTGCGCCGGGAGATATCCGCACAATAACGCTCTTTTTCCCGGCAGTCAAGGGAACTGAAGGGTTCATCAAGTACCAGAAGATCGTAATCTCTGGCCATAACACAGGCGAGATGGAGACGCTTCAACTCGCCCCTGCTCAACCGCAGGGGTGAGAGGTCTTCTTTGCCGGAAAGATTCGCTGCCTTCACCGTTGCAGAGGGATCAATACCCCACGAGGTACATTCGTCCATGACGGTAGAACCCGTGACATGGTATTCCGGAAACTGGAACGAGACCATCAGGGAAGAAACGTGTTCACGGTCAACTGTACCTGCGGAAGGCTGCAACAAACCTGCGAGGATAAGTGCAAGTGTTGTCTTCCCGCTGCCGATATCGCCGCTGACCAGGTGGATGCCTTCCGTGAATCTGCCGTGGGCAGACAATGACCATTTTTCCCGGGTTATGCAGGTGGCATTGAGAGTAACCCTCATATCCCGCACCTCAAAGAAAGGGGGTAGAACGGGGTGCCGGACAGGGCGGCAAAGACCTCCCGGGGGGAACCGTTATACCCGGCCCTGCCGTTTTCGAGCCAGATAAGCCTGTCCCCACGTGTGGCGGATTCCATCTGCTGGGTGCACCGGATCACGTAGGGAACACCGCTCTTTCTGACCAGGTGATCAATCTCCATGGCCCGGGTTTCATCGAGATGCGAGTCATATTCATCGAGAACGAGCACCTGCGGGTGATGGATAAGTGATGCAGCGAGAGCAACAAGGATCTTCTCTCCCCCGGAGAGTTCCCGCATCCCCCTGTCCCGCAGGGGCATGATGCCCATAAACTCCAGATGGCTGTCGACACGATCAGAAATCTCACGACAGGGAATGCGTTGGAAGCGCAGGGGGGAGGCAATCTCATCCACGACTGTATCGAAAAGGATGTTACGGTCAGGGAATTCATTCACCCATCCAATCTCCGTTTTGCGCGGGGGCAGGTCATCAACCAGCACCGTTCCCGCATCCGGTTCGGTGATCCCGGCACAGATCTTCAAGAGGGTCGTTTTTCCGCTGCCATTCGGGCCGATGATCGAAGTAATCCCCGGCAGAATGTCCAGTGAACCGATATCGAGCACCTGATGACGGAGGTAGCGTATCGAGATCATACGAGTCGCCCGGCGATCGCGTAAGCCGCACCGGCCTTGATCGCGTCGCCGATCATAAATGGCAGGACGCCGGCAGAAAATGCGGGGACACGCCCCATCCCAAGGGAATACATCAGCCATGCCATTCCAAAGAGCCAGATGATTACCGTCCCGGCAACAAGCCCGCCAATATGGAAATACCGGGATTTTCTCTCATACGCCAGACCGACAACAAGAGCCGCGAAGACAAACCCGATGAGATAACCGCCCGTTGGGCCCAGAAGCACGCCCGGCCCAGCCATGCCATTGTGGAATACCGGGAGACCGAGTGCCCCCATTACGATGAAGGCTGTAACCGGAATAACTGCCTGCCTTCTCATTACTGTCCCGGCGAGTAATACAAAGAGGGTCTGGAGGGTGAATGGTACCGGGATACAGGGAATGGAGATCCAGCTTCCCAAGGAAATGAGACCAATAAATGCGGCAGAGTATGCAATCAGTCTTGATCGTTGCAGGTCGCCAAACATCGTCAACCATTAAAAAAACGATGGTTGACGATAAAAATGTACCCTGTCACTGGTGATAACAATCGCCGGCGATAACGCGTTCGAGTTTCCCGTTGTCCTTTCGTATGATCAGTGCGCCAAATTCATCGATGTCTACGGCTTCCCCTTCAAAACTGTTTTTAAGGGTCCGGATCTGGACCCGGTTGTCGAGAGTGCAGGAGATGCTCTTCCATTCCTGGATGATCGAGTCGTACTCACCGCTTTCAATCAGCAGATACCTGCTCTCGAACTCCTTGAGAATGCGTGCAAGGAATGAGGCGCGGTCAACCGTATGGCCCACTTCGGCACAGATAGAGGTGATCTGGTTCCGGAGATCCGGTGAAAAATTGGTGATAGACACGTTTACGTCAATGCCGATGGAGAGGAGACTGTGATGCACAACATCCGATTCTGCCGAAAGTTCGAGCAGCAGCCCTGCCACTTTTTTGTTGCCAATGAAGATGTCATTGGGCCATTTGATCAGGGCCCCGAGGTTGAACTCTTTCCGGATGGCCCGCGCTACCGCGATCGAACCGGCCATCGTGATCATGAAGACATGATCGACAGGGACATGGGGTTTGAGGACGATGGTGATCCAGATCCCCCCGCTGGGAGAGACCCATGCCCGTCCCATCCTGCCGATCCCTCCGGTCTGCTCTTCAGCAATGATGACCATGCCGTGCATCTTCTCCACATCGCCATCTGAACAGAGCTGCTTCCCGACCCAGATGGTCGAGGGGGTGTTTTCCAGGTACCGTATCTTCTTGCCGATAAACCGGGTCTGGAGTTTCTTGTGAATTTCATAGGGAAGCAGTTTGTTGCTGGGATGGGTGAGCCGGTATCCCTGTTTCTGGGATGATGAGATGTCATACCCCATCATGCGGAGTTCGTTGATGTGTTTCCATACTGCAGAGCGGGTAATCCCCAGCTCATTGCTGATCGTCTCACCGGAGAGGGGGCCCTGTGCACGTTCGAGAATCTCAAGTACTTTAAATGCAGAATCCGGCATGGTATCACCGCTTGGAATCGATCTGCTCTGATTCAAGGGGGCAGGGGTCTTTGCCGCACACCTGCTTGAGGATCGCGGACTGGTGTTCCATGAGCGTAGCGAGATCAAATATACCCGTGATATCGACAATACCAATGGCCCCGATTGCATTTCCGCGACCATCGCGTAAGGGAGTGACTCTCACCGGGACTCCCTTGTATGGCCCGGTTGATGGCGTCACCTGTATCTGCTGGTTTTTAGCGATCGCCTCGAGAAGAATCGGACCGTTGTAGTGGCGATCGATGATCCTGCCGTCCTCTACCCGGATCCCGTCCCTGTCCCGGGATTTTGCCGTTACCGGAAGGCGGTGGATCAGTTCATGGACTGCGAGGACAATGGGTTCGAGATCGTGTGCCTCTGCACTGCAGGATAACATATACTGGTCCAAGGAATTACCTCAATACTCTGGTCATTCTTTATCTAGAAGAAGATTACGTTCGGAACAGAGGCTCTGCTTCGGCTGGCAAAACCATGACGGCCAATCACCGCGAAATGTATTCTTACGAATAACTGGCGCAAATTGTTAGTGAATATTTTATGAGGGCTCCCCGTATCAGGGCCCCTATGGGGACCGACGAAGGAGGTCGAGAAGGTTGAATGAACTTCGAGTCACGGCGGGGCAGGAGGTTTTCTTTAGAGAATATTTTTTAGTTATTGATCCGCCGCGGGAGCGCCCCATCGGGGGCGGCGGCGTGCATCGTAGCGAGATGTACGGAAAGGTAATACCCGCATCATCGCAATGCGCAGGGGCGGTCCGGGGGGACAGGCACTGTCCCCTCCGTCATCATACCAGAATCTCAAAACGTTACCTGCTCCCCTTCGCAGCAGAATTTTTTGAGGAAGTTCCGCGACGGGAACTCATGAACACTTGTCACGACAATCGTACCCTTTCCACAGGTATGTTCAATGATGACATCAGAGGATTCAGCTGCCCCGATGCACATTCCCTCATGGGTCGGGAACGAGCCGTCACATTCAATGTTCCCGGGATCATAATCATCGAGAATCGTCGTGGCAACAGATCCGCCAGAACAGGTGATACTCCGTGGATGGCAGTCATGCCGGTAGATTACCGGAAACGGAAGCCAGTCGTAGGCATCGGTTCTGTTGTCTGCGGCTCCGAAGACCAGGAGATTTCCTCCCTGTTCTACGAATTTTTCAATTCTCGATGAAGAAGCACGGAGTGCGGGGAGCAGGTTCGAATAGCGGGGGTTGCCGAACCCGGTCGGCACGATCAGGCAGTTGAACAAACCCCGGAAAAACGGGGCTGCAAGCATCTGGGGAGTGACAATTTCGCAGGCAATCCCGCAGTCCTCGATCAGGCGGCTGAAGTACTGGGGGGAGTCCCAGACAAATCCTGCACGGCAACTCATCCCTTGATCACTCCGACAGGAGCGAGACGCGCCACGAGCCGTGAGATGCCGACATCATGCACAACCCTGACTACCTCGTCGCTGGGCTTGTAGACTTCCGGGGCTTCATCGGCGATCGCATTATCATGGGGAGCTCGGACAATGATCCCCTGCTTCAACAGGTTCTCCGTAACTTCCTTCCCGTTCAATCTCTTCTTTGCCTGGGAGCGGCTCATGATCCGTCCTGCCCCATGACAGGTACTGCCGAATGTCCTCTCCATGGCAGTCGCGGTCCCGCGGAGTACATAGGACGAGGTTCCCATGCTGCCGGGAATGATCACCGGCTGGCCGATGGAGGAGAGGTCTGAGGGAATATCTGCCGAACCCGGCCCGAATGCCCGGGTGGCTCCCTTGCGATGGACACAGACCCTCATGTGCTTTCCATCGATAATGTGGTCTTCAATCTTTGCCACATTGTGGGCGACATCATAGACCAGCGGCATATCCTCGTAATCGATCCCGAACATCTTTGAAAGCACCTGCCGGGTCGTGTGCGTAATCATCTGCCGGTTTGCCCAGGCATAATTTGCCGACGCTGCCATGGCACTGAGATACGCTTTCCCCTCCGGAGACGTGAGCGGTGCGCAGGCGAGCTGGCGATCGGGAAGCGTGATCTGGTATTTTTTTGTCGCGGCTTCCAGGAGTTTCAGGTGATCGGTACATACCTGGTGACCGAGTCCGCGCGAACCGCAGTGGATCATGCAGCATACCTGGCCTTCCCGGATCCCAAATGCCTCCGCTGCAACCGGGTCATAGATCTCCCGGACCACCTGCATTTCGAGGAAGTGATTCCCGGATCCAAGGGTACCCCCCTGCGGTATGCCCCGTTGCCGTGCTTTTGCCGATACGGTTCTGGTATCGGCACCTTTCATGCAACCGCTTTCTTCACAACGGACGAGATCCCGGGCAACGCCGTACCCGTTCTCGACTGCCCAGCGTGCACCTTTTACCATCATCTCATCGACAGAACGCGATGACATCTTCCGGGAGCTTTTTGCACCAACCCCGGTCGGTACCGCATTGAACAGCAGATCGATCAGGTCCCGCCGGCCGCTGATATCCTTGAGGGAAAGGGGAGTCGAGATCAGTCTCACGCCGCAGTTGATATCAAAGCCCACGCCCCCGGGCGAGATGACCCCGTTCTCTAATGAGAATGCAGCAACTCCCCCGATGGGGAACCCGTATCCCCAGTGGATATCCGGCATGGCGAGTGCATTTTTTATTATGCCCGGCATCGTGGCGACATTGGCAAGTTGCTGCAGTGCACCGGGTTCGAGGCTGCGGCCAAGTGACTCCGAAAGAAAAAACCTTGCCGGGACCCGCATGCCGGGAACAAATCCCTCCGGCACCTCCCATTCGTTTTCACCGATCCGTTTTACGCCATCAATCATCTGCTCACCCTGCCCTGTTTCTTTTATACATCAAATATGATGTCCAGCATATATCCGTTCGTATCGTGCGTAATGGACATGCCTGAATAGGAGATCCCTTTCACTTCACTGCCGCTCGCGTGTCGTCCCTGATCGAACGGTTCCCCTTCAAGAACCGCATGCAGTGTGCCATCGTTGATCCTGATACTCGCATGGGAAAAGACCAGCCCGTCAACTTCAGAGATAAACAGTACTTCGGAGAGGAAATCGGTAAGGAGTGCTTCGTTATCGGCGGATTCAAGGGTAAGTTCCCGTGAGACCCTGCCCTTCCGGTCTTTCCCGTACATGACCTGCATCAATGCATTGAATGCCTCGGAAAAGAGGGCCTCAAGGGTTGGGGCACGTGCCCGGATCTTCACATCTGCCGTGTGGGGCAATTCCGTAAAACTCATCCGTGTTCGTACCCGATCAGATCGTTGTCGTCAAAAAACGGGATCATATCCATATGGATACTGTTGAGGAACCGGGCCTGGTGGATGGAAACGTAGATGGTATGGTTGCCGGCTTTTAAGAGGAGGTCAGTCTTTTTCGGGAGTTTGACGCGGAGAGGCAATAATATCGGGCCACCGCAGGAAGTACAGATCCTGAAATCACAGTCACGTTTATTGATATATGCGATCACTTCGGGATCAATGGTGACATCGCTTAAGTCAGCGCTGCCATGAGGATGAGTGTACATGATGCTAATATCATAGGAATGATGGAGTAAAAACCGTTATGGATCAGGAAAAGGGGGCTGTATTATGCAGCCCCGACGATCCGGATCACAATGTCGACATACTTTTCCTTGAGCTCGTACTTGTTCACCCCATCGGTATTCCGTGTCGCACGGAGGATGCCGATCCGGGAAGCAATGATACCGACCATGGAGGCAATCGCGTGAAAGGTAACGGTGAACTGTTTCTGCAGTTCTGCCACCAGTTCAGCGATCGTGATCGATTTGGTCTTTACAAAGAGTCTGAGAACTTCGCGCCGGATTCCGGTCCTGTCGCGCGACAGGTACAATCGTAACCGACCCTCAACGACTCTCCTGATCTCTGAAGGAGATCTCATACGTTTAGTGTCAAAGGTCTCTGTATATATATTTTTTGATTTTGTGCGATTTTAAATCCCCAATGGAAAATTCGGCCATTTAAAAAAGGAAGAAAAATTTTCTGCGAAACCCGGAAAATCCCCTCCTGCGCGTATCCGATCCCGGCGGCACCGATTGCATCGTGGAAAAACCACGGTCTGATAACTATTTAATCGTACATTGACAGATGAATACGTTATGGGATTGATCAACTATAATATCGAGAAGTACTCGCCGCAACAGTTGGTAGTAATCCCGCTCGTACTTCTTGTAATCTCCCTGGTTCTGCTTGCTCTCAATATGGCGACAACGGGGATGCCGGTCACACCCGGCCTGGATTTTTCAGGAGGTACTGCGGTCACCATCAGGACAACCGACAGTCATGAACAGCTGCAGACCGTATTTGCCGATTATCCGCTGAGCGATATCAGCGATATGAATGACGCAAAATTTTTAAAATTCGGCACCATGGATGATGCCAAATACCGGTCGCTGTCCACCCTGGTCAGCCAGAAATATCCGGATGCAAGTATCAGCCAGATCAGCGAAACATTCGGGAAATCGCTGCAATACCAGGCCATCATCGCCATGATCTTCTCCTTTATCGGCATGGCGATTGTGATCTTTTTATCATTCCGTACCTTTGTCCCCTCCATCGCCGTCGTATTGTCAGCATTTGCAGACATGGTCATGACTGCCGCGGTGATGAATATTATCGGAATAACCCTCACCCTGGGAACGACCGCGGCACTCCTCATGCTCATCGGTTATTCGGTGGACAGCGATATCCTGCTCACCAACCGCGTACTGAAACGCCAGGGAAAACTGAATGACAAACTTACCGGGGCGTTCCATACCGGTATCATCATGACCTCCACAACCTTTGCTGCCGCAACTGCACTGTTCATCGTGTCGTGGTTCGGGTCGATCCAGATCCTCATCGAAATTTCCGCAGTGCTCCTCATCGGGCTCGTTGCCGATATCATCAACACCTGGCTCACCAATGTCGGAATTCTCAAGTGGTATGTCCTTAAAGGAGGCGGGAAATGAACGCCAAGGAGATAAAAGCCCTCGTTACGGACTGGAGAGTTGCCGCCCTCATTATCCTCATAGTCCTGTCTGTTATAGCGATATATCCTCACATCGACCAGAACGGCCACGTTGCCACCAACCTGCAGTACGGGCTTGACCTCCAGCAGGGCGCATGGATCCAGCTCGAACTCCATGCTGAAGTGGTCGGTTTTACCACCGATCGGCCAGTCAGCGACTTCATCAGCAACCTGTCCCAGAGCCTTGATACGAACGTTGAACAGGTTGATGCAAACCATCTTGAGATCCGGAAATCCTTTACCCAGCAGGAACTGGAAACGAAGTTCAGCGATGCCGGCGGAACGCTCACCAATTACCAGCAGGGTGTCTCCAAGACCACTGCCGATGATGTTAAATCCATCCTTGAAAACAAGATCAATACGCTCGGCACAAAGGATGCCAAGGTCAATACCCTCACGGGCCTGAACAATGTGGCACGGTATGTCCGCGTCGAGCTTGCCGGTGTTGACATGAACGAGGCCCAGCAGATTGTCGGCAAGCAGGGCAAGTTCGAGATCCGGGTACAGACCACGGGCAACGCGACGGAGCACGTTATTTTTGGCGACGATATCACCAGTGTCCAGACGCCCACGCAGGTCCCGGCAGGAAGCAATATCTGGGGTGTTCAGTTTACCATGAGCCAGGCAGGTGCAACAGCATTCCAGGATGCTGCGATCAAGTATGGCGCCACGGACGATCCAGACAAACACTACCTGATCATGCTCCTTGATAACAAGACCGTCTATTCCGCACCTCTGAGTACGGCCCTCGCCACGTCGCTTAAGACCCAGCCGGTCACCCAGCTGGTTGCAACGACCGGATCCGGAACATCCGGGTCCCAGCAGGCAACAAACCTCGAAATCCATCTCCATGCCGGGGCATTACCCGTTGATGTCAGTGTTGCCGGTTCCGGCGGGACTTCTGCACCCCTTGGGGAACGGTACAAGGAAATGGCCCTTCTTGCCGGGATCATTGCCCTGATCACGGTCGGGTTCGTTATTTATTACCGGTACCGGGAACCCAGCATTGTCCTCCCGATGATCCTGATCAATGCATCGGAGGTTCTGATCCTGCTGGGATTCATTGCCCTCATCAAGTTCCAGATGGATCTGCCAACGATTGCCGGTCTGATTGCAGTCATGGGGACTGGTATCGACCAGCTGGTGATCATCACTGATGAGATCTTACACGAAGGAAGGGTGCCTTCGCCAAATCTCTATCTCAAGCGGCTCGCCCGGGCCCTGGGGATTATCGTTATCGCCGCGGCCACTGTCGTTATCGCGATGCTGCCGTTGGCCCTGATGGACTTATCCACGCTCAAGGGCTTTGCCATCATTACCATCCTCGGTGTCCTTGTCGGTGTCATCATAACCCGGCCGGCGTACGGTAAGATCATCATGGAAACCCTCTCCAAGTAACAATACCATAGATTTATCTTTTTTTTCATCGACAACTCTACCGGGTACGTTCGAATGAGCAAACCGGTTTTGTTTGATTTTTTTGCCACCTGGTGCGGTCCGTGTAAAATGCAGACCCCCATTGTTGAGGAACTGGCAAAAAAAATGGGGGATTCCGTTGAGATCCGGAAGATTGATGTGGACCAGCATATGGATCTTGCGGAAAAATACGGGATCCGTGTTGTCCCGACCCTGATCATCGAGAAGGACGGGAAGATTGTCCAGTCCCTGGAAGGCGTCACGGATGCAGCCACGCTTGAAAAGCTCTTAACGCCGCTGGTGGGTTAAGTGAAGATCGGTATTGTGGGCGGGACCGGTGACATCGGAGAAGGCATGGCAATGCGCCTTTCACCGTTGTTTGATGTGGTCGTGGGATCACGGGAGCAGGACAAGGCTGAAGCGACCTGCACCATGAGCCGCGAACTGCTGAAAAAACGGGGAAAGGAATGCTCGCTGACCGGCGTTTCCAACCAGGCAGCAATCGATGCAGCGGATATCGTGATCCTCGCGATTCCCTTCAGGCACCTTGTCGGTACGCTTGAGACCCTTCATGGCTTTGAAGATAAGATTGTGGTCAGTCCGGTCAACCCGATGGAGAAACAGGATCATTTCGTCTTCGTGCCACCCGTCGAAGGATCGGCAGCGCTCATGATCAAACGGATGCTGCCGAAAGAAGCCCGGATCTGCTCGGCGTTCAATACGATTGCCGCGAACAAATGGAAAGCCCTTGACGAAGAACTCGATTACTCCGTGCCGGTCTGCAGTGATGATGCAGAGGCAAAAAAAGAGGTCATGGCGATTGTCAACAAGGTGTCCCGGCTCCAGGCCTTCGATGCCGGTCCTCTCTCAGTCTCCTGCATGGTCGAAGCACTGACCCCGCTCCTGCTCAATATCGCGCGGTACAACAAGATGAAGGATGTCGGCATCCAGTTCCGTTAAAATACGGCGCATTGTCCGGGCCCTGGCAAAGAAATACGGCAGGATCCCATGGTGGCCCGGGGACTGCGATGAGGTGATGATCGGTGCGATCCTCACGCAGCAGACCCGGTGGGAGAATGTCGAACGGGCCCTTGCGGACCTTCGCCGGAGAGGGCTCTGCAGCATGTCGGCGATCCGGCTTGCGGATGTACGGGACATTGAAGAGGCGATACGGTGTACCGGTTTTTACCGGATCAAGGCGGGAAGGCTGAAAGCCCTTGCAGCGTTTGTGGAAGAGACCTGCGGGGGCGTGCAACGGATGAAGGATATCCCTACCGGCACGCTCCGCGCCGGCCTGCTGGGAGTGCACGGGATCGGCGAGGAGACTGCCGACAGTATCCTCTGTTACGCGTTTTCCCGCCCGAGTTTTGTCATCGACGCCTACACCGAGCGGATAGTCCGCTGCGCCGGTGTGCCCGAACCCCGCAACCGGCTGAAGCAGTTGTTCGAATCCGTGCTCCCGGAGGATAACGAGGCCTGCCGCCAGACCCATGCACATATCGTTGAATATGCAAAAGAGTTCTGTGGAAGGAAGAGGTGCGATGCATGTATGCTCATGAATTCGAACGGATAGGAAAACGGCTCTTTGCCGAGCATCTCGTGGGGGGCAACTTCGGCAATATCAGTGTGCGGAAGGGTGACGAGGGTTTTTTCGTCACGCTGACCGGGGAATGTCTCGATGTTCTGTCAGAACCGCTCTTCGTGCCACTCGACGGCCCTGTTCCGGAACATGCCTCGAGCGAGTTCCGTGTCCACCGGGAGATTTACCGGAACACCCCGTACAGGGCAGTTGTCCATGCCCATCCTCCCGCGGCGATTGCAGCCTCGCTCGTCATGGACACTATCGTGCCGGAGGACAGCGAGGGGACGATGTTCTGTCCGCGTATTCCGGTCGTCGGCGGTATGCCGGGTTCCCAGGAGATCGCGGATAATGTGGCCCGTGCACTCTCGTCTTCAAACCTGGTCATCGTGCGGGGCCACGGTACCTTTGCTGCCGGCAGGACCCTTGATGAAGCATACGTGTATACGTCGCTTGCAGAGCATTCCTGCCAGGTGCTTGCCATGAAACAGAATTTCGTTGCACAACAGGGTCGTTCCGACATCTGATAACTGGATTTTTTAAAAAAGTTAGACCTGTTTATCCACAAGTATCTGGTTCGTTCCAGAAAGAATACTGCAATTCTTAATACCCCTTGTCGAGGAATACTTATCCGGAGAAGATAGCAATGGTCGCACTGACAACGGAGATCCGGGAGTCGCTGGCCGGCACAAAGACCGTGTTCCTGGCCACGTCATCGAAGAACCGCGTGCCGAATGTCGTCCCGATCGGGGCATTCAAGCTCCTCGACGGCGAAACCCTGCTCATATCGGACCAGTACTTCCAGAAGACCCTGCAGAACCTGGCGGAGAACCCGGTGGTGGCCCTCTCCTGGTGGGGAGAGAAGGGCGGCTTCCAGATCAAGGGGCCGGTGACCCTCCACACAAACGACGAGATCTTCCGGCAGGATGTGGCGTGGATGAAGGAAGTCAGGCCCCACCTCGCACCGAAGTCCGCGGTCGTCATGAATGTCGCCGAGGTCTACCACGTGAAGCCCGGCGCCGATGCCGGGAAGAAGATACTCTAAAACTCATTTTGATCTCGATGAATCCCCGGTCAACAGGGTATTATTAAAAAGGGTGATCATCAACAATCAGCGCCCAATGTGGTGAAAATTGTATATTTTACTCGGTAGAAAAGCGTTTTTGAGTGTCCTTGTAGCCTCCCTCTTACGCCACCAGTCCCCCCGGGGGACGGGGCGCATTGTGATAGCACCAGAACAGGTAATACAGCACTATCGCAAGGGGGGGCCCGAGCGGCGGGGGCGACAGCCCCCGAAAGCGAATTCTTCATGCTTTTGAATCTTTTAACTTCAATTGATCGAGTATTGGATTTTCCCATTATCTTTTTGGGGGCGGATGTTTTACAATTACTAAAATCTTATTCCTGCGGGTGAATGATAACTTTCAGGCTCCCGTCCTGGTGCCGGGCAGTTAAGAGAAAACCTTCAGCCGTTTCTTTTAGGGGAAAGACATGGGTTATCATATCGGCCACATTGATCCTGTCATACTGGATCCATTTCAGGGCCGTTGTCAGGTTATGGAGATCGGCAGCATAGGAATGGGTGATCGTAACCTCCTTCTGCCACAGGCTCCAGAGATTGATTTCGGACTGGATCTCAGGATTTGTGGGGGCAAAAAATAAGATTGTACCCCCGGGTCCGACTGCGTCAAGCGACTGTTTCACGCAGACGGGAACCGGTGCGGTCATGATGACGGTATCTGCGCCCCGGCCGCCATTTAATTCTTTAAACCTTCCGGGAACATCTTCCGTAGCGGAAATGGTTGCATCGGCACCGAATTTCCGGGCGGCCTTTAACCGATCGGGACTCGGGTTGGAAACAGCAATAAATCCCGCACCGTTCAGCCGGGCCGCCTGGACATGCAGCAGTCCGGTGATCCCGGCGCCGATGATCAGGATCGACCGGCCATCCGAGGTCGGAGCCAGTTGCTGCCCGCGCACCACACATCCCAGGGGTTCGACAAAGGTTCCCGCATCAAAAGAGACCGATCCGGGAAGGCGTAACATACCCCGGTCCACGTTGATTGCGGGTAGCACCACATATTCCGCAAACGCCCCGTACGCATTCTTGAATTTGGTTTTTTGCAGCGTGTCACATGCGGTCGTATGCCCGCGTATACAGGCATTACACGTATTGCATGGTACATGATGGGTGACCACGACCCGGTCTCCCACCTTCCATTTCGGATCCACGTTAGAACCGGTTTCTGCAATGATTCCCGTGCATTCATGCCCGAAGGCCCCGATCCCGCCGGGCCTTCCCGCACGCTTGATCCGGTACCATTCCATGACATCCGACCCACACACCCCGCACGCCATTATCCTGACCTTGATCTCTCCCGGTCCGACAGTTGGATCTTCAACATCCTCGGTGCGGATGTCACTGTTCTTATAATAGACTGCTGCTTTCATTCCTGTTCACGAATGGAGAGTAACTGTATACGGGATAAAAAAAATCAGTCGAGCTTGCATGCACCGGGTAAGCACGCATTGTAGATATCCAGGGCCTCCTTTACGGTATGATTCCCATGGACAATTGACCCAATGGCTTTGATCATGCCGACAGGGTTGTCATCCTGGAAAATATTTCGTCCGAAATCAACTCCCATGGCACCGGCCTGGACAGAGTCGAAGGCCATCTGGAGAGCGTCAGGAGGACTTGAATACTTCCCTCCTGCAACCACGACAGCAGTCGGGGAAACCCAGTCGACCAGTTTGGAAAATTCCTCACAATAATAGGTCTTGATAATCCGGGCCCCGGCATCCTGGCAGATACGGGATGCAAGCGCCAGATAGCGCAAATCCCGGGCCATGTTTTTCCCCACGGCTGTTACTGCCAGAACGGGAATTCCGTATTCGCCGGCCTGGTTGATCATGTCGGTGAGATTGAGAATCGTCTGTTGCTGGTTGGCAGAGCCTATATACACACTGACCGCGACACCGGCTGCATCCATCCGGATGGCTTCTTTCATCGTAACCGTGAGCTTTTCATCACTCAATTCTTCATTTAAGATGCTGTTTCCCCCGGTAACCCGTAACATGATGGGTTTTGTCCCGACATTTTCGGGCGCAATATTGCTCCGCACTGCCCCGCGTGTCGTCATCAGGCAATCGCAATAGGGGAGGAGTGTTGTTATGGTGTTACTCATGGTGCGCAGGCCGGTTGTCGGTCCCTGGAAATAGGGATGGTCTATCGCAAGCATCACTACCCGGTTATCTTTCGGATTGATTATCCGGTTCATCCGGCTCTGGATTCCAGTATCAAGATATGCATTTACCATGGGGACACTTCACGAGAATAAGTGATACACGCTTGTATAAAAAACTGGGGTTATTTATGCTCCGGTCTGACAACGAGGTACCCCTTCCCTGTCAGCCAGTGGTGAAATTCATGGGTGCTGTGGAGACAATTGGATGCACAAATCGCCCGGATTTCTTCATATCTGGGAGATTTTTCTGCTTCGTTATTCAGGAGCAATTGTATCGGGCACCTCACATCATTACAATATTCCCGACGCGTATACCCGATATACCCATCTATCGACTGCATAAGTAATTCTTGAGGAAATACATGAAAAAGGTTTTCGGAAAAAATCCTGATTCGGAAATTGTTCTTTCCTCTCTCTGAAAAACGACCACATTAAAATCCCCTCGCTTTATCCCGCATAACCGGCGCTCTCCGGTATGGATAAGGGCGTGCAGGAAGGATGCAGCCGATGAATTTTTTCACCTGTGTTGCTTTTTATATTCCTGGTTCCCACGCGCTCCATACGGGACAGGTGGGTTCAGCCCGGCCTTACCATCATTCCGGTTATTTCTCAAGGTATGTACCGTCAACAGTGCGATATTAAAAAAAATTTTCAGGTCACGGCAGAAAAGATTACTTCGGTGGTCTCGGCGGTTGCAGGAGCTGGATCTCCCGGATAATCTCCCGGTGGAAGACAAGCAGCATATCGCTGACCATGCCGAACATGAAGATCTCGATACCCACAACAATGAGGAGCACGGTGAGGATGGTAAGCGGGATGTGATCGACGTGGTGGAGCCATTCAAGGAGAACATAGACGCCGGTGAGCATCCCAAGTATCGACGTAAAAATGCCCATCATGCCGAAGTAGAACATCGGGTTATTTACCCGGGCGAGCCGGTAGATGGTGCTGACGATCTTGATCCCATCGTGGAATGGTGACAACTTCGTGGCAGTTCCCGGCCTTCGGGAATACCTGATGGGGACAACCATGATCCGCTGGCCATTCCGTACTGCCTCAACGGAGATCTCCGTCTCGATCTCAAACCCTGTCTCTTTCAGGAGCAGCTGATGGACAGCAAGCTTTGTGAATGCGCGGTACCCGGAAAGGATATCGTGCAGGTCTCTGCTATGGGCAACCTTGAAGAGGAGGTTGAGCATATGGTTGCCGAAGAGATTCAACCGGGAGAATGATCCCTCCTCTGCATTGATGAGGCGGTCACCGATCACCTGGTCGAACCCGAGGAACAGGGGAGTCAGCATTTTCTCTGCGTCTTTAGCCGAATACGTGCCATCACCATCGAGCATGAGGATATACTGCTGCTCGATCACCTCAAATGCCTCGATGATCGCATTCCCCTTCCCTTTTCCGGACTGCGTCCGGACATTGGCACCGGCCTCGCGGGCAATTTTAACGGTATTGTCAGTACTCTTACCGTCAACGACGAGCATATGGTTATAGCCGAGGGCCTTGAACTCTTTGACAACATTGCCAATCGTCGGGCCTTCGTTCAGCGTAGGGATTAAGATGCAGACCTCATCCTTGTTGAATTTCATTGGTATAGTATTTTTAATCGGTTATCATAAGTGCTTCTATGCATCTGCCCAAAAAAGGGCTGCGGGCACTTGGCATTGCGGAAAGTTATACCGGCAGGACGCGTTCGACCCTTGCCGGGGTTGTGATGAGAAAAGACCTCCGCATCGACGGGTTCACGTCCGGGACGGTGACCGTTGGCGGGATGGATGGAACGGAAACAATCCTGCGGATGATACAGGATCTGCAGCGCAGGGACCTGAATGCCATCCTGCTCTCGGGCTGCGTGATTGCCTGGTTCAACGTGATCGATCCTTCACGGATCAGGAAGGAATCCGGTATCCCGGTCATCTGCGTCACGTATGAGGATTCTGACGGACTTACCGAGGATATCCGCCATCATTTCCCGGATGATACTGCCCGCATTACTGCATACCAGCAGCTGGGTGAACGCATTCCTGCCCGGCTGCATACCGGCCAGACGATCTATATCCGGGCCTGGGGACTTCCTCACGATGACGCGGCGCGCTTCTGCGATGATTTCACCCTTGAAGGCAGGATTCCCGAACCCCTTCGGGTGGCCCGGCTCTGTGCCCGGAATATTTCCGGTTTCACTCACCCCCCGGGCAGCACACGAGACCGGGCGGAGTATTGCCCGGAACGGTGATTTCATATAACGACAGGAAAAATGTGATCACTGCATTTATATCCCGGATTTACGGAGTTGTTTTATATTGACACAGGTTGTTAAACTTGCACGATGGGTATGTCTTGAATGCCACTACATCTACGATCCCGCAAAAGGCGATCCCAAAAACGGTATCCCGCCCGGGACCGCATTTGAGGATCTTCCGGATACCTGGCGTTGTCCCGAATGCAAGATCCTCAAAGTGAAGAAAGGCGTGTTCAGGCGTCTCAATGATTGAGATACATTTTCATGCATCTTTCCTGAATTCCATCGGTGTGCGGCCAGGTATCGCGCGAGATGATCTGGCTGGTTGCCTTGTCATATACTTCGAATTGCACGATGTCACCGGGATGGAAGGTTCCCTTTGCGTAATTAATGGAAATCGTCGCTTCAGGGTACCATAAAAAATCGTGAGAACCAAATCCTCCCAAGGTCTGGATTCCGTCATGGTGTGTTGGGAGAAAATCATTTCCGTTCATGGTTGGAATATCGCAGGGAAGGGGAACTCCGTTCCTGTAGGTTTTTGCATATAAATTTCTGTTATCGTAAGGGATTTTTCCACTGTTTTTTACTACCATGTAACTATCGTAATCAAGCACGCCATTTTTATTTGTATCCCTGATTTTCGTGATCTCAAAAACTGTCGGTACTATCGGATCATACCACAGGTTCGGCAGCTGGAGGACCATGAGCAGTACAAGTGTTGCAAGGACGATGGTGATCGCGAGCACTAACATGACCCCCATCGTGTTAGAGTTCGCGCAATCCTTCGAATGAGGGGACAATAAATAAGATGTTATTTTTAATATATATAATATTAGTTATTTTATCTAAAAACAAAAATGCACATAACCTTTATACTGAAGACTGCCTCATCGATCCATTTTTGATACCGGCCGTCGGGATTTTTTCACCATTGTGCAAAATCCGTTAACATAAATATCACGCGCACTAAGCACTGGTTAGAATTATCGCCATATCTCCGGGATTGCATCCAATGGTCTTAACGTCGGACATGCCAGAAAGTACTGATTCCCGCCATAAAGGCAGGGAGATATATCTTGAAGGTCTTGCACTTGGACGGGAGGGCAGGCATGAGGACGCGCTCACTTCTTTTTCCCTTGCCCTGGCGGTCGATCCCAATTTCGCCCTTGCCTGGGTAGGCAGGGGTTTTGCTTTAGGAAAACTGGGCCGGTATGAAGAAGAGATCGAATGCTGTGACAAGGCAATCCAGCTCGATCCCTATTGCGTTGATGCCTGGAATAACAAGGGATTTGCCTTTGGTATGCTCGACCTGTTCGAGGACAAAGTCAAGTGTTGTGAACGGGCATTGCAGATCGATCCGGAGAATGCAACGGCCTGGAACAACAAGGGCGTTGCCCTGGGGATGCTCGGGAAATTTGAAGCGGAGATCCGCTGTTGCGACCGTGCCCTTGAAATCCGGCCACGGTACCTCTCCGCGTGGGTAAACAAAGGATTTGCAGGCGGGAAGCTCAAACGGTACGAAGATGAGATCGCATGTTATGACCGTGCACTCAGGATTTACCCGTTTTTCCAGTCTGCCCTGATTAAAAAGGGAATCGCATTGATCCACCTGAAAGAGTATGATGAGGCCATCGAGGTGCTGGACCGTGCGCTCGCGATTGAACCCGAAAACGCAAAAGCGCTCTATCGGAAAGGTCTTGCACTCTCTGTGCTGGGAAGGCATCCCGAGGCAATCCGCTGTCTCGAGAATGCCCTTGAGATTGATCCCTCTATTGCAGATGCATGGGTAGTGATGAGCAATTCATGCTTCATGATCGGAAAGCTCGAAGAATCTGCACGTGCCTTCGACAAGGCATATTACATTGATGTGAAAGATGTCCGCACGCGTGTGGTCAAAGGTATGTCGCTTCTGAAAATCGGGAAATTTGATGATGCCCTCCGCTGCTTTTCCGATGTCTTCGGCGTCCTGCTCAGGTAACTGCCGAGCCGGGCGCACGGCCGAATGGATACTCCGCCTTTTTATGCCTGTTTCACGTACAGGAAATTATGGATGTTGAGGAGTATGCCCGCAGGGGAATTGCGGAAGGAACCGATGAGAAAACCCTGCAAAAAAACCTTGCTGATCATATTGTCCGGATGAAAAACACCAGCCCCTCCTATGCATCCGCGTTCGCCCGCGCAGTGATAGAAGAAGTAAAGAATACCCAGGGGCTGTCCGGTGACTTTTTTACCTTCGTTCCGGCCGGTGTCCGGATGGGTGAGTTTGGTGTCGGCTCAAGGGGAAAAGGGGATTTTTTTGCCCACCGCCAGATTGCCCGCATCATCGGGAAGACCTCTGCTTCCGTTGGAGTCGATGAGATGGATGATGCCGGTGCAGTCTGTGCCGGGGGAAAGTACATCATCTGCACGGTCGACGGTATGCACTCGCGCCTTTCCGATTACCCGTATCTTGCAGGGTTTCATGTAACCCGTGCGACGCTCCGTGACGTGTATGTGATGGGCGCAAAACCCGTCATGCTCTTTTCGGATATCCATGTTGCTGATGACGGGGATGTTGCGAAGATCTTCGATTACACTGCCGGTATCACGACGGTTGGCGAAGCGATGGACGTGCCCCTTGTCACCGGATCGACGCTGCGTATCGGCGGCGACATGGTACTGGGCAGCCGCCTTACCGGATGCGTTGGCGCTGTAGGAGTGGCCGAACACCTTACCGCCCGGAAATCCACGCAGCCCGGGGATGTCCTGTTGATGACGGAAGGTGCCGGAGGAGGCACGATTGCGACTGCCGCGATCTATTCGGGATTTCCGGAAGTCGTCGAACAGACCATCAACCTGAATTTCCTGATGGCGTGCGAGACCCTGATGAAGAGCGGGGTGTTCCCGCAGATCCATGCCATGACCGATGTGACGAACGGGGGACTCCGGGGCGATGCATTCGAGATGGCCGAGACCGCCGGCTGCAGGATATTGATCGATGAATCCGCCATCGGCAGCCTGGTCGAACCGCACGTCATGGCCATGCTCGGGAAGTTGCAGATTGACTACCTCGGCGTTTCCCTTGATGCCCTTCTTGTCGTCGCACCGCGTGAAGCTGCGGATGAAATCTGCCGGGTGGTCAGGTCTGCGGACGTGGTCATGAAACAGATCGGGCATGTGGAGAAAGGAAAGTCTGAATCCGTGCTGGTAAAAGACGGGAAGGAGCATGACTTTACCCCTAGGTTCCGTGAATCGGCCTACACTCCGGTGAAAAAGGTGGCGGATACGGAGATGCGGGACTTTGAGGAGATGAAAGAAGGGGTGCTCCGGGCATCGGAGGCAGCGATACAGAAGAAGGAGAGGGTGCTTAAGCGGCTGAGGGGGAAGAAGTAATTTAAAAAAATATTTTCGGGGATCCGCGGAAGGGGGGGTATCCGGCATACCCCCCTACCGATTTATTTTTATTTTGTGGAGACCCCCCCACCCCCATGGGGGGGAGGTATCCGGCAGACCCCTCCCCCCCTTTGGCCGGATCAGACCCCCCCCTTATCAGAAATGAGTTGCCTCCGGAAATGGCTGCTCCGTCTGAAACCTTATGCGGTTGACAGGCCCGGGACACGTGCAATATTGCACAGTTCTCATTTTTGAGGAGGGGGGTATCCGGCATACCCCCCCTGCCTCTTTGGTTTTTGGGAGGGGATACCCCCCATCAAGCCGGAACGTGGAGGGGGGGGTTACCCGGAGACCCCTCCCTTAGCAGGTGGGATAGCTACCCCTCTTTTATTGGAATCGGAAATCTCCGGAGGAAATTGTGATGGACCCCGCCGCCCCCGGCGGGGCGCCCCCGCGGCGGATCAGTGACTAAACGCCATTTTTAAAAAATCTCACAAAGATTCGAGATTCTAACGCAACAGAACTTTAATTAAGAAGATTTAATCTTATTAACAGATTATCCTCTCATCATGATGATTCATCTTGTATAGATGAGGGGTAGATGAGACTCGTTTTTCTTTTTATCGTCTTGGCAATTCTCATGAGTTGTTGCATGCCGGTTGCGGCAGATGAAATCAATCAGGGACTTTTAAAAAATATTTCGCAGGTTCCGCTCGAAATCCCGACAACAGGCACAGCTGTACTGGGGTCAAAGGAATCGATGTATGAATACCAGAGCTGGCTCAATGAGTGCGCGAATAGGCTGGTCGCATATTCAAATACGATCCTTGCTCTTTTCGGAATGAAACCTATGGAATGGAGCGCACCACAGGTGTCGTCAGTCCCAACGGTTATTCCAACTGCCAAGGTAACCCCTCTACCGGTAAAGACAGTTGGACCTATTCGCGAGGACCCACGTTTAACAACCATCGGAACGATTGTCGGTGGATCGGGTGCGAGCTCAAAGATCATCACCATCCCCTCCGGCTACTGGGAACTCTGGTATACTGCCGATCCATTGAATGTGGGGGGACAAGATTCTCATTCGGCGTCAGGTTCGAATTCTGCAGTATTTCCCGCCATGTCCATCACGATTACCGATATGAAATACGGTAACGTTCTCGATACCGTGGAACCTCCGGGCGGATTGGATGCGACGCTCTGGCAGCGCTCGGGAGATCCCCGTCCATGGATTCAGAAATATTATGAAGGAGGGAATGATTACCAGTTCACAATCAATGCAAGGAATGTTAAATCGTATTGGATTGAGGTCCGCGTTCCAAATCCGGGTACTCCTGTACAAACCCCCGGACAAATAGGAAATGAAGTTCCATCAGAATCACCTACTAAAGTAATGACAAATTCCAATCCCGCGCAGAATTATAATCCCCCCAATCAGAAACCCCAGAGAGAACTTACGTAATTGCAACTACGGCACAGTTATCCGGAGGGGGTTACAGTTGTGCTAATTATGTTAACGGTGTCTGTACTGTACCTAGCAATCCTTCTCCGATGCTTATTATTATATATCAGGGCGGTCTAGATGCCGCATATTTACAATTTCTTGCAGTATCATTCAATGGTGTTAATCTAGGGGATATCCGTCCTGAAAATGGGCAAACCTCATTGCCCGTTGGAACATCTAAGACATTCTATGTAACAAATTTAAACGATAATAGTAATCATATCGTTGTAACCGGGCATTTTACTGGCGGGGAAACCGAAGTTATTATGGATACCACAATATGACCTTCTTTTTTCCCAAAATTCGAAGAATAAAAATTAAATTTTTTGATATTCAGAGTTGATTGTGTATTTTTGTCAGAATTCTTCGATTTCGGAGCCCCCAAGAGCGTCAAACCGCCACTCGATTATAGTCGAAAAATGTTTTCCACTTCACTCCGGTTTCCGGGCGCTCACGACGATATTATAGGCCAGTTGGGGAACCCTTTTTTCCACAAATGGTTCGATCTTGCTGGCGAGATTAAACAGCGGATCGATCATGTCGATATGGGCAAACGAGCACCACTTGATCGCGATATCGGTAAACCCTGCATTGCTGAAAAGGACCTGCATCTCATCCTCGTCGTAATAGTATTCCCCGAAATCCTTCATGACCACGTGCTTTACCTTCATCTTCTCGCTGATCTGGTACAATGCAGGGATGCCCCGTGTCAGGAGTTTCTTTCCCAGGGTGCAGATGGCAATTGCGCCCCCGGGTCTCAGCACCCGGTATGTTTCTCTCAGCATGGTTTCCGGCTGTTTGACATAACTGAATACCAGGAGACTGGATACGGAATCAAATGAATTGTCGCAAAAGGGGAGATTCTCTCCATTGCCAACGGTAAATTCGCATCCGGGACACCGGCGGCGTGCCTGTTCCACCATCTTCTGACTGATATCAAGACCGGCCGCTTTCCCCCCGTGCCTGATATACTTCTCGACAAAGAGGCCGGTCCCGCACCCGATATCAAGCAGTTCTCCTTTTTCCGGAAGGGCCTTGATCAGAAAATTGCTGATGTGGGTATGGTAGTTCCTGCCACGGTAGTGATCGTAATGGTGATCGTAGGTATCTGCAACAGTATCGTAATGCTGGCGGATCTTCTCCTGTTGGGTGCTCGTCATGTAAAAATTTCCTGTATCTCTGCGGTCAGTGCCCCCATCTGGACGTACTCGTTATGTGCATGCCGCATGCGGTATTCTGCATCAGCAATGGCGATGGCGAGTGCCGGGTGATTGTATTCGCGCTGCAGGATCGTGCGGATCTCGAAAAGGACCTCGCTGCCGGAAAGACCGTAATCGATCATCAGCGATTCAAAGCGACGGGTGGCACTTCTCACATCTCCCTCTTTGAGTGCGGTGATGGCAGATGCAGCAATAGTTGCTGTGTCCGATTGTGCGATACCAAAAAGATCCTGGCATCTTCCTGTAACAAGTGCAACCTGCATCAGCAGGATTGCACGCCGCATGTCCCCTGACGCAGTCTGCACAATCAGGTCCAGGTCGTCATCGCTGCATGAACTGCTGTCCGGCTTTTCATGCTCCATTATCATCCGGAGGTATCTGAGCATGACCCCCTGTTCTACCGGTGCAAAGAACAACGGCAGGCAGCGCGACGTGATCGCGGGGATGATCGCACTCTGGTTGGTAGTGGAAAAAATGAAACGGCAGGTGCTGCTGGTCCGCTCCATGATCCGCCGCAGCGCCTGCTGGGCCTCGCGGGTCAGTGCATGTGCATCCTCAAAAACCAGGAGCTTGAACTCCGCATCAAGAGGGCGCAGCGAGGCGTACCACTTGATGATATACTTGAAATTGGTGATGAGCGACTGGTTTTTCTGGTACAGGTGAGCATACCGCTCGTCCTGCTCGAGCATGGTTTTGCCCTGGAGGAAGATATCGGCGGTCTGAAAAACCGTGGTGTTCTGTTCCCAGTTCTCCTTGTACAGGTCCTTTGCAAAACATTCTATCGCAACACTTTTTCCCGTGCCATGCGGTCCGGTGAGAATCAGGTGAGGTACGGTTCCGGATCCGGCAAATGAGGTGAGGTGGCGGATCACCGGATCCTGCCCTACAATTTCCTGTGATGAACCGGGCCGGTATTTCTCAATCCAGAGCATGGGAGAGCCTCGCAGTCATCTCATGTATTGCCTCTGACAAAAGATAATGATTATCAACCGTCGAAAGAAGCCGGTCCCGGTCGGCAGCCGAAAGTTCCCGGCAGGCACGGGAGATTGCGGGAAGAGCGCGGGTAAGTTCGTCAACAATGGTGAGAGTGGCGTGTCGTGCTGTGCGGGAGAGAGGATTGAGGTCGATTGCGATGACGGTCTTTCCCAAGGAAACCAGCGCCTCACACCGGTCTCCATCTTCGAGAGGAACAAGGACGACATCAGCAGAGAACATTCCCCCCCTGCGGCACCAGGCACGGTCGTGGGAAAGGGGGAGAAGTCGCTCGGCCTCTCCTGAATAAACATCAGCCCCGGCATTCCTGAGAAGATCCTCGATCTGGGCAACGCGTTTTTCTGTCCTGTGGAAAAGGTTGACTTCCACAAGCGCACCGCAGGCTTCCTGGAGGGCCGCGATTTCATGTGCTGCAAGTGCTGCCGTATTACCGTTTACTGAGATCACCGGGTGGCGGGCTGATATGAGCATCGCTGCCGCTGTCTGTTCGGCAAGGAGGCCACTTATTGTCGTCCGTTCGCCAATCAGGTAATCAAAGGCCTCCCCCCGCCCGTGCGCGGTAAGGCCTTCCATGGCAACAATCCCTTTTTTTGCACATCCCGCAAGGCGCTCGCGGGTAACAAGGGATCGGTACCGGGGGTGGTCAGGAGGGATCATCGCTTCTCTCCTGTTATCCGGGCACCCATGCGGGCCATGCCACATTCATACACTTCACCGAAGTGCCCCAGCAGGTCGCGGGCGTCCCGTCCATAGGCAAAAACGCCATTTCCCAGCATGGTCATGCTCGCGGGGACCTGATGCGCAGTACAGTGACGCAATACCTGCCGGACTTCAGGTGTAACAAGCCCGCTGGCAAAAGCAAATTGTTGGGAGAGCCGGAAAAAATCCTCCACGTTCTTTGGGGATGTGCGGGGAAATGCAGAGGACACACGCTCCATCTGTTGCTGCGATCCAAGGACGGAGGGTGTGTGGATCGGCCCGAAACTGACTGCGTATAACGGCTGGGTAAGATCATACCGCCTCTCTATCACAGCATCAATACCCGGGCCTTTGCGGACAACGCGTCCCCCGGCCTGGCATGCGGCGACATCCCCGAGGCCCGTACGGTGCATAACCTCTGCTTCATGAGCGTACAGGGCGATATCGTGTTCCGTCATATCCAGGCCATATAACCGGTTCAGAGCAGTCATCGCAGCCAGGAGGGCTGCGGCAGAAAGACCGAACCCGGCTCCGATCGGGAGAACGCATTCCGTGACAACCGATGCGGTAACGCCAAGTCGGCCCATGACCGTTGATAATGGCGGCGAATCGTGATACTGTTCTCTTTTTTTTCCCCATGCATCTACGCGGTTTACACAGATCGTAGTCCTGTCAGCCCTTGTTACGGTTGCAGTGACACCTTTGTCTATGACAATACCCGCTCCGATACTGCCGGTACCGGCCCTCGTTGTACCGTTGACGCGCCTGAAATAGCCGGATATGTGACCCGGGCAAAAAGCAGTGACCGTACCAGGTTTCATGGATGCCCCATTGTCCAATACCAGTTGGGTGTTTCCGGTTTTTAAGGAATCCTGATGAAAAGCACTGCTCTCACGACAGAATTATCCATGGGAAAATGAGTAATCAGACATGTTCTCCGTCCTGCTGGAGATCCCGCAGGATCCTGCGAATATGTCCGATATTGATGGTGCGGGTGGTGAGCAGGCAGAGGTAGTAGTCGTTGTAGGGTGCGATAATGATATTGCCCTCGGGAATCTGAAGGGTCATATGTACAAAGGAGCCCCATTCAAGGAGAGGAGTAATCTTATCTGTTGTCGAAAGCAGGCTTCTCGCAATTTTTAAGAGGGGTTCAATCTCCACATCTCCCATCAGGATGATATTCTGTTCTTCGTCAAAGACGGATATTGCAACGATCCCGTTTAATTTTTTGATCTGGCCGATAATTCTGATATCTTTTTCATCAAGAATTATCTGGGGGGGGATCACGGGATCTCTTTCAGTGTGTACGCTGGTTTTCGGTCTGGCAACGACTGGCCTGGGTACGCGTTGTGCTCCTGGTTCTTCCGCAACCGGGGCTGGTTCCGGAAAAGGTGTGGATACCCCGGCAAAGGGAGATTTATCTGGTGCAGGCAATGCAGATCCTGCGGTATTATCCGGTACCTGATCCTCAACGTTACAGATTTTCAGTGCCTGGGCAAATTCTTCCGGCGTGTACTTGCAGAGGTTGAATTCAATTGTCGATTGCGAATTGAAATAGTCAAGAGCTGCATGTCCCTTGAGTTCAATCCGGCCATGCCTGAAATAATAGGAAAGGGGTTTTCCTTTCCTGATCAGGATGAATCCTTCCCCATCCTTAATCACCACGCGAACCACGCCGATAAACCGTACCGTATGGGTAAATATCCACTGTGGGGGAGCCTGCATCCAGCCGATACTTTTTCCATCAGGTATGAGTTCGATCATAGGCATGAGACAATAGCATCCTGATTCTTTTTCATCTCGTACGTGATCTGACCGATGTTTACACTGTTTTTCGCGATAATGATCAGGAAGAATTCTTCTGCAAGGGGTCCGAGGATGAGGAAGTTGTCGGAATATTCAACAAATACCATGGAGAGTGCGGCGTTACCCAAATGTGCAGCTGTTGTTTTGGAATCAAGCATGACCGTGGAAATAACGTCTTCAAGGTTTTTATCAATGACGATACCGGATTTAATACTCTCGATGATCTCGCCATTTTCCTCTATGACAACTGCCGCGAGGACGTCTTTGATGATGAGGAATTTATTCAGGATTTCTTTGAGCATCCATAACCCCCGTGATTATCCGGTTCTTGTAGCTTTGCCTGCATACGATCCTGCTTTCCCGCTGCTGCCTTGATCATCGCGTCCTTACCGGTGAACGAATCTGTCTCGTGATAATAACCTGCACCGGACTCGGTTCTCTGCGAATCGGCAGGTTTATTCATTGTCTTCTTTTGCCAGGGTGTCGAGGATCTTGTAGGTGTTGACCATCCGGTTGAACGCAGTCTGGAGCTCCCCGATTTCATCGTTGCTGAGCAGTTCGATTTCAGGATCCTTGAGTTCCCCGGTACTCATGCTGGTCGCGATCTTGGAGAGCCTGACAATGGGGTTGGTAATACTATTTGCAAGGAAGAAACTCCACATGACCACAACGGACAGGGTGATCAGCGTGATGATAAAGATGCTGTTTGAGAGACCGATGTTGGCAATAATGCTCGTTGTTCCTCCCATGGAGACGATACCAAGGAGGATCATCGGTATCGTGGCAACAAAGAGCATACTCACCATCAGCTTGTAAAAAATGGGTATCTGAAAAGAAAAGCCGCCCTGCGATACTGTTCCTTCCGTTCTCTTCATGGTTGGCATGGATCAGTATTTACAAATACACCATATAAAAATTTCCAAAGGATTCCGGGGATTCCATCATGGTGGATATCCAAAATCTCGACAAAAAATGTAAAATGGGCATTACCTCATCAGGATTTGAGGCTTTAAAAAATACCTTAGGAAGTACGCTCAAAGGTGAGTACTACCTCCTTCCAGATTTTTTCGGCAATTTCCTCTTTGGTTCCGGCAATCCGGAAAGAACCTCCTTTACGGAGCAGTTCATACTCCCCATCGCGGCTCCCCATGGTTTTGGGATCATTCATCAGGACTATCGAAGCACCCTGGCGGATCAGGGACTTTGCCTTTGTTTCCGGGCTCCTCTCTATTTTAAAGGCAACCGTGAATGGCGCGTAGGATTTCACCACATTATCCAGCAGTTTCGGGAGTGGTAACAATTCAAGGCTGACGGGTTTTCCGCTGGAGATCTTGCCCTCTTTTTTACGAGGGGCAAAATCCGAGATTGCGGCTGCGCTGACGTATATATCAGTGCCTCCGTGTTTTGCAAGGTGCTGGAGTACAGCATCTCGCATTTCGTCAGCCGTATCCGCAGAGAGGTTGTCGATGCAGGGGAAAATATCCCGGTGAACAACCGTGACTGCTGCGCCAAGCCGGAATGCCTGCAGGGCAAGTTCTCTCCCCATCTGTCCGCTGGACCGGGTTGTCAGGACCCTGACATCGTCAACCGGTTCGCGGCAGGGACCGCTGGTGATGAGTACACGTTTTCCTTTCAGTGGCCTTCCCATTACTGCCCGCTCAGACCAGAGAAGAATCTCATCAATATCGGCAATTTTTGCCTTGCCCTCTTCAATGCGGGGAGCCAGGATCCCGCACCCCCAACCCCTGAGTTTCGTGATGTTTTCAACCAGTGCAGGGTGCCGGAACATGCTGTGGTGCATTGCCGGGACGATAAGCACGGGAATACCGCTCCCGAGCGCCGTGGTGGCACATGTCGTCACGGGGGTATCGTCAATCCCGCAGGCAATCTTGCTCAGGGTATTTGCCGTACAGGGAGCTATTAGCAGGAGGTCGGCACTTCCGCCATCCCCGCAGTATGTCACGTGCTCGACGAGGCCGGAAATGCGGGTGATGACCGGCCTGCCGCTGGCATAAGTAAGGGCATCGGGGGTAATGATGCCGGTCGCAGCATTGCTCATTACTACCTGCACAACGGCCCCCCGCCTCCGCAATGCGTGGATAAGTTTCACTGCCTCCACGGCAGCGATACTTCCCGTTACAGCAACAACCACCTGTTTTCCGGCAAGGGTCTGTACGGGTGTCATGTAATGGTCACGTCCTGCACCACATGCCATGCATGCGGCCGGTATTTCTTCACTTTATGTACCTGGATGGTAGCAGAAAAACCTGCGCCTTCAACCTGTTCCCGGATCTGATCCTCTGCCGTGCCAATACTGTGGAGGTGGATGATACTGCCGGTTTTAACATGTTCAAGGGAAGCGGATAGCATGTCAACTGCATCGAAATGCCCCATCACAATCCGATCGTACGTACCGGCCAGTGATGTGCGGCAATCCCCGAGTGTGGCAGTAACTTGATCGGAGAGCCGGTTCCCGCTGATGTTCCGCTCCAGGTACCCGAATGCCACGGGATTGATCTCCATAGCGTGAACCCGGGCGCCTGCACCTGCCATAGGTATGGTAAAGTATCCGATACCGGCAAACATGTCCGCCACGCGCTCGCACTCGGCACCGGCATGGATCATGCCGGCAATACGCATCTTCTCGTTCCGGTTGCCCATCGAGAACATGACCTTCTGCGGGTCAAGGATGTATGTATACCCGCTTTCTTTATGGTGCACCTCTCCTGCCGTACCCCAAAGGATCTCCGTCTGTGGTGTCCGGGTTACATCCAGAAAGGATTCAATCCAGACGATGCCGCGCGGGTGGCGGAACCGGATGAGTTCTTCAAGCGCAGCAGCTGATGGTTTCTCTCCATGCATGACGGCAACGTCACCCATCATAAAATAGCGCCTGCCCGTGTATCGCGGACGTTTACGGATCTCCGCATCATATGGCTCGTGCGGTTTAACCGGTACCCACGCAGCATCGCCTTCCACATACGGGCTCCGTGAATGATCGACCCATTCTGCGTCGTTGATTGTGCTGAGGTGTTCCTTTGCGATCTTCCTTGCCTGCATCGTTTACCTGACGATAATGAGCTGGTCACCGTCCCGCAGGATGTTGACCTGTTCGCCGGCCCGGATGTCCATCCATGCAGGTTTTCCGAAATCGATCGTCCTGCTTGAAAGCGGGTCGAGGATGCCGATGCCGGAACTGTCGGAAAATGCCACAAGCGCAGACTCCGCATTCCGGGAATTCCCGATGATGCGTTCAATGTCATCGTCCCGCAATGACTTCGATGTGCCATCTTTGAGATCCAAGGCACGCACATGGTGGGATTCCACGCGTTCGATCTCGTAATAGCGGTTCCTGACAACGACGACATCATGTTTCTGGAAACGGGGAAGGCGCACCGAGTAGGTGATCCGGAACAGCTGCCGGCCGTTCTTCTCTCCCATCAGTTTCGGGTGTGTCGTATACCGTCCCCCGAGCTGGGCGACAATTCCCTGCGATATCATCAGGCCGATATGCTGGGAACCGATGATGATATCAAGGCCGTCATGGATCTCGTTCATGTCGGATATGAACGAGAGGCGTTCCCCCCCGGCCTGCAGGGTATCCTCGATCTGCTGCGCGATCGATGCCGACATCTGGACTTCATAGGTGCTGGGGATCCTGTCATCCGCGCGGACCTGCACCACTCCTTCATAATAGCTCCCGCTGATCCGGTTGCAGCGATCGCACTGCTCCTTGTTCCAGATGATCTCGACCGTGCAGGTCCCCTCGACCGGTGTTTTGTACAGGGTACCGTGGATGACAAGGGAGGCACGCGACCGGTTCACGGTCACGTCCTGAACGGTTACGTCGATCACCGGCTTTTTGACATCCGGGTGGAAATGCACGGCCGACTTTGCAAGTTCCGGTCCCAGTTCGTCCCGGCTGCGTGTGCTGTCGGTCCACGTGTTGACCTGTTTTGTTGCGCCGCAGCTGGGGCACTGGACGTTCTTGATGCGGCCGTCGCAGGTGAACCACGGGGTACTCCCGATCCTGCACTGCATGCAGAGCCCCTCTGTATCGGAGGGCTTCCCGCATTTCGGACAGAAATTATCACGAATACTCATAACCGGTAGATCTGTACGTGGGGAATTTTTCCAATCATAATGCAGTTGGATCGTTCAACAAGCCCCATGTCGAGAGCGAGGTTAACGCTCCGTTCTCCCATCAGGTTGATATTTCCGGCATTTTTCAGCGCCGCCCTGACATCTGCTTCTGTTGCAGGGGAGCTGCCATAGAACGCGTCGGTGATAGTGACCGTGATCTTTTCATGGCTTATCGTCGTATTGATCAGCTCGCGATCGCAGACTGCCACGACATCCCCCGAGCCCGGGGAACGGTGAATCTTCAGAAACATTGATCACTCATTGGCGGGCAGGAATAAAAAAAGGTGAGTCTGTACCAGTATACAAATCAGAAGAGTGTGATTGTTACGCCATAGACTTTCTGGATGGTCTCTGCGTGGATCCGGAAGCAGTCTTGTTCAGTAATCCGGCCGGATAAAACGAGCTTGTTGGTATACCGGGGCACTGATTTCGGGCCGATCACGGCACCCGGCCGGGTATTTTCATCCATGTAGTCACTCTCCATGGTGAAGGGTCTTCCCCTGCGCACCAGATCCGGGATTGCTTCATGCCGTGCAATCAGCGACGGGTGCAGCGGCGTATCAGGAGACCCGTAGTGTTTGACGACCCTTTCAACCGGGACTTTGGCATGACGGGCCATGTCTGCAATGTCACTGCAGGGCCCGGTCTCGGCATGCACCTGGAGGGCGCACCCGCAGTCTGCGGCACGGGTGAGGGCATGCATGAGTATGTCGTTCGATGCGGCCAGCAGTGCCGGACTCACGTCATAATGCGGCCGCCCGCTTTTCAGGGCAACGGCTTTTCCTTCCTGGACATACCGGGCGGCACAATCGATTCCGCCTTTCATAATCTCGACAGCATCCATGAGCGGCATGCGTTCCGTAAGCCGGGTAATCTCGGCGGGATGGACGCCAAGCACGGGAAATGCGACTACCCCCGTCTCCGCGATCAGCGCGGCGATACGGATCGTCTCGTCGAATACCTTGGCATAATCTGCACCGGATGAAGGGTTGACGGACAATGACCAGGACGGTTTTGAAACCAGGAACAGATGCGTGCCCCCGGCCCGGGAAAAGTCCTTTACGGCTTCGATGCCGCGGCCGTTGACCGGATCGATATGGATATGATCATCGGTCACGGGATAGGTTCTGGATTTCATGGCATTCCACAATTTTCATCAGGGGGTATCCCTGTTCCGGTGCGAGGCGCGCCCGGCAGTAGGCAAACCCGACCCGGGTCACGATCTCCACATCGAACATCATGCCGGACAGTTCGCTGTACCCGAACCTGTTCTCCGTCATCAGGCTGCGATCAAACCTGACGGTGATCTCTTCAACGAACGGCTGGAGGATGACCGCCCGCTCAATTGCCGTCTCGACACTCCCCGCGGATACCCGGGAGATGGGAGTCCCCACCCACTGGTGGTAGAGTGCACCGAGCTTGATCCCGGCTTCAAACACTACCTGTTCCCGGTCGCTTGTCATAATCCCCTACCTAGATCAACTGGATGATCCCCGATTTCGGTTCCATGGCTTCCCCGTGACGGAGGAGCATGTCGACCCCTTCTTTTACCTTGTCCCGCGCGAACCCTTTTGCGCTGACTGCATCGATCACCTGGTCAATGCCGGCCCGGCGGCCTTCCCCGCCGATATCCCGGATCGCATCCTTGATGACCCGCACGATATCGCGTTTCTCCTTGGAGATGCCGGTGACGACCTTGTCGATATCGAAGGTGCCGGTCTTTGCATCGTACGCAATCTGCCGCAGGCAGGCATCGACAATATGGATAACACGCTCCGCATCGCTGACCTCGATCGTATCCGAGAGGCGGATACGCGCACTTGCCTCCGCGAGCCGGACGAGTGCTTCGAGCTGACGGGCGGTCACCGGCACCGGTTTGTTGGGCGCTGCAATACCTCTGAGTTTCAGGTAATACCCGACAATTGCTTCCCTCGCTTCTGAAGAAAGCATCGGGAAACAGGAACGTTTTGCATACGCCACGTATTTCCGGAAGAGGCTGGGATCGATATCCGGCATGACCGGTGCGAGCTGTTGCTGGATATATTCGTCCGTAACGCCGGGACTGGGGGTCTTCTTGTGCTGCGCGATCAGTTCCCCCGTGCTGTGCGCCTTGAGGATGTGCTCCGCGATGGCCAGGTCCCGTTTCTGTTCCGGCTGGTCGGTCATGATGAAGATCAGGTCAAACCGCGAGAGCAGCGAGGGGGGCATGTTGATCTGGTCGGAGATGTCCCCGAACATGTCAAACCGGCCGTACTTCGGGTTTGCCGCGCCGAGCAGGGCGCACCTTGACTTGAGGGTCGCCGTGATCCCCGCCTTTGCAACGCTGATCGATTGTTGTTCCATTGCTTCGTGCAGGGCGGACCGGTCCCCTTTCTCCATCTTGTCCATCTCGTCAACCGCCGCAACTCCCATGTCGGCGAGAACAAGCGCACCGGCTTCGAGTGTCCACCGGCCTTCCCCGAACTCGTCCTTGACTGCGGTAGCGGTCAGCCCGGCAGCGGTCGAAGACTGGCCGCTCGTATAGATCGCACGGGGGGAGAGTTTCACGACATACCGCAGCAACTGGCTTTTTGCGATACCCGGGTCCCCTATAAGCAGGACGTGGATATCGCCCCTGAGGTGAGTGCCGTCCGGCATCTCTTTTGAAATCCCGCCGAACAGCTGCAGCGCGATTGCCTGCTTCACATCCTCGCTGCCGTAAATGGTGGGGGCGATCGAATGGGTGATCATCCGGTAGATCATCGGGTCTTTGCTCAGTCTCCGGATCTCGTCCTCTGCCTTCTCATCGATCTCGACCTCCTCGAATTCCTTCTCTGCTATCTCAATAGAATTGCATTCAAGGAAAATGTCAAAAACGGTGCTCTTCTCGCCTTTGACGATCCGCTGCATCGAGCGCAGAATGCCATTGATGATGACGCGGTCACCGGGTGCCACCTTGCCGGAAAGGTCGTCAGTAACATCGATATCAAGCGTCTGTGGCTGCTCGCCCCCGCGCAGGCCCTCCGGGGACTCCTGTATCCTCAGTTTCTGCGAATCCACGAATTTTGATCTCTTGGGCATGAGATCAAGCTTCTTGAAGGTGCAGCCATCCGTAGCACATCCGTCCGGTTCGATGAATTTCCCGTACTTCTGCTGTTTTACGGTAAAGTGGCCTGCAGGACAGCGGAACACCGCGTCCACGATCCGGGGCCTGACTTCCGTTGTCTTACGGAGGATGCCCTCCACGGAAACGAACTGGTTCATATCCTCAGACCTGATATTGCGGATCCCGGTCTTCCGTGGGAGATTGGTAAACCGGATGTTGATGCCCCTGGGTTCTTTCCCGTCCTTGGTCCGGACCAGCTGGCTGTTCTTTACCGCGTCCCAGACATCCTCAAGCACCTTTCCGGGGTTTTCCAGGAGCTCGTCGGCAAGCGCGATACCTGCCTTACCGAACCGCTCGACATCCCGGTAGTCGATGTAGAGCGATCGCTTGTGGGGGTATTCACGGGACAGTTCCCCCAGTTCTTTTTTATATTTGCTTTTGAGCAACCGGCTCCAGTCCCCGGTCTTGTCACTCTCATGAAGATCAGATCCCGTGTCCATGTTCCCCCCCGTTACCGGTCATTCTGCGAGGAGAGCACAAACCGTGCGATCAGTGCTTCCATCTGGATATCGCTGTTCGCCCCTTCTGAAAGCCGGAAATCCGCTTCTCCCAGATGATCGATCAGTTTCACCTTAAGCCCTCGCTCCATATCCCGTTTTACGAGAGCACGGTAACACTGGTTGATCAGCTCGTTGGGAGCGATCCCCCGCTCATGGAGGAGGTGCGTGAGGAGAAATTCAGCCCCGTCAAAATCTCCTTTGAGTGACAGGGAGAGCAGTTCATTGATCTCGTCAGGTCGTGCAGTAGAGGTGATCGAATAGACTCTCTTCTCGTCAATGGTGGGACTGATAATGGCAGCACCCTGCACTGCGTTGATTGCCTTGCGCATATCACCCTGCGCGATGTAGACAATCGCCTCCATGGCTTCATTGGTGATCGTGAGCCCTTCCCGGTTTGCGATGCGGCGGATCTCTTCCCTGATTGCATCCGGCCCAAGAGGCTTGAACCGGTATATGGCACACCGGCTCTGGATGGGATCAATAATTTTTGAGGAATAATTGCAGGAAAGGATGAACCGGCAGGTCTGTGCATAGCTTTCCATCGTGCGCCGGAGTGCAGCCTGTGCGTCTGTAGTGAGGGCATCTGCTTCATCGAGGAAGAGGATCTTGAACGTTGCATCCCCGAGAGGCGTCGTCCGGGCAAACTGCTTGATCTGGTTGCGCACCACGTCAATCCCCCGCTCGTCCGAGGCGTTCAGCTCGCGGAAATTCATCTGCCAGGAATCCTTAAAGAATTCACGGGCAAGGGTTACTGCGGCAGTGGTCTTGCCTACCCCGGCACTGCCGGTAAAAAGGAGGTGGGGGAGATTGCCGCTTCTGACATAGGATGACAACCTTTCGACTATCTCGTCCTGTCCAACGATATCAGCAAGTTTTTGCGGCCGGTATTTCTCGATCCAGATCGTGTGGGTCTCATCCATGTTTTATCATCCCGATGCCAGAGAGGATTCTTATTCTTGTGTGGATAGTATTGGTCTCCATAACCATGAGAACTCTTGTACGTACAGCCAGAATTATCTGCTTTGACTAATGAATGTCATAACGTTTATCATAATGGTTCTGAAATTACTTTTCATGCAAGGAAAATATATTTTATCCGCTTTTGTCGTAATTCTTCTGGTCTGCATGCCCGCGGCGGCTATAACCAACAAGATTGCCGCCGGTGCTCCGGTCTTTGTCGGTGAGAACAACCTCAATATCGCATCGGCAATAGGTGACTGTCATGTGATTGCCTGGTGGCCCGATGAGGGCAATATGTCCGGACCTGCAGCAACAAACCTAACGGTCAAACGGTTGAACGAAGCGAATGACCTGATCACTCACTTCAATGTCAGCCCCCAGATCTTTGACGGTTACACCGGCAACTGGTACTGTGAGGACAAGAAACCAACCTTTGTTGTTTTAACGGTACTTGAACCTCAACTATCTATCAAAGTGTGGGATGTCGATAATAACAAGGATGTCAGCGGACTTTCTGTGCCTGTTTCGACAAATGTGACGTATCGGGTTGATACGAATCTGTACCAGGCATTGGGCTATTATAATCGGACGGACCTGACTCCTGCCGATGGCTTTTTTACCATCCAGCTGACGGATCCCTACGGCAAACAGATCTCTAATATTTATACCAGCAGTGTCGGTGCGGCAAGTACGCAGATCCTCATCTTTGACAGCACTCCGTTCATCACTACTCCGACCTATCTCGGGAAAAACATGAATGACTGGAACCACCTTTCCCGTGATGCCAGCGGCAGTTTTCTCTATCCGCCAGGAATCTATACATTCACTCTAACCCAGAACCTCGATCACATGCAGGATTCGTATACATCGGCTGGTGTCAGCGGTTCTAACGGAAAGACTACCTCATCGGCAAGCGTCATGTTCCTGCCGCCGCCAGTATTGACTCCGGCACCAACGCTCCAGCAGGGAAACGTCACAACCTTACCGATAACCGCCCAACCTTCAGTGACCGAATCAGTATCAACCATGCCGACAACTGCACCCGTTGCCACTAAGACGACATACGCGCCACTGCCGGAATGGATCGCCGTCATTGGTCTGTTGATTGCCCTGATCTGTGTTGCACGATCGAGATCGTAATCTCCTTTAATCGTACTCTTTTTTCACACCGTTTTATAGGGAAAGAGCCGCATATCAAGTCTGGAGATCTGTATGAAATTCCGCAGAATTCTTGCATTATTGTTCATTATGCTCATACTCGTCCTGCCGGCCCTTGCTGCGGACTCCACCGAGCCGATCAATTCAGCCGGTGCGTTATACACGAAAAGCGTTGATCTGGCAAATGAGGGAAAATACCAGGAAGCCCTCAATGCCACGGACGAAGCCCTTGCAATGAACGTCACGTCGTTGACCGGTCTCATCCAGTCCAACCGCGCGGGAATCCTCGTGATGCTGAACCGCAATAACGAGGCGATCACCGCCGCCGATGCCGCGATCGCCGTGGAAGGGAACCTGACGACCGTTCATTCCATTGCGTGGTACAATAAAGGCAATGCACTCAGGGCCCTTGGGAGAATCAGCGAAGCTAAAACTGCCTATGACAACGCCCACTCACTTGACAATACCCTCGTCCCACCGGATCTGAGTGGAGATATCCCTGTTTCACCCACAACGAAGTCCCCGCTTTCCATCCTGCCGGTGCTTGCAGCACTGGGAACTGTCATCGGTCTCTTTGCCGGTTTCAGGAAAAAATAAATTTCAAATCATTTTCACGGTTCTCATCTTTAATGAAGAACCTGCCAGCCGGTTCCTGTATCCGGCGGTGCACACTCAATTCCGGACAACCTGCGGATGAGATCCCTTTTTGTTCCTGACTATATCTTGAATATCTCCACTTAACAATTGTATAAAGGATCATGGAAGGTGCAGCCAGGGTGTTTGCCGGGGAATTTGGCCAGTCTACGCTCTTAGTTGCTGCAGAAGAACCCGGTACTCCGGGATATGTGGTCACTCCCGGTGGAGCCTGGTGCCGGCAGATGTATCTTGCCGGCGCATTGACCGAGACCGTGGAGAACGGGGACATGCTCCGCTGCCGGATCGCCGATCCCACCGGTGCATTCGATGTTGTGGCAGGTGGCAGGAATGCCACACTTGTACAAACATTCCGGAAAATTCCTGTTCCTTCATTTGTAGGAATTAACGGATATGCCCAGATGTACCGGAAAAACGGGAGCGTGGTGCTCTCTGTTCGCCCGGAGCATGTGCAGGTACTGGATCGGGCAGTTCGCGATCAAATAGTCCTCATTGCCGCTGAATACACCCTGCGCCGCCTTGAGCAGGTACGCCTTGCTCTTGAGGGTGCCTGTTCAGACAACCAGATCCTCCGCGCCACCCGTCATTACTCAATGACCAAACCGCGGGTCCTTGAACTTGCCCGCATGGTGGAAGGTGCGGTGCAGAGCGTCCGCTCTCAGGAGTCCCCGTTACCTGCGGAAAAACCGGATGTGCGCTCTGTTGTGCTGGAACATTTGCAGAATGCGAGCGGACCACGGGGAGTTGCAATCGAGGAGATTATCGAACTGTTGTCGATCAGGGGCCTGCGGAAGGAAGACGTACTTGCGGCACTTGAATCGCTCATCCGCGATGACGAGTGCTACCAGCCCCAGAAAGGATATGTCAAGCCATTATGAACCTGGAATTCATTCGTGATGGCCCGGCGTTCGTGATTGAAGGGAAACAGCGCCTGCTCATCGTTGCCGACCTGCATTTCGGGATCGAGGCGGACCTTGCTGCCCACGGGCTGCATTTCAGGAGCCGTAGCGCGGAACGACTTGAACGGCTGATGAGAGTTATTGAGGGTGCCGACCCGGACGCGCTCGTTCTTCTGGGGGATATCAAGCACAGTATCCCGTCGCTCACCCGCCAGGAGTATTATGAAATGCCCGGCATCATTGAAACCCTGCGATCCCGGGTGCCCCTTATTGTTTTTCCCGGGAATCATGACGTCGGTATTGAGCGTTTTGTCCGTGCTTCCGAACTCCGGCCCCGGGACGGAGCAGTTATCGATGGGGTAGGCTACCTGCACGGGCATATGTATCCCTCACCGGACCTCTACGGGCATCTCATCGTCATCGGGCACCACCACCCCCTCCTCTCCCTCAGGGACGAAGTCGGATGCGCACTGCAGGAACCGGCATACATCCGGGCCGGTCTGGACAGCGGAGCACGGGTGACGCAGGAATCCCCGGCGCCGGAAGGCTCTACCCGGTTATTGTTCATGCCGGCATTCAACGAACTGGCCGGGTATGACATCACTCAGATTGTCAAAAACCCCTTTTCACCCCTCTCGCGGTACATGAATGCGGAAGAAGCAGAGATCATCCTTGCCGACGGGACGTATATCGGCCCCCTGAGCTCACTCGATCACGATGAAGACGATTGAACTCCTCGATCCCCGGGTCAGGGCATGTATCAGGAAGCGCGGGTTTACAGCGCTGTCCGATGCCCAGCAACAGGCGATTCCCCTCCTCCTTGGAGGGAACCATATCATCCTCATCGCGCCGACAGGTACCGGCAAGACCGAGAGTGCGATGTTTCCGGTCTTCAATGGCCTGCTCTCACTCCCGGCCGGGGGCGGTTTCAAGGCGATCTACATCACGCCCCTCCGATCGCTGAACCGTGACATTCTCTCCCGTATGCAGTGGTGGTGCGCTGAACTCGGTCTTACGGTGGGCGTACGGCATGGAGACACTTCAATGGCTGAACGGCGGAAACAGGCCTTGTCCCCTCCGGACCTCCTGATCACGACGCCCGAAACCTTCCAGGCATTGTTCATGGGAAAACGGCTCCGCAAGCATCTTGCCCATGTACGGTACGTTATTGTCGATGAGATCCATGAACTTGCCGGCAGCAAGCGCGGCGCTCAGCTCGCGGTCGGGCTGGAGCGGCTCCATGTTTACGCAGGCGATTTCCAGAGGATCGGCCTCTCTGCAACCGTGGGAAACCCGGAAGATATCGCGGCGTACCTCTGCGGGTCCCGGCCGTTTGCCATCGTGCAGGTCCCGGTGGCAAAACAGCTGGAGTTATCAGTCCAGTATGTCGGGGACGACTTCCGGCACCAGACCGAAGTCCTCGCAAGACTCCTGAAACGAAAAGGATCAACCCTCGTCTTTGTCAACACCCGCGTGACGGCTGAAGCACTGGGGCACGCTCTCTTCTCACACGGGGATGTTGAGGTGCACCACGGGTCGCTGTCGAAGGAAGTCAGGATCGATGCGGAAGAGCGCTTCAAGCGCGGAGAGATCCGGACCCTTATCTGTACTTCATCGATGGAACTGGGCATTGATATCGGCCGGGTCGATCACGTCATCCAGTTTGGCTCCCCCCGGGAGGTTGCACGCCTTGTCCAGCGGGTGGGCCGGGCTGGTCACCAGCTGAATACGATCTCCCGGGGCACTATCCTCGCCACCGGGTTCGATGACCTCCTTGAATCGCTCGTCATCGCAAGAAAGGCCCGTGCCAACGAGATCGAGCGTGTTGTTCCTCACCGGCATGCAGCGGATGTCCTTGCGAACCAGGTGGCGGCAATTGCGGTTGAATATGGGGAGATCGAACGGACAAAGATACAGGAGATCTGCGAGCGGACATCGTTGTTTCCTGCCTGTGGTGCGCTCCTTGACGATGTCTGCCACCAGCTGGAGGAACACCGCCTGATACGTATCGACGGGAGCCGGATCATCACAACCGCACGCGCACGTCGTTACCTGGCCGGGAACCTCTCGATGATCCATGATGAGCGAAAGGTGCCGATCTTTGACATGGTCTCCCGGCGCAACGTCGGCACGCTCGATGAATCCTTTGTCGTGGGCTGGGTGCACACCGGTGTTGTCTTCATCACCAAGGGTCAGCTCTGGCGTGTCCTGGAGATTGCTGATGGCCGGCTCACAGTTGAGCCTGCGAAAAAGGCAGTCGGTGAACTTCCCTCCTGGGAAGGGGAGCAGATCCCGGTGCCGTTTTCCGTTGCACGGGAAGTCGGCGGGATGCGCAGGACACGGACCATCGCTGATTATACTCATGAAAAGGTCAGCATCACGTACGCCGAAACATTTCTCCGTGAAATGGACAAGAACCGTGCTCTCGTTCCCACCGATGAGCTCATCACGCTCGAAAATATTAAAGACGGTGTTGTCTGCAATGTCTGTGCCGGCCACAAGGCGAACGAAGCGCTTGGGCGTGTCCTCTCGATCCTCATCTCCGCCCGCTACGGGACAACGGTCGGGCTCGAACTGGATGCCTACCGCATGTTCCTGCGCCTCCCATCATCCATCCGTGCTGCGGACGTGAGGGACATCCTCCTCTCGCTTGACCCCGCCTGCATGCCCGGCGTTCTCCGTCTTGCCCTTAAACGGACGGCGCTTTTTAAGTGGAAACTGGTCCAGATCGCAAAGAAGTTCGGGGCAATCGATCCGGATGCCGATTACGAAAGGATCAGTATCCAGCGCCTGCTTGAGTTCTTTGACAACACCGTTGTCCAGCATGAGGCATACCGGGAACTACTCTCGGAATATATGGATATCGATACTGCCGCGGCGATTGTCAGCCTCATCCGCAAAGGGACCATCCATGTGGCACTTGGCCCGCACTCACTGATCGGGGCAGGAGGTCTCCTCTCCTCCCGTGACCAGATCCCGCCCCCGACAGCGGACGGAGCAGTGCTTGCCACCCTGAAACGCAGGCTCAACCAGGATGATGTGCTATTGGCCTGCATGAACTGCCGGAACTGGAAGAGCCGGACGGTCGTCTCGCGGGTGGATGAGCACCCGCAGTGCCCGAAGTGCGGTGCGCGTCTTATCGCGGCTCTTAAACCTTATGAAGAGGAGCAGTATGCACTCATGAAAAAACAGCGGAAGACTGCAGGGGAGCGGGCGATCGAGCAGCGTCTCCTGCGCAACGCCAATATTGTGCTGTCGAGCGGGAAGAAGGCAGTTATTGCTCTCTCGGCCCGTGGTGTCGGGCCCGAGAACGCCTCGCGCATCCTTGCCACGCTGACCGAAGGGGATGCGTTCTATCGCGAGATCCTCAAGGCCGAACGGACCTTTGTCCAGACCCACCGCTACTGGGCTTAGAGATCTTGGGGGAATGCTGACAAAAAAGAAAAATCCGGATGGGGATTACATTATACTCTCGAGCTTCTGCTCGAGAAAGTCGAGGCCTTTCTTGATATCCTCAACGGTCTTGCCACCCGTGAGGATGATCTTTCCGGAAGAGAAGAGAAGTGCGACGATCTTGGGGTCCTTGATGCGGTAGACAAGGCCCGGGAATTGTTCCGGCTCGTATTCGATGTTCTCAAGATTCAGGGTGATAACCACCTTGTTGAGGTTGATGTATTTGCCGATATCGTACGAACAGACAATATTGGTGACTGCCACTTTGGGCTCCTTGAGGGTGTCCACACCGGCTCCCTTGAGGGACTTGATGATGATCGCAAGGCCGTCAGCGAGCGCCTTCTTATCACGGATACCGGTCAGCACAACCTTACCCGATGAAAAGATCAGGGATGCGATCTTCGGGTTCTCGATGCGGTAGACCGCTCCCGGAAACCGTTTTGTGTTGAGTTCGCAGCTCTTTATCTTGCTGGATACATCAGCAAGGTTAATGGAATTGGCGATGACGCCGGAAGCTACGATGTTCTCAATTTTTAATGAAGCGTACTTTTTATCAGCCATCCACTATACTATGCTGTGCCCTGAATCATAATACTAATGGAGAACCTTTATGTTCCCACGCTCCCGCCCCCTATTCCGACGGAATACCCTTCATGAAACCGTGCAGTCCCCTATATTCCTGCGGACGGATCTGACGCCCTCTTGCAACTTCCTGCAGCTCACGTCTGGATAAAATGGGACGGGCCGGACAAAAAGCGCAGATTGAAAAAGGTCCGGATAAAACATTGTTTCCGATTCTATGAAAAAGACCGTGTATGGGACGGACAGTTACGAGAAGATGTGCGAACGTTTCGCTATCGAGGTCCCGGAATATTACAACTTCGGGTTTGATGTGATTGACGCGTGGGCAAAGAAGGATCGCAACAAACTCGCACTGATCTGGGTAAACCAGCAGGGTAAAGAGAAGAAATACAGTTTTCTTGACCTTGCCAACCTCTCCAACAAGGCGGCAAATATCCTCCTGAAATACGGCATCAACAAGGGAGACCGGGTCCTTGTCATGCTCCCGCGGATCCCGGAGTGGTGGATCTTTGCCATCGCATTAATCAAGCTCGGGGCGGTATTCGCACCCTGCCCGACCATGCTCACTCCCCGTGACATCAAGTACCGGGTCAACAAGGGAAAGTTCCGGATGATCATCACGGACCTGGATAATTCCTCAAAAGTGGAGGAGATCTGCAACGAGTGCCCGACCTTAACCTCGCGCTTCCTTGCTGATGGCGAACTGGCGGGATGGGCGAGTTTTCCCTACGAGCTGCTCTACCCGGCACCGGTCTCCCACCGCTCAGTAAGCATCCCGGATGACCTGAAAACAAAAAGCACCGACCCGATGCTGATCTATTTTACCTCCGGTACCACCGGTGAGCCCAAGATGGTGCTGCACAACCACGGGTACCCGCTGGGGCATATCGTGACCGCTCGTCTTTGGCAGGATATCCGGCACAATGACCTGCATTTCACGGTTTCCGATACCGGCTGGGCGAAATGTGCATGGGGCAAGATCTTCGGCCAGTGGATCGAAGGGGCCTGTATCTTTGTCTACAATTTCACCGGGAAATTCCAGGCAACCGAAGTCCTCCCCCTGCTGGAAAAATACCAGATCACCACCTTCTGCTGCCCGCCTACAATCTACCGGATGCTGATCCTGGCCGATCTGGAGAAATTCGACCTGTCCTCCCTGCGCCACTGCACCAGTGCCGGGGAACCTCTCAATCCCGAGGTGATCCGGGTCTGGAAGGAAGGGACCGGTCTCACCATCTGTGAAGGATATGGACAATCTGAAACCGCCTGCTGTGTTGCCGCATTCCCGATGATCGAACCACGGCCCGGCTCGATGGGAAAACCCTCCCCGGGATGGAAGATCCAGGTGCATGATGACAACGGGAAACCGGTGGGCGTCCATGAGGAGGGCCGGCTCGCTATCAGCTGCAAACCCCGTCCTCCCGGCCTGTTCGTTGAATACCTCGATAATCCTGAAGAGAACAAAAAATCGTTTGTGAACGGCTGGTATTATACCGGTGACAAGGTCTACTACGATGATGACGGGTATTTCTGGTTTGTCGGGCGTGACGATGACGTGATCAAGAGTTCCGGTTACCGGATCGGCCCGTTTGAAGTCGAGAGTGCCCTGCTGGAGCACCCCGCGGTGCAGGAAGCGGCAGTGGTCGGATCACCCGATCGTATCCGTGGCGTGATCGTCAAGGCGTTTGTTGTTCTGAATAACGGGTACGACCCGTCGGAATCGCTTGTCCGGGAGATCAAGACGTATGTCAAACGTATCACCGCACCGTATAAATATCCCCGTGAAATTGAATTTGTCAAAGAGCTTCCCAAGACCATCTCCGGCAAGATCAAACGCAGCGATCTACGGGCTGCCGAACTGAAAAAATATCTCGGCCCTAAATAACTGCACCTCATTTTTTCAGGCTTATCAAACCTTGTGCACCACACGGCGACTCTCACCGGAAACGGTTGGTATTACATGCATACAGCAACTGTGATGTGGTGCACAAGCAATCGAAAAATGTAATAAGTGCACCACTAAATGGATCTCTATGGTGCGATACTCCGTTACAATGGATAAAACTCTGGCAGAAACGATCGATAAGTCTGCCGAAAAGAAAAACATGTCCCGATCCGAATGGATCAGTGAGGCGTGTGCGACCCGGCTCTCATCATCTCCTACTGCAGGCCCGGTCAGCACGACAACCCTTCCGTCAGCAGGGCCTGTGTTCGGGCCGGATCATCACAATATGGAGGACTACGATACCGTATATCGTAATTTCCATATCGATGTTCCCGAGTATTTCAATTTCGGATTTGACGTTATCGATGCCTGGGCGCATAAGGACCGGAACAAACTGGCGATGATCTGGTTGAACCAGGAAGGCGTGGAGAAAAAATTCACGTTCTGGGACCTGATGCGACTCTCCAACCAGATCGTGAACATGCTGATCAAGTATGGGGTTAACAAGGGAGATCGCGTCCTGATCATGCTCCCCCGCGTTCCTGAATGGTGGACGTTCACAATCGGCCTGATCAAGCGTGGTGCAGTCTATTGCCCTGCTCCTACTATGCTCACGGAAAAAGACCTGAAATACCGGATCAACCTTGCCGAAATCAAGATGGTGATCACCAATAAGGAGCATGCCGGCAAGATCGATGCAATCGCAAAGGAGTGCCCATCCCTGAGCTGCAGGATGCTGGTTGACGGCAAGCGCGAAGGCTGGATCAGTTACCCGGTGGAGTTGGACTACCCAGCCCCGGTCTCGGCAAAACTCGTCAACCTTCCGGGGATGAAGAAGACCCGGAGCACCGACCCCCTCGTGATCTTCTTCACCTCCGGTACTACGGGTGAACCCAAGATGGTGCTCCATGAGCACAGTTACCCCCTGGGACATATCGTTACGGCGCGGTTCTGGCATGACATCCGGACAACCGACCTCCACTACACGCAATCCGATACCGGGTGGGCCAAGAGCGCGTGGGGTAAGTTCTACGGCCAGTGGATAGAAGGGGCCGCAATCTTCGTATACGATATCCGGAGCAGGTTCAATGCCACAGAGATCCTGCCGCTCATCGAGAAATACGGCATCAACACGTTCTGCGTACCTCCGACCATCTACCGGATGCTTATCCTCGCGGATCTCGACAAGTTCGATTTCTCCGAACTGCGGCACTGTGTGAGTGCCGGCGAACCACTCAACCCTGAAGTGATCAAAGCCTGGAAGGATGCGACCGGTCTGACCATTTATGAAGGGTACGGGCAGACTGAGACCGTGCTCTGTATAGGGACATTCCCTGGCATGCAACCCAAGTTCGGTTCCATGGGGAAACCATCGCCCGGCTGGCAGATCGAGTTACATGACGATCATGGCAAGAACGTAGCTTTGCATGAAGAAGGCAGGATTGCAATCAAAACAAATCCTCGCCCGGTCGGCATGCTTCGTGAGTACCTCAACAACGCGGAGGAGAATAAAAAATCCTTTGTCGGTGACTGGTATTACACTGGTGACAAGGCATACCAGGATGAGGATGGCTACTTCTGGTTCATCGGGAGGGACGATGACGTGATCAAGTCATCAGGATACCGGATCGGGCCGTTTGAAGTCGAAAGCGCCCTGTTGGAGCACCCGGCAGTGCAGGAAGCCGCGGTGGTCGGTTCACCGGATGATATCCGTGGGCTTATTGTCAAGGCATTCATCATCCTCAAGCCGGATGTCAAACCCTCTGAAGGGCTCGTCCGCGAGATCCAGAACCATGTCAAGAAGGTTACGGCTCCCTATAAGTACCCGCGTGCTATCGAGTTCGTGGAAACCCTCCCTAAGACCATCTCCGGCAAGATCCGGCGCAATGAGTTACGCGACCATGAGCTGAAAAATTTCAAAAATGAGATGAGTAACGGAAAGAAGGCGTGAGTCTCTCTTTTACCTTACATTTATTTAATCGGGCGGGTAATCTATAAAAGCGCGAGGATCGCCGAGCCAGGTCAAAGGCGATAGGTTCAGGGCCTATTCCCGCAGGGGTTCGCCGGTTCGAATCCGGCTCCTCGCATTCTGTTTTCTGGTAATTTTTCCTTTCCAGCGTTCTCTTCCGGGGTTCATTATCTGGATGAAACCGTTTTTATGAGATGTGGTCCATTAGAAATTATTCCAGAGACCCGGGCATTGAAGGAAAAATGAAGACGGGCAGCTTATACCAGCATGAATGTGAAGATATAGAACGCGATCATCGGGATAAACAGTGCGAGGTATATCGTGCGGTTCCATTTCCAGATCGCCCCGCCGTCCATGGTCGAGATGGGCATCAGGCTGTAGACTGCAGTGATGATATTGATGGTAAACCCGACACCGCCGGCAACTGCCCAGAGCCCTCCGAACTGCACCATGGCAAGGAAGAGTACCATGAGGATGATACTCACGATCGGGCCGGCGATCATCTCGGTGCCCATCTCACGGACATCGTCCGATCCATCCTCGCGGTTCACGAGGTTCCGATAGGGCTGTGCAAACGCATTGCCATAGAGCCACGCGGTCAGGAACATGATGACTGTCCCAAGGCTCCAGAACTGGATATCGGTGTCATAGCCGTGTTTCGTGGCAAAATACCGGTGCGCGAAATCGTGGAGTACGACCGAGACCGCCCCGACGAGCATATAGATGAGCACCATTTGCAGGGTAAGTTCGGCCCGGTCCGCAAGCAGGAACGCGAGTGCCACCATGATCACGGCGGCTTCAACAATGAGCACCTCGCTTGCGGACAGGCCGAAGAAATGCTGCTCCATCTTCCGGGCCGCGATGCCCCGCGCCTCAATCTCTTTCTCGCTGATCTTCTCGACCGCATGCCCGCCAACGAGATCGGCGAGGAACTTTGCGGCCTTGAACCCGAGCTGCGAGAGCGCACCGATATTGGCGATCAGGATCTGGAGAACGACGACGCCGAGACTCGTCAGTATCGCGGCAAGCGCCATGAACTGCGGCGGGATGAACGCGGTTGTCGGCAGGTTCTTTTCAGTTGTTCCTTTTGCTTCCTGTATCAGGCCGATGATGCCTTCGGGCCGCTCTTTAACCGGGATCGACGGTACCGTTGCAGGGAACGGGGTTGGGCTGCTCGCATTAATGAAACTGGTCTGCATGAGGGCATCGCTGCCGAAATGGCTGGTCACTTTCAGCCTGACTGAATAGGTGCCGGGCTGCGTGTAGGTATGCGACGGGTTCTGTTCCGTTGAAGATGTGCCGTCACCGAAGTCCCAGTGCCATGAGATCGGCTTGTTCTTCGAGGTGTCCGCGAACGTCACCGTCAGCGGGAGCAATCCCTTGCGGAGGGTTGCTGAAAAATCCGCCTCCGGGGGATTGCCTACGCCGATGAATGCGGTCGCGGTCTGTGTGTCCGAGCCGTAGGGGTTGGTGACCGTGAGCCGGATCGTGTACTCCCCGTCAGAACGGTACGTGTGCGTAGGGTTCTGCCAGTCGGATCCGGTCCCGTCACCGAATTCCCACCGGTACGTCATCGGGGTATATCCCCGCGACGAATCGGAGAAACTGACCGTAAACGGGGCAGGGCCGTAGCGGGTGCTGGTAAAAAAATCAGCAACCGGTGGGTTGGTTACAGTGATGTAACCTTGCCCGGATTCATTTCCCGGGTCCGCTGCTACGGAAACCGGCAGGATGGTAAAACCGATAAGTGCAAAGAGCAGGAGGATGTGTGCAAGGTGCTTCATGGTTCACCCGGGATGATGTCCGCGAGAGCGGGGCAGGGGGATGTTTCCCTTTGTATCTGTTCTGATTTCCTCTTCAGCACCTTAAAGAAATTGGTTGGAGTGCACCGCGAGATCATCCATTATCATTTTGGTCTTTTCGGCCTGCTTCTTGAGAAAGACGAAGACAAAATGGACAACAACGGCGGCAAAAATGCCCGCCGCAAGGAATATGAGGATATCGATAATTGCCGTTTCCATGTGGATAAATATTCGCTGTACAGGGAAATGAAGATTGCAGATGCGACAGGACATCAGTCCTGGAGCAGGAGAAGAAAACCGCAAGGTTTTCTTCGACTTGTAAAAGGATACCGTATCCTATAACAGAAAAAAATCAGATTTTCTTCGAAACATCGCCTTTCATGACGTACTTTACCGTTATGAAGATCACGAGTGCAATAATCACGAAATCAATGATTGCCCCAATGAAATCTCCAAAAAGGAATTTGATCGGACCAACCTGTAATATTGATTCCCTCCAGTTACCGTTCGGGGTAATAACTGCAATAATCGGCATGATAACGTCAGCCACGGTCGAAGTGACCAGTTTTGTTGCAGCAGTACCTATGACGACTGCGACGGCAAGACCGATGACCTGGTACTTCTGGAGGAACTCCATGAATTCCTGTTTAAATCCCATAGTTCCCTTTCCCAGAGCACCAATTCCGCCTTCAAGAACCTTTTCAGCGTCACCGATTTTCTTTTCAACCATCAGAAATCACCTTAACAGAACCCGGAACGGGAAAACCCGTCTCCTGATATGAACGGTGATGTTAATACTGATTATAGTTTGGGTGAGTGTGGCAAATAGTGAACAGCCTTTTGAAAAACTGACGAAAAAGCGAGAGGGATCTCTCCTGCAGCTACACAAGCGGTTTGGGCTGCTGGTCTCCCAGCGACGGCAGTTTTGTTGGCTTGATTAAGACCTGTTCGCTGGTCTGCCGCATCTTTTCGATGATGAGTTCCTTTCCTTTTTTTGTCATGGCAAAAATGGGAATGGTGATACCTGCCTGCACAAGCGCCTTTGGACCGGCGGCTTCCCGGATGGTTTTCGACGCACACGAGGTCACGAGGTCGGATGCTGACACAAGCCTTTCTGCCTCCTCCTTCGTAAGCCCGGTGACATGGACGCCGAATATGAGGGTATCCGGATGGATCCTGCGGATGGTCTCGGCAGTCTCCGGCCGTGCCACCGTGACCGCGATCTTCCGGAACCCTTTCTTGGCGGCAAGCGCGACTCCGGCCAGCTGGTCGATCATGGCATGTTCCCGGTCAAGGACATGCCCTCCTCCGTTCTCGATCCGGTCGATGACCTGTGGATAGGGACAGGTTGAGAAAAGACCGGACATCCTGCCACCAACACCCTGGGCCATCGCAGGCCGCGTCACGACAACGGTCCCGGCCCCGTCACAGGCAAGCACAGCGGCGTCAATGAGTCCGGCGTGGAGGCCAAAGCTCAACAGTTCCGAAGCACCGAATCCGACGAACTCCCGGTTGTCAAGGACGTCCCGGTCGGGAGTGCACATGCCGAATGCCCTGATCCGGTGCTCGATATTCGACTTTACGGAGTCTGCACTGATATCCGGGATCGGGTATGCAAACCGTTTGGCAAGCGGACAGTCCATTATCCGTGCCTCGCCGACTTCCACGACCTTTCCGTTACGGATGACGATCCTACACCTGCCAATCGCTTCAATGATATGTTCGTCCCTGTCATGCGCCATGAAGTATCCTCACGTACCACACTATCGTTTTCGGAATTTAAGGAATATGGCATATCGGTAAAAGATGGTACGTGCGAAACAGGGATAACACATATGTTGAACAACGATGATAATTCTTCATGGGTGAGGTTTTACGGTTTACGGAGATCGATATCTGCCGTGGGATCGCGATCCTCATGATGGTGCTGTTCCATACTCTCTTTGACATCAGTTTTTTTGGGATCGGGCAGGTTAATGTAGAGGCTGGTTTCTGGAGATATTTTGCGTATGCCACCGCAACGTTCTTCCTGCTCGTTGTTGGAGTGTCGCTGGTTGTCAGCTACGCCCGGGCCTCAACGAGGTTGTCCGGTTTTTCGCTTGCGAAAAAATTCTTCCTTCGCGGTGCGGGTATCTTCGCGCTCGGGCTTCTCGTCACCCTTGCCACGTGGCTCTATCTCCGCGAGGGTTTTATCATCTTTGGCATCCTGCACCTGATCGGGATCTCGGTGATATTATCGCCGCTTTTTTTTCGTTTTAAAAAATACAACATCATACTTGGGATTGTATGCATACTGATTGGGTTGTTAGTGATCAGCCAGATGGGTCCGGTATACCTCCAGTTCTTTGGAATACAGGCAGCAGAGTCGTGGTCGGTGAATTATACGTCCCTGATCTCATGGAGTACTGCGGGGATGATCCTCCCGCTCCTCCTTCTCCCGCTCGGCATCCATGCGCCGGCGTTCTGGTCGGTTGACTACACCCCGCTCTTCCCGTGGTTCGGCATGGTGCTGATCGGTATGGGCATCGGGGAATTCCTGTATGGGGAAGGGGTACGCCACTTCACGGCGCCGCGACTGCCGAACTTTATTGTCGCGCCGCTCTCGTTCCTTGGCCGGCACTCGCTCGTGATCTACCTGGTGCACCAGCCAATGATCATCCTCATGCTTGCCGCGGTTACCAATACAAAGGTGCTGTAAAGCGATCGTGGGTTTTGCCCCCCTTTCGCACCCGGCCACGTGACCTTGGCGACCCCCCCGTCCCTGCTGACCTCCTGCATCGTCAAACTTTATGTCGGAAAACCGCATGCCGGTACGTACTGGCCCGAGCCGGATTTGATGGGGTCAGCAAGGGTGCAGGTGCGATCTTTTCATGAGGGGCGCTGACGGGTATGACTCCCCGGTTTCATAAGAACCAAGTGCGATGATGATGTATGCTGATGTATACATGAGTATTCGTGTTTTCAGTAACCGTTCACAAGATATTTACCTGATTGAACTGACTTTTTCTGATCATTAACAACCAGATTCTTGGAAGTTTTATTTGCACGGTGACCCAATGACCATCCTCCGCACAACTGGCATCCTGCTCATCCTGATGATCAGTCTCGTACTTACTGCCGGCTGCACATCCCTCACAGACGAAAAGAACCTGAGTGTCAACACTTCACAAACCCCCGGGCAGTCCGCAGCTTCCTACCGGGTCACCCTTCACCAACCCGTCGCTCAGTCCGATTACATAAAGATGGACACCGATATCTACAACATCGGCGAAGTCGTCGAATTCACGGTTACCAATGACGGTTCGGGAACGCTTGACTGTGCGGGCAATCCACCGTCATTCTCCGTGAAATTCCAGGGAATCAACGGGGTCTGGGTAACACGGATGGGGACAGAAAAACCGAATGAAACGACAAAATCCTCTCTGGAGCCCGGCAAGTCCACGCAGGTGTACCGGTTTGTCACTACCGGCTGGGACCCAAGCCGCTACCGGATCGTGCACGACTGTGGGATTGAACGCGAGATCCTGATCCGGGCACTGCCTGTCGCAACCCTGGCCCCAACAGCCTGCCCCACGGACAATGCTTCAAACACGACCCCCTGGATTAAGATCGATCCAATCGTCGACCAGTATGTCGCCCGCCCGTTCGCAATCATGGGTACCACAAACCTTCCGGCTGGTCACGAACTGAATTACACCATCTTCTCCATCCTGTCCCCGGAGCCGGCACTCTCCATTAACCCGGAAGGATCCTTCACAACCATCGTGCAGGAAGGAAGCTGCGGTACCAACACGTGGAGCGCGATGGGCGAAATCCAAGCGACCGGTGAATTTTTTATCGGGATTACAGACACAGAACGCAATGTTTCTGCAATCAAGCGGTTCGCCGTGTTGTCACCATAACTCCCGGATTCCGGAGAGAGGTACTCGTGGGAAGAGGTAATCCCTTATTTCTCCAGACCCCCTCTGTTGTATGTGAGCACTCCCATGATCCTTCGCATCTTCACCCTTATCCTCAAACCGGCAAATCCGCTGCAGTTCTCCCTGACGGAGTTCCGGTCGTCTCTTGCCCGCCAGCTTGCGGAGTATCCTGCACCAGCACTTCGCAGAAGTCCTCCCGAACGGTTTATCTATCGTTATCCTGCGATCCAGTGCAAGCAGGTCAAAGGCGAGCTGATGCTGATCGGCATCTTCCAGGGAGCAGGCATCCTTTTGCAGATGGCGGAAGGAGATCCGGAGATCACGATGGGAAACAACCGCTGCACCATCGCTTCGCGGGACAGGGAAATCCGCGATGAGGAATTCGGGATAACCGGCGGGATGCATGAATATGAATTTCTCACACCATGGCTTGCCCTGAACCAGCAGCATGCAAAAAAATTCTATGACCTGCACGGAAAACCTGCACGGGACGGATTCATGCAGAAGATCCTGACCGCCCACCTGAATACGCTTGCAAAATCCCTCGATTATACTCCCGCTGAACCTCTCTCCTGCACGGCACATGTCCGGTTCAGACGGGAACAGATCGATTGCGAAAATGTGATGGTATTCCTGGGAAAATTCAGGACCAATCTCCGTATTCCGGATTATCTGGGGATCGGGCAGTCTGTCTCACAAGGATTTGGGACACTTCGGGAGATCCCCGGGAAAAAGAGATCCTGCGACGCATATCCGGTGCAGTCCTGATGGTATTCGGTGTCGTCCTTATCCTGCCCCTCACATAATACCCATAAAGACCGTCAATGCCCGCATCATTTCACAATCAGTCCAGGAACAATGGCACGTCCCGGAAGCTTTCACCATCAAAGACGCCCCTATCGGTGACACGCAGCGACGGGATTACTGTCAGTGCGAGGAACGAGAGGTACATGAAAGGGTTTTCGATCCCCCCCATCTTTCTTGCGACATCATGCAGGACTTTCAACCGTCGGGCAACTTCCGGGTAGGGCAGGGTCGACATAAGGCCGGCACAATCGAGTGGCAGTATGACGGTTTCCATGCCGAGAACCGCTACCATGGCCCCCTGTGCACGGATTACCTGGTGAATGGCCTGGAGGATCGCGTCATCGCTCGTCCCGACAGCAATAATATTGTGGGCATCGTGTGAGATGCTGCACGCGATGGAACCTTCCCGGAATGCAAAGCCATGGGCGAGCCCGATGCCGCAGGGAGCATCACGGTACCGGTTGCAGACTACTACCTTCAGGATATCCCGGTCCAGATCAGGTATGTCCTCTGCAGAGCAGTCATAGCGGAGTGATGTGGTCACGATCTGGTCCGGGACAAGGCCGATTACCCGGGCGCTCCCGTTGCCGGAGATACTGATGGCTTCCCGTGACGGGACAGAGCAGTGAACAGAGGGAGGGAACGGGACCTGCGGTACATGTGATGATGCTTTTATCTCAGTCCCGTTGCGGAAGACCTGCCGGACAACGAACGTCTCCGGGTCGTCGACAATACAGAAGTCCGCCCTCCGCCCGGGAGCGAGTGCGCCCCTGTCACTAAGGCCGAACCGTTCAGCCGGGGAGAGTGTGGCCATGCGTATGGCAAGTTCCGGTGAAAGCCCATGAGCAACAGCCCTCCGGATACAGCGGTCGATGTGCCCCGCGTCCATCAGCAAATCGGCATGGCAGTCGTCGGTGGCAAAGCAGCATCGGGACACCGTTGCGGGCGTGACAAGCGGGATGAGTTCCTCAATATTCTGTTCCGTGGAACCCTCGCGGATGAAAATATACATCCCTTTTTTCAGCTTCTCTTCCGCCTCAGCAAACGTGGTACATTCGTGATCGCTCTGGAGACCGGCGAGGATGTAGGCATTGAGGTCCTTGCCGGTAAGACCCGGGGCGTGCCCGTCGCGTATGCATGAGAGATGGAGTTTTGCTGCAATGCCGGGGTCCGCCGCAAGCACACCCGGCACATTCATCATCTCGCCGAGCCCGAGGATCCCATCATCCCCGTTAAAACGGCGCAGGTCATCAGCCTCGAGCACGGCCCCTCCGACATCTGCCGGTGTCGCGGGCACACAGGACGGGAGCAGGTACAGGATATCAATTGCGGCCCTCTCATGTGCAGTGAGCATGTATGCCATCCCGGTAGAGCCGGCAACGTTGGCGATCTCGTGGGGGTCGGCGATTACCGTTGTCGTCCCGTGAAGGGCAACGAGGCGGGCATATTCGGTGGGCGTGAGTAGCGAACTTTCGATGTGGACATGGGCATCAATCAGGCCCGGCACAATATACTGGCCGGTACAATCCTGCACCATTTTCCCGGAATAATCCCCGATACCGAGAACATGCCCGTTCTTAATCGCTAGCGACCCTTCATCCCATAAACAGGTGAACGGGTTGAAGACGGAAGCATTCTCAAAGACCACATCCGCCGGTTCCAGCCCCCTGGCTGCATCTATCATTGTTTTTGAGAAATGGGCCATAAAAAAATCACACTACAATATCGCGGATCACTGCGGTCTTACGGTCATTATTGCTGAGCACATAGATATACAGTTTGTAACTGCCGGGTTCAAGCCTGACAGGGACAGCGACGATATTTTGCCCATTTACGAGCGTTGCTGGAGTATTCACTATGGTATACCTTTCCTGCGTCAGGTTTGCTATCCGGTATACCGTTACCTGAACACCGACATCAGCTGGATCACCAGTATGGCTGATATTCACCATGACGGAATTGCTGCTGTACCATGTATTCCCCACACCGGTAGAAATGCATCCGGTACAGAAGGAGATCATGACCAGCACCAGTACACCGGCAAAGACCGGATACACAGCTTGGGACATTAACCAGATGTAAAACCGTGCAACCATAAAATCCTGTTGGGAAACTCTCCTGTTTGTGTTTTAGTTGACGAGTCTCTATGGACGAAAACGTTCCAGCCATCTATTGCCATTTCTGCCTGCACTTTCATAAATCCATGCAGGTTGGCAACAATCCCGGGGTTCCTGCATAAAAAAGAAGAATAATCCAGGCATATTATTCCAAAAACCCAATAATGCAATCCCGAAAACAAAACATACCCGATCATACCATCGCTCATTAAATTCGCCTTCATGTGATAGCATAACGGTCATTGCTTTTTCCCATCATGAGGGAAGTCCGGGTAAAATGACATCCTGCCTTAATATTGGCGGTTTTTTAGCACAGACTGGGAAAAAGGTTCTTGTTGTGATTGCGATCCGCAGTCCAATGCAACTGTCGGATTCGTTTAAATCTCCCGGAAAACCGGCAGGAACATGTGTGATGTGTTCATGAGCAGTGCCTCGTAATTCCGGTTGTTCGGGGCCCGGTAACAGTGTGCCCTGTCCCGGAACCGTATTCAGGGCTAGAGTTTTTCAATGGTGACGCGTACTCGGTCACCGGCTTTCAGGTTATGACCTTTCGGGATGTCGATATTAAACCAGAGTGCTTCCGGATGATCCTGTGTGGGATCCTGTGACATCAGGCAGTCCTTGTGGTCGTTGATGTTTGCAACAAATTCTACCTCTGATTCAAATTCCAGAACTTTCGTCATGATAAAAAGAAGAATGGCTGTGGGGATATTCAGATGGCACGCGGGGTGACCATCCACGTTGTGCTGTTCGAATAACTCCACCGGATAATATCCAGTTCCTTACAGATCTCGGCAAGAATTGCCATGTTTGTTCCCACCTCTTTTGGCGAGAGACCAAGGTCTTTTGCAATATATTTGGATTTGAAATAGTGCTTGCCCTTGGTTATGCCAGAATTGAGATACAAAACGATCTTGTGCTGGGTCTCATTGTACGTCTCACGTAATTTTTTAGTTGTTGACATGTTGTGCCTCAGCATTAAAAACTCATATAGATCAACTGCTATATATAAATATCTAATAATCCTGCGAAAAATCCAGTCTTATTTTTTTTTCCCGGCCGATATTTCGACCAGAAAAATTATATCTCGCCCACCGGATGCGTAGTTTTCCATGAACATAATTACCATGTGTTCCGGGCGTTTCCGGGTCGAAATCAGCGGAATTCGGAAATTTTTTTGGTTTAATTCTGCTGCTGAACCTGAGCATCGGCAATCTTTTTGATGAGGGCTTCGAGCACCACATCGCGCATGCCTTCCACGAATTTTATGCTGCCAACAACAAGGTGGCCGCCGCCACTGATCCCGCCACCCGGGATCTCGACCCGGAGTTCCCGGACCATACGGGGGATATTCATGAGTACACCCCGTGACCTCAGGACGGCAAAATCCGGGCCAAACCCGATAGTGACTACCGGTTTTCCTGCATTCTGGCGGCAGAGACGGTCGTGAACTTCGCCACTTGTCTTGCCGGGAGGCGGGAACGTAAACTTATGGGCATGGATCTCCACATCGATAAGGAAGAGAAGTGCATCGTTGGCAAGGACACGGGGAACGACATGGGGCATGCAGGCGCTCATCTGGTCCTCGATCATGGTATTGGCGCCGTCCACCAGCAGCGCCACCAATTTTTTATGGCGTTCGGGTTTTCCGGTCAAGTTCAGGATATCCTTAATGATCTCGCGGCCGTCATTAAACCGGAGCCAGAATTGTTCGTAGTCGAGAGCGAGGGCAATATCCTTGCAGGCCTCTTCCGCAAATTGATCCCGGACAAGGGACAGGAAGAGGGCACGTTCCGGTGCCTCGCTCCGGTCCCCGACACCGGCAACGGCCGGCAGGTGGCGGATCAGAGATTCGACCTTGGGATTGATCAGACGGGCAACCTCCGTGCCGAGCATGCCGGCAGTGATCCCGAAATCGCCTCCGACATGATAGGGGTTGACATGGGCGAGCAGGTACTTGTCGATGGTTGCATCAGGGTGGTGGTGGTCGATGACAATAAAGGGAATGTCGTAAACACTCGCGATCTTGTACGAGGGTTCATCCTCCTCGGTGGAACCATTGTCGGTGAGGATGACAAGAGGCATCTTCTGCCCGAACCGGATATGGTCCTTAAGTGAAAAATCGAGGTCGCGGGTGATATCCTCGATCTCATAGAACGGGGCTTTCGAGGGCGCACGCTTAAAGAGGTAGTAATCTGCATCGAAGTCCCCTCCCGATTCCCGGATCAGGGACACAACTGCCTGTTCGATGGCGACAGCGGAACAGATGCCGTCGGCATCTGCATGGTGGCGGAGGATGATGGGCTGAGACGTGAAGACCGCTTTCCTGATGATCTTCGCGACCTTCTTCATCTCGGGACGGAGTTTCTCCATGACCTCGCTTTTAACAAGGAGGGGGATGTCCTCCGGCTCGGAACGGGCATCAAGGGCTTTCTCGATCCTTGCCTTGACTGCGACCGAATCATCTCCTGTCATCACGGTTATCGCATCGACCTCGATCTGGAGCTGGTTGTTGCGCATCATCACTTCGCCAATGACCTTGACGATATTTTCCAACTCGACTTCCGGGTACGCCCGAACGCCCGCCTCGACAAAGGCGGCAGCGTTCTGGGTACCGGTCTCGTCAACAACCGTAAAGATAGTCGGACCGCTGGTCTGCTTGATCTGGGCGACTTCCCCTTCGATGGCTACCGTTTTTCCCACTTTGGTGCTCAGATCAGCGATTCGTACGGTTGTTGACTTCCGTTCAATGTTCTGCACCTGGTAGACCTGTATCTGGATCTCTTCGAGATCGATGTTACCGTTCGGCCGGATCTGCCGGACCCGCACGAGAATCGAATCACGTTCCTTGTGATCGGCCTTGATGTTGCTTTTGTGGACAAGGCCCTTGATCCGGTCGTTCAGCTGGACAAACATCCCGAAATTGGCAAAACCCTGTACCTTTCCCTGATATACATTCCCTTCCTCGATGTCAGCAAGGTCACACCCTGTACCAAGCCGGTAGACGAGGACATCATCTTCACTGGTATTCTGCATATTTCTCTCTCACCACACACAGCGTACGGGATATTGTTGCGATATAGTATCTGGTATCGTCAACGCTCCGCGGATATACGATGCTCTGTATGATCATCAATGGGTGCCTGAATGTTTAATTTACTTGTTATCTGCAAAAGGGGGGAGCATCCGTATCTGTTCAGTGACTTTAGTCACGGAATGCCAATTCCACCATATCCAGGTCATTCGGAACGAGAATCCGGCCGGAATATTTCTTTTGTGCATCGCTGACGTGTGCCTGGACATCCGTGTAGCGCGAACTGGTATGAACGAGAACGAGGGTCCCCGCATTGAGCGCAGTTGCGGCTTCTCCCGCTTGTGACGCTGTTGCATGGTAGAATTCTGCTGCACGGGCAGCTTCTGACTCATCGTAGGTTGCATCGTGGATCAGGAGGTCTGCATCGTGAGCAATATCCATGATTGAGGGGTGGACGGTGCGGGTATCACCAGTATAGACGATCTTGCGTCCTGGCCGGGGGTGTCCCATGACCTGTTCCGGCCCGATCGTGACACTTGCATCCCCGATACCAACCGTCACGGTCTCTCCCCGCTGGAGCCTGCCAAACAGCGGGCCGGCGGGGACGCCGAGAGCAACTGCCTGTTCGCGGTTGAACCGTCCCGGGCGTGGGTCCTCTTCAAGAATAAATCCAAGAGACGGAAGACCGTGGTTTGCGCTAAATGCCGTTACCGTATAACCGTCAAACCGTACCCACGATCCGTGGGAGAGTTCCACGGATTCCATGGGGAATTTCAGGTTGAACCGGGCAACGTGCCGGAGCGTGTCGACAAACTCGTGCACCCATTCTGGGCCGTATATCGTGAGGAGTTCTGTACGGCCATTGAATGACATGGTCTGGACTAGGCCGAATATGCCCAGGAAATGGTCGGCATGCCAGTGGGAGACAAAGATCGCATTGATGGTGAACCCGCACCGTGCCCGCATCATCTGCTGCTGTGCACCTTCACCGCAGTCGAACAGCAGGGTATCGGATCCCCTGCGGATCATGATGCAGGGCGGGTTGCGTGTCGGTGTGGGGAGGGCACCTGCGGTACCAAGGAAATAGACATGCAGAGTCTCGCCGCTCACGGAAAATCACTCCGTGATTTTCCTACAACTCCTCGCTTATCCTCGTCGTTCATGCACAATCCCCCCGGGATGCTGCTCTATCGGTTCGTTCTCGCTCACGGTTCATATGAAATTCCTTCGGAATACGGCAAGGCTCTTCTTTGCCTCTTCTACCGAGCGTCCTTCAATCACGATCCGTCCTCCTGTGTACCGGGAAGCAACTTCCCTTCCCACCGTCTCCCACGCGATTGTGCCCTCACCGAGCGGGAGGTGTTCATCCGAGACGCCGTGGTTATCATGGATATGGATGTGATTGGCCTTGTGGACATACCGAAGGAATTCACCGACTTTGCCGATGGTATTCGCGTGCCCGAAATCGAACGTCATTCCGATACCGTCAATGCCTTCAGTCATACCAATCAATTCTTCCGGGAGACGGCAGAGGAACTCCTTGAAACTGATCATATTCTCGAGACAGGCAAGCACCCCGTGTTCGGATGCACACCTGCCGATCTGCCGGAGCGCCTCTTTCTGAAGTTCCCAGACTTTCTGGGGCATCATCTTGCCAACAGGTGATATGTAGCCCGGGTGGATGGTGATCCGATCGGTCAGCGGTGCGGCATGTTCAATACAACTGCAGAGCTGGCGGATCGATTCCCTCCAGATGGGATCGTTGAGGGTGGCGATATTCAGGTCGCCGTACGGCGCATGTACGGAAGCACCGAGCCGGGTAGTCGCGAGCATATCCTCAACCTTGTGGAAGCAGTCCGGGTTCTCCAAGCGGTAATTTCCGTCACTTACGATCTCCCATCCGGCATACCCGGCCTCCTCTATACCATAGACCCATGCGATGTCGTCCCATACCTTTGCCGAAGAGGAGAAATAGGGAGAGAGGCTCATGGGTCTCCCCGCAACTGTGCCAGAAGGAGCTGGACGGCATCGGAGAAATCTGCCAGTGTCCCTTCGTTCTTCAGATGGATATCCGCCTCGCGCAGGGCATTGCCGAGGCCCCAGCCCCGTTCCCGCTCGTCCCGGTTGTGCAGGGCATCGGCAGTCATGAAATCATCCGATCGCGCCCGTACGGCTATCCGTGCGAGGCGTTTTTCAAATGAGGACTCGATGCTGATCAGGGTAAAACCCGGAAAATTCCGCCGGAAGAGGGATACTTCCGTATCTCCCCGAATTCCATCCACGAGGACGAGGGGGGCGGACTGGTGCTGGATCTCGGGAACGCAGAGCCGGGCAATCGCGTCCATGCCCTGTTCAGCCCGGAGCCGGTTTGCAGTTGCACCAAAATTCGTGTCGTTCGGCTCAAGCCCCGCTTCCCGCACGGCTTTCCGTACCATGTCGCCCATGACAATGACCGGAATACCCATCTCCTGCGCGATGCGGGAGAATTCACCTTTTCCGCTTGCGGGCATGCCGACGACGCCAATCACTTTCATAGGATATCTCTCCAATCTCCCGTGTCCGTATCCGGACTGTCCTTCCCAGGTCATCTGCGATCGTTTTCAACTCTGCCAGTGTCAGGGGTGGATGGTTCTCCTGAAGGGTTCGTCGTTTACAGATATATTCCCCATTGGTCATATCAGGTGCTGTTTCGCGCATCCGGACGATCTTGTGCTCACCCTGCTGGAGCACGAGAGGGGCATTGCCGATCTCTGCAGAAATTTTCCCGATATAATCCGCGTTCTCGTAAAAAACGGTGATGACAATCTCGAATTCTGCTAGGATATTTTCCCGGGATGCCTTTTTACAGATGCTTATAGATCTCTGCAGGTTCTTCTCATAATTATCGGCAGGCACTGCGCTGTAGCCTCCCGGCAGGCCGGAAAACCCTTCCCACTGTGTTTTGTAATCAATGGCGATCCTGTCCACCAGGTTTTGCTGAATGAGAGTTTCCAGCGTACCTGGAAAAAGGCCGTTGGTCTGGATCCCAACCACCAGTCCCATTTTTTTTGCATAGCCGGCAAGCTCTATAAGGGCCTCTTTCTGGAGCGTGGGTTCCCCGCCGGAAATAACAACTCCGCTGATGAAGGGTGATGAAGTTTTTATCATTTCCGTAATCTCTTCGAGATCCCGGTAATCCTCTCCGGACTGGATACCCTCGTTCTGGCAGTAGGAACACCGCAGGGGGCACCCCCGCAAAAACAGCGTACAAACCGCCCTCCCACGCCAATCGATCGTCGAGATGGGGATAAAGCCCCCAAAGTTCAGTCTGATAGGATCACCGTGCCGGATTATTTTATTCCCGTGGTTATTTGAGTGTATTTGAGTTAAGAACCAGCAACCAACGGGATCCTTTCTGCAGTGGACGATGTCCGTATTCCATAATTCTTGAGATAACATCAAAAAAAGTGCGTGGCAAAAAAGAGGGTGCAGGATCAGAATTTGAAATGGCGGTTGACGATCTTGATTGCACAGTAATCGCCGCACATCGTGCACCCGTCGGTATCAGCGGGCATGCGCTCTTTCCGTATATCCCGTGCCCGCTTCGGGTTCATGGCTACGGCAAACTGGCGCTCCCAGTCAAGATCGCGGCGGGCATGGCCCATCTCGAGGTCCAGGTCCCGGGTCTTCTTGAGTTTGATCATATCCCCGACATGGGCGGCGATCCGCGAGCTGATCACGCCTTCGTACACCTCTTCAGGGGTCGGGAGGGCGAGGTGCTCGGCCGGGGTTACATAGCAGATAAAGTCCGCTCCAAGCGATGAGGAGATGGCGGCACCGATAGCGGCAACGCGGTCATCGTAGCCCGGGGCAATGTCGGTGACGATGGGGCCGAGCATGTAGAATGGTTTGTTGTTGGTGACTCTCTTCATAAGCTGGACATTAGTCGCGATCTCATCAATCGGTACATGGCCCGGACCTTCAACGATCACTTGGACGTCCTGCGCATGCGCCTTGTCCGCGAGTTCCGCATTGATGAGCAGTTCCTGGATACCCGCCCGGTCTGTAGCATCGTGGATAGCGCCAGCCCGCATGCCGTTTCCCATCGAGAGCGTGACCTCGTGCTCCTTCATGATCTCAAGCAGGTAGTCAAACTCCGAGTAGAGAGGGTTCTCCTTCTCGTTATGGAGCATCCACGCGGTCATGAATGCCCCGCCCCGGGAGACGAGTCCGCAGTGACGGCCCTGGTTTTTCAGGCGCTTTACTGTCTCAAAGTTGATGCCGGTATGGATGGCCATGAAGTTAGTGCCGAGTTTTGCCTGTTCGGCCGTGATCCTGAACAGGTCATCCTCTTTCATGTTCACGACTGCCCCGTCCTTTATCGCCGCTTCAATGAATGCCTGGTACAGGGGGACACACCCGACACTGAGTTTGGTATTGGCGATGATCTGCCGGCGGATCTCCATAAAGTCTCCGCCGGTCGAGAGCTCCATGAGCGTGTCTGCCCCGGCGAGCTCGGCTTGTTTTGCCTTTTCGATCTCCATGCCAATATCCACAATGTCCGTGGATGTTCCGATCGAGGCATTCACCTTGGTGCGGAGCCCTTCCCCGATCCCACAGATCTTCACCTTGCGATAGGGGGAGACCGGGATAACGATATGCCCTTCGGCAACCCCGCGGCGGACGAAGTCTTCGGTGACTCCTTCCTGTGCGGCGACTTCTCTCATCTCTTCAGTTACGATGCCGCGCTTGGCATCTGCGACAATACTCATACCATACAGGTAGCAGTAAAGACCAGATAAAGGCTCGGTTTTTCAATTCTGGACTAAATCTGGCTTGTTAAGTTAACAAGTAAAGTTGAATTGGAATAACACAGAATTTTTTGTGTTAAAAATCGCCGCTTTCTATCATGAATGTGGATACTCCCTCGTATTGCCCGGCAAAAGGGGGGTTTGATAATGGCAGAGTATTTATATAGTGTGTAGCACTAACTAATGGTAAACCTTCAATGTACGAGGTGTTTTACGATGAAAGAAAAGGATTATTTTGAAGTTACGGTAAAGGAAGCAGCCCACGACGATGCCGGCCGGGGTATTGCACGGCTCAGTATCGAGGTGATGAAAAAACTCGGCCTGGTCTCCGGAGATGTAATCGAGATCCAGGGCAAGAAGAAGGCCGCTGCAATCATCTGGCCGGGGTTTGCCCAGGATACCGGGTTTGCCACGCTCCTCATTGATGGGAACATCCGGGGGAATGCGGGCACCGGTATTGATGAGAAGGTCAGGATCCGAAAATCTGAGGCCGAATATGCCAAGAAGATCGTGGTCCAGCCTACCCAGCCGATACGCCTTGTCGGGGGTGAACAGTATCTTTCCCGGGTATTGCGTGGGCGGCCTGTGATCGAAGGACAGTCTGTCCGTGTCGATGTGATCGGCAACTCCATTACCCTCATAATTACGAAGGTGGCCCCCAAGGGCATGGTGATCGTCACCGATGACACCGACATCGAACTGAAGGAAGAGGCCTACAAAGCCGAAGAGGGCAAACCCGAATTGTCCGATATCCATTACGAGGATATCGGGGGTCTTGGCCGAGAACTGCAGCTCGTGCGAGAGATGATCGAGCTCCCGCTCCGCCACCCGGAGATCTTCGAGCGCCTCGGGATCCAGCCGCCCAAGGGGGTACTGCTCTACGGCCCCCCGGGCACCGGCAAAACCCTGATTGCAAAAGCGGTGGCAAACGAGGTGGATGCCCACTTCATCTCGCTCTCCGGCCCCGAGATCATGAGCAAGTATTACGGTGAAAGCGAGAAGGGACTCCGCGTGAAGTTCGAAGAGGCGGAGCAGAATGCACCCGCGATCATCTTCATCGACGAGATCGATTCAATCGCGCCGAAGCGTGCGGAAGTGCAGGGGGAAGTCGAGCGGCGCATCGTCGCCCAGCTCCTGGCCCTCATGGACGGCCTCAAGGGACGCGGGCAGGTCATCGTCATCGCGGCGACCAACCTGCCGGACTCCCTAGACCCCGCACTCCGGCGCGGCGGGCGGTTCGACCGGGAGATCGAGATCGGTATTCCGGACAAGAAAGGCCGGTTGGAGATCTTCCAGGTGCACACCCGGGGGGTACCTCTGGCGGACGATGTGAAGATCGAGGAGTTCGCTAACATCACCCACGGCTTTGTCGGGGCAGACATTGCGCTGCTGGTCAAGGAGGCGGCGATGCATGCGCTCCGCAAGGTGATCCCGCAGATCAAGATCGACGAGGAGATCCCTTCCGAGGTGCTCGACAAACTCAGGGTGACCAACGACGACTTTTCTGAGGCGCGCAGGAATGTCGAACCTTCTGCCATGCGCGAGGTGCTCGTCGAGATGCCGGATATCACCTGGAAGCAGGTCGGTGGGCTTGAGGATGTGAAACAGGAACTCAGGGAAGCCGTGGAGTGGCCGCTCAAATATCCGGATGTGTTCGAACGGCTCCAGACCAAGGCCCCCAAGGGGATCCTGATGTTCGGCCCTCCCGGTACCGGTAAGACGCTGCTCGCAAAGGCCGTGGCCAACGAGAGCGAGTGTAACTTCATCGCGGTGAAAGGACCCGAACTGCTCTCAAAGTGGGTCGGAGAATCAGAAAAGGGTATCCGGGAGATCTTCCGTAAGGCCCGGCAGGCATCCCCTTCGATCATATTCTTCGACGAGATCGATGCGCTGGTGCCCAAGCGGGGCAGCTTCCAGGGGTCATCCCATGTAACGGAAAGCGTGGTCTCCCAGATCCTTACCGAGCTTGACGGGATTGAAGAACTTAAAAATGTTACCATCCTTGCGGCTACCAACCGGCCGGACATGCTGGACGATGCCCTGCTCCGTCCGGGCCGCCTCGAACGCCACATCTACGTACCTGCGCCCGACGAGGAGAGCAGGAAGAAGATCTTCGAGGTCTACCTCGGTGGTGAGACCGGTAACATCCTTGCAGAGGATGTCGATGTCGATGTACTGGTGAAACAGACCGATGGTTATGTTGGCGCAGATATCGAGGCGCTTGTCCGCGAGGCAAAGATGGAGGCGATGCGTAACTTCATCATCCAGATGGGCGGCAGGAACGAACAGGAGCGCAAGGACGCGATCAATAACGTGATGCTGACAAAGGCCCACTTCAATGCAGCTCTGCTCAAAGCGAAGGGATCTCTTGACCAGGATGCGATCGATCAGTCCGAACGGCATGCATGGGAGATGCTGTACAACCAAGAGCAGCGTACCATCCTTGACAAGGCTTCGCTGCTGATCTCCCGGGCCGGCATGGCTCACAAGAAGATCGATGATAAGCTGGCCGGCAAGCTCCGTTCAGCGGTCCATGCACGAAATAAGGACTTTGCAGAGATCACAACGCTGACAGAGTCTCTGGAAAAGAAACTGGGGAAAGCATAATACCGAAAACGAGGTGATGACAATGACTGAAGACTCTATGGATATGTTTGAACAGATGGACGATATGTTCGCCCGGTACCCCGCAGGTTTACGGTTACCGGATCGTCTTCCGCAACGGCGGAACATCCGCCGGGATGGCAGAAATCCCGGCTATCCCGCCCCGAGCCACCCGGGAACCCGTTACCGAAGTCCATCAGATCGGGAATGAGATCAAAGTGATTATCGAACTTCCCGGAGCAAAGGATGACATGATACAGCTTGAGATAACGGGAAGCACGCTCGTCATCGATGCAAGGGATGCGGATCATCACTACCACACGACTGCATCTCTGCCCTTGGTGGATGCGGGATCGATGCAGAGATCGTTCAAAAATGGTATACTGGAAGTGACCTTCGGGAACCTTCCGGCTGGTACAACGGTTCCTGGCACGAACTGAATTTTCTTTTTTTATCCTTGTCGATCATACCCCCAGTTACGATGAACGCCGCCGTTCCTGAATGGACACACACGAAAAATTCTGATGATTTTCTCTCTCGACAGGATTTTTTAGAGCGGATTTGTGTTTCTCCAAAAAATGGGATCACGGTCCGGGAAAAAATTTTCAGTCATTCCTATGACACCTGCCAGATCTGCTGAAACGGGAGATCGGAACATGTGTGTTGATGGCTCCTCCCTTTGACCCAAACTGAGGCAGGTAAGCCGGTACAACAAGATAATAATCCTGATAAACATCGGCATCAAACAACTACTCACATCCGGGTGGATATCCCATGGTTGCATGCTCTTTGTGGTAGAGGAAAGTGGTAAGACATGAAACTCAAAGATTTCCTTGTCAGCGAGGGAACAGAAAAGAACCTGGCGGAGTTAATTCTCTTCCTGAGCGACCAGGCCCATGGTGTCAGGAAGGGTTTTCTCTGCACCTGCATGAAAGATTCGGTGGATGAGAAAACCCGGAACGTATATGGCGAAGAGCAGATGCCCCTTGACAAGTATGCTGACGGGGTGTTCATTTCAGGACTCAAATCTTCTCGTCTCGTAAGGTATATCGCAACTGAAGAACAGGAGCAGGTCATCGAGGTTGAGAACCCGAAGAACGACTTCGGGGTCGTCATCGACCCGCTTGACGGGTCCTCGCTCATTGACGTAAATCTCTGCACCGGATCCATCATCGGGATCTATCCGGGGCATGTGCTTGGCAAGGGTGCAACGATGGTTGCCGCCCTGTACATGCTCTACGGCCCGCTCACCATCATGGCCTTCACGACGGGAAAGGGAGTCCACGAATTTGTCATGGACGAGTCCGGCGAATTCGTCCTGAGGCACCGGGACATCAGGATCCCGGAAGGAAGGATCTATGCCCCCGGCGCCCTCCGAAAGGATTATCTCCCCGCCCATGCCCGGTGGATCGGGGATCTCGAGCAGGCAGGATACAAACTCCGGTTCAGCGGCTGTTTTGTCGCCGATGTGCACCAGATTCTCCACAAGGGGGGCGTCTTCTCCTACCCCGGATTCAAGGGAAAAGAGAGGGGAAAACTGCGCCTTCTCTACGAGGCAAATCCGATGGGAAAGATCATCCACGAGGCCGGCGGGGCGATCAGCAATGGGAACACTGATATTCTCGACATTACCCCCCGTGCCATCGATGAGATCACACCTATCTATGTAGGCGGCAAAAAAGAGATCGCACTGATTGAAAAATTTATGCATGAAGGGTGAATAAACAGGATTGATGCAGTATGAAGAAGAATGATTTTGGTCCTATCCCCGGCTCGACAATCCTCAACGCAGTCTCCGGCCACAAGGCGATTGTCATGGCGGCGAACGTCCGGATAGCATCGGTAGCACAAGGCATTTTCAGGGCAGCCAAAGATACAGACTCAGCAGTCTTCATGGAACTTGCCCGGTCGGAGTGCGACCTCAAGGGTGGATATACAGGACTCACCCCGCAGGATTTCTCAAAAAGGATGAACGAGGCCGCACAAGCCATCGGGTTTGACGCGTGGGCCCTCCACGCGGATCACATCACCATCAAGAAAGGTGATGCCGGGGAGGTTGACAGCACCAAACAGCTGATCGATGCACAGATTGCTGCCGGCTATACCTCATTTGCGATCGACGCCTCCCACCTCTTCAACTTCGAAGGAAAGAATGTCCAGGACGAGCTTGACCCGAATATCCGGATTACCTCTGACCTCGCCCATTATATCAAAAAAGGAATGAATGGAAGGGAGTATGGTCTCGAAGTTGAAGTGGGAGAGATCGGCAGAAAGGACGGAAGTGGGCTTGTCCTGACAAAACCCGAGGAGGCCGTTACGTTCATCCGGGCGCTCAATGAGAATGATGTGTTTCCCCACGTGCTCGCCATAGCAAACGGCAGCACGCACGGCCATGTGTACGATGCAAACGGGAATGTTGTCGAACAGCTCTCCATCGATATCCCCCAGACGAAGGCGATCGCAAAAGCCCTACGGGACAACAAGCTTAAGGTCGGGATCGCGCAGCACGGGATCACCGGCACTCCCCGGGACCTGATCAACCTCCATTTCCCGAAGGGGGATATCATCAAGGGTAATGTCGGCACCTTCTGGCAGGATGTAGTGTTCAGCACCCTGAAAGTGTACGAACCCTCGCTCTACAAGAGCATCCAGGACTGGACGCTGGAGAAATACCGGCCCGCAAACCCCGGGAAATCCGACCGCCAGATATTCGACGGGAACTGCAAGATGGCAATAAAGGAATTCTTCAAAGACCTCTATTCCCTTGAAGAAGGGACCGAGCACGCGATACAGTCGATGGCATATGCCGAAAGCCTCGTCTTCTTCCGGGCATTCGGTGCATACGGATCGGCATCGCTCGTGCGGAAATCCCTCAAATAATAACCCCCGCAATCTTTTAGTATCCGAAAGAGATCTCATACTGTGAAGTCTCATGCCGAAAACCACGATTTCCGTGATTAAGGCGGATGTGGGAAGTTACCCTGGACACTCCCGCATCCACCCGAAACTTCTGGAGAAGGCACAGAAGCTTCTCAAGGAACAGGAAGGTAAACTCCTGATCGACTCCTTCGTCACGCACTGCGGTGACGATCTCGAACTGATCATGACCCATACCCATGGCGTGGATAATACCAAGGTCCACAAACTTGCCTGGGATGTCTTCATGGAGTGCACGAAGATTGCAAAGGGCCTCAAGCTTTACGGTGCCGGTCAGGATATGCTCGCCGACGCCTTCTCTGGCAATGTCAAGGGGATGGGCCCTGGCGTTGCCGAGATGGAGTTCGAGGAGCGAGGGTCGGATCCTATTCTCGTCTTCATGGCGGACAAGACCGAGCCAGGAGCCTGGAACTTCTTCCTGTACAAGATCTTTGCCGACCCGTTCAATACCGCGGGCCTCGTCATCGACCCCTCGATGCATAAGGGGTTCGTCTTCGAAGTCCATGACCTCGTCGAGAAGCGCAAAATTCTGTTCAACTGCCCCGAGGAGATTTACAGCCTGCTGGTCTACATCGGTGCACCGTCGCGGTACGTGATCAAGCATGTCTTCAAGCGGGACGGGGAGATCGCTGCCTCGACCAGCACCCAGCGGCTGAGCCTCTTGGCAGGTAAATATGTCGGCAAGGACGACCCGGTGATGATCGTCAGGTCCCAGAGCGGTTTCCCAGCGGTCGGAGAAGTGATCGAACCGTTCTGTATACCGGTACTGGTTGCCGGCTGGATGCGCGGCTCCCATCACGGCCCGTTCATGCCGGTCGGCCTTTCCGAAGCGAACTGCACCCGGTTTGACGGACCCCCAAGGGTCATCTGCTTCGGGTTCCAGCTCTGCAACGGCGAACTGATCGGCCCTGCGGATATGTTCGATGACCCGGCTTTCGATCGCGTCCGTAACCGGTGCAACGAGCTTGCCGACATAATCCGGGCCCAGGGCCCGTTCGAGCCCCACCGGCTCTCGCTTGGAGAGATGGAGTACACCACGCTTCCGGGTGTTGAGAAAGAACTGAAAAAGCGCTGGGAACCCCTGCCCCAGGAATAATTTTTCTCTTTTGTGATTGTACGGATGCGGGACTGATGGAGGCAGTCCCCCGGAAACAGTGGGAACGTGGCAATTCTGTGGTGTATGGGCAAACTTTAATTATCTTACATCCCAAATTAGGGCAGATGGTTAACGGAATTGTTTTGCCAATAAAAAAAGTGTTTGCGCTGGTGGATTCGAAAATTTCAGTCGAGATCAAAGACGAAGGCCGGAAACTGCAGGGGCGCCTCGTTGCGGTGGATGAATATCTGAACATCCACATGGAAGAGACCCTTGAATTCGTCGACAACCAGCGGGGAAGAAGCCTCGGGACCGTCGTGATCCGGGGGAATAACATCCTCACCATCGCACCGGTAATCTGATCTGATAAAAGGTGGATACTGTGGGAGATCCTGCTGATGAAGGACTGAAACTGATTCAGTCGAAACCGGAGGGCGTGCTCCAGAGCGAGCTCTGGAAGGAGCTCGGCGTTGACAGCCGGAAGTGCTCCAGAATTGTCAAAAAACTGGAGGAGAGCGGGCTCATCGTTCGGGAGGAGTTCAAAAAAGACGGGATCAAGACCTATCTTCTGCGGGCAAAACAGATGCCGGTCAACCCGTCCGACCTGATGGCTGGCGATGAGTTGATACCCTGTATCGGGTGCGATCTCGAATGTATTGTCGAGGAATGTCACCCGCTGATGGACTGGATGTACCAACTCGCGATCGTCTCCCATACGGAAGACTAAGCACTCTTTTTACTCCTTTCGCCCTGGCATTCTTTTTCGGAGATTTTTTTGAGGGTTTATTCGATTGGGTTTGACAGAAAATTCTGGAATAATCCTCCAGACTCAGAACTGAAATATTTTGATTTTTCCCCTGTTTTTTGAAAAATATCCCGTTTTCAACAACTATTTATCGCTCAACCATCCACCTGATAATAGTTAATTCCACGTGGTTTTACCGGATGATGCACGATGATCTCTGTTTTGTTTATTGATGACAATACCGATCTTCTTGCCCAGATCCGCACGTTTCTTGAGAAGACCGGGGAGATCAGGGTTGAGCAGGCCCATTCCATAAAACAGGCAATAGAAAAACTCCGCGGCAGGACCTTTGACGTTATTGTCTCCTACGAGCAGATGCCCGATGTGAACGGGATCGAATTCGTGCCGGATATGAACGGGATAGATTTCCTGAAATACCTCAAGACCCAGGGAAATGCGACGCCGGTTATCCTCCTCTGCCGGAGAAGTTCGAACAGGCTCGCCCTTGAGGAAGTGAACAACGGGACGGAGATCACTCTTCCTAAATCCGGGGATATCCGCCCGCAGTTTATGGAAATGGTCAACCTGATCAAGCAGACGACGCTCAGGAAAAAAGCTGAGCGCGAGCTTAAGGTCCAGAACGAGCAGCTGGCAACGATCCTTTCCGCAACTCCTCTCGGAATATTCCAGATGCGCAACGGCATACTCGAATGGGTGAACCGACCCTTTGTTTCCATGCTTGGGTATACGGAAACGGCACTGGTTGGCAGGGAGTTACGCACGCTGCTGAAGACTCGTGAGGAGTTCGAACAGATCTGCCGTGAATTCCTGATCCGGAAGGATACCCAGGGCCTCGGGCATGCAGACTGCCGGCTCATCAAAAAAGACGGCTCATCCGTTCCCTGCCACCTCCAGGTGCAGCCGCTTGATCCCGGTGATATCACAAAGGGCGGGACTTTTGTCGTCACCGACAACTCGGAAAAGCAGAAGATCACTGATGCACTACGGGAGAGCGAGGCAAAATACCGCGACATGATGCAGAACACCCAGAGCATTATCATCCGGATGGATACGCAGGGGAATATCACATTCTTCAACAATTATGCCCTGACTTTTTTTGATTACACGTCGGAAGAGGTGATCGGAAAAAATGTCGTGGGAACGATCGTTCCCGAGAAAGCCCGCGTCCAGCACGGGCTCTCGATGATGGCAAACGACATCGGGTTCAATGCCGAAGGCTATGCGGTCAATGTCAGCGAGAATGTCCGGCGTAACGGCGATCGCGTCTGGATCGCATGGATCAACAAGGCGATCCGGGATGAACAGGGCAGGATCATCGAAATCCTTTGTATCGGCAACGATATCACGGACCGCAAACGCGGGGGGGAAGTACGGATCAGCACCGATACCTGGAAAGATATGGTTGTCGCGGACACGGATGTGAAAGAGGAAGTGTTCGACGCGGTCTTCCACATCTGTACCGAGATCTCGATTGAAGGCCGGGAAGGAAAACCGGTCGGCACCACGTTCCTGATCGGGGATACGAGGAACGTGCTGGAAAAATCCCGCCAGATTATCCTGAACCCGTTTGAGGGCCACCGGCCGGAGCTGCGCATTGTCACAAACCCTGATCTCAAGGAGAATATCAAGGCCCTCGCACAGCTCGATGGTGCATTCGTCATCTCAGGTGACGGGTTTGTTGAATCTGTGGGCCGTTATATCACGGTGGACACGAGCAACGTCTCCCTTCCCCCCGGGATGGGAACCCGCCACAACTCGGTTGCCGCCATCACGCAGGTTACCCATGCTGTCGGTATTGTCGTGTCGCAGAGCGGCGGGGGGATTACGGTCTTCAGGGAGGGCCGGATCCTGAAAAAGATCACTCTCTGAACCGGGCATTTTTTTTACTCATGCCGGCATTCCGGCAAGCCGGAACTGCACTTGTGCCGGCAGATATTGCCTACTGCCCTGAAGGCATCCTCGAGGTCCGGGAAGTTGGGGATCTGTGAATCGTGCAGGATGCGCAGCGGCGTTTTCATGCTGTCGCCGCCTATCATACAGCCGACGATCATTTTGTGCGTATTTTTGGAAAAACGGACGATCTCGTTTGCCACCCGGATCGGATCGGAGATGGCTGTGGGTACCGCGATCACAAACGCGATGTCCCAGATGTCCTGATGACGGATCATGATATCGAACGTGCGGGCGAACTGGTCTGCACTGGAGTCGCCAACCATATCAATGGGGTTCTCGCGGCTCCAGTTTACCGGCAGCACGGCATTTAGTTCGCCGGTAAGTTCGGACGAGAATTCGATCATTTCGATTCCGAACCTCTCGGCATAATCGGACGACAGGACAGCAAACCCCCCGGCATTGGTGATGACGACGGCACGGGTTCCCCTCGGGTATCCCTCGGAAGAGAGCAGCTCGGCTGCCTGGAAGGCTTCCCGGATGGAACTGACCGGGATAACCCCGGCCTGGTGGAAGGCTGCCATGTATACTTCAAAACTCCCGGCCAGGGAGCCCGTATGGGACGAAGCGGCTTTCTGTCCGATCCGCGAGGATCCGGATTTTATGGCAACAACCGGTTTTGTCGGGGATACCTTCCGGACAGTCTCCATGAAACGCGGGCCGGACCGGATCTGTTCGATATAGAGGATGATCGCCCGAGTGGCAGGATCGCTCCCGGCAAACCGGATGAAGTCCTCAAAGGTGAGATCGGACTGGTTACCGACACTGATAACCGCAGAAAAACCGATCTCCTCCGGCAGGCTCCAGTCGATGATGGTCGTAATGATCGCGCCGCTCTGGGAAATGAAGGCGATCCTTCCGGGTTTCGGGGAGACCGGATCAAACGTCGTGTTGATCCCTTGATACGGGAGCATGAGCCCAAGGCAGTTGGGGCCCATGATCCGCATGCTATGGCGCTGTGCAGTCGATAGGATCTCGTCTTCAAGCTGCCGCCCAACATTTCCGCTTTCACGGAATCCTGATGAAATGATGATGGAAAGAGGCACCCCTTTCAGTCCTGCCTCGTTGATAACTTTGGGAACGCCGGGTGCCGGGATCGCAATCACCGCGAGATCGACCTTTTCCGGTATGGATGCAAGGTCCGGGTATGCAGTGTGCCCGAGGATCGTGGGGCTCTTCGGGTTGACCGGGTAGAGAGTACCGGGGAACACGAGCAGGTTCCGGCAGATCGCGTACCCGACCTTGTTCGGGTCCTGCGATGCCCCTACGACAGCTATGGAATGAATATCGAGAAGGCTGACGGGCATTTCCCGGGCTGCGATAGTGTCAACGGTCGGAGGTGTATCATCCCGGTAAAACCGTGCATCTACCGCGCACCCTCCCGTTTCGTACAGGATCAGGGGGTTGATATCGAATTCGCTGATACGGGGATCGGACAGGAACATCCCGGCAACAGAACCGATGATCTTCACAAGGGACGCTTCGTCCAGCGCCGGTTCGTCACGATAACCGGCGATCAGCGGGTAGCTCCTCAGCTCCCTGACCATGGTTCGGATCTCACTCTCATCGATGGGAAGAACGCGGATGGAGATATCCCTCAGCAGCTCGACCATCTTCCCGCCGAACCCGATGGTGATGACCTTGCCGAATGCCGGATCGGTTTTCCCCCCGACGATCAGTTCAAGCCCTTGTGCCATCTGCTGCTCTACCATGATACCGGTGATCTTCGCGCCGGAACTGTGGGCCTGAACATTCCGGGCAATATGATCGAATGCCAACCGTGCTTCCGCGGTAGAACGTATGCCCGTGACGACACCTCCGGCATCACTCTTGTGGACGATATCCGGTGAGATCACCTTCATGACAACCGGATATCCTATGGAATCGGCAGCACGGGCAGCATCGTCCTGCGTAGTGGCAACATGATAGTGCGGTACTGGAATATCGGCGCCTGCCAGTAGTAAATATCCTTCTGCTTCGGAAAGTAACGTCCTTGTCATCGCAACCGGTCCTGAGAGAGTGTGGTCTGGTACCGTTCTTAATGATGTCTGCCGTTCCATAAGAAAGGGCAGACTGGAGAAGAACGCAATAGCGTTCTTCGATTTACCTCCAGAGTCATAATAAGCAGAAGTTCCAGATTAAAGCCCGTAGGAGCGGTTCGTTTTAAGGCACCGTGCCATATCAGATACGACCGGGGTAATCTCCTCGCCGTGGGAGATGCGGTCAACCATTCGTTCTGCAAGACTTCCGTTGTGAATCCTCTCTTTTACGATGGGCAGGTAGCACCGTTCATCCGCAGTTGCACGCTGCCATGCGGCATCGTAAAGATGCCCGAGTTCCTGTTTTAGTCCGGCGGTTCCGTTCCGGATGGCATCTTCCGTCAGTGCCAGCAGTGCCTCATGGTCCGTTTCAACCGGGAGGGAGCGGCAACGCAGGAGAGACCGGACAAAGGCACACACCGCCATATCGGACCGGATTGATTCCTGCTCGTCGAGCGCCTTGATCTCAAGGCACCTGCGCGAGAAGCGGATGATGACCCCGCTGGAATTGACCCATTCCTCGCAGAGAATCCCGGCGTCACGGGAGAGGAGCTCTGAAAAAATTTCCTCCTGCTGAATGTGGTAATCTGCAACCGACCGGATCTTCTCCGGCACGATCCTGTTGCAGATACGTGGGATCTCTTTCTGGTTCTCCCGGTAATATACGAGGCGGTTGTCACAGGTTCCGGTCAGCTTACCTTCGACCATGGGGGAGGATGCGGTCACGGCAACAAGCCAGGGAATGAGGGTGCGAATCTTGTTGTACAAGATCACGAGTTCCCTGCTGCTCTGGTAAGCGAGGTTGATCTGGAGGGCTTGGATATTCAGCCAGCCGTGCTGGTGGATGTTGAAGAGCCGGTCGTACACTTCGTAATACTCCCCCTCATCGTGATCCCAGACCGGAATTTCATTTATATGGGCAGTGGGGTGCATGCCAAGGCCAAGAAGATAGTAGCGGTCAGAAAAAACATGGTTGAATTTTGCCAGCCCTTTCATCAGCTGTGCCTCCAGTGACGCGAGATCCTCTGCAGGGGAGCGTGGGACCATCTCGAGCACGGTCTTCTGGAGTTCCTTACCCAGTTTCACGTCCCCGAACAGGATCTCGCTTTCGTATCTCCCGCAGATCTCCCTGAGGATCTTGTCGGAAACCGGTAGGGCATGGAATTGCCGGTCGTTGATGGAGAATTCGTGTTCAGTCCCGATGGTCATGGGACACACTGTATATCCTTGGGATTTCCGCTACCTTTTCAGTCTCCGGCTCTTCGATCCTGCAGATCACATTAATTTCCTCGTCGGTCAGGTTTGAAACGAGATGGGTGATGTTTTTTACTGCGAGGGTATACTGCTGCTCATAGGCATCAGGAACTTCTTTGAAAAGGCGGACAATCGGACATATCTTCTCAAATTTCAGGAAGATTTCGATCACATCACCCTTTACGTCAAACGTGAACGGACCTGCCCGGCAGGTCTCGGGTTTGATGGTATGGATCGCGCATTTGCCCCCCGTCCGGAACGTGCAGGTGCCATCCCTGCGGGTCCTGAGATAGCGGTACCCCTTCCGCTCAAAGGCATCTCCCGGTACACCTTCAGCAAGGAGCCTGCGGTAACAGTGTTCAGATATCGGGGGATGCGCATCGTTACAGCACTGTCCACTGCAGCGCAAACAGATAGTCTCGGCACGAATCAGCCAGTCTTGATCCATGGTCTCACTTCGCGAACAGGTGGTCAACGATATGTTCGTAGACCCGGGGGTAATGTGTGTCCTCACCGCTTTCAAGAGAGGGGTTATCATTCACTTCAATAACGTACGCATCGCCGTTATTATTCTTTATGTCCACTCCGTACAGGCCATTTCCGATCGCGTTTGCCGCTTCGATACCGAGCCTGACCACGTGAGGGGGGACATCCTTTTCCGGCACACTCTCGACCCCGCAATAGACAATATGTCCATTGACCGAGGCCTGGATCTTAAACGTGACTGAAGGGATGGTATACTTGCAGACATACAGGAGATTCCCGTCAAGGACGCCAACTCTCCAGTCATATTTGCTCTCGATATACTGCTGGACAACGATCCAGTCGGAGAGCCGGATAAACCGATGGGCAACCCGGAAAAAGTCTGCAATATCGTTCACCTTTTCCACACGGAGCGAGAACGATGTTGAGGGTTCCTTGACAATGAGCGGGGAGCCCAGTTCATCGAACAGGCGGGTGACGCTTTCAACGGTCAGATCCTGTTTGGACAGGAAGACGGTTTTCGGGAGCGAGATGTGGTTTTTGATCAGGTGCGAGTACATATTGATTTTATCCGAGCAGATCTGGATGGACTGAGGGTCGTCGATCACCGGGATACCGTGGAAACTCGCCATCCGTGCGGCCACGTACGTAACGTTCATCGGGTCGGTCCGGGCGCGGATGAAGAGCGCATCCACTTTCGTGATCTTCCTGATATCCACCGGGAAAATAAAGTCCACTTCGTGTCCCTTGTTCTCGGCCACGTCCCGGCACCGGATCAGGGCGTTGAGTTGCTCCGAGTTTGAGAGCGTCTTACGGTCAACGAAAATACCGAGCCGGCTCATATGAACTCCTGGTGTGAGAGGTATGCCGAGAGGAGCGTGCGCTCTTCTCCGGCGAGCTGGGAATATTTTGTTGGAGAGAGAGAGGAGAGGAGGCAGCGGTTGCTGTATTTCACGAAATTAATAGTGACAAGCGGAATAGCAAAGAGATCGTAAACACGCCGTGCAATATCCGCGGAACTGTGGCAGCTTCCCGCAGTTTTCCCGAAGATTGCCCTGCAGGACTCGATCTCTGCACCGTCGTCCAGTTTCTGGTAGCAGAATGGATACTTTCCCTTGTTGGTGATGTGCTTGATGATCTCTTTTGCCATGTCGTTGTCGCTGACAACTGAATAGTCCGATGTTGTGGCAAAATAGTTCAGTCCGTAGAGGATTGACGGCAGTGGCGCATAACCCTGGGATATCCCCCATTCGCAAACCGGGATGCCGGCAAGGTGCGCCCGCTCCAGGCAGACTGGTACTATATACGCGTCGAGCACGGCAGCGCTTGACGGCTGTACCGGGATACCATCCATTTCATGCCGGAGGATAGAATAATACGATTCGGTCTTGTAGGAATAGTTCTCGCTGATAATATGATAGGTGTTGTTGCGGCAGACGGTAAAAAGCGTGTCGCGGGGGATACAGGTTTCCCGCCGTATCGCGCTACGGTGATTCTGTTTTTTCTGGGATTGAAGATTCTGTAAGGTCTTTGCGGAGGTATCTTGTATTATATGAGGGACAAGTGGGACACAGGACTGGACGTCTCCGAGAACCTTCCGGCTCATATCAATAGGGGTTTCACCCCATCGATCGTTCATGGGGTACTCAGCCCGCAGTATTGCCTGTACTGGAAGAACAGGTAAGAAATCCCAATATTTGTAATGGAAGGAACATGGCCGGCTTCCGTCGGATACAAGGGCAGTCTCCCCCTATGCCAGAGAATGCCATCAGGTGCTGTAAAAAGGGAAGAGAATACCCGATGGTTCTCTTCGTCATCGTCACTTTCTGGGAACTCATTCATAGAGAACACTAATCCAACATCATGCTCATTGGATTATCGTTATCAGCTATACGATCAGAGCTTTAAAAGAATTTTGCACTGGGGCAGAAAATAGATGACAAAACCTGTAAAAAAAATAACTGCCGATCATAAAAGAGGGGTACCTTCACAAACATTTTCTCCCTCTCAGCGCTTCAGGATACTTACTGGCGATGACGAAAAATCAACCTAACTCGACATTAGGATAAGGTTGATAACTTACTATCACTATCAGTAATGAATAATGCACATCCCAACACCGGAGGAACTCCGCACGCGCCGCGAAGCGCTCGGCCTGAAGCAGACCGAGCTGGCCCGACGCGCCGGGATCAGCCAGTCCATGGTGGCGCGGATCGAAGCGGGTAACGTGGATCCGCGGGTCAGCACGCTCAACAAGATCATTGTCGTCCTCAACAGCGCGGAACCACGAAAGATCCGGGCAGTCCAGATCATGCATACGCCCGTCCTGTCAGTGCAGCCCCAGGATGCGATCAGCCGTGCCGTCGAGATCTTCGAAAAGAATAATATTTCACAATTGCCGGTGATCGAACGGGGCGTCCCGGTCGGATGCATATCCGAATCCGTCATTGTGAAGGCGATTGAGCAGCAGCGGTTGCACAAGACTCACCTGTTCTTTGTCCGGGATTTCATGGAACCGGGTTTTCCCACGGTGCCACCAGATATGGATGTTGAGACCGTAGTCAATATCCTGCAGCAGAACCATGCAGTCCTCGTAGTCGAGGGACGGGTCGTGCGGGGCGTCATCACCAAGCATGACCTGATCTCTCTCATTGTGTAGGGGCTTTTACTGCTCCCTGATTTTTTCAATGTAGCGACCGGGACAGCGGGTTTCAGTGGGATGATGCATACGTTTATACAGCATATGACCGAGGCTTAATTTTCGTGGCTATCTGGCCGCTGTCGTGAGTTTCACATGGCGGAAGAGCCAGCGGAAATCAGTTATATGACGGTGATAGGGATAGGAGTTGTGTTATGCATCGTAATCGTGGAAGTCTGGTATCTGTTCCTGAAGTAACCGCTATCGTTACTTGTCTCCACATTAAATAAAACCGGCGTAAAACCAAAATCCCTGAAAAACTCCAATATAACGGTTACCGGAATTTTTCACCCTTTTGTTCCGGCTTCGTACCGCTCAAGATCGCCAGCGGGAACAAGCTTCCTGTTCTCAAGAACCGACACCGCTCCGTGACCTCCGCAGATAAGGCAGCGCCGGCCGGATGATGCGAGCGAACGATCTGTTTCTTCCGCGAGTGCTATCAGGGCGACACGCTCCTGTCTCGCACGTTCGCTGTCGACATTGACTGAAGTAACGAGGAATGCCGCAAGCGAACTGTAATCCGCCCGCTCCTTTGTCAGGCTTCCAAAATTGATCACGCTGTCGGCAGCAAACAGCAGGCCGTGCGTCTTGGAATAGAGGAACACCTGCCCGCAGGTATGTCCCCCGAGCCCGTCCAGCACATCCAGTTCCAGCCCCCCGATCGTGACCGTTCCGATGACCGGGAAGATCCCTCTCATGACACTTGTCGGCCTTGAAAAACAGTGGATATCCGAAGGAATGGCAAACTGTGAGAACAGGTTGATCATCTTGGTATAGAACTCTTCAAGCACCGATCCCTGGCTCCGCGAACCGTAGGCGCGGTTGTTGGTCCGGATAATCTCAAGGGTATTCTTATGCATGAAGACGGGCACGGAGAAGTGGCCCGCTGCTCCGCAGTGATCTGCATCTGCATGCGTGACGATGATACGTGACAGGTTTTTCATGCCGCCCATTCCATACCGGGCCACCATTGCCATGACATCGGTATGGTAGATACCATAGCCGGTGTCGATCATCACCAGTTCTTTCGGTGTTCTGATGAGGAACACGCTCCCACCACAGGGCGGCTGGAAGCAGTACAGCGTGATATCGGACGTTATGGCAAACCGCTGCACAGATGCATAAAAATTATTTCCGAATGTCGTGTTCAGGGTACGACCCGTCGCAAGTACACTGTCAAAAACCTGATGAGGATTGCATCCCCGGTCCATAAGTTCCTGCGCGATGTGGTTGGTATCGGCAAGGAACGATAACAGGAATGCATCTTCGGATTCCCCGATGAGTTCGCGGACCTCCTGAGCATACCGGACATAAAAGACTGTATCGTCGAGATGTTTTCCGGTCTTGTCATATTCAACAATCTCGAGACGGTACCGCGATTTGAGTTGGTCAAGCAGACGGTCAATTTCCCTGCTCTGCTCAAGGTTGAGGCTGACGGTCAGACGATCGGGATGCCTTCCATTATCATCAAAATCGATCAATGCGATGTTCGCTCCGGCTGAGGTAATATATCCAAGGAATTCATGGAGCGCCCCGGGCTGGTGGGGGAGGTAAACGCAGAACTTCAGGAAGTCAAGCGATTTCAGCGAGGTCTGCAGGTATCCGATCCCGGCAAGGTCTTCGGTGATCTTCCGGTAGTCATCTTCCGATGCGGTCACCTCATAAAAAACCGTCCCGGGATCGATGCGGCGATCAAATTGGATACGGTTGATATTCCCCTTGTATTTTTTAATAATCTCGGCAGCCCGGTGAAGTGAACCGGGTTCATCCGGCATATGAGCAACAAAAGAATATTTCCCCATAATCCACCGATTGTGGGTACACCATTATTCCCGGACGTCGATATAGATTATGGTCTTGGATGTCCGACGACGTGCGAGGACAGATACGATACACTAAAAAATTAAGTATTTTTCCGTCGTGTTGAAAGAGCGAGGAACAATACTCCTGCGATGATAACTCCCGCAAGAGCGGTTACAGGTGATACCGGAAGGGAGAGCGGGTTTTTGATGAGGGTCGGTGAAATAGATTTCGTTTCACCGGTCTGTACCGTTGCCTGAACGGAGTAGGTAAGATAGCCGGGAGATTTGATCTCCACAAGGTGGTTGCCCGTTGTAAGATTTCCGAGGGTAATGGGAGTTATTCCCTTGGGCACGGAATCAACGTAAACGGGTGCACCAGATGGTGTTGATGAGACGGATAACGTACCGGTTGGTGTGGAGGAGGTCTGTGGATTTTGTGTCAGCCCGGTAACCGGTGATGATGACAATACCGGAGTCGTTCCGGATTGACCCCCGGCACCTGGCGTGGCGTTTCCCTCAGGAGGGGAAGGCTGAGGGGGGATGACGGTGATTGTTGTACGGAACGGGTTTTTTACTGACGGACTGGTTACAGTCACGTAATATTCACCCGGCTGCATATCCACATGGAAAGCATACGTGAAATATCCCGATACAGTTGCTGAAGTATCATAGGTATGGAAGATGGTCCCGTTCACATCGCTGATCTGAATGCGGATGTCCTTAGTCCCCTGTTCAGCAGTACCTAATAGCTGGATGTAATTGCCGGTTTCAAGCGGGTTCGGGGTTGGGACCACGTAAAAATCCGGTTTTTTCATCATCACTGAAGTTGTGGCAGTCTGTGTCGGATCGCCAAAGTCAAGAGCAGTGATGTAATACCGTGCAGTCTGCATCTTGTCGATTCCCTGGATATTTGAGGTGTACCAGATAAATCGCCATGAGCTGTCATCCTTCACCTCAATGGGATTACCGGTCCCCTCCTTACCGTTGAGATCATAGACCGGGACCCCGCCAGCGGGCAGTCCCGGGCCGTTGAGTTTCAGGACCGTAACATTCCCCGCCCTGTTGTACCCGTCGAAGATAATGGTATCACCAATGTAATATCCCCCGGCACCGCGATACGCGATGGATAACGTATTATTCTCTGCAAGAACCGGCTGCAGACAGATGGCAACAGCTGCGAGCAGGACAAGGGATGAAATAATTCTGCTGATTTGTATTTTACCCATGCTATGCCTCTCTTTATAAAGAATATAACTTAAACGTATATATTTTCTTTATTGTAAGATTTTTGCTTAAAACGCAGGTTATAAGAGGATTTCTTCTTACCCTATAACGAAACTATATCTATTTTACCGGGTAACCCTTGATGCGAGGGAAATGGACAATGACCGACGTTGAGTTGGCCAAAAAACATGGCGAAGACCTGCTGAAAACGAGAATTTCTGCCATCCGGCAGTCGTTTTCCTATGAAGATACAGCCTATCACCTTCCGATATCCTACGCACTGACCGGTATTGCGGTCCATGACCAGAAAGCGGCTTTGGAAGTGTTCGGGAAGATGGGGAACAACCCAATTGTTGCATCCGAGTGCCTCCTTGCAGAGCAGACCGCAGTCTCCGGCAAAGAGCCGGTACCCTATACCGGTTTTATCAGCGACACGGTCATCCGCAAACTCGGGTATTCTCTTGTCGACGGAAGTATCCTTGGCCTTGCACTCGTCGTAGGCACCCCCCCGAGCGAGGGGAGTGCTGCAGGCATCTGCCGTGAACTGCAGGAAAAATATATGCTCACGTTTCTTGCCGGAAAGGTTGTCCCTTCCTTATCCGGGGCGGGTGTCCGGCTGGGCCTTGAATACCGTCTTATCCCCCTCGGCTCTGCACCGTTCCACGGCATCCATTTCGTTGACATCATCGCCCGCGTCGCCATGATGTTTGGAGGTGTCACTCCCGGTGACGCCCATCGCCTGCTCACGTATGCAGCCGAACGTGCCAAGGCCATCGTGATCGTCTTTCCCGGTTTGTCCGATGAAGAGATCGCCCTTGTGGATGGCATGAGAGTGCTCGGCTTCCCCATCCTTTCACTTGGGGGATACGAGGGGGGGACGTGGATCCATGCCACTCCCGAAGACGTGGTCCGGCAGGGGCTGGATCAAAAGGGCATCCGGGTCAATGTCACCGCCATCCCGATTCCCATGGGGTGTTCTCCTGCATTCGAGGGAAAGAGCATAAGGAAGGAAGAGATGTACGTGGAGTTCGGCGGCGGCAGATCGCCGGCCTTCGAGCTGCTCAAGATGCGCCAGCCCTCAGAAATTGAGGACGGGAAGGTTACGGTCATCGGCCCCGAGATCGAATCGATGAAAGAGGGATCGGCCAACCCGCTGGGCATCATCATCGAAGTTGCCGGGAAGACGATGAAGAAGGATTACGAGCCGGTACTCGAGCGGCGGATCCACAACTTCGTCAATTACGGCGAAGGTTCCTGGCATGTTGCGCAACGGGACCTCATCTGGGTGAGGATCTCGAAGGAAGCAGTTGCAAAAGGAGTCAGGATCGAGCACATCGGAAAGCTCCTGGCAAGCAAGTTCCGCATGGACTTTCCCCGGCTGCTCGACGCGGTCGCAGTCACCCTGATTACGGACAGCACAAAAGTCCTCGAGGCAAAAGCCGAAGCGGAGCGGGTCTACGATGAGCGGGATGCCCGCATCAAGGGGATGCGTGACAGCGACGTGAGTACCTATTACTCGTGCACGCTTTGCCAGACCTTTGCCCCCAACCATGTCTGCATCATCACCCCGGAGCGCCTCGCCCTCTGCGGAGCGATCAGCTGGCTTGACGGGAAGATTGCCTGCGAGATATCCCCCTCCGGCGCCAACCAGCCGGTGGAGAAAGGGGCGGTGATCAATGCCCAGAACGGTGAATTTGAGGGGGTCAACCGGTTCGTGAAAAAAGCCAGCCACGGCGAGATCGAACGTTGCTCCCTCTATAGTGTCATGGAATTCCCGATGACCTGCTGCGGCTGTTTCGAGGCGATCGCCCTGATGCTGCCGGAAGTGAACGGGATCATGGTAGTCAACCGTGAGTATAAGGGCATGACCCCCTCCGGTATGACATTCTCCACGCTCGCCGGCACCATTGGCGGCGGGGCGCAGACACCCGGGTTTGCCGGGATCTCCAAGAATTACATCCTTTCAGACCGGTTCCTCCAGGGCGATGGCGGGATCGAGCGGCTGGTCTGGATGCCGGCAGCGCTCAGGGAGGAATTAAAAGAGCGGCTGGAGAAGAAGCTGGAGGAACGGAAGCTGGCCGGCTTCTTTGCAAAGATTGCGGATGAGACAACCGCAGCAACGATCGAAGACCTCATGGTATTCCTTGAACGTGTCGGTCATCCAGCCCTGGGCATGAAACCGCTGGTGTGAGAAAACCATGGCATTCGACCTCAATTTCGGCTGGACCACAACCATCGGGGAAGTAGTGCTCGGCGCAACGAAAGCAGACGGGGGCACACGGAGGCTCTCGTACCGCATCGGTGGCGGGACAACACTTCCGTTCCTCGAGAGCCGTATGGACTCCCCCTCCCCCCTCATCGCCCTTGAGATCTGCAATGATCCTGCATTCTGGTCGCCGATCGTTAAGAACTACTGCGGGGATTTGGTCAACAATGTCAGCGAGTGGGCAAAAGCTGCCGATGCTTCCTATGGTGCCGATCTCATCCGGCTCTACCTCACCAGCACGCGCCAGCGAAATTTTACGGACATTCCTTCGGTCGGAAAATGTGTTCAAGACGTGCTTTTGGCATCCAGCCTCCCGCTGATCATCGATGGGAGCAATGAGCCGAAGATCGACAGCGAGGTATTCCAGACATGCGGGGAAGTGGCACAGGGAGAGCGGCTCCTCCTCGGCACTGCAGAGGCGGGGAGGTACCGCAGCATCGCGGCTGCCGCACTTGCCTACAACCACTCCATCATCGCACAGTCACCTATCGACATCAACCTTGCAAAACAGCTCAATATCCTCTTGAAAGAGATTGGTGTCCCGCGGGACCACATCGTGATCGACCCGTACACCGGGGCCCTCGGCTACGGCTTCGAATATTCCTATTCGGCCATGGAGCGGATCCGGTTCTCCGCCCTCAAAGGCGATGCCGATCTCGCCATGCCGATGTGCTGCTCCGCGATCGATACGCTTACAATCAAGGAAGTGCGGGAAGCGGAACCTAAAGTGCAGGACGAGATGGCGATCCAGTGGGAGTTCTACACCAATATCGCAGCAGCAGCGGCCGGCGCAGAGATCATCTGCATCCGCCACCCTGGCACCATCCCCCTTCTCAGGAAGGCATTCGCCGACATGAAAAAACAAAAAGCACCCGCGGAGTTGCGATAAGATGGCACTCAAGGCACTGGACATCTACAAGCTCCTCCCCAAGAAGAACTGCAAGGAGTGCGGCGACCCGACCTGCCTCACGTTCGCCATGAAACTTGCCGGGGGGAAAGCGGATGTCGAGCTCTGCCCGTACCTGAGCGACGAGGCAAAAGCCATTCTCGGGGCGAGCACGCGGCCCCCCATACGGCTCGTAAGGGTCGGGGTTGGCGAGCGGTTCTTCAAGGTCGGGGAAGAGACGGTCCTGTACCGGCACGAGAAAACGTTTTACCACCCGCCGGGCATCGTCTTCCGCGTCAGGGATACGCAGACAGCTTCGGAGATTGCGTCAGTCACCCTCCGGGTGCGGGACGAGACCTTCACCCGGGTAGGAGCCGATCTCCGGTTCAGTGGCATTGCCATCGAGAATACCAGCGGGTCGGCGGAAACCTTTGCCAGTGCGGTTGCGGCAGTCGAGCAGGAACAGGCGCACCTGCCCCCGGTGCTCATTGCAAAGGATCCTGCAGCGCTCAAGGCAGCCCTTGTCCACTGCGGCTCCTACCGGCCGCTCCTCCATGCAGCGACCGGGGAAAACCATAAGGAAATGTGTGCGCTTGCCCGGCAGTACGGCTGCCCGCTGGTTGTCAGGGCTGCAACGCTCGACGGGCTTGTCCAGCTGGTGAAGGACTGCACAGCCGAGGGGATACAGGATCTTGTGCTTGACCCGGCACCGGACACACTAGGTGCGTTCATCACCCGTTCCACCCAGATACGGCAGCTCGCGATCACGCGTTCAGTCCCTGAGATCGGGTATCCTGTTTATCTTGATGCCACCGCCACCGGGCAGCAGGACGCAGCGATCGCGCTGGGCATCGTGAAATATGCATCGGTCATTGTCACTGATCCGTTGTCAGTCGGGTCGACAAAGGCCGCCCTCACGCTCCGCCAGAACCTCTATACGGATCCCCAGAAGCCCATCCAGATGAACCCCGGCCTGTACCGAGTCGGGACGCCGGACAAGGACGCACCGGTACTGATGACGGTGAACTTCTCGCTCACTTTCTTCACGCTCCAGGGCTATCTCGAATCCAGCCGTGTCCCCTGCTTCATGCTGATCGTTGATACCGAAGGGCTGTCGGTCCTGACCGCCGTTGCCGCAGGTAAGCTGAGCGAGACCTTAGTTCGGGACGCGATAAAAAAATTCGGTGTTGAGGATGAAGTCTTGCACCGGAAACTGATCATCCCCGGGTATGCCTCACCGCTCTCCGGGCGGATCGAGGAGGCGACCGGCTGGAAAGTCCTCGTCGGTCCCCGTGACGCGGCCGAGATCGGGGAATTCCTGCACGAGGAGTGGAAGAGATAAATGCGGACCGTTACCTTCCTTCCCAGTTACCGCAAGATCGATGTGGAGCGGGGGACAACCCTCCTCGATGCCGCCCAGCGGGCCGGTCTGAACGTGAACGTGGTCTGCGGCGGCCAGGGGAAATGCGGCAAATGCGTGGTCTACATCCAGTCGGGAAGGGTAGACTTTGACAAACAGAAGTACGGCCGGTTCTTCACGGATGCCGAACTGCAGAAGGGGGCGTGCCTTGCCTGTGAGTCCACGGTGCAGGGCGACCTCCATATCCTAGTCCCCGAGAGCACTCTCATCCAGGAACAGAAGATCCTCGTGGAGGGACTGGATCAGGCGATCGATTTTCGCCCTTCTGTCCGGAAATACTATGTCGAACTCCAGCCGCCCAGCCTCGCTGATCCCTCTCCCGATCTCTCCCGTCTGCTGTGGGGAATCCAGAAAAGCGGCGGGCCGGTGGCAGAGAAGATGTACGCCCCGCTTGAAGTGCTCCGCGAGATCCCGGCGATCCTGCGCCACAGCGAATGGAAGGTAACCGGGACCATCGGCCTCGTGCCCGGAGGATATCGTCTTCTCGATCTCCAGGAGAACGACACATCAAAGCGCGTGTTCGGTGCCGCGGTCGATCTCGGGTCGACAACGATTGTGGTCTACCTCTGGGACCTCGTCACCGGCAAGGTCGTCAGCGTTGCCTCAAATTACAACAAGCAGATCAGCTGCGGGGAGGACATCCTTGCCCGGGTAAACTTTGCCCGCAAGAACGGCCTTACCAAGCTCCAGTCCCTTGCTGCAGAAAGTATCAACCAGGCGATCACCTCCGCATCCAACACGGCGGGGATTGACCGTGAGGACATCTACGAAGTCGTGGTGGCAGGTAATACGGTGATGACGCACATGCTCCTTGGCATCGACCCCGCATACATGATCGCCGAACCCTACGTTCCGGTCGTCCGGCGGGCGCTGTCCGTTGCAGCCGGACGCATCGGCATCACCTGCAACCCGAACGGTGGCCTGTTCATTTTCCCGGCCGTCAGCGACTTCATAGGAGGTGACATTATTGCCGACATCCTTGCCTGCGGCATGAGCGAGAAGGAGGAGATCTCGCTCCTTGTCGATATCGGCACGAACTTCGAAGTCGTGCTCGGCAACAAAGAATGGATGTTCTCCTGCGCCGGTGCTGCCGGTCCTGCACTGGAGGGCGGGGAGGTCCTCTTCGGCATGCGGGCAAACCCCGGTGCCATCGAGGAGATCACGATCGACCCGGTTACCCTGAACCCGAAGTACTCAACCATCAACGGGATCCGGCCCCGGGGAATCTGCGGATCAGGCCTGATCGACCTGCTCGCCGAACTTCTCTGCTCCTGCGTAATCGACCGGACCGGGCGGATCAATACGGAGATCAACAATCCCCGGATCCGTAAAAACGCACACTTCCCGGAGTATGTCATTGCGTGGGCAAAAGAGACTGATATCGGCAAGGACATTGTCATCACGGAAAACGACATCAAGAACCTGATCATGAGCAAGGCCTCGGTCCATGCGGCCTGCATCACCCTCATGAAGGAGGCGGGAGTGACCCGCCACGAGATCACGACGATCTATTTCGCGGGGGCGTTCGGCAATTACCTTGACAAGAAAAATGCAACCATCATTGGCCTCATCCCGGAGATTGAGATCGAGCAGATCAAGAACATCGGGAACGGCGCTGTGGCCGGCGCAAATATCGCACTCATCAACCGCAGGGCGCGCAAGAAACTCGATGACATCGCATACAAGATTGCTTATATTGAACTGAATGCCGAGAGTTCCTTCATGGACGAATATACCGGCAGCACATTTCTGCCGCACACGGACCTCTCGCTCTTCCCGATGGTCCAGAAGCTGCTGGAATCGTGTCGGATCCGAAGGGAGTGAACCTCATGGCAACGATGATCCCGTCACCCCACTCGCTCGCAACCGGCGTCGGCGCACTGCCCCACACGGACCCGAAACAGGCCTGCGACGACGTCCTCTCCATCTTCCCGGACTTTCCCTACATCCCGACCCTCCCGGACCGTAGCCAGCTCGAAGGCATCGTCTTCAACGATTCCGAACAGCTCCCGGGCCGCCTGATCCGGGAGGACCGGCTCCTCTTTGACAGCACGCGTGACCAGACTGCCGCGATGGAAAAAGTCTACATGGATTTCGTGGAGGGGAATTTTGCCGACTATGGCCTCCACCGGGAATATGCATCGGCATTCGTCGAGATGATGTCCCGGAAGATCGCCAAAAGAAGCGTCCTGAAGTGCCAGGTGACCGGCCCGGTGACGTTCGGGATGCAGGTGGTGGATGCAAACAAGCGGCCCATCTATTACGATGCCCAGCTCGCGGATGTCCTCTCGAAGATGATTGCCCTCAAGGCCTGCTGGTGCGAACAGGCAATGCGGGAGCGTACCGGGGTTACGGAAACGCTGGTCGTACTCAACGAGCCCTACCTTGCCTCGCTCGGATCATCGGTGGTCCCGGTAAACCGCGAAACGGTCCGGGCAGGATGGGAAGATATCTCGTCGCTTGTCGAAGGCGGTCTGGGCATCCACTGCTGTTCCAACACGGACTGGGAATTTGTGATCGGCCTCTCCCCATCGGTCATCTCCCTGGATGCCTATGCGACGGCAAAGGAGTTCCTCCTTTATGCGGATTCCATCGTCCCTTACATGGAGAAAGGTGGGGTTGTCGCGTGGGGGATCGTGCCCGCCGAATACAGGATCTTTGCCACGGAATCCGTGGACTCGCTCTACAGTAAGTATCTCGCGATACGCTCCCAGCTCTGCTCCCGTATGCCGGAAAAACTCTTCGATGCACAGTCGCTCGTTACACCCAGCTGCGGTATCCGGTTCGCCGACCGGGACGGGTCGCTAGTAATCATGGAAGCGGCCGCGGAGATCTCCCGGCGCATCCGATCCGGTGAGGCAGACGCCCACACATAGGGGATAAAGAGGCTATGTCAGCGCACCCGTTCACGATTGCAGTCTCCGGCAAGGGCGGGACCGGTAAGACTACCATCAGTTCCCTTCTCATACGGTCGTTTATCAGGCTCGGGGAGGCACCGGTCCTTGCCGTTGATGCCGACCCGAACGCAAACCTCCACGAGGCACTGGGCGTCACCGTGCACGAAACTCTCGGCAGTATGCGGGAAGAGGCCTTCTCCCGCACTATCCCCCCCGGCATGAACCGGCATGACTACGTACGGTTCCGGTTCCGTCAGGCGTTAATCGAAGCGGAGGGGTTCGACCTGGTGGCAATGGGCCGGCCGGAGGGGAGCGGGTGTTACTGTTTCGCCAACGATCTCCTCTCGGAATGCATGCTTCAGCTGGAACGCGACTACCATTTCATCGTCATCGATACCGAAGCCGGTATGGAGCATATCAGCAGGGGCACGATCGGGAAACCCGACATGCTCCTCATTGTCAGCGATCCCGGCGCCCGGGGGCTGCGGACGGTTGCCCGGATCCGTCAGATTGCCACCCAGCTCGGTCTTGAAAAAGAGAAGATCCACGTGGTATTCAACCAGTACAAAACCGGTACCGCTCCGGTCGATATCGGCGATGAATCGCCGATTGCTATTATCCCTGAAGATCCTGCCGTAGAGAAAGCGGATCTCGCAGCAACACCGGTATCCCTGATCCCGGAGGGATCTCCTGCCCGGACTGCTGTCCGGGAGCTTGCGGTGAAGATCCGGGCGATGGCGAGAAAATAATTGATGAGATCGTTAAACACGATACTGCATAAAACTACTATTCCTGATAAATTACGATAGGTGCCGCTGCCCCCGACGGGATGCAATCGAAGAATCTTTCGGATTCTTCTCAAGCCAATCGTCGCTGATACGACGATTGTCTCCACGCGGCGGATCGATTACGAATAATCAACAACGCAGATAATCAGGCCAGCCGTGCCTCATAGGGGCCCTGAGGCAGGGAGCCATCGTAATTATCTTAAAAAAACGTGTTGCAAAAATTTTTCTAAAAACTAATTAGAAAAAGGAAGAGAATCAGATGAACATCGCCACTGCGATTGTCGTCGTCCAGAGACCATTCTTGTCCCCCTCCGCAGACTGGCAGGTGTTCTTGGTCTTGATGATCTTGCCGCTCGCCTTGTAGGTCTGTTCACGTTCTGACCAGGCTGCATTGACATCGAATTCGATACCGAGCGTCGTTGCGAGCATGGTCGCCGCGAGATCCTCGGCATATTCACCAGTCTTCTTCTCGGTCTCCCCGTACGCGTGGTGTTCCGACAGGTACCCGTACTCTTCCGAATCGCTCGGGAGGGCAAGCCCGATTGCCGATGAGACGAGTCGGTTCGGCTCGTTGGTGTCATTCCGTGCCATGACACAGAAGGTTATCGCGCCGGGTTCGAGTTTCCGGAGCCCCGCAGAACGGGTGATCTGTTTGCATTTCGGGGGGAAGATGCTCGAGACATAAACGAGGTTGCATTTCTCGATACCAGCCTTCCGCAATGCAAGCTCAAAAGAGGCAAGACGATCTTTATGGACACCAACGCCCTTGGTGAAAAAGATCTCTGTCGGAACGTACATAACTCTTATTATACCCGACTCGTTTTTAATTTTTTGTCATTATGGGACAAAAAACAAGGATTCTCGTCTTTTTCTCAACAGGTTTTTCGATCGCGCCCATTAACATTGTCGGTTTTTACCCGGAAAAGGATAAAAATATTCAGATCTTGTTGAACTTATCGAGAATTTCCGGAAGCTCGTCCATTCCGTCAATGATAAAATCCGCACCGGAATCCTGATGGCCGGCAGCGAACCGGTCGCCATACCGGGCATACACGGTCCGGATGCCCAGCCGGGCGCAGGGTTCGATGTCACGCCGGATGCTATCGCCAATGAGGAGTGCATCACCCGCAGGAGCCCGCATCATCTCAAGAGCTGCAAGGAATGGTTCCGGAGCCGGTTTCTTTACATTCACCATATCGTATGCGACCATGCCGGAGAAGAAGGGCAAAAGACCGATCTTTTCAAGGCGCAGGGTGGCATCCCGGGAATGTGCGTCAGTGACAATACACATCGGATATCCCCGGTCATGCAGGTATTTCAGGGTCTCTGCAACGCCGGGATAGGGCGAGATGTGCCGGAGTTTTTCCGTTTCATAGATCCTGCAGGCTTTTTCATACATGCCATCGATCGGGATGCTGCGCTCTTCCATGTACTGCCGGATATTTTCGTGCGACTCGAATCCGTGCACGGGCTTGAGGAAATACGAGAACAATTCCTCACCATCTTTATACCCGAGAAACCGCACGATCTCCTGGCAGGACGCGATCTGTGCACCGACGAGATCGAAGAGGGTGTTGTCCATATCAAATAATAATGCAGAGACAGGTTTTTGACAAATTCTCCCCACCCCCGAATCTTGAGTCACAGAGTACTATCATTCCCGGTTCGCTAAAATGTGATCGTTTGAGGTAATGAGCAATCGCATACCCTCGACCAACATGACCCTCCTTTCGCCATGGGGATATATTCACCCATCGGGCATGAGGTCCGCCAACAGGAATAGGGTAATCATCGGGATTTGCGATCAGATGGCGTTACACTATCGTCAGCCTCTCGCCTCTCCATGAAGAGCATTTTGTTGGGTGCTTTATGCTCATAATGATCTGCCAGTCGTTTCACCTCTTCATAGGCCTTCTGTTTGTCCTTGTACCCGGTGAAGAGGATGCGGATATTATCACTATCATCTTTGAGGTACGCGGCCTCGGGATATTCGATGAGCACGATCTGACCTCCGGGACCGAAGTGTCGCTCTTCGATCTCCCCTATCATATACCGCTCGCGCTGTTCCATTGTCGGAGCGGAGTGTTTGTCTGCATAATGGAAAACGCTCATTTCAATCTCCCTGTGATGAATGATTGTTGATTCATGCGATGATAAATAGCGGATCCTCCTATCATGGTTGCTGTACGTTACTTCCCCTCTACAATCCTCCTTGGGAAAGGTGAATGCACCAGCCGCCATCATACTCCGGGCAGTCCGGTCCCTTGGATGGGACAAGCGATGTATCAAAGTTCTCCGGGTCTTTCATCATTCCGGGGATTGTGTTCTTTTCCATGAACCATAAGGTCGTCTCGGTGGTCATGGGAGATGATCTCAGGTATGGCACCGGGAAAAAATAAGGTAACCCGCTTGTTTCTTCCGTTTTCCCGTGCATTTTTCCCAAAACCAACCGGATTAAAATATAACCCTGAAGACCGCCAATAAAAAAGTAATTGTGTGGATCACTCCTTATGGATGACGTGTACCTTATCGAGATCCGGCTCGGCAGGACCAAATGGAGGGTTAAACAGACCATCTTCGCCATTGCCCTGACGTTCGGCATTGAACCGTATATGGAACGGCACCCGCACGTCACGCTCTACGGGCCGATGGAGCTGAAGGATGGTATCAGCCACCAGCAGGTCCTCGATGCGATCGCAGCCATAGCGGTACAGTATGATCCCGTCCCGTTCACTCTTGACCGTTTTGAGAAACGTGAAGGCATGCATGGCGGTGTCATCGCCTTTTCCGTCCGGCCTTCCGGCAGCCTGAAAAAGCTGGCTGCAGAGATCGCCGAGGCATTACTGCCCATCACCCGGAGCCACAATGCATGGGATGCCCGGCCGGAACAGAAATGGTTTCACATAACGGTCGCCAATCGCCTCGATCTCACGAAGGCGTCTGCGATATTCTCGGCTCTGCCGGGACCTGACAGCACGGACAATCCGCCAGCGCAGCGACGGGGAGTCCTCGCCCGTATCCTCTACCCTATCCGCACATGCCTTTTTCCCGAAAAGGACCATCTCATCCGTCCCATCCTTCTTGACGAGGACGGGCTGAGGATCACGGTCATGCACGGGGAACAGATCCTTGCCGAGTATGATCTCCTTGAAAAACGCTGGGTTTATGAAGATCACCGGCATGACGGCAGATCGTGGCAGGAGACTCTTGCACGGTTCCGGAAACATGCTGGATTTGAGCGTAAGGAACCATGCCCGCACGGTGCCGGCGACATCCTCCTTATTGCCGATCTCCATCTCGGCCATGCAAATATCATCCGCTACTGTTCACGCCCGTTCAGCGTTTCCGATCCCGGCGAGATGGACCGGGTTCTGATCGCCAACTGGAATACCGTCGTCTCTCCCGCTACACGGATCTACCATCTCGGGGACCTTTGCTATGGCAAAAATGTTCCTCCTGCGAAAGAATACCGGAAACAACTTAAAGGAACTATCACCTTCATTGCCGGGAATCACGATGCACCTGACCCGGCGACCCTTTCTTCAGCCCTTATTGAATATATGGGAATGCAATTCCTTCTCATTCATGATCCTGCGATGGCCCCTGCCACGTTTGACGGCTGGGTGGTACACGGCCACCACCATAACAACGATCTCCGCCATTACCCGTTCATCGATTTTGAACACCGCCGGATCAACGTCAGTACGGAAGTGGCGGGGTATGCACCGGTCAGTCTCGCGGATACCTGGTCCCTTATCCAGTACCGCATGACTACCGGAAACACCCAACCGATCCTCCTCAATTATCCCTATACGGAATGAGCGCAGACCATCCAGGGTCCTCCTTCACAACGTATTTACGATATGCCGGATACATCCACCGTAAAGGTGAACATCCGATGCTGTTTGAACGGATAGTGGCAGAGGGCCTTGCCCATAACTCGTACCTTATTGGATCGGGTGACGAGGGGGCAGTCATCGACCCCCGCCGTGACTGCAGGGTCTACCTCGACATTGCGCGCCGGAACCATCTCGTCATCAGAGACATCTTCGAAACGCACCGGAATGAGGATTATGTGATCGGCTCTCGTGAACTCTCGAACCAGTGCGGCGCAGAGATCTGGCATGGGGCACATATGCCGTTCCTGTACGGGAAACCTGTCAAGGACAAAGACCAGTTTACCCTTGGCTCGCTGGGAATCGAAGTGCTTGAAACTCCCGGCCACACGGAGGAGAGTATCACGCTTGTAGTGAGGGATCGGGAGGTTGCAGACGAGCCTTATATGATCTTCTGCGGCGATACGCTCTTTGCCGGCGATATTGCACGCACGGACTTTTTCGGCCAGGAGCGAAAGGCCGAAATGGCCGGTAAAATATTCGATTCCATCACGGGAAAGATCCTCCCGCTCGGCGACGGGGTTATCGTCTGCCCGGCCCATGGCGCAGGATCAATCTGCGGCGGCACTATCGCAGACCACCCGTTCACGACTATCGGGTATGAACGGCAGACAAATCCCCTGATCAGGATGGGCCGCGATGCATTTATTGCACAGCGGGTCACCGAATCTCCGTATCTCCCCCCCTATTTCCGGCAGATGGAGAGGTACAACAAAGACGGGGCGCCTCTCCTTGTCCGTAATCCGTTCCCGAAGGACCTCAGGATTGCCGAAGTAAACGAGTACCGGAGAGCCGGATGCCAGATCGTTGATATCCGCTCCCCGACCAGTTTCGGCGCCAGCCACATCCCGGAAAGCCTCTCCATCTGGCGCGAGGGACTTGCCTCGTTCATGGGCTGGGTCCTCGACTATGAGAAACCGGTCATTCTTGTTGACGATTTCAACCTTGACCTCGACCAGATTGCCCGGCATTTTATCCGGCTCGGGTATGACAACCTTGCCGGTGTCCTTGCCGGGGGCTTTCCCGCATGGACAAAAGCGGCGCAGGAGATTGCAGCCATCCAGACCTGCTCTGTCTGGCAGTTGAAGGAACGTCTTGAAAAAGAATCCCCGTTCCTGCTGGATGTCCGGGATATCAAAAACTGGCGCGCTGTCGGCCACATCCGTGGTGCGCACCATGTCTATGTCGGGGAACTCCCACAACACCTTTCGGAAATCCCGAAGAACGAGCCTGTTGTGGTCTATTGCGATGCCGGGTTCAAAGGAAGCCTGGCCGCAAGCATCCTTGCCCGCAACAACTACCGCACTATCACGAATGTCATTGGCGGGATGACCGCGTGGAAACAGGCAGGGTTCAAAACCGAGCGATAATTTTTGTATAAGCGCCAATTGAAAAGATTTATCTACTCCTGTTGGGAATCACGTTTGAGAGTCTATGGATATCATAAAGATCCCGCGGGTGGACAAAGTTGAATATGACAAACTGATCGAGAAAGGGTATATCTGCCGGATCGCGTTCCAGGGGGAAAAATATCCCTATATTGCCCCGTTCCTGTATGTCTTCGACGGTTCGTTCCTCTATTTCCTCTCGACAAAATATGGCAAGAAGATCGAATATTTCCGGAAAAGCCCCTATGCGTCTGTTGAGATCGAGAAGTTCACCAAGGACCTCTCATCCTACACGTTCGTCACGCTCCAGGGATACCTGGAAGAGGTGCATGACTCGATTGAGAAGAAGATCATTCGGGACAAATTTGTCGACCTGATTGTTGAGCGCAACCTTTCCTGCAACATCCTTGCCGCCCTCGGCCATTCCCCCTTCGATCCACCGGTAGCCATTGCTGAGGAGGATCGTTCCATTGTCTGGAAACTTGTCGGGGTCAAAGACATCGTGTCGCTGAAGAACCTCTGATCACTTTTTTAACGGCTGAAAACTTCTTCAAGTGCATCTGCATCGGTGATGGGGATGGAACACGTATGCGCGGAGCAGACATAAACGGTTGCTTTCCCTTCCTTCCTGACCAGATCTTTTGTGAATGGCGCAAGAGTGGGAAGAGCCGTTGCCGGTGCTGAAGTGGAGCGGAAAAGGACCGTGCAGTTGGGGAGATACCGTGAACGCACGGCAGCGATCATGCGTTCCGTATCTGGTGCACCGGTATCCCCGGCAATAACGATCTCCTGTGAATACCATGATGCCCAATCGATAGCACAAAGGAACCACCCATAGGCTGCGGGATTATCCGTTACCCGGCTCCCGAAATGGCGTGCGAGGGAATGGGCATGTTCCTCATGTGCCGGGTCTCCGGTCAGCCGGAAGAGTCGGATGAGGTTTTCGCAGGACACCGAATTTGCCGACGGGATGGCCCCGTCATAAATCTCTTTCTTCCGGGCAAAAAGCACCTCGGCTTTATCGGATACGGAAAAATATCCCCCCTGTTGCGGATCGAGGAAATGCGCCTGGAAGAGCATGTTGAGGGCGAGTGCATCCGACAGGTAATGCGTATCAAACGTGGTCTCGTACAATTCTATGAGTCCAAGGATGACAAAGGCATAATCATCGGCAAAGGCCGGGATTGCTGCTTCACCGTCACGGTACCGGTGCAGGAGACTACCTCCCCCCGTGCGCATATCCCTGAGCAGGAAGGTCATTGCCCTCTCAGCTGCAGAAAGGTACTGCGCATTCCCCAGTACACGTGCCGCCTTCGCCAGCGCCGCGATAAAAAGCCCGTTCCCGTCAGCCAGCACCTTGTCATCGCGGGAAGGGCGCGGCCGTTTCTCCCGTGCAGCAAACAGCCGGGAGCGTAGAGAATCCAGTCGGGCACTGAGCTCTGGCTCGACCATACCCAGAGAAGTGGCGAGATTGCTCTGCGGCACTGACCGGTAAAGGATGTTTGTGCGGTCACCGTGGCCAAAGCCCGACCAATTCCCGGAAGGCGCTACACTGAAGAGTCGAGCGGCGAGTGTACTATCTTCCGGTCCGAGCACCGCTTCCAGTTCCGCATACGTCCAGAGATAAAACGCACCTTCCCCGCCGGGACTATCCGCATCCTCCGCCGAAATGAACGCACCTTCAGGTGATGGGAGATCGCGGAGGACATAGGCAATGATCTCCTCTGCAGTATGACGGTACCGGTCATACCCCGTTGCGTGGAACGCTTCGGTATACGCCATCAGGAGGAGTGCCTGGTCGTACAGCATCTTCTCGAAATGCGGCACGCGCCATTGTGCGTCGGTGGAGTACCGGTGAAATCCCCCGCCGAGCTGATCGCAGATCCCGCCGTCCCGCAACGCATCCAGTGTTTTTACGGCCATCTCAAGGGCCCGTTTCTTCCCGGTCCGTTTCCAGTACCGGAGAAGGAAGAGCAGGACATGAGGCGTCGGGAATTTAGGGGCATCTCCGAACCCCCCGTACTCGGGATCGAATCGCAGGACCAGTTCCTCGTACCCGTCATCGAGAAGCGTGGCATCCGGCACCTGACCGGGAGAGTCCGGTCGTCGGCCCTGAAGCACACTGATGATCTTTTCTGAAGACCGGAGGAGCTCGGGCCGCTGGTGGTGCCATGCCTGTACAATCCGGGGCAGGATCTCGAGGAGGCCAGAGATGGAGAAGCGGCGTTCTTTCGGGAGGTATGTAGCGGCAAAGAACGGTTTTTTATCCGGAGTCATGATTATGGTGAGTGGCCAGCCACCCTGTCCGGTGACCATCTGGCAGACGCTCATGTAGATGCTGTCGATGTCGGGGCGTTCCTCGCGGTCCACCTTGATGGAGATGAAATCCCGGTTCAGCAGGTCTGCCACGTCGGGGTCCTCAAACGACTCGTGCGCCATCACGTGACACCAGTGGCAGGTCGCATATCCAATGGAGAGAAACACCGGCTTATCTTCACGCGCTGCACGGTCAAAGGCCTCTTCTCCCCACGGGTACCAGTCGACCGGGTTTGCAGCGTGCTGGAGCAGGTAGGGGCTCTTCTCGTGGATCAGCCGGTTGGAAAAACGGGTCACCGTGTGACCGTTTCCTGTTTCGGCCGGAAGATCCCGTTCCATACCCGCACATGAGGCGTGGGACCATATCAGTCTTTCACACGTACCAGCAGCAGGCCCCGGCAATAACGAACCGGGACGGGTGGGATGTAGCGTGATGGACGTGGCATCCTGGATCTCCTGTCGCTGTGCTTATGTGCCCCGTGCCTAAATGATCCTGGGTAAGTCCTGATCGGTATGGAGACGCTTTCCTTTCTCATCGTCATTGCGACCGGCATCGTCATGATGCTCATCTCCACGATGCTGGATCATCTCTGGGCGCAGGTATTGCCCCTGCGGATCTTCTATTACGCGATACGGGCGCCCGGCGTGATCGTCCACGAATGCTCGCATATCCTCGGCTGCCTCCTCACCGGTGCGGCAATAACGAACATGGTATTCTTCTCCAAAGATGGCGGTTCGGTCACGTACACGCGTCCGAAGATCCCGGTGCTCGGCGATGTCATTATCAGTTCGGCACCACTGTTCTGCATACCGCTCGTCCTCACCGGGTTGATGTGGTGCTTCTCCCGGTTCCTTGGCTGCACCTTCCCGGCCTTCCCGGTATCCATCGATTCGACAGGAGCCCTGCACAGCCTTGCCACCAGTATCCTCGAGCTGTTCACGCAGAACCTCTTTGCAGACTTCCATCCCTGGTTCCTGCTCTATCTCTACCTCACGCTCAGCCTCGTCCTCTCGGTTGCCCCCAGCGCACAGGATGTCAGGAATGCGGCGATCGGCATTGTCCTGATCGTGCTCTGCGGGCTGCTTATCTTCATAAGCGCGATACCCTGGGCCGTGAGCATTCTCTGGGAAATAACCAATGTCCTTGGGATGGGTTTTGCACTGGGCCTCACATTCGGCCTGATTGCGCTGGTGGTATCGATTCCCTCCCTGGCATGGTATGTATATACCCACCGGCCGTAGGTATCCTCAGGATCGATCAGATCGGTATTAATGGATCCGGAGGGATACCTATCTGCACTCATGGTGCGTGAAGCCGGACCTGATGGCAGGACAGAAGACGACAACAGCCCCCGCTCAACGCCGGTCATGCGGCAGTACCGGGAGATGAAGGAGCAGCACCCGGATACGATCCTCTTCTTCCGCATCGGCGATTTTTACGAGACCTTCGATGCGGATGCAGAACTGGTATCCCGGGAACTGGAGATCGTCCTGACCTCCCGGTCCCGGAGCGGGGACAACCGGATCCCTCTCGCGGGCGTCCCCTATCACGCGGCTGACGGGTACATCGCAAAACTGATCGGCAAAGGCTACAAAGTGGCAGTCTGCGATCAGATCGGGGATGCAAAGAACAGCAAGGGGATCGTGAAACGCGAGATCGTGCGGGTCATCACCCCCGGAACGGTCATCGATTCCACGCTCGTCCCCTCGGTTGCGGCCACGTACCTGATGGCTGTCTCCCCGGATGCAAAGCAGCAGGAATGGGGTATTGCACTCCTCGACATCTCCACGGGAGAATTCTTTGCCGCTGTCATTGCACACGATCCCGCGCTTGAAGAATTGCGATCGGAGATTGCGCGGTACCGTCCTGCCGAATGCATGGTCCCTGCATCTGTTCCGGAGCCGGTCCGGCAGCGCATCCGTGACTCCGGTGTTGTTGTAACAACCTGCCGGGATGAAGTATTCAATGAAGGCCGTGCACGGCAACTCCTCTGCGGGCATTTCCATGTGGCATCGCTTGCCGGGTTCGGGTTTGACGACGGTTCCTGCGCGGTCAGTGCTGCCGGCGCTGCGCTTGCCTATGCCCAGGAGACGCAGCATGCGGCACTCCCCCACATCAGTTCCCTCTCGATGCGCAGTTCCACCCAGTCCATGCAGCTGGATGCCGTCACCCTGCGCAACCTTGAAGTCCGGGAGAGCATCCGCGCCGGGACCAAAGGGGCGACCCTCTTCTCCTCGCTCGACCTGACGCGGACCCCGATGGGCAGCCGGCTCTTAAACCGCCACCTCACGCGACCCCTGAACGACATCGCGGCGATCAATCGCCGGCTGGATGCGGTGGAATTCCTTGCAGGGAAGACCGCTGCACGACTCTCCCTGAGAGACCAGCTCAGGTCGTGTGGTGACATCGAACGGATCGCTGCCCGGATCGCGTACGGGAACGCCGGTCCCCGCGATCTGGTCGCGCTGGCGGAAACCCTTTCTGCCCTCCCGGGGCTGAAGCAGTGCCTTACAGAAACCCACTGTGCCCTGCCAGACCTGGTGTCGGACGCCCTGACCGGGATAAGGGATCTGCCCGAAGTCATCGATCTCATCCGGAGGGCAATCACCGATGATCCTCCTGCCATAGCACGGAACGGCGGGGTCATCCGCGCCGGTTATAACCCGGAACTCGATGCAATCAGCGGCGTCCTGCACTCGGGAAAGGACTGGATTGCCGAGCTCCAGGCACAGGAACGGGAAGCAACCGGCATCAAATCGCTCAGGATCGGGTACAACCGCATCTTCGGGTATTACATCGAGGTCACAAAGCCCAATGTCCCGCTCGTCCCGGCCCGGTACGAGCGCAAGCAGACAACAGCAACCGGGGAACGGTACACGATCCCCGAGCTGCGGGAGAAAGAGGCCCTCATCACGAATGCCGATGAACGCGTGCTCGCGCTCGAACGGGAAATGTACACCAAACTCCTCGAAACCCTGCGCGAGAGTACTCATGCATTCCAGTCCATAGCAAACGGGATTGCCGCGCTCGATGTTGCCTCTACCCTCGCGGAGGTGGCACAGGTCCGGCATTACGTCCGCCCGCAGATGGATGACAGCGATGCGATCGTCATCCGTGACGGGCGGCACCCGGTGGTCGAACAGGGAGTTGCGGGAGGGTTTGTCCCGAACGATACGGAACTCTCTGGCAGCGGCACCCAGATCATGATCATCACGGGCGCGAACATGGCCGGGAAGTCCACCTACATGCGGGCCGCCGCGCTCATCTGCATTATGGCGCAGGCAGGCAGCTTTGTCCCGGCCCGGCACGCGCGTGTCGGCATTCTCGACCGGATCTTCACGCGGGTCGGCGCATTCGATGACCTGGCAAGCGGGCAGAGTACCTTCTTTGTCGAGATGCTGGAGCTCGCAAATATCCTTAACAACGTCACCCCGAAGAGCTTGGTCATCCTCGATGAGATCGGCCGGGGGACAAGCACTGCGGACGGGTCGTCGATCGCCCGCTCCGTGCTCGAATACCTGCACGGGAAATCCGGGGCCGGCCCAAAAACACTCTTTGCCACCCATTTCCACGAACTCATCACCATGGAAGAGCACCTCAAACGGGTAAAAAACTACCACTTTGCGGTGAAAGAAACAAAAGACGAAGTGATCTTTCTCCGTAAGATCATACCCGGCGCAACGGACAAGAGTTATGGTATCCACGTCGCACGGCTAGCCGGCATCCCGAAGAGAGTGACCGAGCGTGCCGAGGCCCTCCTCGACGAGAACATGAACGGGCGGGTCGCGGGCAGCACCCGCCCCCAGCGCTATACCCAGATCCTCCTCATGGACGAACGGGTCGATGCTCCTGCCGGCACGGTCCACCCGGTGCTGGAAGAACTGGGGAGCATGAACCCGGACGAGATGACACCCCTCCAGGCGCTCTCGAAGATTACCGAACTGAAGCGGAAGCTTGAGGACAACGGGGGGGGGAACAGATGAAACGCGGAAGCACCCCCCCGGACATTCATCTCCTCGATCAGGCAACGGTCAACCAGATCGCGGCCGGCGAAGTGGTGGAGCGGCCGGCCTCGGTCGTCAAGGAGCTCGTTGAGAACGCGATCGATGCCGGTGCACGGACGATCAGGATCGAGATCCTTTCGTCCGGAACTGATATACCATCCATCCGGATCACCGATGACGGTACCGGCATGTCCGCCGGGAATGCACTCCTCGCCTTCACTCCCCATGCGACCAGCAAGATCGCCGGTATCACCGATCTGGACACGATCAGCACCCTTGGTTTCCGCGGCGAGGCACTGGCTAGCATCGCGGCTGTCTCCCGTGTCACGCTCATCACCCGGCCCCGGGACGATGACCTTGCGCCCGGAACAAAGATCGTCATCATGGGTGGCGAAGTCGTGGAGAATGTACCTGTCGGTGCTCCCGGCGGGACGAGCGTGCTTGTCGAGGATATCTTCTATAACACCCCGGCGCGGAAGAAATTCCAGAGAAGCAGGCAGACCGAACTCGCCCATGTCCACGATATGCTTGAAGGTGTCTTCCTCGCTCACCCCCATATTGCGTTCCGGCTCACGTACAACGGAACGGAACAACTGGTTACTGAGAGGGGCACCTCCCAGCTCGATACCATTGCCCGGATCTATGGCGCCGGGCTGATACGGGACCTGGTGCCGGTATCAGTACAGAGCCCTCTCGTGAGGATCGCGGGCCACATCTCCCGTCCCTCGCTCTCCCGCAAGGACCATGCCCGGATCTTTATCGCGATCAACCAGAGGTATGTCTCCTCTCCCGCGATCACCAACGCAATCAAGGAAGGATACGGTACCCTGCTCCCGAAGGACCGGTTTCCGGTGGCGTTCCTCTCGCTCGATATCGATCCGGGGCTTGTGGATGTCAATGTCCACCCGACCAAGAAACTGGTCCGGCTCTCCCGGGAACCGGAGATCGCCCGGGCCGTCAGCGACGCCGTGCACCGGGCTCTTGCCGGTCACGATCTCATACCCGACATACGGCCACCGGGGCCAGCGCATGCCATCACTGTCGATACCTCCTTTGGACCGGGACACTCCCGACCCTACCTGCATGATGCAGTCCCGCCCGGGGTTGTCAGCGAACCCACGCATATGGGCACAGTCGGCACCGACCGCCAGCTCCGTCGGACTGCGCTGGCACCGGAACCTCTTCCGGCAAGTTCCATCCCTCCCCTCCGGGTCATCGGGGAGTTCGGTGGGATCTATATCCTTGCGACAACGGAGACCGGGGAACTCATGGTCATCGACCAGCATGCCGCACATGAGCGGATCCTCTACGAACTTGCGGGACGGAAAGATGAGCGTGAGAAGCGCGTCCAGGAACTGATCGCCCCCGTAATCCTCCACCGGACACCCCGCGAGAGCGCGATCCTGTCGGAACTCCTGTCGGCGCTTGCAGATGAAGGTTTTCACATCGAGGAGTTCGGCAGGGATACGTTCGTTGTCCGTGCCATCCCGGTGGTCCTCGGGAAACTCGAAGACACTTCGCTCCTCGAGGATATCATCAGCGACCTGACAAGCACTGAACGGGGCCAGCGGGTCGACAACCGGGAGCGGATCACCCGCATCGTTGCGTGCCGTGGAGCGATCAAGGCCGGGACGGTCTGCACACAGGAGCAGTGCCAGCGTGTGGCCGACCAGCTCCGGTTCACGAAAAACCCCTTCACCTGCCCCCATGGCCGCCCGACCATGATCCGGTTCTCGAAAGCGGACCTCGACAGTATGTTTAAAAGATCCTGACGGATCTTTATAAACTCCTTCGGATGTTTAAATGGTCCTGATGGTTCGCTATAAACTCCTCCGGATGTTTAAACGGTCCTGAAGGACCGTTATAAACTTCCACACGTCGCTACGTTCTGGGATGATGATGCGATGCTTCCCCGCCTCAGGGCCTCTTCGAGGCACGGCGGGGCAAGGAAGTGTCTTTAAATTTGTCATTAGTCACTGATCCGCCGCGGGGCGCCCCATCGGGGGCGGCGGCGTTCATCGTTATGTCAATGGTACCAGACCCCTCATCACATTCTGAATCATAAGTCACTGATATTTGTTATTGACGCAGAACCGCTGTTGCCTTTAGCTTCAGAGTTATACTATTTGGCATATTACCTGTGAGTACGAAAAATGCCCGGCTATAAGAAAAAGCAAGATACCGTACAGGAAACGCTCATCCTGTCTGCTGAACAGTATGTCCCGGCAGAGATGGTCCGGCCAAGTATTTCTGAGTTCCAGCGGACGGTACTCTCATATTATGAACGATCCGGCCGGCATGACATGCCCTGGCGCCATACCACCGACCCGTACCACATCCTCGTCTCGGAGATCATGCTCCAGCAGACACAGGTAGAACGGGTTACCCTGAAATACCCGGAGTTCATCGCCGCCTTCCCGGATTTCACCGCCCTTGCCGGCGCACCACTTGCGAATATCCTCCGGGTCTGGCAGGGGATGGGATACAATCGCCGGGCGATCGCGCTGCAGAAATGTGCCATCCGGGTCACCGGTGAATACGGGGGCATCCTTCCCCGGGACGTGGACACCCTCGCAACATTCCCGGGCATCGGCTATGCCACCGCCTCATCGATCGCCGCTTTTGCCTTCAACCTTCCGGTGGCCTTTATCGAGACGAATATCCGCAGGGTCTTCATCCATTATTTCTTCAGGAATAAGGATCCCGTCAGGGACGACGAGATCCTCCCGCTCGTTGATCAGGCGCTGTACCGGAAGAACCCGCGGGTCTGGTACTGGGCGCTCATGGATCTGGGCGCCTCGTTGAAAAAGAGCGTCCCCAACCCGAACCGGAGGAGCGTGCACTATACAAAGCAGTCCGCATTCGAAGGCTCGGATCGCAGGCTCCGCGGGCAGGTACTGAAACTGCTCGTTTCCCGGGGAGAGATGGCCTCTGCGGCAATCATCAGGGAACTGGGGAAAGACAGGGACCGTGTCCTGAAGATCCTTGCCGGGCTTGAGGAAGAGGGATTTATCCGGAAGGCCGGAAAGAAGATTATGCTGGTTTCCTGATGTGGACCATGGGGGGCAATCAGCGATATGGGTCTGGCCGTCCTGGTGTGACCATCCAACATTTGATAAGTGGGGTTTGCCATACAACGATCAGGACAAGGAGTCACGTCTATGACGGACATCAGGGATATTCCTGGAGAGACCCGGTGGCGGTTTGCTGCGGACTTCGCAGCATATCTGCCCTTTCTGTATGATGCTGCATTCCGCCCTGTCATAGGCGAACGGTATGACGAAATCGAACAGGAGGTCTGGATGGAACTCTCGCGCACAGCGTTTGCCATCGCACGGGATCTTTCCCTGCCGACGGAAACTGCACAGGATCTTGCAGAAACGATGCGGATCGTCATGGTGATCCTGTTCGGTCCCGGGTTCAGGAAAGAAGCCCTCAAAGTTTCTCCGGACAAGTCGGTGATTCTCGTAAAACAGTGCCCGCTCATAGAGCAGGCAGCCACTTCCGGCAGCGCAGGAAACCCGGTCTTCCGGCGATGCATGGCATTTACCCTGACGGCAGTTCCGCTCCTTAATAACAAATATTCCGCCCGTTTTGTCAGGACGATGTGCACGGGCGACCGCCAGTGCGAGATCAAGATCGAGAAAGCAGGCGAGCTGGTTACTGATACTAAAAAGAAGTGATGAATCTCTTCCGGCAGGGTTTGGTTCCGGTGCTACTTCAGGTAATACCCGACCGCCATGAAGATGAGTCCGAGATAGAACATGATAGCGAACGGCCAGGTAAACCCGAGGTTGATGGTATCGAGCCTCTTTAAGTCCTGGACTGCGATCATGGCAAAACCGAGGACAAATAACCCTATGCTGAACTGTGTTTTTGTTGCCTTATCCATGAAAATACTACCTTCCCAGCAGTAATTTAGACCGCACGGAAAAAAGCTTTGTTGTCGTTTACCCGGTTGCCGGTAAAATTCCTGCACCTCCCTGCGCTTAAAAATTCCCGATAACGAGGGAATAGAGGTCTGCGGTGGTCCCGGGGGGTGATCCAACGGGGCCGACGTCGATTTTTTCCTTCGGGTACCCGAGGTTCTCGCAGACCGCAATCCGGAGGGGAATGGACAGCCGCTGGATCCGGGAATACAGCTCTTCCACATCGAATTTCGGGTCCGCAAGGAGGAAGACGATCTTCCCCCGTTTTAGCTCGTCGACGGTATCTGTCATGCCCTTCTCATGGCCCAGCCCATGGGCAACAACCACCGATACCCTTGACAGGGGGATATGGAGGCGGGCGGTTGCGATCTGGAGCGAGGATATGCCCGGGATGACCTCGCCCGGGAGGTATCCGAGGCCGGCGAGCATGGGATCACCGGTCGAGAGGATCACGGAGTCCTGCGGGAGCCGGCTGAGGCTCTTGAAATCGTCAATGGATCTAACCCGGCAGGACGCGGGGAGATAGGGCCGCGCCAGCTCGATCGCCCGTTCCGATCCGTACACGTTCCGGGCTGTTTTGAGTTCCCGGATTGCCTGTTCCGTGAGCAGCCCCGGGCCGCAGCCGACACCGATGATCTTCATGCACTCTCTCCCATGACCTGTCCTTCCCGGTTCACCAGTACGATGCTGATTGCGGGATACTGCTGCCTGAACGCAGCAAGGTTCTTCTCCACGATAGCGGGAAAGGCCGGGGTGACCGACAGTTCCTCCACGGTGGCAGATCCGGTCCCTTCCAGGATCTGCGGGTTGATATACCGGAGGATGAGCGCGGGGAGGCCAAAAAGGATCGCCCCGCCCCGGACCGCTGCAACAGCCCGTTCGATCTTCCCGCCGATGAGGATCACCTCACGGTCGGGATACATCAGCCGGGCAAACCGGAGGCCGGTACGTCCGGTCGTGAGGACCGGCCGTTCCGCAGCCGAGATCCGTTCGAGAGTGGATTCCGTAAGGTGATCGTCCCAGGGTTCGACAAGGCCGGTGGTGCCAAGAATCGAGACACCCCCCATGACACCCATGCGGGGGTTTAAGGTCTTCTGTGCAATCTCCCTCCCCTGCGGGATGTGGAGCTGCACTTCGATCCCCGCAAGACCGGTTTTTCCGAGTGCTTCCTGGACAGACGAATGGATACAGGCCATTGCCGGGGGGCTGACCGCCGGCGTGCCGGCCTTGAACCGCGGGGTATCACGGGAAAACCTGCCGATGCCGTCTCCGAAGGACAGGTGAATACCGCCTTCGCGGGGGATCGCCTGTGCTGCAAAGAGGAGGCCGGCCGTGACATCGCCGGGATAATCACCGGCAAACTTTTTTGCAGAAGCCCGCCCGGCATCACCATCAACGGGAACTTCAATGGTCAGGCCGCAGGGGATCGTGATCGTGACAGACGTGACGACTCCTCCTGCAAGCGAGAGGACGGCTGCCTTGCAGGCCGCGGCGGCAGTTGTGCCGGTGGTAAAACCCCGCACGAGGACTGTTCCCGTTGAAGTCAGGACGGCGAGGCCTTTTTCCGCGAGCAGCAGTTTTCCGGGATCCTGGCACCGCTCCACCCACGTATCCGGGTATTCAAAGCCGGTGACCGGATCGCGCATGGTTCGGGTCCTCGATATACATGGTGATGCACTCGTTGACTGCCGCAACGGCGACCGGTGTGCCGCCCCGCGTCCCTTCCGAGGAGATGGACGGGATATCGAGCGTCCGCAGCTCGACTTTGGACTCTGCGGCATTGACAAAACCGACCGGTGCACCGATGATCGCGGCCGGTCGTATCCCGTCCCGGACCATCGAGCAGAGAGAGAGAAGTGCCGATGGCGAATTGCCGATCACAACGATGGACCCGGGCAGTTTCTCTTTGAGGGCAAGGAAACCTGCGGAGCTCCGCGTTATCTCCTTCTCGTGGACGATATCGGCACCGAAGTCAAGCGCGCACAATACCTCGCTCGCATGCCCATTTTTCTGGATACCGATCTGGACCATACGGATGTCCGTGATGATCGGTGCACCCTGTCGCAGGGCTTCGAGGACCGCGGGGATCGGGTCATGCCGGAACCGCATCAGCTCCGCCATTGCAAAATCACCGACTGCAATGGAGCACCGCTGCTTCACGCGGTCCTCGGGGGTCTCGTTACCGAGCGCTTTTCGTGCGAGCGCCCGGGACTTTTTCGAGATCGCGTAGCCTTCCTTCGTGTCGGCACCGGGATCAATATAGGTATTTCCGGTGGTATCCCCGTGGCGTGATGATTCCTTTGACATCGTTTCCCATCCTCCAGATCCTGCTCTCCGTTCCTCCGATGATCACGGTCGTGTGCATGTCAACGGCAGGTTCATGCTCTTCGATCTCCCCCAGTGTCGTGATGACGGTCTCTTCATCCTCGCGCAGCGCATTTTTCACAATGGCAATGGGGGTCGTTTGGCCGAGATGTTTCCGCGCATGCTCCACGGCAAGGGCAAAGTTGTGCGGCCGGCCCCGGCTCTTCGGGTTATACAGGACAACCGGTATCCCGAGCGCGAAGACCGCATCGAGGCGTGTCTCGATCACATCGAGCGGCGTAAGAAGATCGGAGAGGCTGATCACGGCAAAATCCCCGGAGAGGGGGGATCCGACCCGGGAGGCCGCCGCAGTGGCCGCCGTCACGCCCGGTATCACTTCAACCGGGATCACCACACCACGGTGTTCCAGCACCTCAAGGACGATGCTTGCCATTCCGTACACGCCGGCATCACCTCCGGAAACGATCGCGACCGCGTGGTTTTTGGCCAGATCGATTGCCTGCTCTGCCCGGTCCACCTCTTTTCCCATGGAACTGCTGATCACGGTCTTACCCTTGAGGAGCGGTTCCAGCGGTTCGAGGTAGGTGGAGTGGCCAAGCACATAATCAGCATGGGCAACTGCCTTGAGGGCGCGGGGGGTCATGTACTCCCGCCGCCCCGGCCCGAGGCCGACGATGGCAAGACTTCCTTTTCCGGGCTCAGCGTGCGATGGCAATCGTGACTCTCCCGTATACTTTCTTCTTTGCGACCAGTTCTTTTCTCTTCGACACGGCAAGGGCGCAGGGCTCCGCGACACCGCGAAGGCCGATCCGGGATGCCCGCGATGGCGAGAGGCCAGACTGTGCGTTTATGGTATCATCTGCAAGGAATATTAAATTCCCGGAACGTGCAGAGACGGCATCCGTCAGGCCTGACTCATGCATCTTTTTTACCGTTGTCGCGTACACCAGCACGTCCTGTTCTGCAATGTTGGCTTCTTCCAGCGCACGATCGATCGCCGTTGTTACTTCATCGGTATTGATACCTTTCCGGCACCCGATGCCGATCGAGTATTCACCCTTTTTTACGAGAATGGAGACATCCGGCCCCGCGATCACAAGGGAGGGTCCATGTACCGCGTGGACCGGCAGATCGGACTCAAGCAGCGCAGCATTCACGCTGCGGGTCGAGTCACGGTTCAGGATGTCGGTGCCACTCCGTTCCGCGATCTGTTCGACGGAGTCGCGGCCCATGGATTCGGTTGCCGTGGTGATGACGGGAATCAGACCCAGGCCTTCCAGTTCCTTTGCCAGCTGGTTCGCACCATGGTGGCCGCCGATCAGCGGGATCGCGTATCGCATGTCCGGGCTGATAACAACAATTGCCGGATCGTTCCATTTGTCCGTCAGGAGCGGGGCGATCTTCCGGACCACGATGCCCATCGACATGAGGGCAACGATGCGGTGCTTCTCACTGACAGCCCGGGAAAACAGATCCGCCGAATATTCCTCCGCTTCGGCTCCAAGAAATGCGGCAACGCGTTCTGCCTCCCTCATGAAAAACGGGAGGGCAATTACGATGGTATCGGTCATGAATAGAGATGCGATCGCATGTAGTCAGAGGCGGTTCCCAGCACGGCATACCCGACGATGAGCAGGGCCGACCGCGTGATGCCGGCGGATTGAGCCTTCCCCGCGATATCGGCAACCGTGCCCCGGACAATCTTCTGGTCGGGCCACGAGGCGTGGTAGATCACCACGGCAGGCGTGTCGCGGGGACAGGAGAGTTTTGCCGTGATATCGGCAAAATGCTCACTGCCGAGGAAGAATGCCATCGTTGCCGGTACCTGCGAGAGCTCGGTAATGTAATCCTTCTCCAGGGTCTTCCCGGCCGGGCGGGTGATGATCAGGGTGTCGGAAACCCCCTTGGGCGTGAACTCGGTGCCAAGGGCGGCTGCCGCAGCAAAGGCTGATGAGACACCGGGGACGATGGCAACGGACAGGCCGGCCTTCTCCAGTTCCGCGATCTGCTCAACGATCGACCCGTAGATTGCCGGGTCTCCGGAGTGGAGCCTGACCACGCGCTTTCCCCTGCGGGCCCGGTCGATCATGAGTGCGACCATCTCGTCGAGTTTCCTGTCCCAGCTGTCCACTTTCTCCGCTGCCGGGCTGCTCTCTACCAAGGCGGGGTTGACGAGCGAACCGGCATAGACCAGCACGTCCGCTGTGTCGAGCAGGGCCCTGCCCTTTACGGTGATCAGCTCCGGGTCGCCGGGGCCGGCACCGACAAACCAGATCACATTCGCCTCGTCATTTCCGGGCATACATCACGCTCATGTAATCGCTCTTCTCCGGGAGCTCTTTGTTCCGGTAGATCTTCATGTCATCGAAAAACATCCGCTCGACCAGCACGAACTCCCGGTAACCCTCGGCGATCAGGGAGGCTGCCCTCTCCTTCGGTTTTCGTACCTTCAGCAGGATCTTCGTATCCGACATTGTGCCGTCCGAAACGCAGAAGCCTTCGTTGACCGGAATGCCGGCAGCGGCAGCGAAGGCGGTGATGGCGCTGATCCCAGGTTCCGTCCGGCACTCAATCGCCGGGTGTTCCTCTGCGAGTACGGCACAGAGGCGCGAGAAGGTCGAGAAGAAGTTCGGGTCGCCCAGGATCCCGAAGATGGCGAGGCCCTTCTCTGCCACGGGTGCGATCTTCTCTGCATTCTCTTCAAGGCATCGCCGGATCCTTGCCTCGTCATCCGTCATGGGAAATTCGAGTACGACAGCATCGCGGTACGGGGCGACCAGGTCCTTTGCGATCCTTCCGGGGACAAAGACGGCATCGGCTTCCCTGAGGAGGCGGACCGCACGGAGCGTGAGGAGTTCGGGGTTTCCCGGCCCGAGGCCAAGGCCTACGAGCATGCGGTGCCCCTTCCCACGATAATCCAGACCGGGTCAATCGGCCGGAACATGATACTGCCGGCGATATCGTGCGACCGTGAGACCTGCACCTGCACGACCTCGGTAAAGATCCCGAGTTCCTTCAGGGCATTCATCGCCTGTTCGAGCGTGCCCACCAATACTGCGTTGATCACGATCGTCCGCTTTACCTTCTTTGCAAGCACCGGGAGGATCTCCGCAAGGTTCTGGGTACCGCCAAGGAATGCACAGTCGAACACCCGGTCTCCTTTGAGAAAACCCACCGCGTCCGTGCAGAAAAATTCGATGTTCTGCACTCCCGCATGTCGTGCGTTTTCCGTGGCAAGCGAGACCGCGTCCGGACGTTTATCCAGAGAGTACACTTTTTTTACGGTCTTCGCCATCGCGACCGAGACCTTACCGGTACCGCAGCCGATCTCAAGGATGGTATCGGTGCGGAGCAGTCCCAGTTTGAAGAGGGAGACCGCCATGATCTCGTCCTGGGTCGGACCACCGGCAAGTTTTGTCCCGTTCATCTGCACAAGTTTGGTTGCATTAAGGTATTAATGATTGTTTTAACGGGGGAGAGTCGATGACCCTTGCGATGGTTCATCGTAACCCGGACAAATTTGGATCCTATGGAAGGGTTTATTCACTCATACCCTGCCTGAAAATGTCTGAAACTGCGATGCAGTTTCAGCAGCCACTTGGGAGCGGCTTTTTCAATCACCCTCTCAGCCCCTGCCCAGAAATTTTCAAACGCGATCTTCATCCTTCGTAACCATGCAAAAATTCTGTAACATTACAGAATATCTGCACCATAGCAGACATCCTCACGTCAGCGAGAGGCGGACGAAAGCAGGGAAAACACGAGCTCCCCATCGGGCGTGATCCCGTACAGCCGGCCTTTGACCCCTGCTGAATTTTTTTGTTCCGCAACAAGACCCCACCCGATCAGTGTTGCGAGCATCTGTGAAAAGTTGCCCGGTGTCAGCCCGCGGTGCGCCGGCCTGCCCGCCAGGGTACGGACAGGCAGGTACAGATCTTTCATGGACCCGAAGAGCTGCCGGCGGGGGATACCGGATGGTGCGCCATCCTTCACCGCTGGCTTGCTGTGCAGGAGGGTCAGTATCGCCCCGTAATTCGGGTTTGCTACGAGGTCATTCACCCGGAACTGCGGGAGGGTGAGCGGCTGCACCGCGGCTTTCCTGCCTGCAGAGGAGATATCCGCACCAAGCCATGCGGCCATCCGGAACAGGCCGGTGGTAACAGGAACCGAGGCACCGGCAAGGAGGACTGAGTACTGTGCGCCGGGATGGTCCCGGCAGATGCCGAGCACCGTTGCAGTAACGGTATCGGGTGTGGGCGGATCGATGTAAAGGGTGAGGTGCGGGATGCCAAGCGATGCTGCGAGTTCCTTCACCCTCGAGAGACTGGTTCTGAAGCCCTGTTTTTGCTCCCGTTCCGCCAGTGAATCGCCCGGGGTGTCGGACGTTACGCCAAGTTCCACGAGAGCAAACGAGCGGGTGATTCCTCCATCGGAACGGAGTGCCGCGGTAAAAAGCGCCGGTGCATCGTTTCCGGGAGTGAAGATCAGGAAATGCTCCTGCGGTACCATGAATATTATACAGTATAGAATTATAATATCTTGTCAGTCGGCACGCATCCCCCGTCCCGCAACACATTTCTCCTCTTCCGCAAAACTTCTGTCAGGAATGCTATGAAGCACGAGATTATTGGCAATAACCTGCAGATGGTAAAGATTGATCTCCAGCCGGGGGAAGGGATCTTTGCGGAGGCCGGCTCGATGGTGAACATGACCGGAACATTTACGATGGAGAGCCAGCTGAAAGGGGGCATCATCTCCGGCCTGAAACGCGCCGTGACCGGCGAGAGCGTGTTCCTGACCCGGTTCACTGCGGGCGACCATACCGGGTTCGTCTCCTTTGCCGGTACCATGCCCGGCAAGATCTTTCCGGTGATGGTTGGCCCGGACAAGGAGTTCATTGCGCGGAAAGAGTCGTTCCTCTGCTGCGATGAGGGCGTGGAGCTGGATATCGCTGTTACGGACAGGATCCGGGCAGGGCTGTTCGGCGGGGAGGGGTTCATCCTCCAGTGCATAGCAGGGCAGGGAACCGCCTTTCTCCACTGCTGCGGGGACATCATCGAGATGACCCTGGAGCCCGGGGAGGTCGTGAAAGTGCAGACCGGGCTGGTCGTCGGGTTCGACCACACGGTGAGCTACGATATCACGCTTGCCGGGGGAATCACGACGGCACTCCTGGGAGGGGAAGGGCTGTTTGTCACCACCCTCACCGGCCCGGGAAAAGTCGTACTCCAGTCCATGGATATCGCAAAACTCGCCGCTTCCCTCATCCCCTACCTGCCCAAGCCGGAAGTGAAGGTCAAGTCGGTCTGAATACCAGATTATTTATTCCAGCCCAGTTTTTCCGTCAGGTATCTGGTCTCGTCCTGCGCTTTTGCCCCCGGGCTGCGTGGCTGGACAACGAGAGTGATCGCATTTTTCAGGAAGATATTCCTCCCTTTTTCTTTGCAGAGGACATAATTGCCGTTGAACCGGTTAAGGGCCCTGACAAACGCATCAAGGATCTTTTTCCTGCTTTTGAGATCGCTTTTTTTGAGTTTCATCAGGTGCTCGAAGATGGAGACATCGATGAGCGTACTCGCCATCCAGCCAATCTCGCAGGTATAGCCGAAGATCCATGCGATATGGGAATTTTTTGTTGTCGAGATGAAATCGTCGATGTTATTGCCCACGCTGCAGGAGCCGATCAGCACGCCTTCGATATTGGAGTAGTTTGCCGCACTCTTCACTACCTTGAACATGGCCGGCAGTTTCATGCCGGTCTTCGCTTTTAAGCCCCCAATCCGTTTTCCGGTGCCGTGAGCGGCGACATAGAGGAAGAGACGGTCTTCCCGCGTGTTGGTCAGGTCGTCCTCGAGGGCCCTGCGGAAGCCGATCTTTTCGTAAAAGTTCGCGTAATAGATATTGAAATCGCCCCGAAAATTTTCAAGGCCTTCGAGGAACAGGAGGACCGAGGGGCGTTTCGGTTTTTGTTCCGGGGTCCACCAGAGGCCTTCGATAACGAGGAGTGCTGTGCTTGACATGGTACCACACGAGAAACTTCAGGACACTGCTTACAGGAGGAGAATGTGCCGGTACTGAATAACCTTTTTGGCCGGCCAACGCACAAACCATAAATCCCGGCAGGGATGAACCTCTTTATCCACTCCTCTGTTGAGGGACGGAGAACATTGCCCTTAAACCCTGCAGGTTTCCATGACTGACCAGAGTGCCGGAGATACGCCGGAAAAAGAGTATTGCCTATCCGATGGGGCGGTTGACGACGGGGACGCGTTCAGCTCAGAAGTGCCGGTCGGCATGACGCTTGAGAGCATCATCAGCCTGACCGGCGAACTTGAGCACCTGAACGAACTGGTCATGCTCCATCTTGAGAGATCCGGCGGATTTACCTGCACCGCATCCTATTTTACCCTCGTGACCCCCGTTCTCGATATGCTCGAAGCAGAGATCCGTTTCCGGTACCACGACGGCATGTCCCGGGACCGGATGAAACTCGTAGTCCAGGACTGGATTGATAAGGAAATTGCGGACCTGCAGCATGGCCGCTGATGGTGAGGAGGGGAAAACCGGGTGATCAGATGATCCCGGTTACCCATGCCCCCATATTGTGGATACCGGTGGATATGACAACCACCGGGTCAATCCCGAGGACCGGGAAGACGAAGATGAAATACAGGACGGTCCCAATCAGGCTCCCGAGATTCCCGAGCGCTGCGACGAGCACGACCTTGAAGAGGGGGATCCTGGCCATCTCCGAGAGGGATTCTGTCTGGTAGATCTTCCGGAAGTCCGAGATGGGGGGCTTGCGCACCCGCGCTTCCACGTACGCACCGATCCACCCGGCATGGAGCATCGGGTTGAGGGAGGTCATCCATGCCACCCCGAAACAGGTCGCTGCCGAGTACGGGTGGCCGCCGGCCAGCAGGACGAAAAACGCGGAAATCGCTCCGTGGATGACCACCCAGAAGAGGAAGGCATAGAGGAGGACAGTCCACCCGACCCCTGAGAACGCGATGGCGGCGAGCAGGAAGAAGAAGAGGAACGTCACGATAAAGCCGAATACCTTTGCCCAGGGGAAGGGTTTTGGCTCCCGGGTGAGCGCATCGAAGGGAGGGAGGGTGGCGGGATTCTCAAGGAATGCCGAGATACCCTTCCGGTGACCGGCACCGATGACCGCGAGGATCTTTCCTTCAGGACGCTGGGCCTTGAGGAGGACGAGCTGGTGTGCGATGAAGGCGTCCCGTTCATCGATGAGCGCCCGCGATCCATTGGGGGAGAACCTGCGGAACTCCTCCATGACCACGTCGATCACGTCCTGGTCCTTGAGCGCCTCGATATCGATCTCCTCCCCGCTGTCGATCTCTACGATGGAGACGATCAGGGCCCAGAACATCCTGATCTTTTCAAAAAAACCCAGGGAGTTCCAGAACCGCAGGAGCGTAACCCGGATATCCCGGTCTACGAGGCCTATCGGTATGCCCCGCTTGTCGGCTTCTTCGATCGCGGCCTTCATCTCTGCGCCGGGTTCAACGCCCACGTCGAACCCGATCTTGCGCTGGAGGTAGGCCAGGAGCCACTGGACGAGAAGGGTGTTGAAATTCTTGATCTCAAGCACGTCGTCGACGGTTGGGTCGCGTGCCAGTTTTTTTAATGCGGCAAAACGTGAAGGGTCAAGTTCTATTGCTATAACGTCCGGTTGATATTCATCGATTGCGGTCCTGACCTCGTCCACGCTTGATTGGGAGACGTGTGCGGTACCGATTATTTTGATCTCTGCCATTCATCACCGTTGTTCCCCAAGTATTGGCGCTGCAGGGTCATTAAGGGGTGGGGGGTACTGTGCATTTTTCCGGTTGGGGTTGTGGTCGCGATAAGGATGCGCAACCGCGATTGACCGTTCAAGATATCGAAATCGTGCAGTTAAGGGTAACCACGACGTGCAGGCAATCCGTGCTTTTCTCCCGCCATGTTCTGTATGGATACATAATTAATGAGGATCACTTGTGTATACCTATGAATTACTTTAAATAACTTTAAATAAAAATTCTTTTTTATATGGGGAACAAAATTATCTGTGAATTGTCAGGAATTTCGATTTTCGGGTTAAATCTCTTTACGATACATTGATATTATAAATACTAAATTTACCTTTGATTAATAACCTTTATGATATAGCGATATGAGTATTCACTCAGTGCTGGTGCGGTAATTGTGGATCGTCATAGAGGATCCGTCTGGGCTGGCATTGTGAGGGTGGATGCAAATGCCGATGAAAAAAATAGTACCGGATAAAACAAGTGCGGTGACAGGGATCGTTAAAGAAAATATGGTGAATATCGTTGAACAGGGGGACCGTATTCAACCAGTCCCCCCGTTTAAGCCCACAACAAAAACACAATCAGGAGAATTCTCGCGGGATCTGCCATCCTATCAAAGCCACTACCTGGAACCCGGGTACCGGAGGAGATTCGGAGATGTAATTATTGGTGCAAAAAATCCTTACGCGATTGTCAACCGGAACCAGGCTATCCAACATCAGGTAATCACAAACTGGACAACAACAGATATGAAAATAAGGGAACTCAAGACCTTGATCGCGAATAACGTGAGTCCATCGGGGACTCCATTGCCTTTTGAACAGTGTTTCGATCCTGCGTATAAATCGTTAATTTTTGCTTCCAAAGACGCAATCCAAAAAGCGATATGGAGAACAGTGCAAAGTCATGCACCGCCATTTGGAACCGATGTCCATACCGCGGGCGGTGCCCAGGATCAGGCCTGTTACCAGAACCCGAATTACGTACAATCTCAGGTAAATTGGGTGAACCATCCGCCAACGTATGATGCCCCTATCCAGGGAACAGGGAGTAACTGCTGGCTGCTTGCTGCCATGAGTTCCATTGCATGGACTGACAGAACATTTTTCGAGCCGACAAATGCTGATGGTATATTCGTACTCCTCGATGATCCGAACAGCGATCCGGCAACCAATCTGGACAATTCCTTTATTTATCCTGATAACGGTCTCCCGTTAAAAACGGGTAATCTCCCAACCAGCACGAATTTTGCCTGGTCGCATTCGAAATACCTTGATATGTGGGTACCCATGTTAGAGCGGGCTTTTGCAATGCGTATGCTCTATCCGGCGAGCGTACCCGATCAGGGAGTGCAACCAAATATCTGTACTTGTTTCGGTCCGGGAAGTCCTCTCTATGCGCTCTACCTGTTGAAAGGTGACAACAACTTCAAACAATTTACCAATAAAACAGCCGATTATCCGGCTAACAATATAAATAATTTTAAATGGAGTGCCGATGATGCCCCCCTGACACTCCTCCAGGTAAATACACCCCTGCCAGCACCAGCCCCGCAGGGCACATTATGGGACTGGTTATATAATAAAAATTGCTATACGTTGAATGCCCCGAATATATTCCGCCCGACAACATACACCACCGTCGCTTTCACGTATGACACACAGGATCCGCTTGTCACATCACCTCAGGAAGGGACGCCATGCCAGTTTACGTATCCTGCACCAAAAAGTTCCGGTGTTGCCTATAACAGCGATCTGTTCGTTGCCAGCCATTCATATTCTGTTCTGGGCTCTTATATCCAGAACGGTACCAACTACATCTTATTGCGAAACCCCTGGGGACAGATAAGAACTGTTGTCAATTCAATGGCCGCTGCCAAATTCCTTGATGCAACTCTGAATATTTCCGGATTTGGTCCATTGTGGATACCGGATCCCAGTATCAAAAATTGTCCCATTGCCAATTATATATTGCAGGACGGTGTATTCGCAATGAGATTTGATAAATTCGGCCTGTATTTCCGGGGTTTAGGGTGGGTATAGATTTTTACCTTATTCCTTTCATTCAAGGATTCGCGGAAAAACAAGAAATTATCCGGTGAGACCGGGGATATCAGAAAAGCGGAGATGATCACGTGAACACCATGCTGCAGAATCCCGAACTCCTGGCAGGGATACTCGTCATCCTCCTGATCACTCCGGTTTTTATCCCTCATGTCAGTGCCGGCACGGAAACTCTTATCACTCTCAATACAACGGACTCCAACCAGTTCGCCCCGGCAATTTACGGCAACTGGATCGTCTGGGAGGATGCCCGGAACGGGGGGTGGGATATCTATGGGTACAATATCAGTTCCGGCGAAGAACGCCGGATTACCCCTGCGAGTGCAGGCGCTGTCGCCCATGTTCCCGCCATATCCGGGAATTGGGTCGTGTGGCAGGATTACCGGAACGGGAATTACGATATCTACCTGAACAATCTCTCGAATCATACAGAAAAACGGATCACCAAGGGTGCCTACGAGCACTCTGCCCCCGCAATTGACGGTAATAATATCGTGTGGCAGGATTACCGGAACGGGTATTTTGATATCTACCGGCGTAATCTTACAACATCGAAAGAGACCCTCATCTCGCCCGGTGCCCCGGGCATTGACAAAAAGTACCCTGCGATTTCCGGAAATCTCATCGTGTGGCAGGATTACCGGAACAATCCCGCAGGAAAAACAGACATTTTTATGAATGATACATCTTCGAACACATTGTATAACCTGACGCCGGGCACGCTTGCATCCAGCCAGTCTAAACCAGCAATATACGGGTCAAAGGTTGTGTGGAGGGATGAGATCCTTTCCTCCAAAGGGATTATCAATGAGACTGATACAAGGACTTTGACGTACTCGAGGATCGATTCCGGTTCAACTAATTATAAGAAAGATCGTCCCGCGATATATGGCACAAAAATAGTCTGGTTCGACAGCCGAAATCGCGCGGCCAATGGTCCCTATGATCTTTACCTGAATGACACCTCGGTTGGCCAGAATACCCGCCTTACCGGCACCAATGCATCCATCATTTCTACCGTACCTGATGCAAACGGCTATACCATGTTTGGTCCCGCCATCTACGATAACCGGGTCGTCTGGACTGACTGGAGAGATGGCAAGGGGGACATTTACCTCTATACGATCAATGCCACCGAGACCTGCCCGGTAGCGGACTTCACCATGTCCTCGCAGGGAGGTGCTGTGCCCTATACCATCAATTTCACCGATGCCACCTCAGGAGAATCAACCCCCGTTTCCCACCGGGTATGGGAATATGGCGACGGGAACCGGTCCGTTGACCCGGCAAGCCCTTCCTGGACCTATACGATCCCGGGAATATACGATGTCAGGCTTACCGTAAATAATCCCTATTGCCGGAATGAAACACCCATCAGTTCCACGTATGAGATCAGTATCGGCTCCAATCCGGTCCCCTCCTTCGTGACCAATGTCAGCTCGGGTTTTGCTCCCCTCCCGGTACAGTTCAACGATACATCGATCTCCGCCACTACCTGGAACTGGTCATTCGGTGACGGGACATGGTTCAACACAACCGATCCCCTGCAAAAAAATGCAACCAATACGTACACTGCAGCAGGAACCTATACAGCGACGCTCAATGTCAACAACACCTGGGGTTCATCGAGTGCGCAAAAAACAATCCAGGTCCTGACCGGTGCAAATAAAAATGCCGACACAACCATTCACGGAATTTCAATTTCGAGCCAGTACGGGCCGCAGTTCGTGACATTTAACACCACTACCCTTTCCGGTATTTCCGGTACCGCGCTCATCTGCACTGATCCGGCATTATTATCCCACGGTTTCCAGAATATTACGTTCCTCTCCAATGACGGCATCGGTTTTACCGTTTCCGGCACTGATATCACGGGGAACATCAGCGGCGTGATCCTTCAGACCGAAGATATCAAACCTTCAGGATTTTCGAAACGGACGGGAGATTCTCTTGTAATCAACTATGTTATCAGATCCCCGACGTACCCGGTCGGAGGAACAGTGAATACCCGGGTATGGGAGGGTGCACTTGCCAGTGATATGACGCTGTTCCAGAAAATTGCGACGCTGTCGAACTTTCTCGGGGTATCCGATCTTGCGTACACCACAAAGATCACGAAAACCGGTTTCCCCGCCGGCACTACCGCTCATATCAATATGAGTGTCAACTCCAGCTGGATCGGAGGCCCGGGCGGCCGGAACCAGACGTTTATCGAACGTATTGCTGATGGTGGTTCGACCGGGGAAGTCCTTAATACAACATTCCTGTACAATGATTCCGTAAAGAACCTGGACTACTTTGCGGCTGATTCCCCCCATGGAACCTCGACCTTCGCTCTTACTCTGCTCTCCGGTTCCGGCAACCCGTTCCAGCTGATCACCCTCACTATTACCAGCTATATCAGCCCTCCGGCACCCGAGGCTCTTTCGGCACCTTCCAATTCCGGGAGCATTTCTGATTCAGGCAGCCCGGGTACCGGCGGCGGAAAAGGTGCAGCCGTGCATGCAGTGCAGAACCAGAACAATCCCGAAATGAAGGCGCCAGCTGAACTCCCCGACCCCGGCAAGACAGCATCGCTCTATTCCAACGCAAACGGCATGATAACCCAGGAAACGAACCTGAAGTCAACCGACAACCTTGCCACGGTGACGATCGGGCAGGGTGTTTTGGCGAAGGACGGGACCGGCAACCCGGTATCTTCGATCAGTATTGCCTCGATCCCTCAGGCAGATGTTCCGTCATTGCCTGCCGGGCAGGCAGTATCCTTTGCCGGGAAGGCGTACGAACTCAGCCCCAACGGGGCTACGTTTTCACCGGCAATCACCCTTTCGTTCACGGTCCCGGAGGCCCAATGGGGGAGGGAATATGCCATCAGGGAATTTGATCATACATCCGGTACCTGGCAGGATCTCCCGAGCAGTTTCGATGCGAAGACGGGGATTGTTACTGCCGAGGTGAATAATTTCTGCTGTTTTGCCCTTTTCTCAAAAGCCGCAGCGCAAACCGTTGCTACGGCCGCTGTAAAAACTCCTGCCGCCGCGATAGCCCGGCAGGCACCCGCACAACCCCCGTCAACGGCCGTATCGATCTTCTTCGGGATGATCCAGTGGGTCGCTGACAACGCATTGAAGAACAGCCTTCTTTTCGCCGCTTTAATCATCATCTGTATACTTGTCTATGCCGGCCTGTCCGTTTACCGTAACAGACATGGGCCATGATGTATTTTTCCGGTTATCTGGTTCTTTTCACACCCCCGCTATCCTGATCGGATGCGATATCAACCCGGATCGCCTTCACAATCCCCATGGCGATGATGATCACCGGGACGATCTCGAGCCGGCCAAGCCACATCAGGATAATGAACATCCACTTGATGGCAAGGGGACTTGCCCCGCTGATGAAGCCAACGGTCAGTCCTGCATTACTCAACGCGGAAACGATCTCGAAAACCACCTCGTCCAACCGGAATGACGTGATATAAATATGAAGTGAGATGATGGTGGCGAAAAAGATCGTCAGCACATAGATGACGATGACGAGCAGGTTCTTCGATATTGCCAGGTCAGAGATCTCTTTTGAGTGCGACCTGCCGCCAACCCGCAGGGGAATAAGGACACGGCTGCTGACAAAAAACCTGCGGAACCACCATTTGACACCGTCATACACGAGTACCAGGCGGTTTACCTTGACACCCCCGGCAGTACTCCCCATGGCACCCCCGATAAAAACCATCATGGTCACGATGGCAAGGGGAATGGATGCCCAGTAGTGGGGATCCGAATTCTGCAACCCGCACGTGCAGAGGCCTGAAATTGCCGTAAACGTTCCCTGCCGGAATGCTGAAGCCAGGGAGAGATTCCCGAAAATAAACAGATCGCTCGAGACAATAACCGACCCCACGAATGCGATAAAGAGCAGGATCCGGACCGTCCGGTCCCGGAGCATCCCGCCGATCTTCCCCCTATACAGGAAGAAAAAGACCTTGAACGGGATTGCGCCGGCAAGCATGACGGGGATTAAGAGCATTTCAAGAACCGGGTTGTTGTAATAGGACAGGCCGCCGGTATGGATGGTGAACCCCCCGGTGGCGATCGTGGTCATGACGAGATTCAGGGAATCCCATACGGGAATTCCTGCAAGCATGACAAGACCGGTGAACCCCAGGGTCAGGACAAGGTAAATCATCCATATCCTCCGGCTGGTCGAGGCGGACGATGATACCAGCTCCGCCTCCCTTCCTTCTGCGCGATAGAGCCGGAAGAGGGAGACACGGGTCTTGCTGTGCAGGGAGACCCCAAACACGATGATACCTACTCCGCCAATCCATTGCATGAACGAGCGCCAGAACAGGATTGTTTTCGGGGTCTGGTCCAGGGAGGGGATCATGGAAAACGCCGTTCCTGTCCAGCCGGACATGGCCTCAAAGATGCTGTCGGTAGAGGACATGTGCATGCCGAATATGAAGGGGAGTGCACCGACGAATGCAATCGCCAGCCAGGATAAGGCTACTGCCGAAAGTGTCACCGAAAAGGAGGGCTCGAGATCCTCGTAAGGGACGTGAGCAATCAAAAAACCCATGACAAGGAATGTTACCGGTGCGGTTGCCATGGGCAGGATGAGGTTCCATTCCCCGAAGATCACCAGGACAAGAAACGGCAGGAAGGAGACGATGCCGAGGAACTCGAAAATGAGCCCCATATCATGCGCGATCATCGCAATGTGCTCAAACCGCTTCATCAGATAACCAAGCTGATTAGAATTGTTATATTGTTATGGGTATTGTTCCGTGTTTTAACCACAATCACCCTTTTAATTCCGGGCCCCGAACATTAGGTAATCTTATGTATATGTTCCGTAACGACCAGTTCCCGTTCATCCTCATGGTCATCCTGAGTGTAGCCGGAATTATCCTGTTCTGGTCTATTATGGATATGGTCCTTTTGGGAGCGTCCCTGGCGATCGTTCTTCTCCCCCTCCACGACCGCCTGTCGCAGCATACCCGTCCCCTTATTTCAGCGGTCCTCGTTACCGCCGGGATCATCGGTGCGTCCGGGGTCGTGGTCTGGTTCACCCTCACCATTTTTTCTTCGAATGCCCCGACCCTCTCCGGGATGTTCACCACCATCGGCACCTGGATCAACAGTTCCTCGACAACCCCGGTTGCCTTCGGTGTACCTCTCAATAAGGCCAGTTTCACCAGCCTCCTCACTACCGGGAATACCATTTTTGTCGATTACCAGGACACACTCATCACCAACCTGACCCTCATTGCCTTCAAGGCCTTCATCTTTTTCTTTACGCTCGTGGTGCTTCTTCTTCACGGCGAGGAACTGAAAAAGCGGATCATGGACCGGATGCCGGTCCACCTCAGTTTTTTCGTGAACAGGCTGACCGATGTGACCGTCGATACGCTGTACGCGATTTATGTTGTCCAGGTTGCCATCGCGGTCCTCACATTTTTCATCGCGATCCCGGTCTTTTACCTGCTGGGATACGGGAATATTTTCTTTTATTCATTTTTTGCAGCCTTCTGCGAACTTGTGCCCGTTCTCGGATCATCGGTCGCATTCCTTCTCGTCGGGGCATATGCCCTTGCCATTGGTGACCTGCCGGGCGTCATGATCCTGTTTTTCCTTGGGTATATTGTCGTATCCTGCATGCCGGAGATTTTTATCCGGCCGGTGCTTGTCGGCCGGCGCGTCAAGATCAACCCGGTCATCATGTTTGTCGGTATCATCGGGGGGCTCCTTACCATGGGCCTGGCCGGGTTTGTCCTTGGACCCGTACTCGTTGTCCTCCTCATCACCAGTTACCGGATGTATATCCAGGACCGGAAAGATCGCGCTGATTTCCCACCCGCTGCAGAGTAGCGTGAGACAGGATTTCAGAACCCGGCTTTGAAAGGAAAACATTATCCCTGTTTCTGATGAGAGTATTGGAAGAATGCTCGGGGACTATTTTACTACACCAGGTATCGTTAAATCGATGGGACTGGTATTCGGTGACATCGGTACAAGTCCGATTTATACGCTCACCGCGATCTTCCTCCTCATCCCCCCCACTCCCGGGAATGTCATGGGGATCCTTTCCCTGATCATCTGGACCCTTACCCTCCTGGTCACGGTTGAATACACGTACCTCGCGATGCATCTGGGTAAGAAAGGTGAAGGCGGGACGATCGTGCTGAAGGAGATCCTCCTGCCCCTCCTCAAATCCGGTAACCAGATCGCGTTCGTATCCCTTCTTGCCATTGTCGGTATATCGCTTTTCATCGGGGACTGTGTCATCACCCCCGCGATCACCATCCTCTCGGCTGTTGAAGGTGTACTCCTGATACCCGGATTTGAGAATACCGCCCAGGCCTCACTGATGCTCGTTGCCGGTATCATTGCGATCATTCTTTTCTCCATCCAGGCTCGGGGTTCCGAGAAAGTTGCATGGGCATTCGGCCCGGTGATGGTCATCTGGTTCCTCACTCTTGCCATCGGGGGAGGTATTGCACTCGTCGAAGCTCCCCAGGTGCTTTTCGCACTGAGCCCGATGTACGGGATTGATTACCTCCTGCATAATGGTCTGGCCGGTTTTCTCATCCTCTCTTCCGTGATCCTCTGTGCAACCGGCGGGGAGGCACTCTATGCTGATATGGGGCACCTTGGCCGGGAACCGATCATCCGGGCGTGGTACCTGGTCTTCATTGCACTTGCGATCAATTACTTCGGACAGGGTGCATTCCTGATCGCCCACCCCGGTTCCCAGAATATTCTTTTTGAAATGATGTATTCTGAAATGAAGATGCTGTATATCCCGTTCCTGCTCCTGAGTATTGCTGCATCGGTTATTGCATCGCAGGCGATGATCTCCGGGATTTTTTCCATTGTCTACCAGGGGATCACCACCCACATCCTGCCGCTCTTCCGCGTTGAATATACCTCGCCGCAACTCCGTTCACAGATCTATATCGATATCGTGAACTGGTGTCTGCTGTTCGCGGTCCTCATGATCATCATCATATTCAGGTCGTCCAATAACCTTACCCATGCCTATGGCCTTGCGGTCAGCGGGACGATGGCCATCACCGGCATCATGATCCTGTGGATCTTCCTCCTCCGGGGGTCCATTGTCAAGAGTCTTATTGCCGCGGTAGTGTTGCTGGTGAATTTCGTCTTCCTTATCGCCAACCTTCACAAGATCCCCTATGGCGGGTACATCTCTCTCCTTATCGCGTTCATCCCGTTCTGTATCATCATGATCTATGTCAATGGCCAGAAGAAACTCGCCAATGCGTTAAGACCGATCCCGCTCGAAGACTTCCTCCCGAAGTTCAACGAAGTGTATGCCTCGACCAACCGCATATCGGGCTCGGCCCTGTTCTTTGCCCGGGATTTCCGGCGTCTCCCCCAGTATATCCCGCGGATCATGTTCACGAACACTATCGTCTATGATGATAACATCATCATCTCCATCATCCGGACGGAGCAGCCCTTCGGGGTGACGTGGGGCGTGACGCGGGAGTTGACAAAAGGTCTCTCTATCTTCGAGATCTATCTCGGGTACATGGAGATTGTCGATATCGGGAACATCTTAAAAGAGGCCGAGATCGATGAGAAGACCATCTTCTATGGCATGGAGGATATTGTCACCACACATTTCATCTGGCGGCTGTTTGCTGTCCTCAAGCGGGTGTCGCCTTCGATGGTCCAGTTCTACAAACTCCCCTCGGACAAGATCCACGGCGTCGTGACACGCGTGGATATGTGATCCCGGGGTGTTTATTCCCCACGGAAGATCTGCTCACGGTCCGGGATATAAACAATTGTTCCGGAGAAACGGGCACGAACCTGTTCCTTCACCTCCGGATGATGATTCTTTACTATCCCTGAGTCTCCCCCAGCACATGCCGGATATTCTGCCCTGCCTGACATCTGCACAAAGAAAATATGGTACCCGCTCCCAGTGATAGTGGGCGTGGATATCCGAGACCGGCCAAAGGAGCGGGATTTAGGGTCCCGTCGCGCAGGCGTTCGCAGGTTCGAATCCTGCTCCACGCATCGTTACTCGTGAATCATGGTCAGGATCATCTTGAACCGTTTCCCCGCCTTGAGTGCGTGGGGGATATTCGCGGGCATGATGATCAGCTGGCCCTCGTTGAGCACGAACGTATTTTTATCAATGGTGATCTCTGCTTCCCCGTCGATGATGGTGGCAATCGCATCGAACGGGGCCGTGTGTTCGGAAAGGCCTTCACCGGCATCGAAGGCAAAGAGCGTGATGATGCCGGTCTTTTTGTAGACGAGCATGCGGCTGACCACTGAGCCGTCCTGGTAGGCAATGAGCTCTTTCGGGTCGAGGACCCGGCCTGCGAGGGGTTCATTCTTTCTGTCGGGCATAGGAGGATCAGATCCCGTTAGGTGTCAAAACTCATAGAAGTTGGGATTGAAGGAGACGCTTGTCTGTTTTTCGGGCAAGAGTCCGGTTATAAAAAGGTTAATTTGGATTTCTACCGGGTCGAGCCGGGTAATGCAAGAATGGAGGTAAAACGGTGAAAATCATTCTATGATATCATTTCCGATTCTTTTTCATGAGCGGTTTCTTCATCATCACTGCGACCCGATTCCCGGTAGAGCCAGTATGCGATAATGAAAAGGATGGGCAACCCGATCGGGATTACAAAACCGGCAGGTCCGTGAAGGGCAAAACCATACTGAATGAAGAGGGCGATCAGAAAAAAGATACCGGCACCCGCATCGATTAAAGCCCCTTGTTTCAAGAGTTTATTTTCTCGTTTTACATAAGAAAACGCTATACTAAGGAAAGCCAGGAGCAGAAGGCAGGCACCAAAAAACCAGAATATTTCAGAAAAAACTGTTCGTTGGCCATTGATTGTCCCATTCAGGACAAGAACGACTTCGCTCGGAAGAACGATGAGCGCCGATTGATTATCGACCACGATATACCGGAATAATACCCATTGTATGCCAGATCCAACCCATTCCCCGATGACATAAATATCAACAGGTATCAACAGGAGAAGGAATTGAAGGATCGGTGAGAGTTTGAATTTGTCCATGATAGAAAAATATAGGGTGGACAAGCATATTGAGCATTGTGAATTTGACCGTCATTTCATTCCAGAAAATGTGGTTATTTTGATGGGTGCATCGGGTTCACCACTATCAGACATACGTATCCAATAGCACCTGCTGGGTTCCTTCGTTAAAATTTCCTACGGCCACTACGCGGTTATTCTTCCCGGCAAATCCCATACTTGATGTTGCAACAACCTCAGTGCCAACCACAAGCACATCTCCTCCGGAATTCATATATCCGAGTCCGTTAAGAGAAGGATTGTACGTGACGGGGTTTCCTGAACCCGAAGTTACGGTTACATTCACTGCATTGCAGAGTGGGGCATCCTGTCCGCCGGCATAGGTTACATAAATATGACTTCCATCTGGTTTTGAAACCGTCACTGCCACGGATTTTTGTTTCTGGACGGCCCCTGCCATACCGAACACGAACGCGGCGATAACGGCCGCGAGAATCACCGTGACTGCCAGCATCAGCATCGTGCCGATAACCGGAGATACACCCCCCTCAGTTTCCTTTGATCGCATTTGAGGATTCCTGCTCACGAATCAGTATTTCATCACTGACTTCATATATCTCTGTACAAAAAAACTTATATATAAATCTATACAGGAAACGTATGGTTTTGATCGTTGTTAAAAAAATTTCATGAAAATTGAGGAACAGGAAAAAATTTCGTTCCTGATGACGTGCTATATAAAAAATTTTCAGTTCCTGTGAATTATAAAAAAATCTTTCCAGCTATAAAAACAAGATTTCATCTCGTGAAATAAGTGAGATTACGTCAAATCTTACAAAAACGAACAATACTCTTAAAAAAATTGAATATAATCAGAGGAAGGTATCCAGTATTACCTGCTGGGTGCCGTCATTGAAATTGGCGGTTACGGTAACATGGGATTTCGCCCCATAGGCCGTTGTGTCAGTTGCCGTAATTGAATTGCCAACAGAGGGCGATAACCAACCCATACTGTTTTTGGCAACGGAGTATGTTATTGTTCCTGGTGTAGCAGCCGAATCAGTTACCGTGACGTTGGCACCCATGAATGATGTTGCATCCTGTCCACCCTGGTAGGTGACAGAAATTACCGTCGCAGTCGGTTTCTGTGCCGTTGCCGCGATAACCTTGGTCTTGCTGATGTTTCCTGCCATGCCGAACACGAACGCGGCGATAACGGCCGCGAGGATCACCGTGATTGCGACCATCAAGATCACACCAATGACCGGTGATACTGCCTCGTCATTCTTTTTTGTAAACGTCATTTTGTCAAACACCTAATAAATGTCCCTATCCGGACATGACAATGTACAATTAACCTAATTGTAATGCATGTATATTAAGGTTTGTAATTGAATGGAGATGTTAACTATGCTTTACAAATGAATCCGTATGAAAAATCGGTGTATTTTTTTGGTTTTTTTAATTGTTGGAATTTTTTATATTACTCTATCAAATAAAATTCCCCTACGACGGATAACCGATCCTATTTACAAGCCTGGATTGAACAACCCCGTATCTATGTAACATCAGGAGTTCGCATACCGGATGAGGAAACCACACTGATTATATTTTTGTGAAATCGGCTATTATCCCGAACCGGAAAAACCCTTGTGATGGGTGCGATCCGTTATACTACCGGAATGAACAATTGAGAGAAGAGAACCGTCAGTGTAAACGTGCTGTCGGGGAAATTCTCCGAACCGGGATTTCTTACACCTGAAAAAATTGAATATAATCAGAGGAAGGTATCCAGTATTACCTGCTGGGTGCCGTCATTGAAATTGGCGGTTACGGTAACATGGGATTTCGCCCCATAGGCCGTTGTGTCAGTTGCCGTAATT
>NZ_JBEKZF010000030.1:0-1677 GCF_049510175.1 Methanoregula sp.
CTTCCGGCGCAAGGCGGGTACCCGAGAGACTTCCGCGATGCTGCGCTCAGGACATGGTTGCGCCTCTCGAATCGACACTTAATTTTGCAAATTGCTTTAGCGCCTGGCCGGTCCGCCTCACCACCTATTTCTTCCCCCGCAGGGATCTTATGTAATCGACTACAGCCCAGGTGTCGGGCTCCGATATGGTCGTATAGAGCCGGGGATGGCGGGAGTAGCCCAGCCTGATCTTCGCGTAAAGCTCCCCGTCTCCCTGCGATTGCACCTCGGGAGAGGCCAGGTCTGCAGGGAGGGGAGAAAAGCTCTGGCCGACGGTACCCATACCGTTCGCGTTAGGCCCGTGGCATTGAACACAGAAATACCCGTATGCCTGCCTCCCCCGGTCGATAGGCCCGCTACCGAGGGGGAAAGGGTTTTTGAGGGTTTCCGGCTCGGCCGTCAGGAGCGCCTGAAAGCCATCCTGGACGGGAACCGTCCTTTCGTCCGCCGCCGGCATCTCTTTTTTGTACGTGCGTACGGACTCCTGGTCCCGCATGCGCGCATAGTCGCATCCGTAAGCGATCAGAACGAAAAAAGGCAGCAGGCAAAATCCAACTCGTCTTATCGTACGCTCGGCTCTCACCTGTTTTCCTCTCCTATTTTGGCCCCTTCTCGGGCATTGGAGTTTCTCGCTCTCCCGATACCCCCGTCCCGACATCTGCCGGCCTCTGATCGACATGCTGCGGCTCGGGTGGACCTGCGTGCTCACTGTAGGGATAGGTGGAGTAGACGGACTCGGCCGGTACATCCGGTACGCTGCCGTAGTCCCAGTCGGGCGGTCCCTTGTCGCCGATGATAAAAAAAGCCAGGAATCCGTATGCCACGAAAAGCAGAGATATGGCGCAAACGACTATCCACCCGTTAAAAACCATTCGTCTTATTTTACGTTCCTCTTCCAGCTCGGCCTCTATTCCGGTAACGGCCGGCCCCTTTCTGAAGAGCGAAATGAGGGCAAGACCGAGCGCGAGAAGCACGGTCTTGAGCCAACCTCCCTCCGGTCTTTTCTGTCCTTCCTTCATATCCGATTTTTCCATCTTCAACCTCGGCGTTAGAACGGCCCGGACCGAATACCGATGAAGATCACGTAGAAAATCGCCCAGATAACGAAGCCGAAAAACAAAAACAGGATAAACGGCGGTGTAGGAAAATTGGTTCCCTTGAGGCCGTCAGGATAGTTGAATTCCTGTCTCGCCTTCTCGTCGGCCCGTTCACTCGAATACGCGTAGCTTTTGAACGCGAGGTAGACGAGGATCACAAGCGCAAGCCCGAGAAACACCGCAAGGAGCCAATGCTGGTAGTCCTGAAGGAAAAAGAAACGCATCCTACCCCCGTATCATCTCAAGACTGCAATACCCAGGGTTACCGCAAGGGCAACGCCGGCGGCTGCCATGAGCGCCGTAAGGGCGTATACCTCGGGAGCGACACCCGGTCGCTCCCGGTACTGCGGCCGCGCCGTTTCGCCCCGCAGCGGAAGGTACCTGGCCCGCTCCTGGTCCGCGAACTGGCCGCTCCTGTAGCCCCAGAAGAGAAGCACGACGCTTGCGACGAGACCGGCGGCCATCAGGGAAAACCATGGAAGAAGACCCCACAGCACTATTTCACCCCCTGCGAGACCTCGTATGACGCGGGTATGCCCTT
>NZ_JBEKZF010000031.1:0-1571 GCF_049510175.1 Methanoregula sp.
CGGCAACAGGACCCCTTACGAGGTCTACCATGGGGCGGCCAAAACCCCAAAACCATCACCGCTTATAGGGGAGGGAATCCACCTTAAGCATGCATCATAATTGTCTTGACGGAGGGGGGAGGGTTACAATTAGCAGGGAAGGGGATTTCTCCCCCCCTCCCCGGTCTTACTGTCATGCCCTTTTTGGTATCTTTTAAGTGTGAAGTAAATGTGAAGTGGAACCGTCGAGCAAGGGGGATTACCGGGGAGCCTGTCACTTCCTGGTTGCCGTTTTCCCTTGCAGCGCCTACCATCGTGAATCACCGTGGTATGCATTGGAAGCCGACCAGGTATTCACCATACTCATGGGGGACAATGTACAGAGTAGGAAAACCTTTATCCAGGAGAATGCGCTCGACGTGAGAAACCTGGATGTATAGGAACAGGACGGGTGGCGGCTCCAGGGCAAACGATTTGGAAACAGTGCCGGTATGAGGGAGAGCGACAAGTCCCAGTCTTCGTAGCCTCTCGTCATGTTGGTGTTGTATCCACCCACCTTTTCCAGGTCGGCTTTTCTCATTAAGGCGGAGCAGAAAATCATATTCTGGAGGAGAATCCGCTCGAAAGAGTATTCGGGCAAGTCCCACAGCCCCGTTTGTTCTCCGAACAATTCGGCTCCGCAGTAAACAATCCCGAGGTCGCTCTCACCATCCATCACGCATACGGCCTTTTCGATGTATGTCTCATGGATCAGGTCGTCGGCGTCGAGGGGAAGGATGTATTCGCCGTTCGCGTGAGCAATGGCGGTATTGCGTGCCGCTGCTACGCCCTCATGTGACTTGAAGATCACCCGGATTGAAGGTTGTTTGTAGGTCTGAAGCCTTTCCCTCGTCTCGCCGTCCGAGCCGTCGTCAACTATGATGATCTCGACGTCGCGGTAGGTCTGGCGAAAGACCGAGTCTACCGCCTCGTCGATGAAGGCGCCGTGATTATAGCAGGGGATTATGACGGAGACCCTGGGCACGGGCTACCGCGTAAACCTGTATCCGAGGACGATCTTTGTCACCGTTTCGCTCACGTTCGTCGCAAGATATTCTGGAGGCGGCGTCCAGGAACCGGCCGCATTCATCACTGTGTCGACGCATCTGAGGATAGAGTCCGGTTCCGCTCCGCTGAGCATGTTGCTGCCGCACTCGATGGTTTCCGGTCTTTCGGTGACATCTCTGAGAGTCACATTCGCCACTCCGAAGATGCAGCATTCCTCCTGGACCGTGCCGCTGTCGGAGAGGACGCAAGATGCGTTGCGCTCCAGATGGATGAAATCGAAAAACCCGAAGGGGGGTAGGAAGCGGAGCCGGCTTCCCTCCGCTTTTATCTTGAAGGAATCGATCCTGTTCCGCGTTCGGGGATGGGTGCTGACGATGATGGGCAGGCCGTACTTCTGCTCAAGGAGGTCGAGGCCCGTAAGGAACTTCCTCAGACGCTCCTCGATGTCGACGTTTTCCGCCCGATGCAGGGTGACGAGGAAATATGCGCGTTTTTTTAAGCCAAGCTCCGCAAGGATTTGGGATGCCTCGATCTGGGCGTCATAA
>NZ_JBEKZF010000032.1:0-1422 GCF_049510175.1 Methanoregula sp.
GAGCCGGTCGCTTAACGTGTTGAAAACTGCTTAACATTTGTCCCCCTACCAGGTAGAATCTGTTAGGGGGATTTCTTTGCTCAAAGGACCAAGCCAGCTCGATGAACGTGTCCCGGTAGAAGTCGGCGCCATTCAAGTCAACTTCTGTAAGAATCCGCATTGCCAGAATTTCGGTGTTCCGGCGAGCACAAAAAGACAGCCCCGAGGCAAGGGAGCAGCGGAACGTGGCAGAGATACGTATAGCGTAGCTGGTTCAGGCCGAGGCACGCCGATGCTTCGGTGCAGTTTTTGCGGCCAATATCCAACGATAAAGAGTAACAAAGCCATCCACGAAGAGCTGTGCCGGTTTTGGAGGCCCTTTGAGGCCATAGCAGTTCCGACCTGCCCGAACCCGAACTGTCCGAACCATCATATAAGTGCAGAGCAAGGTAACACTCACTATCATTTGTTCGGAAGGACGAAGGCAGGATCTATACGCTATCGATGTAAGGCTTGCGGGAGAACATTCAGCACCTCCTCATCACCCACCAGCCGACATAGAAAACCTCATAAAAATGCCGCCATTTTCCGCCTTCTCGTCAATAAGGTACCCTTCCGCCGTATCTGCGAGGTGGAGGGGATCACCATGTCCACACTCTACCGGAAGATCGATTTCATTGATCATCAGTGCATTGCCTTTGCGGCTGAGAGGGAACGCAATCTTCCCACCATGCCACTCACCCGCCTCTATATCGGAGTCGATCGGCAAGACTATATGATCAACTGGTCTGATGCCGACGACCGGAGGAACATCATTTTCCGCGCTGTAGGCAGTGCTGACAACACGACTGGTTATGTGCTCGGCCTGCATCTCAACTTTGATCCTCTAATGGATCCGGACCTTATAGAGATGGATGCGATTGCCTCGGGTGATTATGAAGTAAAACCGGCCTACAGACGATATGCCCGCCTTTGGCTCCGGCGCGATTACCTTGATGCCATCAAGAGAAAGCCCGAGCCCAAAGGTTTGGAACCCATACAGAGTCCTTGAGAGACAGCATAGCCGGCACCTATCGGGATGCTGAAAACAGGGATGATGTCGAAGTGTTCGAGAGCTTGGACGATGATCTCGCGCTGCCCAAAGATGGTATGCAAGTGCGTGGAGAATACACCATGTATGGACACTTCTTCTTCCTGAGAAGACTCCTCGATAATACAGAGAAGGTTCGCTTTTTTCTCGATCAGGACTCAGCCTTCCGGGCCGCCTGCCTGTCGGCATTCTCCGAGAGGATCAAGGAAGGGCGATGCGACGCTTTTTACGTGCGGATCAACTCCGAGGCCACCATCGACAAGAAACGCCAGATCCTGGCAGACAATCGACGCCATATGGAGGCAATGAAGCAACAGTATCCCGACCTGAAGGACTGGCAGGTAAAACTTCTA
>NZ_JBEKZF010000033.1:0-1405 GCF_049510175.1 Methanoregula sp.
CTCCTTCACCACCGTCTGTTGAAGCGTCTAAGTCCCGATATAAGATGGAACCATACCCGTCCGTACCGCCCGTAAGTGCGGGCCCGAGGAGCAACCGATGATCGCCAGGATAAACCTCGACGGCCTTGATCGCCCCACAACCTTGGCCTGCGTAACCGTAGGTCGTAACAGGGTTGATGGTCGCGAACGGGCTCCAAGCCTCTCCCTTTTCAGGGGCAGGCGTGTTGAGTAATCGATACCAACCATTCGTTCCATCTGCCACAAACCAGCCGAGGTCTTCGCCGTTGACATACCACGCGACATAAGCCTTGGCGGGATTCCAGTCCAGCCCGGGTTCATTGATATCCAATCGGAAGAGATTCCCAATCGGGTGACCAATGTCATCCATACCAACCGCTGGGTTGAATAGGACGAACTGATGATCTGTCGTGAAGAAGCCGATGAGAGTTCCACACACATCCAGAGCGTTGTAACTACTGAGCCCAACACCTGGGACGTAAACCTGTATGGGCAGGATCGCTCCACCGCTGATGGGAATGACATATACGTCAGACAGCGTGAAGACGAGCATCCCGACCGCGCTAGGAACCAGTCGAGTAACCCGAGACTTCGCAACCTGCGTATTGCCAGGAGCTGTGCCGTCGATTCCATTGCCAGAAGGATCAGCAGGCCCTGTCGTGTAATACACAGTATTCCCGATGGAGTACCAAATCCGATTAAGGAAGTACGTCAGATTCACCGCGCCTGGGAGAGGTGGGGTGTTCTGCTGAGCGGTCGCTCCCTGCACTAGGATGTCGAGACTCGTGTCCTGCGTGCTATCGAGATAGCCGTAGTTCAAATACTGAACAAGAGGAACAGTATACACCGTGTTCCCGTTGCTCGGAACAAGAAGTTCAATCGATCCATTCGCAGACGTCCTAAAGATAGCGACATAATCTGCTTGCGGGTCGATAGCATTGATGTTCAAGCCCGCACCTGGGGCAAAATAGATCTTGCCCCCGACGATCTCGATGCCGACTCCGTTGATCTCATTCGTTGGGCCAAGGTTCGATACCGTGTTGTCCAACGTGTTAACCAAAGCGATTCCATATACAAAACCCTGAGGCCCGAGAGCCGTGAGCGTTCCTATAGTTGAGGAGGCCGTAGACTGCCCTGTACCAACGAACATCCATTGCAGGATTCCACCACTGTCAACAACGACCTGACCAACCGTAGTCGCGCTGGCGAAGTTGGTGTTCGGTACGGATGTGCCCGATATCCCACCCGTGTACGGGAAAAACTCAGAACCATTGTAGATGACCCCTGTTCCCGATGCTGTGACAGGAATGTTCGGAGTGAACACACAGTTACCCGTAGATCCGATATTCTGCCACCAATAAATGCCCGAACCCTCAGGCACGGTATT
>NZ_JBEKZF010000034.1:0-1386 GCF_049510175.1 Methanoregula sp.
TTTTGAGATGCATCAGAATTCATCACTGTTAGCAACAAATAGATTTGTCCGGTTTTGTAGCAAATGAATTGTCCGCTTTTCTGTCTTGGGAGAGTTGGTGTCGGTAGAGCACGAAGCATCTCACACGAGACAGAAGACGAGCGGCGGACCTACGCTGCCTTTTTCTTTTTTATTTCTTTGAGTTGTCCTTGTTTGTCATAATCAGCCAGCTTGCGCGGACCGTGGAAGATGGCAAGTGAACCGTCCACGTGCCGATGGACCCGCACCCTGACCTTGACGTAATGGCATCGATACCGGTCAGCAGGGATTTGCAGTGTTTTTCCCTCAAAGCTGACACAGTTGTCAGCAGTCACTGTCCGTTCATACTGTTCGCAAAGGATATCGTCGAGATTTGCACCGATCCACTTTACAAACGCAGTCCCCTCCTCTGCCGCCGGCTGCATGAACTCGGCATTGAATGCCGGCAGATATATGTCGGACAGATAACGGTTGGCGGCATCCATCGTGGTGATGCCCTGCAGGGCCAGTTCCCTGGGGAGTCTCTCCTGGTGCGTGCTGAAGTTCCGTTCGCTCCGGCCCCTTGCTTCCGGTGAATAGGCGGGGATCATCTCAATCCCCAGCTGCTTTATGGCCCTTCCAAACTGGGTAGGCTGCGTTCTGCTCACTTTGCCTCCTGTATCCGGAGTGAACCAGTAATGACTCCCGCGGTCGGTATAAAGAGAACTGAATAAACCATGATGAGCAATGACCTCCCTGATCCCCTGAAAACTGCTTACCGTTCCCTCCTCGGCAACAAATAACATGGAATAATGCTCGCTGGTCGCGTCATCCATCGTCACGATCAGATCCCACTTCCTGCCGGGAACCCACTCATGATTGCTCCCATCCTGATGCAGCATCATGCCGGGAATGGGGGCCCGTTCCCGACGCTTCCGATGGGCACCACGTTTCCTGGCCCGGCAAACCAGCCCGGCCCTCTGAAGCGTATTCTTCACCCAGGTGTAGCTACGCTGTCCACCATCTCGCCGATACCACCCATAAAAATGCTTAACGTTCCAACCACGGTGCCGACTCCTGTACAAATCTGAAACAGCCATCACCTCATCCACCGGCGCACGGCGAAATGATGCCTGAATCAAACGCTTGTCCGACAAACACTCCATCCCACCATGCTCGTACCGATCAATGTAACGACGAAACGTCCGATCACACACACCTAAAATCCGCGCTGCTTCCTCCTGGGTCAAACGACTCTCACTCCATCCAAAATACACCTCTTCGAATCGCATCTTCCGGGTCTCCTGTAACATCTCTGTCCGTCTCATCCGCCACCTCCATCGGTGACCATATTAAACCGGACATATTACGTGCTACAATACCGGACAT
>NZ_JBEKZF010000035.1:0-1344 GCF_049510175.1 Methanoregula sp.
TTGACGTACGCCTGAGGCCGCCCGGCGAAGAGGGCGCCGCAATGGTGCAGGGCACCCGCCGTCCAGAAGCTGTGTAAAAATAGCTCCCAGAAAGGGAAAACGTCAACTTTACCATAGATTGCACCCTTGCGAAATGCTAGATTGTTGATGCATAACAGACATAACACGTAGGGGGTGCAGAACGGTGAGAAAGGATGACGAGGGGATGAAGGGATCAGGGAATGACCTGCCCGGTTGCGAGGGTGCATACGGAAGGAAGGCGGATGAAATAGTTCCCGATACAGAGTTCAAACCCCGGCTCGTCCCCGTCAACCGGAAGCAGATGAGGATCGTCCCCGTCGACGTGGAAAGGCTCATCCCCGAAGACCATGAGGCACGGGCGATATGGGATTTTGTCGGGAGTCTCGACCTTGCTTCCTACTATCAGGAGATTGGTTCCATCGAGGGAGAAGCGGGCCGCCCTGCCTACGATCCCCGGGTCCTCATGAGCGTCTGGATCTATGCCTACAGCAGGGGTGTCGGATCGGCGAGGGAAATTGCCCGACGGACGGAATATGATCCCCCCTTCCAATGGCTTGCCGCTATGGAGATCATCAACTATCACACCCTCTCCGACTTCCGCATAGGCCACAAAGAATCCCTTGATCGGATATTCGTCGAAGTGCTCGGCATCTTAAGCGCCGAAGGCCTCATCACGCTGGAGCGGACCACTCAGGACGGGACCAAAGTAAAGGCATGCGCGGGAACCGGCAGCTTCCGGAAAGAAGAGAAGATCACGGCCCATTTGAAGATGGCAGAGGAGCACACACGACTCCTTCAGGATTCAGAAGAGGAGGCGGGTCTCCGGCAGGAGAAGGCGCACATCCGGATGGCACAGGAAAGAAAAGAACGACTGGACCATGCCCTTGAGGAGTTCAAGAAGGTGACGAAAGCGGCTGAGAAGGCGCGGGTGAGCATGACCGATCCCGACGCACGGATCATGAAGCAGTCGGACGGCGGATACGCCCCTTCCTACAACCTTCAGATCTCGGCCGACGCCGCGTGCGATATCATCGTTGCCCAACAGATAAGCCAACATCCCGAAGACTTCAAGGAACTCATTCCCGCTATCCGGAGGATAGAAGAGAACACGGGGAAGAAGCCTCTTCAGATGATAGCCGATGGAGGCTACACCACACGGGAGAACATCGTCGCCATGGCGGAAAAAGGACTGGACTTCATCGGCTCTTTTGAAGGACGCACTCCTGTCCATCCAGGGCAGTTCGCCTCACGTGGTATAGATGACGCCTTCCGTCCCGACCGGTTTGTCTATGACCACGAAGCCGATGCGTATACCTGTCCCCA
>NZ_JBEKZF010000036.1:0-1211 GCF_049510175.1 Methanoregula sp.
GATTGCTCGCAACCGTAGGATCCCACTCAATATACTCAATATCGACATCCACTTGGAAGTTGTACTGGTACTGCTGGAGAATCAGGTTCGATCCCCATCCGCGAGCGAGTGCGGTGTCGTGCTTAGGCGTGATCGTTACATTCTGAATCGCGAGAACTGCGGTAGCTGCCGGTGTTCCACCGGTTCCTGCCACCGTCAGAGTTCCTTGATTCGAGAAAAATGTTCCCGGTGCTGCTGCTGTCATATCGGTTTCAACCTCTATTACTGATACAATAGAGATAGAGGGTAAATAAAGTTAACTTGTTATAGTGAAAGAAAAGTTGTTTATGGTGCGGTCTGCAGCATGACCTTGATCGTGATGATCCCGCCGGCTATGATATTCCCTTTATCGTCGAAGTATCCCATCTCCGCGTCGCCTTCCGAGATCCAGCCGGCTCCTTTCTGAGACGATCCGAATGTGTAAAAGATATACGCACCGGTGCCACTGAACAAGTCAACCGTATTGAACAGAGCCGTCAGAATGTTCCGGCGTTGTGTCAGGCCGGCGGCAGAGTTCAGATCGGCAACTGCGGCCTCGTAATAGCCCATGATCGAGAACTGGAACTCGTGCAGGACAGAATCACAACCCTGCTGCATCTTGAAGGAATCCTTGCCGTCAGCCATGGGGATCACGTAAAGGATCGGGAGTTCCAGAAGTCCGTCAGCGACTTTAAACGGTTTGTCGTCCCGCTCGTAGATGGTCACGGTTGACATTCCGGTCGGAGTGATTGCCGCCGCGTTGGTTGTCAGGACCGCTTTAACTGCGTCCATGAAGGCGAAGATCTCAGCTTGCGATGAGGAGGTCATAGTTTCACCTTAAACCCTGCATTCTTCAGCATCTTGGCGAACTCCGATTGCGCCGCGCCGCTCATGTCCCAGACCTGCACACCTTTCTCAACGCCTTTCTGGACCTGCTGATCGAGCCATTTGTTGAAGATCGGGACAAACGCTTCATTCCCGCGCCGGAACCGGACCTGACGGAACCCGGGCCCAGCGTGATTGAAACTGCCGTATCGGTCATAGAACTTCATCAGCTTAGGGAACGAGTTATAGAATCGCGTGCCGTCCGTCAGCATCCAGAACACATTCCAGCCCCCGACATTCTTCTTGTTACTGACCACAAGGAGTTCACTGTCGGGACCGGTCTCCGTCCGGGTCTGGTACTGCGAATA
>NZ_JBEKZF010000037.1:0-1196 GCF_049510175.1 Methanoregula sp.
CATTGCCCCGCCGAACTTCATCGGGCCTTTAAGTTCTGCCTGCATCTGCATGATCCGTTCGGTCAACTGCGGAGTACTCCGGATCTGCGGGTGATGCCAGATCATGTTCGGGATTACACCGTTCGCAAACGTCTGGCCGGCTGCCTTGGTACTGTCAATGAGATACTGCAGGTGATACCGAAGATACTTGATAAAGTCCGTGCCGTAGATCTGATCGCTCTGTGGATACATCTGGAAGTAACAGATCTCTTCCGGCTGGAATGGCAGGTAGACCCCGGTGCGGGATCTCTGCCAGTACCGGACCGTATACCCATGACTCCACCATCCCGTGTAATGGGACGAGTTCGGCTCTGTCATCTGGACCGGTACGTTGCCGGCAGTCGGGATGTTGATGCTCATCGGCACGCGATCGATCTCTTTCCAGAACTCCGTCCCGAGATACGTTTTCAGTTCGAGAAGGTATCCGGCTTTCTGCGTCCGGACCTGCCGCTCACCCGGGATGGTATAGGCTACGTGCGGTAAGGGCCCGTCTCCTCGCTTACCTCCGACCGAGAACGATTTCACAATCGCCCCCGCATCATACCGCATCAGGTCGCGGATCATCATCTTGAGGATCACGCCGAAATCTTCTTGCGGGTTCGGATACTTCATGAACTCAATTGCCGACTCTACCGGCTTTCGGTCCTTATCGAAGATGTTCCACGGCACGGCTCCCATATAATCCATCATGGCCTTCTCGCACATCGCGTAAATCGCATTCCGGGCGATCAGATCATTGAAGTTCTTATCGAAGTCCGAACGGTAGACCCCGAGCGTGTTGTAATAGTTGCTGATGCTGTGGATCGCCCGGCGTTCGGCGTCGGTATCGGTAATATCCGCTCGGGTCTTTGCCGCGATATACGGCTGCTCGTAGTCGTAGAACGCGGTCGGCATCTGCTGAGAGGCTTTCTGAAGGGTTTCGATCTGCCGAGTAAGTCCGGCAGTTGCCAGCATGAGGTTTTGGGCTTCCTGCGTGCTCATATACTGCTCGGAAGGGTCGCGATTCCAGTCCGAAGAATCAATGGCGTGCGTCAGGATCGGGTCGCCTGCTCTGATGATCTTGAGGGATTGTATTGGCCGGAGTTTTGGTGTTGAACGGTGTTGACGATGTTCAGGATTTGAACTTCGTTCAATACGGTCATCGAGCGTTGAAATTG
>NZ_JBEKZF010000038.1:0-1127 GCF_049510175.1 Methanoregula sp.
CCGGCCTGGGACGCACCGGCTGGGGGACGGGCGTTTGCGTCGGCGACTATGACAATGACGGATGGGACGACCTGTTCTGCTGCTACTGGGGCCACAACATCCTCTGGCACAACAACGGAGACGGGACCTTTACGGATGTGACGAAGAAAGCGGGACTCTGGGAAGACCGCGTCCGCTGGGGCTCCGGTTGCACCTGGCTCGACTATGACCACGACGGATTGCTGGATCTCTTCGTCTGCAATTACATAGAGCTGGATATCACGAAAGTGCCGGTGCCTGGCGCCTCCGGCTATTGCCAGTGGAAAGGTATCCCCGTCATGTGTGGGCCGCGCGGCCTTCCCGGCGGGATGAACCTCCTTTACCACAATAACGGTGATGGGACCTTCACGGACGTTTCGCAAAAGGCCGGCATCCTGAAACCCGGGCCGCGGTATTCCATCACCAGCGTGTCGTATGATTTTGACAACGACGGCTGGCCGGATATCTACGTGGCAGTGGATTCGGAGCCCAGCATCCTATTTCACAATAATAAGGATGGGACATTCACGGACGTCTCCGTTATGGCGGGTTGCGCGTATAACGAGGATGGACAGGAACAGGCCGGCATGGGCGTAGGCGTCGGAGACTACGACTGCGATGGGTGGCTGGACATCTTCAAAACGAATTTCACCGACGATACCCCCGATCTTTACCATAACAATGGGGACGGGACTTTTACCGACGTCACCTTCGTCGCAGGCCTTGGTGTGAACACGCAGTACGTTTGCTGGGGCGCGGGATTCATGGATTACGACAACGATGGTTGGACGGATATTTTTCACGTCACGGGCCATGTTTATCCTGAAATCGAAAACTATCATCTCGATGCTACGTTCAGGAATCCACGCCTCGTTTACAGAAACCTTGGGAATGGCAAGTTTAAGGACGTCTCAGCTCAGATGGGACCGGGAGTAACGGAGCGCTTCTCCAGCCGCGGCTGCGCATTTGGGGACTACGACAACGACGGCGACCTCGACGTCCTGGTCCTCAATATGAATGACAGGTTCTCCCTCTTGCGGAATGATGGAGGAAACAAGAACAACTGGATCAAACTCAAGTTAATTGGGACACATTGTAACCGCACTGCA
>NZ_JBEKZF010000039.1:0-1102 GCF_049510175.1 Methanoregula sp.
TGACGAAGCGGCGTTCATGGACGCAGAAGTCCTATACGTCATTGACTCGCAGGTCGGGAAACGGGACGGTGACGGCTGGTACATCTCTACACCGAACGGACGAGGCATATTCTATGACTTATACTGTCGTGAACAACAGGACGAGACCTGGAAGAGTTTCCATTATACGACCTACGACAATCCGTTCTATCCCCGCGCTGTAATTGACCGGATGAAAGCAACCATGCCAGAGATCGTGTTCCGGCAGGAGATCCTAGCGGAGTTCATTGAAGGCGGTATTGTCTTCCCGCACCTTGCGGAGATTATGACCTCCGAATACCGCGATCCGATCCCCGGCCACGATTACATTACCGGCGCGGATATCGCCAGCACCAACGATTTCACCGTAATCAAGACATTTGATACGGCTGACAATCACGAGGTCCAGAGCGAACGGTTTACTTCCCGCGACTGGACCTATATCCGGCAGGCGATCTACGCGATCTGTAAGCAGTACAACAACAGCACCCTTATTATCGATAAGACGGGCGTAGGGGCCCCGGTAGTCGAAGATCTCATGAAGATGGACGCGCCGTATACCGGTGCTCCGAAACAAGGGTATCTGACCGTAGTACCAGTTATCTTCTCATCAGTCTCGAAACCGCAGCTTTATTCGAACTATATCATGGCGCACGAGAACCGGACGATCCGACTCCTGCCTGACCCGATCACCAAGAAAGAGCACGAAGATTTCATGATGACGCGGGGACAGGGAACCACTGGGTATATGAAATACAGCGCCCCGAAAGGCCGGAACGATGATACTGTAACAGCCTGCGCTCTGGCAGTCTGGGGTCTTGACCAGATGGCATCTTCGCAGCTTATCGGCACACCGGAGATCGTCAGTAAAGCCGAGCATGACGAGAATAACCCGTATAACATGGAAGAGGTGGCCGAGTGGGAACCGGAGGATGATGGCGGGCAGAAAGGTGTTGGCCGAGCCCATGACAAGATCGTGCTCAAGCGGTTCTTTGACCCGTCCACGAGCTACAAAGATCCTACCCGCGACACTGTTGAACGAAGTTAAAATTATGAACATAGTTTAACAACAACACAACTTTTT
>NZ_JBEKZF010000004.1:0-222760 GCF_049510175.1 Methanoregula sp.
TTTCAGCCTTCCAGAACACCACGATCTACTTCACCCTCACGGGGACCGGGTTCCCGACGGGCAGTGACATGACCACCGTGAATTTCACGAAGGGGTCGTACTTTGAGCGGAATGTCACGATCAACTCGGTGACTGCGACCTCGATCAACGGGACACTGGCTATCAACAAGACAGCACCCTTCGGCAAGTGGAACGTGAACGTCCAGACGGTTGACGGTACCATGTCGAATACCATGGCAGGCGCACTCATCATCAATAACGTGAGCACACCGGCAATAACGGCGATCAAACCGGTTTCAGCCTTCCAGAACACCACGATCTACTTCACCCTCACGGGGACCGGGTTCCCGACGGGCAGTGACATGACCACCGTGAATTTCACGAAGGGGTCGTACTTTGAGCGGAATGTCACGATCAACTCCGTAACAGCGACCTCGATCAACGGTACACTGGCTATCAACAAGACTGCACCGTTCGGTCAGTGGAACGTGAACGTCCAGACGGTTGACGGTACCATGTCGAATACCATGGCAAAAGCGTTCACCGTCAATAACGTGAGCACACCGGCAATAACGGCGATACAACCCGTATCAGCAATCCGGAACACCACGATCTACTTCACCCTCACGGGGACCGGATTCCCGACGGGCAGTGACATGACCACCGTGAATTTCACGCAGGGAACGTACTTTGACCGGAACGTCACGATCAACTCCGTAACAGCGACTTCGATCAACGGGACACTGTTCATCAACAGCACTGCTCCTCTCGGTAAGTGGAACGTGAACGTGCAGACGGTTGACGGTACCATGTCGAATACCCTGGCAAATGTATTTACCATCGGGAATTATCCCGCCCCGATATTCGGGGCGATAACCCCGGTCAGCGGTTATAAGAACGCGACCGTTTCCTTCACCGTGACAGGGAAAAACTTCCAGACGAAAGGAACGAACGTGACGTTCTGGAACAAGAGTGGCAGCATCGTCTCCGTGCTCGTGCCGACAATCTTCAGCGTCAGTCCGACCCAGGTCGTCGGTAGTGTTGACATCCCCAACCCCGTGTACGCCAACGATTCCTACAGGGTCAATATAACCACGGTCGATGGAGGATGGGTTTCGCAGGACAAGGCATTCAAGGTCCTGCCCCTGCCAAAAGCACAGATTACCGGGTTCATACCTTCGACAATCCAGGCAGGGACTACGGTGCCGTATACCCTGAACGGCAACTACTTCCAGCAGCGCAAAGGTACCTTCGTTTACTTCACCAACGCCACGGGAGGAACAGTTATACAGGCAACGGTTAATTCCGCCTACATGACCCGCATCCTTGGTGCCGTAACCGTGCCTGCAGGATCTCCTGCAGGTGTCTGGTCAATCAACGTAACAACCGCAGATGCAGGCTGGACCAACCAGACCAAAGCCTTCTCGAGTTATTAAACAAAAACTTTTTTTCAACTGTGTTTTAACGAAGGCCTTGTCTTACCCTGACGGCAAACCTATATTGTTCTCCGGCATACCTATCTCATCAGGTGCGCACCGTATGAAACGATCGTTATTCAACTCAGTCATTATAGCTCTTGCAGTCCTCGCTATCCTGATACCCGCGGTATCTGCAGTTTCGATCACCGAGAGCCCCGATGTCGTGCAGCCGGGCCAGCAGATCACCCTCACCATCTCGGACCTGCCTGACGGCGCATCGTTCTCTCTCAATATCGGCGGAAAGTTCGGGGTCACACCGGGTGACCGGTTCTCGTTTGAGACCCGCCAGTTCAACATGCCCTTTGCCCTGAACCAGGGCACGATCTCTGCTACTACCCATGGTACAAAAACCACTGCATTTGCCGTGCAAAAAGGAGATGCAACGGTCCAGGTAGGTAATGCTGCAGATGCAAACGGGGACTTTACCATATCCAAAGCGTATGAAATCAGCAGCGGAACCTATGATTACATGACCCTGGGAGGAAAGGCCCGTACCGATACTTCCGTCATTACGTCGAACATGAACCTCCTGGGAACCAAGAAGGGCCCGGCAAACTCCGTGATCACCTTCACGGTCAACGGTATCAGCAATGGGGAAGTCTATCTCACTGTGCTCGTGAACGGCCAGCAGGCGCTCTACAAGGATGTGATTGTCGGCAACGGGATCGCAACACCGACCCCGACCGCTGTGGTCACAACGGAGGAACCCACCGAAACAGAGACCACGTCCGAAACCCTCGTCGGGACCACCGCGACAACTGCGGCCATGACGACCGGATCACCCTACGTCCCCGCAATAACGACCCCTCCAACCGCCACCGGCACCACGACCGCTGCCGAAACGACCGCCTCTGCACCCGTCGTCTTCTCATCCGCTGATCGCATGGTAACCCTGACGACCGAGGGTATTGACTATGCTGCGCTCCTGATGGTCAGTCAGGTGAACCCCCCGGAGAAATGGCTCATGGTCAGTGATGCGTACTCGATCGCGCCGGATTCGCTCGTGTTTGCAAAACCTGCAACCATCTCCTTCACGGTCCCGGCATCCGCCGGAGACTATGCCTGTTTCATCGCGTCATTACAGAACGACCAGTGGGTTGTCGTGCCCAGCCGGGCCGGGACCACCACCATTGACGCGACCATCGATCATGTCGGTACCTATGCCCTGATGGCGTACAAACCCGAGAGCACCATCCCGGCAACAACCGCCGCTGCCGGAGAATCCACGTCTGCCCCGGTTACCCTGAAAGGAACTCCCAAGGTGGCATCCATTGCGCAGGAACAAAATCCTGCGGCAGCTCCCACAAAATCGTCGCCTCTCGATCCCCTGCCACTTCTCGGGGCACTCGCGATCTGCACGCTGGCAGTGCTCGTGATCAGGAAACGACAGTAATCCTTTTCCCCGGTTTTTTGGCAGGACTACGTTTTTGCGGATTGCCCTAGTGCATTCCATCCTCTCGATGCCCGGCAGCCGGCCCGGGACCGTATCCGAACACTCTGTTTAACTCCCGGGTTGCCAGAGGCACCTTCTTCACGTGGCGGGGGGATATGCCTGAGATCTGCCCGGGGGATTGCATCGTACCGCGCTCTGCCGGAAAGAATGCACCTGATGTCGCTGCAACTCTCCCGGTAAACGGGATAGAGGAAAAACCGGTCGCGCTTTTTCGGGACGCCGGAAAAACCGCAAACAGAACGTTTTATATTTCACAACCCGTCATATTCTTTTATACAGTACCGATGACAGCGCAGGGAATCGATGGCATCTGGCGGTGCCGTAACCGGGCACATACCAGGGGCTGTGATATTAATAGTATCTGTGGAGACAACCATGAAACCCAAGATTATCCCGATAGGAATCTGTGTAATCGTCCTGATCGCGCTGGTGTTCAGCGCCGGCTGCACATCCTCGCCGGCGGAAAACACACCGGTACAGACCAATAGTCCGACTGCAACGGTCGAGACAACCATACCGGCAGCAACGATGACTCCTATCGGGAGTGCTGTCCCGACTTCCGCGGTCATTCCTTCCGGCACGACCAGTCCATTGGTAAATTTTAAAGAGCCGACAACTGCCGCAGGAGCAGTGATCACCGGCGAGCCTACGGTGATGGAAACTGAGCCCCTCACACCGGTAATTACCGGGACCCCGTTTGTGGAAGTGACCCTGACGGAAACGCCGACACCGGTTCCCACGATCCCCTCCGTTGCCAACACCTGCAGCAACATTGGTGGAAACATCTGTCAGGCCAATGAGACGTGCTCGGGAGCATATATCAGGACAACCGATGAGCCGCAGTGTTGCGCCGGCGTATGCGAGAGCAGGTGAGAATCTCCACAATTTACCCGGCATCTGTTTTTTTAATGAAATCTGGTTTTTCAGGCCGTACCGGTATTCCGGCAATTCATCCCTCTGAAGGCACTGGCTGAACCTGTTTCCGGTATTATCGTACCGCACAGGAGGCCGGACGGAACTGCTGTCCGGCATTCATTACAGAGAAGGTGATACCGTATCCGCACCGGAACGTCAGCATCTTCACGGATCGCTGCACTGCAGCCCGGTTTTTACCCTTTTTCGCATTCCGGAAGAAGAGTCTCTGCCAGCGCGGGAATTTTCCGGCACTCTCCGGTTCCAGCCACTATTCCTGACGGTACGCCATCATCAGGGTCCTGACGGGCGCATGGAACGCCATCACTATGGCAGATGCCGAGGCTCCCGGGCAGAGCCGGTGAAATCCGTTCTGTTATTTCCGCACGGACAACGAGGGGTTTCAGCTCTCCCAAGAGGCGAATGACCGGCCCCTGCACATCACGCGATCCGTGTCGCCAGACAGGGGTTTTCACGGATCGCAGGGAGACCGGGCTTCCGGGATTTTGGAAGAAAAAGATAGGCCCCCGTGAAAATCCCGTTTCATAAAAAATTTACAGATATCTCAATGAACCGGTATAAGCAAACGATTTGAGCATGTGCTGGAAATCACCGGAATACTTCTCAAACTGGTTCTCCTCGTCCAACTTCGGGAAACTGGAGCGATAGGTGATCATATACACCTTACCGCTGAATAACCCGAATACCCTGGTTACGTACGCCTGGTCCCCCCCTTCATAACCACTATTATATTCCAGGCTGTAAGCCTTGGTGTTGTTCAGGGTGATCACGGGACTCGACCGTCGCATGCCAACAGAACTGTCATCGGTCATCGCTACCGTCCTGTTGACAAAATATTCATCGAACGTCATATTTGCAGGCAAATTTGCCACATCCACACTTACTCTGGTCCGGATATATGCGCAGTCACCCGAGTCCGACGGATCACACCGGGTGATCGAGGGGGAATAAAAATCCACGACCCGGATTCCGGTCTCGCTTTTCGGGCGGGTTGCGTTTATTGTTTTCAGGAGAGCCGGGCTCATCTCCGCCACAGTCCAGTTTGCCGGGTAATCGATAGAGAAGGTGTAGCTCTCATTCGTATAGGTCCGGTACCGGGTTGCATTCGAAGTTGCCGGTGAACTGGTTTTTACCGATCCCGCGGAGGTAGTGGTGGACCTGGCAGGTGTTGCATTCGATGTGGTTGTATTTTTCGATGAAACCGTCGGGCTCACCAGGGCTGGGTTCAGCGTGGCAGAAGCTGTCGGGTTTCCGGTGGATTTGTCGACTGCCGGCGTTGGTGACGGTCCGGAACCGAGCATGCCCCGGTCTGAGGCAAGTGAAAAAATTGCCGTGGTATTGATGATGAGTAAAAGGATGATTACCCCGATGAGTATCGACTGTTGTTCTGAATTCATGCGTAATAATTCTTCGGTCTTAGTATTATTAGGTTCTTCCCAGACCGGTTTTCTTCGGCTGTCAAAGTCCCTGATCCGGTCACCGGTTTTCTTCCCTTATGGTGACGGGAATGCCGGGGAGAGGATTGTTGGAATTTGTACAACAAAAAAACCCGTTGATGGTGGTGTTTTAAGCACATGAATATTTATCCTGTCCTCTGTACTCCCTTTATTTGCACCATGACATCGCCCGGGTTGCCTTCCATAAATTTACATCACCAATTATTTAAATAAATCAAAAACATACGTAAATTCATATGGGCACCATTACGATCAGCGTCGATGATGATACCGAGAAGCGTTTTCGGAAGGCGGCAAAGAAGAAGATGGGAGAGCGGAAAGGGTACCTCGGTAAGGCCACAACCGAAGCCCTGGAGTGCTGGATCCTGAAGCAGACTCAGGAGGAGATAGCACGCGACGCACTTGCTCTCCTGGAAACGGGATATCATCTTGGCAGGCATCTCTTTAAGGAACGAAAGGATCTCTATGACCGCGCCACCGGCTCTTATTGATACGAATATCCTCTGTTATACCCTCGATGCCGGAGAGCCGGAGAAGCGGGAGGTGGCAACAGGACTTCTCTCCCGATGCTGGCGCTCCGAGCTTGCTCTCGCTGTTTCGGTACAAAACCTTGCAGAATTCTCCGTCGTCATGATGGAGAAAGTTGAACACCCGGTGCCGGATGCTATTGTTACACGGTTTATCCGGGATATCGTCTCGTTTGACGGATGGACGGTTATCGGCTATGATCCGGGGACGATTAAGGATGCTATCGGTATCAGGAGCAAGTACGCGCTCCACTTCTGGGACGCCCTGCTCGCTGCAACCATGAAACAGCACGATATTGGCACGATCTATACCGAGGATTCGCATTTTAAAAAAGTCCCGTGGATCACGGTTATCGACCCGTTCACCAGCGGGTAATTTTATTTTCACCCGTGCCGTTGGGATAAATTTCGGTTAGGAACACGCGATCACGGGTACCGGGTGTCAGGAGCATCCTCACCGATTCCGGGGGAGCCCTTACCGATTTTCATCATTCGCATGTGAACTCTTTATTCATGCTCGTTTCTCAAGAGTAAAAAGTATTTTTTTAATTCCCGTGCTCCCCATCAGAGCAATCCGGTACGGTGTTCCGGAACGATATCTTTGGACCTGCATCGTCACAAGGTTTTTTCAGCCTGGAGATTTTTTAATACTCCCTGTCAGAATTATTGCATTACCGGTAATGCCAGCACATGCCGGGAAATGACCGGGCAATTATTTGTACGAACTGTACCAGTGCTCGTACTCCTTATGACTGGTGAAGCAGTGTAATATATACGTTCGATCTTCACGGATTTCGTAGATTATTCTCGCTTGTTTTGTTACGTTTTCAACATGACAGGGAATGCCATGTTTCATATGTTTGCGGGGTGGCCTGGATTGTATTTTCTCAAGATGCATAAGGAATACCGGTTTCATATCCTGCGGCATCTCTGCCAGCTCTTTTCCGGCCGAATCTGAAAAAACAAGTTCCATAATTCCCGGACGGTTAGCTTTTGAGGAGTTTTTTTATCTCATCAAATGAGTGGGTGGGAGTTTTTTCAGCCTCAATCTCACTCACTTCAACCGTCACGGCCCTGTGGACGAGCATGAGTTCTTCCTCCTCAAGCATCCGCTCATAGGCAAGGATTGCCTGCCGGATCACCTCGGTCTGGTTTCCGGCATACCCTTTATCGATGATCCTTTTTATCACCGCCTCATACGGAGGTCCAATGCTGATATTCATAATTCAGAACGTATGCATATTGATTGCACATTCAAAGATATAAATAATGTTCATGTATTGCATTAAGCGGCCCTTATGATGGTTTATAACTCCGCTGGTTTCCTGATTCGTCGCATTCCGTACAGGATGATGAACTCCCCCCTTTTCCACGAATACTTCCCGCCCGAGTACGGCAAGTTTCTCCTGTCGTTTTTCCCATGCACTCCCGCACGCAGAAGATGATGAAGGAGTTCGGTATCGACGCCGGTGGAACTACTATCACCGGGCCGGTCGGGTATATGGAGTTCCTGGAACCCGAGGCCCACGCCCGGCTGGTCCTTACCGATTCCGGGGGAGTCCAGGAAGAGGCCTGTAGCCTTAAGATTTCCTGTGTTACGCTACGGGAGAATACCGGGCGGCCGGAAACGATCGAGGCCGGGGCAAATATGCTGGCGGGTACCGACGCCACGCGTATTATTGAGGCAACGGGCCGGATGCTTTCCGTACTGAAAGAGTGGCAGAACCCATATGGTGACGGGAAGGCCGGGGAGAGGATTGTGGGGATCTGTCAGGAAAAAATCGAATGATTCATGTTGCTAAGACCGGAGCCTGAACCGGGCTTTTTTTACATTCTGCTGCTTTGCGCCAGGATCCTGCACATATGGAATATCTCCGTGCAGTAGTCTTCTACATTTCTGTCTAAGACTGTTGGGATTGAAGAGTACAATCCGATGGGAGCGGGGCGGACAAGGATCCGTTTATATATCCACTTCTGTTGTTCGATACCTATTAATAAACTGTTTAAAATACATGATATGCACGCAATAAGTTATCTCCGAGACGTGATCATGAACAACGAACCGGGTATGTCGTCAACAGATCCATACTATTGCGCAATAAAAAAACCCTATGACATAATCCTGGTCATTCCCGCAAACAATGACGGCACGACTCTCGGAAGTATTGTTCTTAAGGCGCGTCCCCATGTTTTAAAAATTATCGTTGTTGACGATGGTTCCAAGGATCGTACTCCCGATGTTGCTGAACTCGCCGGGGCAGAACTCATCCGTTTCCAGCATCCTGCGGGAAAAGGTGCTGCCTGTATCGAAGGCTTAAAACGGGCATATCGGCTTGGTGCCGGTATTGCCATCCTTATCGATGGCGACGGGCGATACAAGACACGGGAGATCCCCTGGCTGATCTCACCTATCCTGAGTGGAAATGCCGATGTTGTAATCGGATCCCGGTACCTTGAAGCAAACGGCGATATCCCCCTCCGGCAATTAATTGCACAAAAAATTGTCCATGCCCCGGAAAATTCCGGAAATCCCATAAAAATTACCGATCCGCTCTCCGGATTCATTGCCCTGAACGGAAGAGCACTCGAAGACCTCAATTTTTCCATGACCTCCTATGATTTTAAGGAGCGGTTCCTTGAGCATAGTATCAAACGGAAGCTCGTCATTCATGAAGTCGCGGTGACCGAACGCCAGGATATCCCAAAAAAGGTTGGTTGGGATGAGTGTATCAAGACCGTTGTTGCACTCCCTGCATTCAATGAGGAAAAGTATATCGCGAAAGTTATTGAAGGTGCCCGGAATTATGTCGATGCTGTCCTCGTTGTGGATGACGGATCCACGGATGCAACCGCAGCCATAGCGGACCGGATGGGTGCGATCGTTATCAGCCACCCCGCCAACAAGGGGTACGGGGCTGCGATTCAAACTATGTTCTCCACTGCACGGGAGATGAACCTGGAAGCCCTTGTTGTCATGGATTCTGATGGTCAGCACGACCCGGCCGATATCGAGAAAGTCCTTGCTCCCCTTCTTTCAGGAGCGGATGTTGTAATAGGCTCCCGTTTTCTTGATGAAACTAAGAACAACATCCCTCAATATCGCAAGGTCGGTATGAAGGTGCTCGATACGGCAACTGCGGTTGCCGGAGTGAAGAATGTGACCGATACCCAAAGTGGTTTTCGTGCGTACGGGAAAAAGGCAATTGACGCGATCAGTCCATCAGGAAGCGGAATGTCGGCAGGTTCGGAGATCCTTATCCAGATCAGTGATCATAATTTGAATATCGTCGAAGTTCCTATCAAAGTAAGGTATGATATTGAAAATACTTCTACACATCATCCCGTCGCTCACGGACTTACTGTCCTCTATCGCATCATCAACCTAATCAGCTACCGGAAACCCCTAACGGCTTTCGGGATTCCTGGATTTATTCTTGTAATTGTTGGATTATTTACAAGTTTTATTGCGTTTTCTGAATACTACGATACATCAAAATTTCCCTTTGCGCTGTCAATGTTAAGTACGTTATTGCTGATCCTGGGACTATTAATGGGAATTGCTGGGATTATTTTGAATGCGCTCATTATTATTGTGAAGAAAGACTTGGCAAAAGAAGTTTGATATTGTCGAGAATTTAACTATCAATAACCTTTTGTTTTAATAATGGTAAACCCAAATTAATACTTTATAGATTGTTCTATGTGCGGGATTTTTGGTGTATTAACCAGTGAGGGATCCGATATTTCTTCGCAATCTGTCGAGGATCTTGTCACCCATCTGTTTCAGTTGTCAGAGTCAAGGGGGAAAGAAGCTTCGGGGCTTATTCTCAGGACCGGAAGTTCGATCACCGTATTAAAAGAACCGATCCCTGCCTCTGCACTAATACGATCAAAATCTTTTAAGAGTATTTTCAGATCCTCATTTTCGGGAAACAGGAATGGCTCTGCGGTCATGGGACACTCCCGGCTCGTGACCAATGGCAGATGTGAACTGAATACCAATAACCAGCCGGTCATAAAAGACGGTGCCGTCGGAATCCACAACGGGATCATCGTAAACGATTACCTGCTCTGGAAAGCATTTCCAGTTCTTGAAAAAAAATTTGATGTCGATACGGAAGTACTCTTAAGTCTCCTGCAATCTTTTCGCACTGCCGGACTTTCCCTGACAGAGGCAGCAAAAAAAACCTACGGCCTGATTGAAGGTTCGGCATCCATCGCGGTGACTTTCGATGATATAAATATGGTATTGCTGACATCGAATACCGGATCGTTGTATTTCTGCACAAGCAGGAAAGGGGACATCATTGTATTCGCATCGGAAAAATTCATCCTGAAACAATTGTTCAAGCGGCATGTTGGTCTGTTCGATCCGGATACCATAGAACAGATCCGGCCCGGGACCGGCTGTGTCATCGACCTTTCAGATCTGAAAAAAACTGCATTTTCTTTGCAGGATAAGGGTACCGATACTTTCACAGGACATAGATCACCAAAACTTCCTATCTCTGATATCTCTGCTGAACAGGGGCCTCTCCCGGATATCGATAGCAACCGGTTTATTCTTACCGGGGAAGTAAAGGACAGGATGTTAAAAACCTGGGAATATATCTATTCTGACAGGTCCTCCCTCCGGAGGTGTACCCGATGTCTCCTGCCCGAGACGATGCCTTTCATCCACTTTGATGAAGAGGGTGTCTGCAACCATTGCCGGCAATACGAAAATGAAAAAAAACCCTTGAAAGGGGAGGCTGCCTTAAAAGAATTTGTCTCCCAATACCGCCGTAGCGACGGTGAACCTGATGTCCTGATTGGGTTCAGCGGGGGACGGGACAGCTCGTACGGACTGGATTATCTTAAAAACAAACTCAACCTGAATCCGCTCACCTTTATTTATGACTGGGGGATGGTAACGGATCTGGCCCGGAGGAACCAGGCACGGGTATGCGGGAAGCTCGGGATCGAACAGATCCTAGTTTCTGCAGATATCAGGAAAAAAAGGGAATATATCCATAAAAATCTAGAAGCCTGGCTGAAAAAACCAGACCTTGGCATGGTCCCCATCCTGATGGCAGGGGACAAGGAATTTTATTATTATTTCCATAAAATCCGGAAAGAGAACAATATCCGGTTATTTGTTTTTTGCGGGGGGTACGAGGGCGAAGAATCGTCGGGTCTTTTTAAACTGGGGTTCTGCGGGGTAGACCGGGGCAAGGGATCGGCAGAGTACCGGATGACAGGAATTTCGTTTATCAATAAACTGCGGCTTATAACCTATTACCTGAAAAGTTACCTGACGAACCCCGCCTATATCAACGGCTCGTTGTTCGATACCCTGTTCGCATTTTATTCGAGCTACATGCTAACAGACGATTATGTGTACTTATATCAGTATATTCCTTGGGACGAGAAGATGATCGTGTCGACTATCCGGGAAAAATTTGACTGGGAAATAGAGACTGACACTCCCGCCACGTGGCGAACCGATGACGGAACCGCGGCAATATACAACTATATTTATTTCGCCATCGCCGGCTTCACGGAATTCGATGGCATCAGAAGTCATCAGATCCGGGAAGGAAAACTTACCCGTGCAGAAGCAATGGAAATTATCAAAGCTGAGAACAAACCGCGGTTCAAATCCCTTGAATGGTATGCTGAAACCATCGAGTTCGATCTAAACAGGGCAATAGACATCATTAACAGGACGCCGAAACTCTACCAATAATCTGGACTTGGTTTGCATGAGTATGAGGATATCCGTTGTCATTCCCGTTAAAAACGAGGAGACGAAAATTGTCAATTGTCTCAAAGCTGTTTTCAACCAGACACTCCAACCATTTGAAGTGATTATGGTTGACGGGCATTCGTCTGACAAAACTGTTGAGAATGCACAACAATTTCCCATAACCCTTCTGTATGAGGAATATAAAACCGTTGGGGGGGCGCGCCAGGTAGGTCTTGAGAATGCGAAAGGAGATTATATTGCATTCACTGACGCCGATTGTATCCCTTCGGAAACGTGGCTGGAGAATCTTCATAAATCCTTCAGCGAAGGTAACCAGCAAAAGATCATGGGAGTGGGCGGGGGAATTAAAAATATAGGTGAGAGTGTCCTAGAAAAATCAATATTTCTGGTTTTCAACACATACCTCGGAAGTGCGGATTCTGTACAGGATCGCTTCTTCAATGACACACGTTTTATTAAAAGTTTTTGTGGCTGTAATTGCATGTACCGAAGGAGTGATCTGATCGAAGCCGGCGGATACAACACGACCTTGTCGCTTTGTGAAGATTCCGATATGGACGAACGACTGATAAAAAAAGGAAATTTATTGTACATTCCTGATGCCATCGTGTTGCACGATCAAACGTTAACATTATCCAATTTTATGGAAAGGAACTATTCATTCGGCTATGGACGGGGAAGACACCACTTCTGGGATCTGCAGGTAATCCCACCGGTCCTCGGACTGATGACGCTGATCTTCCTCTTCACCATTCCGGTTCTCTTCATCGCGATGATTTCACTGTACTTCCTGATTTTATTTGCATATGACATTCTGATTTTTATCAAAGAGAAGCGGGTAATCTATTTACTTACCCTCCCAGTCGTGTTCATCATCGAGCATGTAATGTATTCTATCGGGTTCTGGGTCGGACTTTTCGCAAGTATCGCTGATATTTCAAATAAATCAAAAAGTCTACACAATGATCATTGAATTAAAAAATTCTAAACAAAATGATTCTGAACTACAATGAATACCCATTTTTATGGTATTAATTATAAATTACATAGAGATCGGAAGGTAATATGCAACGAGCGAATAAATCCAATAATCATTCTCATTTTTCCAAAAAAGTTGTGATGATTAAGTCAAATCTCATCGATATAGACACACGGCTCATGAAAGAATATGACACCTTAAAGAAATTTGGATATGATGTAGCTCTATTATGCTGGAATCGAGAAAGAAAATCAGACCTGGGGGATTACCACTTAAAAATACAACCATTAAATCTGAAAGGACCATATGGCATAAAAAGTCTGATATTATTACCAATTTGGAATTTATTCGTCCTGTACAAATTAATGGTTTGCGAATATGATATAATTCATGTCATAAACTTCGATTCCTATCTACCGTCACTTATTGCGTCAAAGATCAGAAGAAAGGTCGTAATTTATGAAATTGAAGATACTTACGAAGATCAGATCAAATTACCCACGATAATCAGAATATTTTCACTAGGTTTCGATAAATTTTTTTTGAAATTTGCAGATGGCATCATTCTTGTGGATGAGTGTCAGATTAATGAATTCAAGGGCCTCGGTCATCCAAACATTCAGATTGTCTATGATTCTCCTCCGGACATGTCAAGAAAATTTCAGCAAAAGATGACGGATAAAAAAACTTTCACCATTTTTTATCCGGGGGTACTCGATAAAGCAAGAATGCTGAACCTCAACCTCATAATCCAATTGGTTGAAAAGATGGATAGTGTCCATTTAATTATCTCGGGCTATGGGGATCAGGTCGAGGATATTAAAAATAAATCTGCTACGATGCCAGAAAAAATGAAATATATTGGCTGGATTCCCGATCGGCAAGAAATGTTTAATATGATGCATGATGCCGACATTACATTTGCATTGAAAGATCCGTCTGTGCCTTTAAACCGGTATATTTGCGGAAGTAAATTATTTGAAGCAATGATGTGTTCGATTCCTATTATTGTGAATAAGAATTCATCTGCCGCATTAAAGGTAAAAAAACATAATTGCGGTATTGTTGTCGATGCAAATGATCAATTTGAAATCGAGCTCGCGCTTATAATGTTCATTAAAAATCCTGCATTAAGAGAGCAATTGGGAAATAACGGCAGAAGAACATACGAGACTATTTACGACTGGGATTTTATGGAGGAGAGAATTCAACATGTATACAAAAATGCATTATAACTTCCCCAGCGGATTTATTCCGGATATTTTATTCCGGATATGTGATATAATAAGACATATCATCCTGAATAGTTCCTATAAAGAGAGAAAGATTTCATGCCGGAAAAAAATCTGCGGATAGGAATATTTACTGTACCTTTAGAGAGTGCCAGTGTCCTTCCCTTATCAAATCTCATTGAAATTCTATTCAGTATTTCGGATTCTTTTGTAGTAATTACCGGCAATGAGGGTTATAATAAATTTAAAAAAGAACGCCGGTTTAAGGTATATGGTATCAACTATAAAATTGGAAATCCTTTTTTAAGAATTGTCAGAGGATTCTGTGGTCAGATCAAAGCTTCTTTAATAATATTGAAACTCCCAAAAAAAATTGATACATGGATTTTTTATGAAGGGGAATATGCGATTATTCCAGTAATTATTGCATCGCTATTGAAAAAAAGAGTTATTATTTTGCTTTTAGGCTCAACGGTGTTTAATTTATCGCTCGCACAGGATCCCCTCGTAAATATCGTAAGAATAACCTCTAAAATAAATTTAAAATTAGCTGATAATATTATAATTTATTCTCCTACACTTATTGAAGACTGGAATCTACAGCAATATGCACATAAAATTCTTATCGCCCGAGAGCATTTCCTTGATCTTAATACTTTCAAGATTATCGTATCTCTATCTGACCGCCCCTATCTTATCGGCTATATTGGCCGGCTGAGCGAGGAAAAAGGAGTCCAGAACTTCGTCCAGGCTCTACCTGCCTTGCTTAGAGATCAAAAGGATCTACGAGTCCTAGTTGGGGGTGATGGGCAATTGAAGGAGAGTATTAAAGCATCTTTACAAGCAGAAAAACTAACGGGCTATATGGATTTCCCTGGTTGGATCTCTCATGATGACCTTCCCTATTATCTGAACCAGCTCCGGCTTCTTATCCTCCCCTCCTATGCCGAGGGACTGCCCAACATTATGCTTGAAGCAATGGCGTGTGGGACACCTGTGCTTGTGACACCGGTTGGGGCGATACCGGATTTCATAAGAGATAGCGAGACAGGATTTATTATGAAAAATAACTCGCCGGAATGTATAGCAGAGAATATTATGCGGGCGCTGAACTCTCCGAACCTGGAGAAGATCGCGTCGAATGGAAGAAGATTTGTGGAGGAGAATTTTACTTTTGAAAAGACTGTGGAACGATGGAATGACATTTTTTAATAGAGATAGTCTTTTATCTTTCACTTTTTATTCTCATCAAAAAAGAATACCCTATCGACAAGTAATAGGATTTATTAAATTCTAACCTTTCATTGTCTGTTCTCACTTTATTTTGCAATTCAACTGTTGGATTTAAAGCATCTTCCTTTTAGAGTTCTTCGCGTATGAATGAATTGTTTTAAAGTCGAAATAATTCAATACGAACAGAGATCAAATGATATACTTGACCTGAATTCTCAATATCAAAATATTCTTTGATCAGGAACCAAAAACGAAAATATGCAACATGAATGAGGAAGTATGCGGTTCAATCTGCTTGAATATCCCTTGGAGAAATTTTTTCAGGTTCTCGTCATAATCGGTATAATCTGTGTTTATTCATTATCTTATATTATCAATAAGGAACTCCCCCTTTCTATTTTTCTCGAGACATCAATTTATCTTGTTCCTTGCCTGTTCGTCGTTCTTTCACTTTCCTATCTCTATCGGTACAACGTTGACCCGAAACGGTCACAGGCAATGTTCGGCTTTAACAGAAAACTGTTATCCTCGGTTTTTGTCCTTCTCTATTCACTTTCCATCATCGTACTGTACGGGAGTGACACCCGACCTTGGTATTATTTCGTCATAATTTCAATTCTGTACCTGATCATTTTTTTCCAGATCTTTTCATCGTCATTGAATTATATTGTCATCTTATCAGAGATCAGCCTGGTGTTACTGAATTTAATTTACGGGATAACCTTCAAGTATCAGCTCTTCTTCAGCATGACAGATACTCTGGATCATATCACATGGTCGAATTATATTTTTTTAACGGGACATATCCTGCCTGCAGACTACAATGCCCTCTATGCCAATTTTCCACTTTACCACATCCTCGTTGCAATGAGTTCCCATCTAACGAATCTCAATGTAAAAATGAGTTTGTTCTTTATCATGGGCCTGATTTTTGTCGGAACCATCTGGTTTGTGTATCTGTTCCTGTTCTTTACGATAAAAAATAAACAGATCTCGTTGCTAAGTTGTCTGGTCTATGCAAATTTTACCATCGTCGTGTTTTATGGAAGTTACATGATAACCCGTGCTCTGGCATTTGTCGGGTTTATCATCATGTTGTACTTGGTGTTCAAGATATCACAGGAAAAAAGATACCGTCGGCATTACATACTCCTGATAATTCCGGTTTTTGTTTTTCTGGTCACGGTCCATCCGGTTTCTCTGCCCCAGTTTCTCCTCATAATGGCAGTAATGCTTGCCTGTGTTTATCTCTTCTGCCAGGATCGGATCAATGATTTTTCCATTCTCGCGGTACTGGTAATCATTTTCATCGCATACTGGATGTATGTCTCTCTTGACCTGGCGAGTGCACTTACAGATGAACGGCTCCGTTCAATTACTGTTGAAGGAATCTTCAATGCCAAAGATCCCACATATGCCTTGATGACAAAAAAGGAAGGGATTGCCGAAATTGTTTACTACATCACGCATAATATTCAGATCGGGATCTTCATGTTGTTCGGGTTGTTCGGGCTTGGCTATGCCTTCTATCGGAAGAAACCAGTATTTGCCGTTATTTTTGCCGTCTTTTCAATTTGCATGATCCCCTTTTTTGTTCCGACACCTCTCAACAGCATTTACCTGATCGATCAGATTTTAGGATTTTACCGGTTCAGCCTATATATCGCACCGTTTATGGCCTTAATCATGGCTGCAGGGATATTATTTTTATTGCAGATCCGGATGAAAAACGAGAGGTCCCGATATATATTGTGGCTCGCAATCTTCTGCTTTTTTGCCGTTTTCTCTGTTTTATCTCTCACCAGCGTATCAGTTGCCGGCGATTCACAGGATTTATGGCCGAATTATTCTTCAACATATTTTAATAATGAAGACCTCCAGTCCTTCTCTTTCTTCGAGATAGCTCTCCAGAATGGCGATATGATCATTTCCGATTTTTTTGTTGATTCGTATCTCCGTACCGAAAATTATCCAGGATTGAACAAGATTGATTTAAAATATTTTCATCATATTTTGATTCCATCTCCAAATCAAATTGATCAGATCCCCGGGTATATCTTTTATCGAAAAGGGGAATTTTATCATAAAGGAGTTCTAAGCTTTGGTCAAATATATTTTATATTCAGCCCCGGAAATGCGCAATTAATTGAGTTTAAACTTAATTCACAAGAAAAGATCTATTCATCGGGATCGAATGAACTATTCCTTAAATCGTCCTGATATTTCTCTAAATCATTTCGTGAAAGTCTTTTTTCCGGGGGATATAATTCCTGCTCGTGGTGTAAAATTGTGTTAACATCCCAACGAAACTTGATTATCCTTGCCGGGACTCCTGCAATAATAGAATATGGAGGAGAATTATGAGTGACTACTGCTCCCGCTGCAACGATTGATCCTCTACCAATTTTAACTCCATTTAAAATGATCGCACGTGCTCCGACCCAAACATCATCCTCAATGATTACTCCGAGATCATTTTCAGGTTTTTTATCAGAATCCGTGACATCAACAATAAATTTACCAACATACGACGTATTATGGTTACCTCCTATAATGGTTACCTCTGGTCCAAATATTACATTATTTCCGATTTGAATTTTTGAAAGAGAAGCTATGAGTGTAGGCCTACTGCCAAGGGATACATTGTCGCCAACAAAAATATTGCTATAGTAATATTCACCATCAGGATCAAAAGAAAAATTTTTTCCGTGTCCTCCAAAGAAAGGACTGTATATTTTTTTTAATAAATAATTTCGTATTTGTCTGTAAAAAAAGTGAAATAAACCAAAATAAAAAAAAATACCCTTATTTTTATGATTCGCAAGTTGTTTCATTTGTTACGACCGGCTTATTTTCTTTCTTGAAAATTTATTAGCAATAAGGTTTTGCAAGACTCAAATATCAAATTTTGGAGATTTTTTTTGGTGGAAATCTGTTTTGTCTTCAGCTAATCAGTTCAGCTCCCTTATTTGAAATATATAGGTAAAGATTATAGGTCATTTTAATGAATCTTATCCCAAAAAAAGACCGGAAGTACCGGTAAGTGTTGGCAACATTTAATGGGGATATGCGAAATATTTGTTTATATTGCTCCCTTCCCTTTTTGAAATCGCCATTTCTTATGTACATATTTGCGAGAGAATCGTAATAATATACCATCTCTTTTTTGGTCAGATGCGGCATAAGATAACGAATCCCGTTATTTTTTATAATATCAATCGTCTTTTGATCTATTCTTCCGGTGTTTAATTTAACAGCGAACAAAAAATACAGAGCTGATTCTTCAGATTTTAAATGCCCAATGTTTTCATTATGCATGCGGAGTTTATAGAGCGGTTCGACCAAATTTCGCACCGGAAATTCTTTTGCAATGCGAAGCCATAACTCAAAATCCTGGACATACCTGAAATTTTCATTATAACCTCCAAGATTTCTGACGACGGATTTTTTAACAATAATTGATCCATGATTGAACTGATTTTCGTTGCAAAGTAAATCAAAACTAGGATTCTTACGAACGATTTGCATTCCAGTTTTTTTACCGTTCTCATCAATAAAATAATTACTTGTACCAAGAAGTGCAATTTCTGGGGTCCTCTCTAAAAATGCGATCTGTTTTTCGAACCTGTCAGGAAGGCTGATATCATCGGCATCCATCCTGGCAATATATTCTCCTTCTGCAAGTGCTATCCCCATATTCAGCGATTTGGTCAGTCCCAGATTTTTTTCATTATTTATTAATCTGATCCGGGGATCCGCATATTGTCTTAAAATCTCCGATGAACTATCCATTGAAGCATCATCAATGATCAGGAATTCAAAATCTGTATATGTCTGGCCGAGAATACTCTCAACTGCTTCCCGAAGATACTTCTCGCCGTTGAATACCGACATGAGAACAGTAATTTTTGGGCTAGGCATAACACCATCCGCTGGATAGATCTTATTAGCGAATATATTTCATTCCTTGTCAGCTGTTTTCTTTTAAAGGAATTGGTAGCAATATCTCATTAAATTGTAATAATCCAATCTGATGGCAATCGATCAGAGTAATTACAGAGTTTTGTATTATACCACCTGCTCGGTGCAACCACTAATTGCCCCGGCTTCTTGCCAAGCCATGCCCCCCACCAACTGAATGAACTATTGGCGATGATATGATGTCGGCAATGCATCATGAGACGCATATCCTCATAACTTTGTTTATCAATATTATGAGTGATATATGTCACCGGAGCATCCGGCATAATGTGATTATCAGTCCAATCAGTATCATCAGAGAATACGAAGATATGGGGATTCTTAATTTGTTTCATGATTATTTCGAGTGCCTTTCGATAATACTCTTCATCACAGACAAAATGAATCCTGCGTGTTTCCGGATTGGTAATGTAATCCCCCCTGCGTACGTGAACACTCACTGAATTACATTCTTGAATCTCATCTAGGATCTTTTGATTCCTTTCGGAAGGATTGGGTAAAATGATAAAATCTTGCCTGATGACATCACTGATACCTGCAAAATATTTTTCACTCTGCCAGTACCCTTCAAGATAGACATTATCGGGCAGGTCCAGCATTCCTCTATTGAAATTTACAGTTGGTTCCTTCACATACTGGAATATTGCTTTTCTGGTAAAAAAATTTCGGAATCCTATAAGAAATATTTCTTTTTGCGAAAATGGTACTTGTTTGAGTAAACCTGAAGAAGCAATATCCGCTTCTATATTGAATTTATCAAGTGCATATCGTCTAGGCGTAATATTAGGGGGGGGAGTCGTAAGGTGGGTTAGATCGAGATAGAGATCACTATGCCATTTTAGTGATAAAACTCGACCAAGGGCATACTGGAACATCTGGTTGCCAAGACCACCGATTAACCGGACAATTATCATAAATTTTCCTTAAATCAAATTTCATTTTAGATTTCTATTAATCATTGTTTATTTTTAGATGTCTAATCCTATTATACCGTTGTAAAGGAAGTTGATTCAAATACAATACCCCCGTCGTTTTCATATATTTTTTTATATTGTTTTGACTCTGTTAAATTATTAATAAAATCTTGATTTGATTGAGATTTACTGAAATAAATATCTGTGAAATGAATCGAGTATAGAGATGTGAGATTCGTCAAATCAACAATATTATTACATTCATTTAATTTACCGGTTAACTTTAGCATCAATTTGTATTTATTCGTCCATTCACTTCCAAAAACAGTATTCACTGTCGTTCTTTGCGTTAGAGCCGGAAACCAATCATTTAACCACCAAATTTGATCATCACTAATTACAATAAAAATACTTGACTTATTTGTATTATTCTCAATCCATTTCATTGCATCCAGATCATTTTTTTCAACATTAACATTTGATTTATTTAAGGCCCATTTCAATTGACCTGGTTCATTTAAGTTTATATAACTCATACCTAAAGCATGGAAACATATAACAATTATAAAAAAAATTACACAAATTCGACTCCAATAATCATTATTATGAGATACTGAATTTAAGCTCGGAATAATTACTTTAAATAAGCCAATAGTTACAAGCAATATTGCAAAAATTGGAATTATATACGTTATTTCTCCTGCAATAACGAAAAAAAAGAACAATACAGGTAATAAATATTCTTTTTTAACGAGACAATAAAAGAGACCGATTAGACAAAATGTGGCAATAAACGCTTCATAAAAATAATTGTCAAAAAATGCTAATTTTATTAAAAGTTCAAAAATATTCGTTCCTTGTCTGGAGAAAAAACCATTTAATAATGTGTTAAATCCATGATTTTTTATTACATTTAACCACCAAGGGACACTAATGAAAAATCCGATAATTGCAATTGAGAAAATTTTTTTTATTCCAACAAGATTCTTACCTTTAATAACTAATAATACAATTAGTGCTATGCTAAATGCATATGCCCCGCCAGGACTTAATAAAATTGTAATGCCAAATAATATTCCAGAAATAATTGTATATCTTAAATTATTTGTTGTAAATGATTTGTCTAGATAGATGAAGCCGATAAGAAAAATTAAAACCCCAAAACTTTCTACCAATCCTTCTCCAACAATTAAATCCGCAAACGCATATGATAAAATTGCATATAAAAAGGTACTAAATATAATCATATTTTTCTCGTGAAAAAAACGCTTTGTTAAAAAATAAAAAGCGATGACAGTGAGTGCGCTTATTATGATTGGAAAATATATATGAAGGGTTATGATCTTTATGTGGGTTATATATGAAAAACAGGCAATAATATAAAAACATAAAGGCGGATATGCAAAAGGAAGTCCATTTTCGGTATAAAATGGAATATACACGGGATATGAAAAATTATTTTCCAGAATAGTTTTTGAAAATTGATAATATAAACCTCCGCCATTTAATGGAACATCTAATGGAAATCCCATTGCAAAAAGAGTGGAAAATCTCAATAAGGATCCACATAGAATTATTGCGATAATAACAACGATTGTATGGTTTTCTATAAATTTCGAAATTTTATTTGTTACTTCGTTAATTTTAATAAAAATATTACTTATTGCCAAAAGACCACCTAATTCTATACTACTTGTGCAAACTATTTAAATGACTTTACTTTAAAAAAAATAAAGTATCAATTAAACCCCTAGTGTGATTCTCCGCATTTTAATCCTATTTGATTTGTTGCAATGATTTTACCTCCAGATACAATCAATAAGATATAGCAAACGTTTTTGTTCGATAATTCACCTTTTGATGCACAACACGGTTAAAAGGGGAGAAATTTGTTGGAGACTCTCACATCGATTTATTGTATCAATTATCGAGTCCCGATTTTTTTTGCCGGAACACCGCCCACAATAGTATAGGGTTCAACATCCTTATTCACAAAGCTATTCGCGGACACAACCGCCCCCTCACCGATTGTTATCCCATCTCCAATTGTACAATTTGCACCTATCCAGACATCATCTTTTATTATTATCGGGCCTTTTGTAAGATTTCCGGCAAATCTCATAGGGACTTCTTTTTGCTTGTAATCATGAATTCCCGATGCGATCATGCAGTGCGGTGCGATCATCACATTGTCCCCAATATAAACGCCACCACTACCTCCATAAATGACACAGAAGGGATTGATTTGGGTATTCTTTCCAATTACCACCGGATTACGATATGTTTTAATGATTACATAATCCTTGATTTCCGCGTTGGTTTTAACATCAATGAGATCTATTAATTCGAGCTGGGCAGTTTTATGAATAAATTTGTATGGGATAATTTTTGAGTTTTCTTCATATCTTTTTAATTTTAACCGGATACCATTGATGAGATTTCCAATCGCTCGCACACGTTTCACCTCCTTAAATTTCAAACGATTCTTTTTTGATAGTATCACTTGTTTTTATTTTCGGATATTTACATGCTTTTTAGTTTTATTGAATATACTTTTTATGACAGAAATTAATTTCCGTGGGAAGTATTTCTGGGCATGATATACGATATGGTGTCTTATATTCAAGAAATGCAACGATTTGAACTTTCTATATGTTTTGTCCGGATCAAAAAACTCTTTTTTTATATTATTTCCGGTATCCGCTTGTTCCGGATCATAAAAAATATTCTGCCATTTCTGTAAATAATGAGCCCAGTCCTCGTTCTGTTGTTGGATATTAGAATTCCGTACTGCGATATTTGCGTGAGAATAATGTTCAATATACGAATTTCCCGAATCTATAATTTTATAACCTTTCGACCATATTTTGAGACATAAATCACCGTCGGCAAAATAAAAATGAAAATTTTCATCAAGGTATCCGACTTCCTGAAGTGCTTTGTTCAGATACATTCCATGGTTTATTGTCATTTTTCCATCAAGGGTTAGCCCAACCCAATATAGTTCTTGATCAGGCCAGTTTCTCCAATAAAATGCTACACCACCGGTGTTACTTCCCTTTGTAAGTTCTTCCTCAAATAGGTTGTAACCATTTCGTATTGCACCCGGAACAACAAGACAGTCGTCACTAAGCATGCAGATATACTTATACTGAGCGCACTTAAAGCCCAGATTCATAAAATAGCCCCAAGATCTCCGCTGTATTTTTTTTCCTTGCCAGGCTCCATGATTATGCTGGATGATAGTGATGATGTCCTTCTGTTTCAACAACCATCCCAAGGTTCCGTCAGTTGAACCCCCGTCGATAACAATAATTTCGCAGGGAAATTTTAAGCTGGCAATCTCCTTCCTCACGCTGTCGATAGTCAACTGGAGGAATTTTTTGCGATTGTACGTCCCGAGAACAATAGATACTCCCTGATTAATCAAAGATTGAGAACCGGAATTACGCGTCATGAAGACTTACCTTTTAAGCCAGATAATTAAAAAATTAACGTTGTCATACATTAAGTAATCACTCTTTTTATCTCCGATGTAAAATTGGACAAATTATATGGTGAATGGTCATCTGGAAACAAAAGTAATTCAAATTCTTTATTAAACAAGAAAATATTTCGTTTATAAAATGAAAGGAGTGATGATGAAATACTCCTTTTTTCTCGTTTTATTGATTACTCTTCTCATGTCTGCTGGCTGTGTCAATGAATTAAAATCCAATAACCCGGCATGGACTGAGCTGAATTCAAGCGCCGGGTGGCCGGCAAGAGGCGGTCTCACCGGCGTCGTGGCTATGCCGGATGGCAGTATCGTACTGATGGGCGGTGAAAATAACGGCACTATCTCCCGTTTTCTTAATGACGTGTGGAGGTCGACCGATAATGGTGTTACCTGGACGCAACAAACCGCGAATGCGACATGGTCCGGAAGAGACAATTTTCCCGGAATCGTATCAACTGATGGGAGTATAATCGTAGCGGGCGGATATGCAATCGGTACAGGCGGTTATGCGAATGATACGTGGAGATCCACCGATAAAGGTGTAACATGGGTCCAGGTAAACACCAATTCCGGTTGGTCAGCACGATGGGGACATGGCGGCGTGGCGATGCCAGACGGCAGTATATTAATTATGGGAGGTGGGGTAGGGCCACACGGGTACCCAATTCCAAGTGATGTCTGGCGATCTACCGATAAGGGTGCAACATGGACAGAGATAAATTCAAGCCCCGGATGGTCGCCAAGACGAAACTTTGCTACTGCATTATTGCCCGATGGCAATATCGTGATAATGGGGGGTATGATAAATTCCAGCGATCAAGATTCAAACGAAACCTGGAAATCCACCGATAGAGGATTAACATGGACGTTAATAAATACAAGTTCGGGTTGGTTGCCAAGGCGCGCTCTATCTGATGCAGTATTGCCGGATGGAAGCATTTTCCTGATGGGAGGACGTTATACCTTAAAAAATATTTATCTTAATGATACGTGGAAATCCACCGATGAGGGAGCAACGTGGTCATTAGTGAATGTAAGTTCCGGATGGAACGAGAGATATTCTCAACATAGTATGGCAATGCCGGACGGGAGCATCATCCTCCTGGGGGGGATGAACGACGATACAAATTACCGCAATGACACATGGCGCCTCCAACCCATGGGGTTCTCCAGATTTCCCTTAAACTTCCAAAAAAATTCTATCGTAGTGTTATTTCCAGTTCGAAATTATCTCTTCGTACCAGCTCAAAAATCTTTTCACTTGTAAATCCAGGCTGAATTTTTCATTTACCTCTCTTATTGCCGCGTCTCCCATTTTCTTTCGAAGATCAGGATCCTCAAGTAATCGCCAGATTGCCCCGGCCATCGCTGATGCATCACCAAGTGGAGTGAGAAAACCGGTCTTCCCCTCATGTATTTGTTCCGGTATTCCCCCGACAGCAGTGGCTATTACCGGTATACCACAGGCTAACGCTTCCAATATAGTATTAGGGAATGTATCTGCCCTGGCCGCATGGATATAAAGGTCGGCAGCTTGGTAATATCTAGCAACCATCCTCATATCACTCTGGTGGGGGACAAAATGAATGATAGAATTACCCACCCGCTCATCCGGCGCGTTTTCTCCTAATGCAAGAAAAAGCAACTTTCCATCAGCCATTTTTTCAGAAACAAGCTTGATAGCCCGCCTCATCGTCGCGTAATCCTTCCAGATATTGGCGCGGATCCCGTTCGCCGCAAACAGGACGATATGCACATCTTCCGGCAGGCCAAGGGCAGCCCTGACCTTTGAGCGATCTGCGGGTTGGAATATAGAGAGATCAACACCGTTTGGGATAACCCGCATCTCAATAATGGCGGGGGCGAGCATGGATTGCTCTACCATGTCCATCAACCACTGGCTCGGCGTTGTTACGAAAACCCGGCTCCGGGAAAATATCTTCTTTTTACGCCGCCAGTTATATGCCGTGGCATCCCGATGGATACTATTGGGAATTGACAAATCCGGACATTTTCCACAACCTGTTTTCCATCGTTCGCAGTCAAATGAATGAGCACAGTGTCCGCTCAGGAGCCAGGCATCCCTCAGATTAATGATAATCGGTATCTGTGTACTCAATTCAGGAAGGACCCGGAGATCGAAATAATTACCGTGAAGGTTATGGCAATGGAGAATATCCGGGCGGTGAGGTGTCAGGTTCAGCAGGGAGCGACTACCGGGAAAGTCGAAATCTTCGCTGCCAAATGCGCTTCTGGCCAGTCTTTCGGGATGAACTGGAAAATTCTGGATCAGGCTGCGGAATTCTTCAACACCGGGTTGTTTCAGGTGCTGAGGCAGGAGGGCATTGCCGCTTTTCCACCAGAACCGGGACCAGGAACTGATCTTCTGGTTATTTGGAAGGACCAGCACATTCTCATCACTGCTGCGTTTCGTACCTACTGCGAGCCAGCTTTGGTGACCCAGCGTACGATATGCCTGGAACAATCTCCACGCACTTCCTTCGGCCCCACCACCACCCAAATCGCTTGTACTAACTTGAAGAATGTGCATACATTAACCGGGCATCATTTTAGAAATGCATACTTTAATTGTTTATAAAACGTTTTGTTATCCCAATCCCTTACCAGAGATCGTGGAAGTCCAAAAAGATCAGTTCTGTAACCAACGGTGCCAGGAACATTGTCACAGGCTATTCGAAAACCGGCAGCTTTAACATACCCGATTGTCCGTGCATCAACTGCATCAGAGCCGCCATAGGGATAGGCAAAGCTGGTAACCCGATGACCCAGAATTTTCTCAAGCTGCTCTCTGGAACCAGAAATTTCCTGTTGTTGCAATGAAGAAGATTGTTTTGCCAGCATTGGATGGGAGATAGTATGCGCTCCGATTTCAATCAAACCGCTTCTACTGATATTCCTGAGCTCTTCAGAATTCATTATTCTGCGTTCAGGACGGTATTTTTCTGTACAGTTCGCCCAGACAAATAACTGCGACAGGATATTCTGTCGTTCCTCCGGCTGCAATGATCGCATCAGCCGGTGGATTTCACGGTAACAACGTTGCCTGAGATTTGGATCAGAACCTGATTGTACATTCCATGTAGCCGGTCGTGGCGAAGGATCATCCAAGTTCCATCTAATCATTTTATCGTTCACCTGAATCTCAAGAGTTTTTAGGGGCGTATCCATGCCCAGTAAGATATGCTCAAGAACATCGGAAATCATTTCAGCGGGTTGATCTATAAAACCACTGGTAACAAATATGGTTGCAGGTATCCCAAACTTTTCAAGAAGAGGTGCGGCATTCCATAGATTATCTGCAAAACCATCGTCGAATGTGATGACTACCGAATTGCGGGGCAGATCTTTATTTTGTATTCCCTCTCCCAACTGTGCCAAACTGATGGGATGATAATATTCCTGAATGATTTTTAAATGCTGTTCAAAATGTGCAGGGGATGTACATATTAATTGTGGATCGGGCCGAAATTCATTGATCCGGTGATAAAGGAGAACCACTGCCCGCGGTTGAAAAATATTCCCCAACCGATTTTTTTGTTGACTGATTCGTTGGTAAAAAGATTGTATTATGGGTTTAATCATCGTTCATCTTTCCCGTAAGGCACATTGAAGAATCATGCGATAATTCTCTTCGTTATTTTCCACTATCCAGACTTGTCTCCGGTTTAATCGCTCTGACACTGATAATTATCTCATAGGCCGGATCGTGATAATCCAATTCCTTACCACTCAATTCTGAACTTGCCAACCCTTCAAGAAGAGATATTGCGGCGAGAACATTTCCCTGAATATCAATAGTAATATTTTCCTCAGGAAAAAATTCCGTGAAAAGATTGTTGACTGACCGTGAAGTGAACCGCCAGTACTCCCCCCAACGTTCCATATCGTATTTGCTGATCTGGCTGATCCCGGAGAATGTGGCAAGCATTATACCTCTTGGTTTAAGGATACGATAGCATTGTTTAAGGGCTGATCGCGGATCATAAATGAACTGGAATGTCTGCGTTATGACAATGCAATCAAAACTATCTGAGGAGATCTCACCTGACCTTGTCAGATCCGTTACAATCGTAGCTTGGGGATTGTCTGTGCTGACATGAAGAATATCTGATCGGGTTATATGCTCGCCATATTGGGAAGTATATCTGTTGTCCCCAATTTCAAGGACGCTACCGTGGATATCCGAAGCATTCCTATCAATAAAATTATCAATGTAATACCGGGCAATCGATTGGATCCCACGATCATACCCAAAAATCCGGCTCTTCGGATGAAGATTCCTGAATGATCCCCAGAACATGAGATGCATGACCCGGTTCCACCAGAGTCGGAATGCATTTGAGGATCGGATTCTTGGGACTTTCCCAAAATCTCTTTTTAACATTGCAGGTTCAATAATATTCTTCGAACATTAAAATAGATATTTACTTTCTTATAAGTCTGGAGACACAGGATATAGAAAATAAATGAAATACCTCTTGATTTTAATTTAAAATAGATTTATTACTTTTAACACATATTTATTCTATTACGAAGAGGATGATTCATTGGGATATAGATTTTTAAGATTTTCACCAGTTTATGCCGGTTATATTTATCAATTTCTATCAAAAATCCCCGATCATGAATCTCTATCGTACGAAGAACTTTATAAAAAATTTATCCAGACCCGGTATTCGACTTCTGATTTTTACGAGAGAAATCTTAAAGAACATGGAAATGAAGTACAACAATTCTATTCATCAGTTGAATTTTTTCAGAAAGCCTGGGCACGGGATAATAGTGTCAGTTTCAGGACAAATAACTGGTACAAGGATATTATTATTTCACAGGTTATTCAGTACCAACCAGACATAATATTTCTTAATGATATCTATAAAATAAACCGGGATGTAAGAAATGAAATCCGGGAAGCATACGATAAGAATGTAATTATTATCGGTTCACTGACGGCATATACAAACGATTTTGCTTCTTTCAACGATCTGGATCTTATGATTACCGGCGTCCCCAGTTTTTATGAAAATTTTACAAAAGCCGGTTGTAATGCATATTTCATGCCTTTTGCTTTTGAAAAAACTCTTTTAAATGAAATTACACGCCAAAAAACTCCCGATATTGATTTTGCTTTTATGGGATCATTAGGCAATGGCATTGATAATTTTTCATTACGATATGCGTTGATTGATGATCTGCTGAAAAATACACCCATTACTGTCTGGGGAGATATTGAAGATAAACGATTATCAGGATTTGATATGACCGCTCTGAATTACAGTTATAAAATCAATAAAATGATGAATTTTTTTAGGATATCAACAGACATAAGAAAAAAAATACCTTTCATCAGGCTAGCAGCAAATTGCGTACTGGACCCGAATTATCCGGCACTCAATACGATTTATCCGGACAGGATTCATCGGCCCATCTTCGGACTGGAGTACTATTCTGCGATGGCGAATTCCAAAATAGTATTGAATGTACATCATGGGGAAAACTCATCAAAATTTGCAGCAAATATGCGATTATTTGAGGCTACCGGTACTGGTACCTGTCTGATCACTGACTGGAAAGAAAATCTTTCTACCCTCTTTGAACCTGATACTGAAGTAGTGACCTATCGCGACGCTACGGAATGCATAAAAAAAGTGAAGTATCTCCTGGAAAATCCTGCTGAACGGGAAGCTATCGCAAAGGCTGGGCAGCAACGTACATTGAAAGATCATACATACGAGCTCAGAATGGCGGAAATTAACAAAGAAATTAATAAACTACTGTCAAAAAAATAATTACGTCCTATCCGAAATGATCATTTCATCGCTCAAATGAAAATTTATAAACCTTTTATTTCCCATTCCTGTGCGAACAGGAGTGGTCCCCACTCTTTACCGGGTAATTTTCCTGTCTTGAAAAAGTCCCCACCTTCAACAACAATCTCACCTGCGTCCCGTACCCAGTCTGTGATGATTTCATTGACAAAACATATTGCATTAAAATAATAAATGCCTGAATTCAGAGGTAATTTCGGTAATTTACAACTCACTATCCCCTGAGGAGGAACGGTATCCCAGTGGTACCCGGCAACATCACTTTTAAGATCAGAGATCTGCAGGTTCATCTGGTTTCGCAAGGCAAATGCTATACGGAAATTCCTGAGCGGTTCATTCTGTCTGGATGTATATGCGATATTGATGGAGATATCTTGTCCGGAATATACGGAATCCAGTCTTTTTCCGGATATATCACTCAGCCATAAATCGGTAAACCGGATTATCCCGTTGCCTTCCCGGTCAGTCCTCAAGGATATTGATTTATTGGATTTTTCCGAACGATTTTCCAGATATCGCTCTATTACCTTCTCAGTAGAATCATTCAAAATTACCTTCCCGTTTTCGAGCAATATGGCAGAAGTGCATAACGAAGAAACTGCAGACATATTATGACTTACAAAAAGAACAGTCCGACCTTCCTTGGCAATTTTTCCCATTTTACCCAGGCACTTTTTCTGAAACTGAAAATCCCCGACAGCCAGGACTTCATCGATGATGAGAATTTCAGGTTCAAGATGAGCAGCAACAGCAAATGCAAGTCTGACATACATGCCGCTTGAATATCTTTTTACTGGTGTATCGAGAAATTTTTCAATTTCAGAAAACCTGATAATCTCATCAAACTTCTCTTCGATCTCACGTTTTCGCATTCCGAGGAGTGACCCGGAGAGGAAAATATTTTCCCTGCCGGTCAACTCAGGGTGAAAACCGGTACCGACTTCCAGAAGGGATCCAACCCTGCCAAAAATTTTTGCCCGTCCCTCTGTCGGGGAAGTAATGCGGGAGAGAATTTTTAACAACGTGCTCTTGCCCGCACCATTCCTCCCGATTATACCCATAACCTCTCCATGATGAACATCGAAAGATACATCTTTGAGTGCCCAGAACTCCTGTATCTGTTCGGGGTTCCGTATCCGTTTTATCGGTGCTGATACTGCATTGACGAGAACCTCACGAATCGTCTGGTAATTTTCAACTGATCCCCCAAGGCGGTACTTCTTCCCAATGTTGCAGACGCGAATAGCAAGGTCGGACGAGTACACTTAAATCACATCAGCAAAGTACTGTTCCATTCTTCTGAAATAGAACAAACCCGTAATAACAATCAGGGCAACAATCACCAGAGAAACAAGTATCATGTAACTCGGTGGGTTCGTACCGAGAAGAGCCCATCGGAACCCTTCAATAACTCCGGCCATGGGATTTAAGCCATAGAGTATCTGGAATTGCTGGGGAAGCATGGAGCTGGGATATACAACCGGTGATGCAAATAACCAAATCTGGATGAGGAACGGGATGGTGTACTGGAAATCCCGGTATTTTACGTTAAGTGCAGAGAGCCATAATCCAACTCCGAAGGAGGTGAAAAGGGCCAGCAGGATAAACAATGGCAGAAAAAGTATGGTAATCGTCGGTGTAATTCCATAATAAATCATCATAAGAATGAGAATGACAAAAGCGATACAGAAGTCAACAAAGGGGGACAATACACTGGAAATCGGCATAATAAGCCGGGGAAAATATACTTTGGTCAGTATGTTCGCATTTAAAACAATGCCCGTACTTGATCTCGTAAGCCCTTCAGAGAACAATGTCCAGGGTAATAATGCAGCATACGAGAAGATCGGGTAAGGGATACCATCGGAAGGAATCTTTGCAATATTGCCAAAGAAAAGCGTGAAGATGACCATCATAAACAGGGGCTGGATTATCGCCCAGGCGAATCCCAATGCCGTCTGTTTATACCGGACCTTGATATCCCGCCAGGTAAAAAAATATAACAATTCACGATATTGCCAAATCTCCCGGAAATTAATGGGAACCCATCGTTTTGGAGGTTCGATATCAATCTCAGGCTGAATCAAACTCGAGGATTCAATATAGTTCTCGCCATCAGTCATTTTATTGCCATCTTCTCCAAATACCAATTTTGATACAATTTTATTCCCGTGGAAATAAAGATCGCAGGATTCCATCCCAGTTTATCGCCTGCTTTCTGCACATCCGCAAGCGTATCAAGTGCATCACCTTTCTGACGTGCTTCATAGATAACTTTCGCTTTTTTCCCGCAACTTTTTTCAATCACCGATAGTAATGAATTTACGGTAATCCTGCTGCCTCCTCCAATATTGAAGACCTCTCCCCCTTCTTTGTACCGGCTTGCAAGGATGTTCGCTTCGACAATATCCGAAACGAAGGTAAAATCCCGTGTCTGCGAGCCATCCCCATATAATGTGAGGGTGGTGCCATCCATGATCGCTTTCACGAATTTATTGATCGCCATATCCGGTCGTTGTCGTGGACCATAGACGGTAAAATACCGGAGGGATATCGTCGGCAGCCCAAAATTTTTCCAGTAAAGATAGCATAGGTGCTCGGCAGCGAGTTTCGAAACCCCGTAGGGAGAGACCGGCTGGGGTCGCATGTCTTCCCGCATGGGAAGCGGGGCATCCCCGTAAACGGACGAAGATGAAGCATAGACAAATTTCTTCAGCGGCCGATCTTTGTAATATTCCAGGAGCCGTTGTGTTGCCTCGATGTTATTCCGTGTATAGATCGAAAAACTCGAGCCCCACGAAGCCCGGACACCGGCCTGTGCAGCTTCATGAAACACGAAATCGACATCCGGGTAGACAGACATCGCGAGGATATCATTCTCAATAAAGGTAAAATTCCTGTGCTGGAGTGCATCACGGATATTCGACTCTTTGATTTTCCTTGGATAATAATCGGTAAAACAATCAATCCCGGTTACTTCGTATCCTTCCGCAAGGAGTCGGTCAGTAAGATGGCTTCCGATAAATCCTGCGCAACCGGTAACGAGGGCTCTCATTGTCTCATAACCTTTCTGAGGAACAGGTTCAGATCCTTTTTCATCGCATTGTCTTCCCGGGCATAATCGATAATCGTTTCGATATACCCGAGTTTGTCGCCGGTGTCAAACCGTTTGCCCTGGTAGATGTATGCATATACATCCTCCTGTTTCATAAGGAGTCGTATGGCATCGGTGAGCTGGATCTCCCCGCCGGCTCCCTTCGTTGTGCGTTTCAGGCAGGAGAACAATGCGGGTGTGAATACATAGCGCCCGATGGAACCGAAATGAGAAGGGGCTTCTGCCGGGCTGGGTTTTTCGATAATGTCTTCAAGGAGGAGAAGGTTTTCGCCGGATTCGTTTCCTTTGACGATACCGTACCGGTGCAGTTGTTCGGTCGGTACTTCCTGGATAGCGAGAACGGACGATCCGGTTTTATCAAAGATATCGATAAGCTGTTTTGTACAGGGAGTGCGATCCTTCATGATATCATCCCCGAGAAGGACCGCAAACGGTTCATCCTTACAGTGCTTTTCAGCACACAGGACTGCATCTCCGAGCCCTTTGGGTTCCCGCTGCCGGACGAAATGGATACCGGAAAAGCGGGATATTTCCCTGAGAGCATCGAGCTGCTGGCACTTGCCATGGCGTTCAAGATGCATCATGAGTTCCGGAGCATCATCAAAATAATCCTCGATGGCGCGTTTACCCCTGCCGGTAATCAGGAGAATATCATCGATGCCCGAATCGACTGCCTCTTCAACGACATAATGGATGACGGGCTTGTCGATGATCGGGAGCATCTCCTTTGGCATCGATTTTGTCACCGGGAGGAAGCGTGTCCCGAGCCCGGCGGCAGGGATAACAGCTTTTTTTACAGTCATTTACCAGCAGACTCCTTCGTACACTCTCGCTTCCTTGCGGGCTTTCTCTATCCTTCGCCCGTCAACGACCAGTTTTCCGTGGTAATCAAGCGACTCAAATTCTTTCCATTCCGTCACGATGAGAACTGCGTCAGAGGTCAAGACTTCTGCTGCAGATGTTGTATAGTCCAGATCCGGGAATTGCTGCCTGAAATTATCCATGGCAACCGGATCATATACTTTCACGCGGGCACCTGCTTTAATGAGCATTTTTATGATAGGTATCGCCCTGCTCTCGCGGATATCATCGGTGTCAGGCTTGAATGCAAGTCCCAAGACACCGATTGTGCGCCCTTTGGGATTCAGGTGCCTTTTCAGGAGTGCGATCATCCGCCTGGGCTGATCCTCATTTATTGCCATGACCGAGTTGAGAACTCTTGGCGTAATCCCCTTGGATTTTGCATGGGCAATCAGTGCACACACGTCTTTCGGGAAGCAGGATCCCCCAAAACCAATGCCGGTCCGGAAAAATTTCGGATTTATTCTGGTATCAAGACCGACTCCTTCAAAGACGGAATAACTGTCGATCCCAAGTTCTTTGCACAGGTTCCCGATCTCATTGGCAAAGCTGATCTTTGTTGCAAGGAATGCATTGCTAGCAAATTTTATCATCTCGGATGTCCTGAGCGTGGTTGAAAAAATGGGGACATTGAGGGGTTTGTATAATTCTTCGAGGATCTCTTTGGTCCTTGTATCATTTGTTCCAATCACGACCCGGTCAGTATGGAAAAAATCCTCAATAGCAGTCCCCTCTTTAAGAAATTCCGGGTTGGATGCGATACCAAAATCAACAAATGCCTTTTTTCCGGACTCTTTCTCGAGGATTGGAATAATAAACTCCTCGATTGTTCCAGGAAGTACTGTGCTTTTCGTCACTATGGTATGATGCGTTTTGTCAGAACGAAGGGGTTTTCCGATGCTGTGCGAGACCTCTTCAATCTGGCTGAGATCGCTGGATCCATCTTCCCGCGATGGTGTCCCTACACAGATAAAAGTAAGATTTGTTTTTTTGACCGCTTCGGCAATATCCGTGGTAGTTTCGAGTTTTTCCCGGTTTTTTAATAACAATTCATCCAGACCCGGCTCAAAAATCGGACTCTTTCCGGATTTTATGATATCGAGTTTCTTCCGGGATCTTCCCACAAAAATAATATGGTGACCCATCTCAGCAAAACATGCTCCGGTCACTGATCCGATATAACCCGTCCCGATAATACAAATCTTCATGGGAAACCCCTTGAATACCGATTGTCTTAGTTATGAAGATATAATCCGATATAAAATCCGTAATGGTTTTCTCATATTTATTAAAACATAATTTTATTTATTCCTGATTGATTGGATTGGGATTATTTGATCATTGATACAGGAGTTAACGTTTCAATAAAAGACTCTTCTCTATCTTTTCTGGTTTATGTACCACGTGATGGTCCGTTTAAGCCCCTCGTCAAAGGGGACCTTTGCAATGAAGCCGAACTCTTTCTCCGCCCGGGATGTGACAAGACACCGCCGCGGCTGCCCGTCAGGTTTAGTTGTATCCCAGTGGACCTCTCCCGTAAAACCAGTCTGTTTTTTGATGATGGTGACAAGATCCCTGATAGAGATCTCCTTCCCTGCGCCTAGATTGATCGGGTCAGGCTTGTTATACCGTTCGGTGGCAAGAATAATTGCCCTGGCGGCATCCTCCACATAGAGGAACTCCCGTGACGCGGCACCGGTGCCCCAGACATCAACTGAGGGCTTCTTCTCTCGTACTGCATCGACAAATTTTTTGATTAAAGCCGGAATCACGTGGGAACTCTCCGGGTTGAAGTTGTCCCGGGGGCCATAGAGGTTCACCGGCAGGAGATAGATTGCGTTGAACCCGTACTGCTGGCGATATGCCTGAGCTTGGACAAGGAGTGCCTTCTTCGCAATCCCGTAAGGAGCATTGGTTTCTTCCGGGTATCCATTCCAGAGTTCATCCTCGCTGAAGGGAACTGGTGTAAATTTCGGATACGCGCAGACGGTCCCAAGGATCACACATTTCTCCACCCCTTCTTGTCGGGCAGCCTCGATAATCTGGATCCCCATAATGGCATTATCATAGAAAAGTTCACCGGGATATTTCTGGTTGAAACCAATACCCCCGACTTTTGCGGCAAGGTGGATGATAATATCCTTGTCCTTCACTGCCGTAACGCAGTTCTCCCACCTTCTGAGGTCAAGATCCCTGCTTCGGGGAATATACAATTGCTCCTTCCTGACATCTCGCTGTTGCAACTGTTCAACTATATGAGAACCGAGAAACCCGGCGCCGCCGGTGAGTAGGATCTGTTTATTATCCCAGAATGTCATTTCAGGAACTCCAGCATCTTAAACCGGCACTCAATCCGACTTCCACCATTTCTTCGGGAACGCTTTCTTCAGGATCTTATCCCCCTCACCAACCGGTGTAAGCCCAATCGCCCGCATGTCGGCATCCATCATGATCTTAACCAGGTCTTCAAACCGGATCTTTGGTTTCCATCCGAGCTTCTTCCGGGCCTTCTTCGGATCCGAGATCAGTACTTCCACTTCAGTCGGCCGGAAATATTTCTGGTCAATCCTGACATGCTTATCTATATCGAGACCAGCGTATGAGAATGCTGCATCAAGGAACTCCTTCACGGAATGGGTCTCCCCGATGCCGATGACGTAATCATCCGCTTCTTTCTGCTGGAGGATCTGCCACATGCATTCCACGTACTCGGGTGCAAATCCCCAGTCCCTGCGGGCATCGAGATTGCCGAGATACAGGTATTTTTCTTTCTTTGCGAGAATCCTGGCGATACCCCGGGTGATCTTTCGCGTGACAAATGTCTCTCCGCGCCGGGGTGACTCATGGTTGAAGAGGATACCATTGGCTGCAAACATCCGGTATCCTTCACGGTAATTCCGGGTCATCCAGTAGGAATAGAGCTTGGCGCAGGCATACGGGCTGCGGGGCTGGAAGAGGGTTGTTTCATCCTGGGGCGGGGCAGCAGAGCCGAACATCTCGCTGGATGAGGCCTGGTAAAACTTCATCCCGTTATTGCTCCGCCGGACCGCCTCGAGGAGCCGGGTGGTGCCGAGTGCCGTCACATTACCGGTATATTCCGGTGTTTCAAAACTTACCCGGACATGGCTCTGGGCGCCGAGATGATACACTTCATCCGGCTTGAAGTTGTACATGATATTTGCGATCTGTTCCGAATCGGAGAGATCGCCATAATGGAGGAACATCCTGGCATGTGGGGTGTGGGGATCCACATAGATCTGATCGATCCGGCTCGTGTTGAATGTCGATGATCGCCGGATAAGGCCATGGACTTCGTAGCCCTTGGAGAGCAAAAGCTCGGCAAGATACGACCCGTCCTGTCCGGTGATTCCGGTAATGAAGGCTTTTTTTACCATAGCTTACGCAGGTATCTGTTTCCCGGCTTTGAATACAAATATTTCCTTTAATAGATCACGGAAAATTTTTCTTGTCGTGATTTATGATATAAAGGATATGATGAATTCATGGATATGAGGTCAGACAGTGATCACGGAAAAATCTGATAGTATAAATTGCTCTGGAGAAAATGTTTTCGCTGGATATGATGCCCCCCTCTTGCGCCACCAGTCTCCCGGTGGGAGACGGGGCGCATTTCGATGCATGGACCTCCTTTTTTCCGGAAATTAATTTCATGAACCGGTAATACAGAACTATCCCATTATGGGGATGCCACAGCGGCGGGGGCATGCTTGCATGCCCCCAAGAGCGTCGGTATTCTGAGAGGATTCCTACAGAACTGTATCCATGAATTCTGGTAATACATAAAAAAAGAAAATTACCGGGGTTGAAATACCCCATTCGCCTTACAACTTCCGGTAATACATCCCGTTCTTGTCCGCGATCTTCGGGTCCACCATGCCTCTCACATCGATCAGGACGGGCTGATCATTCATCAGCTTGCGGATCTCCTTCACCGTCATCTCTTTGAACTGCTTGTGAGCGACGGCAATGATCACCGCGTCCATCTTCCTGTCGAGTTTCGGCAGCGGTTTTGCACCGAAGTGCTTTATCATAGCATCCGGGAGCAGGGGATCGTACCCGTATACGTTCACATCATACTCCTTGAGCTCATGCACCATCTTCTCGACCGGAGACTCCCGGATATCGGCGACATCCTCCTTATAGGTCAGGCCCATGATGAGGACATTGGATCCCTTGATGGTCTTCCCGACTTTGTTCAGTCCCTTGATTGCCAATTCGGCAACATATTTCGGCATCGAGTCGTTGATGGAACGGCCGGCAAGGATCACCTGCGGGTGATACCCGACTTCCTTCGCCTTCTGGACAAGGTAATACGGATCGACCGGGATGCAATGGCCCCCCACCATGCCCGGGCGGTAGTTATGGAAGTTCCATTTCGTGCCAGCAGCCTTGAGGACTTCCTCGGTATCGAGGCCGAGCCGGGCGAAGATCATCGAGAGCTCGTTCATGAGCGCGATGTTGAGGTCGCGCTGGACATTCTCGATCACCTTTGCCGCTTCCGCGGTCTTGATCGTGGGTGCCCGGTAGACATTCGTGACAAGGCCGTAGAGATCGGACAATTCATCGAGAGACTGCTGGTCCATACCGGAGACGATCTTGTAGATATTGGTGAGCGTGTGCTCTTCATCGCCGGGATTGATCCGCTCGGGAGAGTACCCAACCTTAAAGTCTTTCCCGCATTTCATGCCGGATTCGCGCTCGAGGATCGGGACCATGATATCCTCGGTGACGCCGGGATAGACCGTGGATTCCATGACCACGATTGCACCTTTTTTCAGGTTTTTCCCGACAGTTACTGAAGCAGAGATCACCGCTTCCATATCCGGGTCCTTTGCCTTCGTGACCGGTGTCGGCACGGCGATGATAACAAAATCCGCCTCTTTTATTTTTGTCGGGTCTGTGGTTGCCTCGATGGTATTACCCGGCGTTTTTTTCAGTTCGTCAACTTTCTTCTGGTCTCTACGGTACCCGATCGTCCGGATGTGCTCGGAAAAGGCTTTGGCAAGGGGAAGACCGACATACCCAAGACCGACGATACAGACGGTCTTTTTGAGAAGTTTTTCCAAAGTCACGAATGAACCGCTCCCAAAAAATTACCATAATAATTCTCTCATATCATGTAAAAATCTATTGCACATCAAGATGAGGAGTCTATAAATAGCTCCTTCAATATTTTTTCAGAAAATTTATTATCTCATACAATGAATGGTGGTTTCCCCATAGATCGATCGATCATTCATTTCATACGCGGGTTCCGAACATTGGAGCAGTGATGGAAAATGTCGACAGAAAAACGGGTTCCGGAAAACGTCTTCTCTCCACAGTATTTCATCATCAACAAATCCGAACTGCAGTATGATCTCATCAGAAAACAACTGCTGGACACACCTCACCGACCGGTCGGATCGTCGCATTACTTTATCCGGGCAGTCCGGGAGAAAGGCTGCGTATGCCGGATAAAGGCCGGCAACGGGACCGTGCTCTTTTACGAGATCCTGAACCATCTCCAGGAGGGTATATCCGATGAGGATATCCGCGACGCCATCAGGGAGCCGTCAAATGCATCCCCCCTCCCGGGCTATTTTTACCTCACGCCGAAAATTGAAGAGAAACTTCAGGTATTCCTGTCTGCGGATCATGCATATTGCGGGAAAAAGTGCGAACCCGGAAGCCTGGCGTGAAAAACTCCTGCAGGCAGTCCGGGGGATGTCCAGAGCTGATTACGGCAATTCATGCCAGTTTCCTCCCGGTATTTTCCCGGGAGCAGGAACCAGGTTCCTGTCGGGGGCTCGGAAACATCCTGTGCCAAAGCCCACGGGAATGTTAATGTATTCCCCTGATACATTCAACAGAGCCGATTCTGTTTAAAATGAAGGAAACAATTTACATAAGAACATAGGATCACTAATCAATAAGAGGAGGGGAAAACCAGCCTATGAAGAATTATCACCTGAGCGTTACCATCTGGGAAGAAGAAGGCGTGTATGTTTCAAAATGCGTTGAACTCGAGGTCGCCAGCTGCGGGGATACACCAAAAGAAGCACTTGAAAATATCCGTGAAGCGATCGATCTCTATCTGAAAAATGCACGGGAATACGGGATGCTCGCAGATATCGAACCCTCCCTTACAACGCATGACAAATTCACTTCTCTCATTGAGGTCCAGGCGTGAAACTCCCAAGGGTGTCCTCTGCTCATGTGATATCGGAATTGAAAAAGACAGGCTTTACAGAAGCACGATACTAGGGAAAAGGAAGCCACACCGCCCTTATACGGATTGATAATACTGGTCAGAAATTGCTCGTAATCGTCCCAAAACGGGATATCCTGCCAGTTGGAACTATCCTCTCGATTATGAGACAGGGAAAGTTTGCGCGGGAAGAATTTATTGAGATACTCACAGGTTAATTGCCACCCCGCACAGCATGCGCAGCCCGGTTCCCGGGAGGTGTTCCGGGACCCCTTTCCGGAAAAGAATTATTTTTTAATCGCCCCCTCCCAATATCTCCCCATGGATGAGCAGCAGATGGAGAAAGAGATTATCATCCGGCGGATGCACGATGTGCTGGCACCCCTGCCCTCTCTGCGTATTGCATACGTATACGGGTCATTTCTCCTTCGCGATGATTTTCGTGATATCGATATTGCTCTTCTCGTTGATGGCCGGCAGCTTGGTGAAGAATTCTTCCAGATGTATGCAGCAGATGCAGGAGACCGTATCGAAGAAGCGCTGGACGTTCGTTCTGAATGCGACGTAAAAGTCCTCAATGGTCAGCCGATCTGGTTTGGATTTGAGGTTATCAGCACCGGCAGACTGCTGTATGTGCGGGATGATGATGAACGGATCGACTTTGAGACACAGGTAACGATTGAACACCTGGATATGAAATCCATGTACGATCTTTTTGACCGTGAATACCTTGCGCGGGCCTGAAATGCGGATCCTGGCACGGCTGCAGATGCTTGATGACGCCCTCCGGGCCTGGGAGCGTTACCGGGAGAATCCCGTTCGATGATCTGGCGCAGAAGAAAGATACGCAGTATATGGTCTGCCATGCCCTGCTCCTCTCAATACAGGCGTCTGTCGACATTGCTACCGGCATTGCCGTGATGAAAACCCCCCGCCGTCCCGATACGTACCGTGAAACATTTCAGCTGCTGGGGTACTACCGGATCATCCCGGAAGATCTTGCAAAGGAACTGTCACGGCTTGCCGGGTTCCGGAATATCCTCGTCCATGAGTACACCACCCTTGATATCCCCAGGGTGTACCGCGTTCTGCAGGATGACCTGGAGACCATGAAGGCATGCATGGATATTGTCAAAGCGTTTATCAAAGAAAATAAAAAAGCAGAATAATTTTCCCGTCATGAGGAAACGTGATGGCAGCCATGTATCATATCGTTCAGCTGTTGCCCTCATTACCATCGATGATGCACCATTGCACAAGAAAAAGATGGGCACCCGGTGTACAGGGTATCGTTACCCAATAAGGATAACCGGGCAGGTTTTCCTTACGGCACCGGCAAGTCTTGTATCGGCAGTGACCAGCGGAGCACTGCACCGTATTGATGCAGCGACAAAAAGTGCATCATAGACCGTGATCCGGTGGTGGCATGCGAGATCCCATGACGGAGTGATCAAATCGTGCGCCGGGATCACGTCGCAGGTATCCCGGATAAATGCGATACTGTCATCCAGGCAGGTCTTCACGGTTGCCGGATCATTGCCTGCATGCACAGCCCGTTTCCATGCAGCATTTGCCACTTCAGTATACGCCAGGTCAACCGTAACGCAGGAATGATCCGCTGCTGCCTCGATTGCTTTGCCGGTAATTGTTTCCGGCAGGAAGATTGCCGCTATAACACAGGAGTCCAGTACAATTTTATCGGGCATCCCGGTCCTCCCGGATCGCCTGGGCCGCCGGCACTCCCGTGATCAGTGTGTCCTGGTTCTCGCGGGCCTTCGAGAGGAGCTGTTCTTTACGCTTCATTTTTACCGACTGTTCGATGAGTGATCGGATCTCCGCCTGCCAGTCCTGGTCCGGCATCTCTTCAATCATCTTCCGGACCCGGGAGTCTATCCGGATACTGTATACTGATGTTGTAGACATAATATTTTGTATACATTTATTGTATATTAACACACTGCTTGGGCAGGACATGCCCCCCTGCATGAGAAAATAAGCCCGATTTGGGCTCCGTTAGCCGATCCCGGATTTCGGTGGACAGCCTGATCAGGTGCCGATGTCCACCGTAAGGAAAATGGACAGGAGCACCGGGGTAGACCTTTCCCGTCAGTGCCGGAAATGGTGCGCTCTTTACGGGTGCTCCGGAAGGCCTTTTTCGGGCACCTGTTTCAGCCTGTGGAACGACCCCGCCCCGTACCGGATGAAGATATGACAGGGTTTTTCAGAGATTATGGGCAAAAAATTGATGAATACCGGTGGGTAAATGAAAGGATCCTGTCCGGATCTACTCACTGCATCCCATTTTTGCAAAATTAAATACGCTCAAAATTCTTTCTATTCCTCTCAAAACTAAGTAATGCGGCCGTCTTTTTGTACATTTTTTATTTATTCAGAAAAGGCCACATATCCCAAAAGCAAACAGGTATCTGCCACACGGCCGGGCAGCCGGGCCGGACGGAATCGGCGAAAACTTTCTTCGGATTGTTGCAGCGGATAGCGTACGCTCCGTCCGGCCCGGACGATCGTCCGGCACGCGGCAGGAAATGAACGAGATGAAAAACGCAAGAGAGAGCACAGGGAACCGGGAGATGAATGGCAGCAGCAGAATGCTCTGCAATGAGATCGGTTCCGATGCAGGCCGGGGAAAACGTTCAACAGGAATGTACCGGCAGCTTGCATTACAGGATGTTGAACAAACAGGCACGCCGGCATTTTTCCGGCAGCCGCATCCGGCACACCAGCCAATGCGTGGTGAGGCCGGATGAGCCGGGGAAAGAGGCCGGTCGTTGCGATCGGCGAGGCGAAGCGCAGTGCCGTGGCTGCAGGGTTCATGCTGATCGAGCTGGTAACCGCGGCAGTGCTCCCGTTCGACTTCGTGGTTCACCGGGACGGAACATCGAGCGTTGTCCGGGTCAGGAGGCTGAAGCAGGCAGGGTTCAGGATCGAGAACATCCTGAGGGCCTGTGCGCAGGAACTCAAAGAGCTGAGGGAGAGTACCCTTCTGGACGGGCTGATCCGGGAACTCTGGGTCCGGGGGCCGGCCCGGGCATTTCACCGGTACCGCGTATTACCGGAAACGGTGGAAGAAATCGGGATTCCTGCGCAGTCACCGGAAAGCCTGCCGGATACGGTACGTGAGATCAAATCATCCCGTCTCATGGATGATCCGATACAACGGGACTCCCCGTCCCGTGTCGTGGAAATTCCGTATGTGGTCGGTCTGCCCGTTAGTCCCGAAATTCCCCGGGATGAGCTCGTTCCGGAATCAACAGAGGGGACGGCCGGCAGAGATGGATCCGTAAATACGGAATAAACCCCTTTTTTACTCAGGAGAAATCCATTTTCAGGTACGAGAACATCCCCCTCTTGCGCCACCAGAGTTGAAGAACCTGATGGTTCTTCTTCTGCCTCATCTCTGATGAGATTCGACATCCCCGCTGGGGGATGCTGAGGGTCTTCAGACCCGAAGCAAGAGAAGAACGCGAAGCGTTCTTCGACTTCGGGGCGCATTGCGATGCAGCGTTATTGAGTCAGCTGAAAATTCTGTTCTTTTCCCTACAGGTAATACGACGTCATCACAATGCGGGGATGCCACAGCGGTGGGCATGCCTGCATGCCCCCGGGAGCGTAAGAAACATTTTTAAGGTTTTCTACCGAGGGCAATTTTTAAAAAGTTTGAACCGGGCTGAATAAATTACCGGTTCCGGTACCAGGCAATCGTCTCCTCAAGGCCGCTTCTCACCGTGTACTCCGGTGCATACCCGAATGCCTGTCTCGCCCGGGCAATATCGGCAAGCGAGTCCCGGACATCGCCGGCGCGGGGGGGATCGAACGTCAAGGGTACGGTGATACCGGTCAGCTCCATGATCGTGGCCGCGAGTTCTTTTAAGTCGATGCGCTGGCAGTAGGCCACATTGAACACGCCCTGTGCATCGCTCTCCATGGCCCGGATGTTTGCATGCACGACATCCTTCACGTAACTGAAATCACGGGTCTGTCCGCCGTCGCCATAAATCACCGGGGACTCGTGGTTCAGGATCCGGGTAATGAAATTCGGGATCACGGCGGCATACTGGGAGTTGGGGTCCTGCCGGGGACCAAAGACATTGAAATACCGGAGGGAGACGGTCTTCAGGCCATAGACCTCAGAAAAGATCCGGAGGTACTGTTCCCCGGTCAGTTTCGATACGGCATAGGGTGAAAGAGGATGAGGGCACATATCCTCCTGCTTGGGAAGAGTCGGGGTGTTGCCATACACGGAAGAGGAGGACGCGAATAAAACCTTCCGCACCCCGCAGTCCCGTGCGGCGACGAGGACGTTCAGGGTCCCGGTCACGTTCGCCTCGTTGGTGGCGACCGGGTTGGCGATGGAACGGGGGACGGAAGCGATCGCCCCCTCGTGGAAGATCCCGTCCGCTCCGGCAAAGCTCTTCTGCAGCAGCGGGAGATCCGTGATGCTGCCTTTGACAAACCTGACGTTCTCCCGTGCAAGGAACGGTGCAATATTCTCCATCTTTCCGGAGAACAGGTTATCGACAATCACCACATCGTGTCCTGCGTTTACAAGCTCTTCGACAATATGGGAGCCGATGAACCCGGCGCCCCCCGTGACAATATATTTCATCGATACATCCTCTCTCGAATCCGGCACATAAAATATGTCGGATTATCATTGGTCACGGGATTATTAATGGATACTGGCATACCGTAGGTATATCTGGCCAGGATTTTATGCGATCCGGTGATCGGCAGAAAATTACACACCGTGATTTTAATGAAGGGTCAAAACTTCTGCGCATAGAGAGAAAAGTTCTGATGAGTTCCCCGGAGTGGTTTTTCCCACTCCTTTTTACCAAAGATAACCAACGATACAGTACAGATCGCGCATGTATTTTTTCTTTCACCTGTTCACGGGCATTGTTCTGGGTTTTGTAATCGGGGATCTCGTACGCGATCGCCGCTGGGTGATACCCTGTGCCTTCGGGGCTGTCCTTCCGGACCTGATCGACAAGCCCGTCGGGCAGATCATCTTTGCCTACAGTATCGGCTATGGGCGCATCTATGCCCACACCCTGCTGTTCTTTCTGCTGGTGCTGGTCGCAGGACTGGTTGTCTGGAACCGCTGGAGAAACCCGGCGGTCTGCGGCATTGCCGTGGGCATCCTTTCCCATCAGGTACTGGACTCCATGTGGCTGGAACAGGCAAACTGGTTCTACCCCCTGCTGGGTCCTTTCCAGGGCCACCTTTCCCCGGATTACATCAACGTCCTGATCCTGGGTGAACTCAATAACCCGTCTGAAGCAGTCCTTGCCGTACTGATCGGACTGTGTGCCCTGCTCTATCTGAAATACCGCCAGAAGATCCTGGAAAATACAAAGTCCCGTGCAATTTTGAAAGGAAGTTTACTGCTTTGCGCGCCGGTACTCTTCATTCTCGGGGGGATTGTTTTAGGTAAGGCCATGGTCAGGGAGACCCTGCCCTTTGCCAGCTGGAACGGGCCCATGGAATATTTTATGGGAGGTAGTGTCCTGGTACTGGCGGCATACGCAGCCTGGCGGTTGCACCGGCAGGTATAGCTGGAGATTTTTCCTTTTTTATACCATGACAGGCAGAGAATAACCCTGCTCTGAAAAAAAATCACGATATGAGCGCACTGAACTAAAAAAAAGGATACTATTCAGCTGTTCAGTATGCCATGGTATGGCTGATCTGCGGGATCGCGATCTGGTTATAGTATTGCGCTATGTAACCGTCCGGGAAATCAACCGTGGTGAGATCGGGAGAGAAATCCACATTAATGAGCGGGGCAAACCAGTACTGCTTCAGCACATTTTCCGCGGACTGGAACGAGAGGGCCGGCGTTGTCATGGTAACGGCAGTACCCTGTGTGTTCCGGGTTGCAAAGTCGTGGACAAGGACCTTGGCCTCGTTACCGGTGGCTGCAAGGACATCGACATTCTTGCCGTAATTGTTCTCAAGGGCAGATTTCAGCTCGGTATTGGGATCCGCGATATGGGTAAAGACGGCCACGTTCTCGAACCAGCTCAGGGCATAATCGAACGTGATGATCGCATCTCCATTGCCCTGCACATTAATATCCAGCGTCTTTGCCGTGAATGCCTGTGCCGGGCATATGCAGAACAACAGGATTCCGATGCCGAGTATCAGGTAGAGAATTTTTCGTGCCATAATCCGTCACTATCCATCTTCCGTACTGTTACCCGCTGGTGGATAAAAGGTTTGTTCCCGTGGGTACCCGTGTGCACCGGCCGCTGTTACCAGATCATGCAGATTCTCATGGTAGACTGCTTTTGGATCCCATGAGTGGATGATCAGAAACCTTCCCCATTATTCCTGGGATGCTATCCAACAATTCCCCATTCGAAACTCCTGGTGCCCGATGGGTCTCATAAACATTATTAAAAGACCTGGAAAAGTCACCAGTTTATGACTTTTTTATAGCGTGCAAAGATATAAATTGTTGAGAACATTATTGCATTTTTATACCAGTGGGCATTGAACTGGTGACCGGAGGAAGAAGATGGATGCGACATTGATTACTGAGATTGGATCATTCTGCATGGGCTTTATCGTCATGTGGATCGGCTTCTATTTCTTTAACCGTTCTACGACATTTGATGCGAAAGAATTCGGTGAATTTATAGCAGTATTTTTCGGCGGAACAATCATCCAGATATATACCACACAATTGGCCGATCCGACGAAGTTTATCTTCTGGATATACCCGATAGGCCTCGTGATGGGTATGTTTGCGTATCACTTTATCAGTAGTGGGAAAATCACCATTAAAAGTACCGTATCGAATACAGGAACTACGATTATTCCCATGCTAATATTAGCAATAATCGGATTTGGCGCCATATTGGCAGGTCTCTATCTCGGAGGGATCCTGACCAATATCTATGACACAGCAGGTTTGTTGTGTATTGTCGTTGGAATCATAGTGATTGCAATGGCAGCAAAATACCTCAGACTTTATATTGATTTTACCTGATTTGAACTGAAAGAGGATCCTTTTTTTTGAAAATCACCCGGGATTACCGATCAGGCCGTCATATTCTCATTTTGAAAAGGAGTTCACCAGATCGCAGACGACAAGGACAGTCTTCACTCGGATTTTTTAATTGATCTGATAGACAACTTTTCGAATCTTTATGATACGAGATTTGGACGTGAAAAGAAGTACGCCTCGGCCGGGACTTGAACCCGGGTCAAAAGCTCCGGAGGCTTCTAGGATGTCCACTACCCTACCGAGGCAGCTTTTACCTTATGTAATCTCACTCCCACCCATATAAAGGCAAAGGATGGCGGAGATCAGGCTTTCTTCATGTGGTACTGGTGCCAGATCCTGCAGGCCCCCTCGTGGCTCACCATGCACGGGCCGACCGGGGTCCGCGGGGTGCAGACCCTGCCGAAGAGTTTGCAGTCCGCAGGCTGCGCGATGCCCCGCAGCACCCTGTCGCAGATGCAGGCCGAGTGCTTGCTGATATGTTTGTAGACGATGCCGAACTTCTTCTGGGCATCGTACTGTTCGAACTCCTTTTTCAGACGGAGGCCGGATCCCGGAATCACCGGGAACCCACGCCATTCCACATCCGACAGCTCGAAGACCTCGTACATGAGCCTTTTCGCCTTGACATTGCCTTCGCGGCTGACCGCACGGGGGTAGGCGTTGTCAACCCGGTGCGTCCCTTCCCTGACCTGGCGCACGAGCATGAGGAGGCCGAGCAGGATGTCTTCGGCTTCAAAGCCGGCAACGACCTGGGGTACGGGGAAGACTTCGTACTCCTCGTATCCCATCACCGTGCAGACATGCCCGGGGAGCATAAAGCCGTGCAGCATCGCCTCGCCCTGCTCGAGCAGCCATTTCATCGCGGGCGGAACAACCCGGTGGCAGGATAAGATGGAGAAATTTTTGGGAGGCGTCGTGAGGATGGCGGCAGCAACGGTCGGGGCGGTGGTTTCAAACCCAACCGAGATGAAGACGACCTCCTTGTCGGTCTTCTGTGCAATCTCAACCGCCTTATGGACACCCTGCACAACCCGGACATCCCCGCCGCACGATTCCAGCGATCCCCTGGAGCCGGGTACGCGGAGCAGGTCACCGTATGTCGCGATGATGCAGTCCTTCTCCACCAGATCAAGAGCGGCATCGATCTCGCCCTGCGGCGTGATGCAGACCGGGCAACCGGGCCCCATGACGATCTTCAGCTGCGCCGGGAGCAGGCTGCGCAGCCCGGTCCTGGCGATCGCTGCTTCGTGAGTACCGCAGATGTGCATGAACGTCATGTCACGGTCCACCAGTTCATGCAGCAGATCTGTCATCTCTTTTCCCGTCGCCATAAAAATCTTAAAAGTATTTACCGCGAAATCACATAAGAGTACGTGTATGGATGATAGTCTGCTGTTTGCAATTGCCACCGTCATCATAGGGCTGGTGATCGCCGGGATCGCCCGTGCGATCGTCCGCTGGCTGAAAAAATTTGCAGAAACCACCGAAACGCAGTGGGATGATATCATTGTTGCGGCAATCGGGACGCCGGTCCAGGTCGGTATTATTGCCGTTTCCGTCTATATCGCGCTGAAATATTTCGGTATTGTCCCGGACCAGTATGCATGGATCATCTCCGATAAGATCCTGAATTCAATCTACATCCTTCTCGGCACCTGGATCATTGCTACCCTCGTCCACGACATCATTACGATCTACGGTCACGCGCTCGCAGAGAAGACGGAAGGAGACTGGGATGACCGGCTGGTCGAGCTCCTTGAACTCGCCGCACGGTATATCATCTGGTTTGCCGGGATCATGCTCATCCTCGTCAACCTGGAGATCAATATCACCCCGTTCCTTGCAGGTGCGGGCATCGCCGGCCTGGCCTTTGCCCTCGCGGCACAGGATCTCATCTCCAACTTTTTAGGCGGGGCCATCATCACCGTGGACAAGCCGTTCCTGGTCGGCGACCGGGTCAAGATCGACAACTTTTACGGCGATGTAATCAATATCGGTCCCCGGAGCACGCGCTTAAAGACACTCGATTACCAGATCGTGACTATCCCCAACAACAAGATCACGTCAACGTATATTGTCAATTATTCCGAGCCTGATGTCAAGCTCCGGATCACGATCCCGGTCAGCGTCGCGTACGGCTCCGACCCGGTAAAAGTAAAGGCGCTCCTCCTGGAGATCGCCCATGATGTCATAGAGAGAACCGATTACCTCCACAAGGACCCGGCACCGACAGCCTTTTTCCTCGAGTTTGCGGACTCAAGCCTGAAATTCATCCTCTATGTCTGGGCACGGAAATACAACCTGCCGGATGACGTGAAAGATGCGATCAATACGAGAATTGCCGGACGGTTCGCTGCAGAAGGTATCGATATCCCCTTCCCCCAGATGGAAGTGCGGCTGAAAAAATAAGAAAAATCCCTTCGCTTTTTTTCCTCTCCCAACCGGCACGCACACGTTTAAGTCCCTTGGGAAACGACCACTCATCATGTTCGGGGTCTCCACGTTCTGCCTGCACCAGGTCCCCCTTGCCGATGCGCTGGAAAAGATCGCGCCGCTCACGGACAGGATCGAGGTCATGGACGAAGGGCTCCACCATCTTGAGACTGCAGAGCTGCTCTGTTCCTATAATCACCATTTCTCCATCCATGCACCCAGCCGGGGGACCAATATCGCCAGTCTCCTCGAACCGATCCGCAGGGCCAGTGTCGAGGTCATGGCACAGTGTATGGTGATCGGTGCGGAGGTCGGGGCAGGCGTGGTTATCCATCCGGGATATTTCGCCTGGGCGGAAGAACGTTATAAGGCTGAACAGCAGCTGGCCCGGTCTCTCCGGGAACTGACGACCCTTTCAGAAGAATATTCGGTCCGGTTCTTTATCGAGAATATGGGGGACTGGGACTATTTCTTCCTCAAGACACCCGAAGAGCTCCCGCTTATCGGGAGTGCCGCGTTTGCCCTCGATGTCGGCCATGCACACCAGATGCACTGCCTTGCAGCGTTTCTTGAACACCCTGCAGCGCACTACCATCTCCATGATAATTCAGGAGACGCGGACGCCCACTGGGCGGTCGGCGACGGCACGATCGATTTTTCTGCGGTCATGAACGTTGTCAGGAAATCCGGTATCGAGCCGGTGATCGAAGTAGCAACGTTTGACGGGGTTTTAAAAAGTATTGACCGGCTGAATGCGCTCTGATGGCCGGATAATCGTACCGGATCCGTACCGGGTTATCAACAAGGTGCATTACGGGGGCTTTTTCCGATGCATCTCCGCAATGTTTTATAGGGATTACTCACAACGTAGTTAGGCAACCCGCATCAGAAAATGTTCGTCGGGTGCAGACATGCCTGTGTGACTCAGCCCGGTAGAGTACCTCCTTGGTAAGGAGGAAGTCGCGAGTTCGAATCTCGCCACAGGCTCTTTTTTCCGGATCCCCTGTTCCCGGGATTTGCGACATTTATTCGCTTTCGCGAAAATGCGTTATTCCAAACGGCAGGAATTATTATACAGATGTCAGGACATGGGGGGAATATCCTCCGATGCCCTGCCCTTCCGGTTATTTTTTATCTGAAATGGCACATCACCGCACGTACATTATCAGATCTCCATCGACGGTGATGGTATACTTCTGCAGCAATGCATCATCCCGCATCGTGCATTCCCTGCCAAAAACTTCCTGGAATTTTACCCGGATCCTGTCAGGGTGCCGGTTATCCTGATTCACCGTGCACTGAACCTGTTCCCTGGTGCTGATCATACCAGTGAAAAGGATCGCCGGAAATAATAATACCGGCCAGACGGAGGGTGAAAGTGATAACGGTCAGCCACACGCCCTGCTGCCGCTCGGGTATCATAACAATACCCTGCCTCAATTTTTTCAACGCAACTCCAGAAAAGATACAGACGGGGATTGAGCGTTTGTCCCGTGTCATCCGCCATCCGGGGAACGGGTAATACCTCCCCCGATTTTAACCAAACGCACTTAATATGGATTGAGTATAAAAATAGTATTCATACATTGGTATTGTACACGTATAGGTACCGGAAAAGGTATATGCGGCCTTTATGAAACCTGTATACCTGAGGAAAGAGAGAAATACCGGCAGCAGGACAGGATACGGGAAAAATCCACGACATACTCGGAATTTCTGAAACGAGGTTATTTCATTCATGAACAAGAGTGATGCGGAAGCGTTGTTGCGACAGGGGATCGAACTTTATGATCTTGGCAGGTTCCCAGAAGCCATCGTCATGTTCGACCGGGGACTTGCGCTCTACCCCAAACTGGCAAAAGCCCATTACTTCAAGGGAATCGCGCTCTACGATCTCGGAAAATTCGAAGACGCCATCGATGCCTACGACCAGGCGGTTGCCATCGAACCTGCCGATCCCAATGCCTGGTACAACAAGGCAGCCACCCTCGCCCAGCTGGGCAGGAACGAAGAGGCGCTCGAGGCCTGTGACCGCCTCCTCTCCATAAAATATGACAATGCCGAAGCCTGGATCCTCAAGGGAATCGCGCTCTATGAACTGGGCAGGTTCAAGGAGGCGATCTCTGCCTATGACCACGCCCTGATGGTGGATCCCCGTCACGCGAAAGTGTATTACAACAAGGGCATTGCTCTCGCCGATCTCGGGCGACACCAGGAAGCGATCTTTTCCTACAACAAAGCAATCGAGATCGTCCCCGGCTACTCACGGGCATATTATAACAAGGGTATAGCGCTTTACGATATCGGAAAATATGACGAGGCCCTGGCGGCGTTTGACAAGGCATTCGAGCTCGATCCGGACGATTTCTGGGTCTGGTACTACCGGAGTTTCATTCTTGCCAAACAGGAGCGGAATGAGGATGCCATCCTGTCTGCCGACAATTTCCTCCACCACGAACCGGGTCATGCCGATATCTGGGCCATCAAGGGGATCTCGCTCTTTAAAATCGGGAAATATGAGGATGCCATTTACGCTCTTCACCAGGCAAATGAGCTCAGCGCTGAACTTCCTGAAGCCTGGTATTATCTCGGACTTGCCGAAGTGCAGATCAGCCGGTTCGAGGAAGCTGCAGACGCGTTCACCAGGACTATCGGGGTAAATCCCGGAAATACCGAGGCCATATTCCAGCGGGGTCTCGCATATTTCCGGCTGAAAAATTACCGGGAATCCGTTCTTGATCTCGACAGGACCCTGGCACTCGAACCGGATAATGCCGAAGCCTGGTTCCGGCGCGGTGTTGCCTGTATCAACCTGAGCCGGTACGAAGAAGCGCTCGATTCCTTTACCCGCAGGCTCAAGATCGGGCAGGATCATGTCGGATCCTATTATTTCCGGGGGATTGCCCTCACACGGCTCGGCAGGCATAAGGAAGCGATCGAATCGTTCGAAGAAGCCCTCCGTCTGGATAACGGGTGTGCATCTGCTGCCTTCCAGGAGGGGATTTCCTATGCCAGCCTTGGCAGGTTCAGCGAAGCGATAGAAGCGTATGACCGTGCTCTCCGGATCAACCCCGGCTTTTCCGATGCGCTCTATCACAAGGGGTTTGCGCTCTCCAAGCTCGGAAGAAACGAGGATGCAGTCCAGGAATTTGAACGGACCGTTGCCTTCGACCCGAAGAATGCACAGGCCTTCCACCAGAAAGGGCTGCAGCTGGCAAAAATCGGCAGGTATGAGGATGCGATCGAGTCGTTTGACCGGAGTCTTGAAATCAGGCCCTCGTACCCCCAGGCCCTCTATGACAAAGGTGCGGCCCTCGTCAGACTCGGGCGGTACGAACAGGCGCTCGATGCGTTCAGGCAGACCCTTGCGATCAACCCGAAATATATCAATGCATATTACCAGAGCGGCCTCGTACTGGTCCAGCTTGGCAGGTACGAAGACGCGATCTCTGCATTTGAACAGGCAGCGGAGATCGATCCAACCCATACCCTTGCACTCTACCACCGTGGCCTGACACTTGCCCACCTCAACCGGTTCACGGAATCAGTAACTGCCTTTGATGCAGTCCTTGCCCTGTCCCCGCAGAATACCAATGCCCTGTATGAAAAGGCCCTTGCCCTGTTCAACCTGCTGCGCTACCAGGAGGCAGTCGTGGTATTTGATGAAGCCCTTGAACAGAACCCGGCCCTCACCGAAGGGTGGCTTCACAAGGGGATTGCGCTTGCGCATCTCGGGCAACGCGAAGATGCCATTGCTGCCTTCGACAAATGCCTCGGGCTCAACCCGAAGCTGACTGATGCTGCCGTGCGGAAAGGTATTGCCTTGTACACCCTTGGCAGATATGACGACGCAATCACAATATTCAACAGAGCACTTGACGAGGATTCGCGTGATATCTATGCCTTGTGTTACAAGGGGCTGTCCCTTTCTGCGCTGGGACGGTACGAAGAGGCGGTCCGCTCGTTTGAGAGGACCCTTGAGATCAATCGTAAATGCGCCCGGGCATTCTTTGAAAAAGGGAATGCGCTCTCCCGGCTGGGTAAACCTCTCGAGGCAGTGGTATCCTATGATCAGGCCCTTGAACTCTCGCCGGACGATCCCAAAATACTCTATAGCAAAGGGGTTGCCCTTGCACAGAGAGAGCGATACGATGATGCAATAAAGGCGTTCGAGAGTGCTCTTGCCCTTGAACCGGAAAATGCTTCCGGTCTCTATTATCTGGGTATTGCCTACGCCGGTCGCGAACGGTTCGATGATGCGATAAAAGCGTTTGAAAGTTCCCTTTCACTGGATCCATCCAGTGCACTGGCATACCACTTCAAGGGAATTGCCCTGATCCAGCGGGAACGGTATGACGAGGCGGTGAAGGCCTTTTCAAACGCCCTGACCCTGGATCCGGACAATGCGAGCTCATATTATTATAGGGGACTTGCCTATCTCCAGTCCAAACAGTATGAGAACGCGGTCTCAGCGCTCTCGCAGGCAACACAACTCGACCCGTCATTGACCGATGGGTACATGTACCAGGGAATTGCCCTCGCTGCACTATCACGCCATGAGGAGGCACTCCCGCTGCTTGACAAAAGCCTTGCGGCAAATCCCTCGCTGATTGAAGCGATGATCTACAAAGCCAGATCCCTCTTCAGTCTCGGCCGTTACCCGGAAGTGATCGAGACGGATGATCGCATCCTCTCTCTTAACCCGACACTCATTGAGATCTGGATGCAGAAAGGAGACGCCCTCTTCAGCCAGTCCCGGAAACTGGAATCCATCTATGCCTACACAAAGGCGCTGGAGATCAATGCCGGTCTTGCGGAAGGATGGGTCAGGAAAGGGAATGCCCTCTACGATCTCGGCAAGGTCCCGGACGCCATCGGCGCCTATACACGAGCCCTTGACATCAACCCGGCGCTCTGCGATATCTGGATGCGCAAAGGTGACGCGCTGTACCAGATTGGCAAAACGGATGATGCCCTCATTGCCTATGCAAAATCACTGAAAATTGAACCCGACAACGAGGCCGGGTGGATCAAGAACGGCAGGGCACTGTATGACATGGGCCGGTACCAGGATGCGATCGATGCCTTTGACAGTGCAATCTCATTGAACCAGCGGAGCATCGAGGCGTTCTACTACAAAGGACTGGCTCTTGAAAAAGTGAACCGTATCGAAGGCGCGATCCATGTTTTCGAGATCCTGCTCGAGATCGACCCGAAAAACGGCGAAGCCCAGTACCATAAAGGTCTGGCGCTCGCAACACTCGGCGATCACCGGGACGCAATCACCAGCTTTGAGAAGACCATCGTCATCCTTCCGGATTTTGCTCCGGCATGGTATAATAAGGGGAAATCCTTGATCGAAATCGGCAGATACCCGGATGCCATCATATCCCTGGAACGGGCAATCGGGATCGAGCCGTCCTACACAGAAGCCTTTTATTATCTCGGTTTAGCCCTGCTGAAGACAGGGAAATATGCCGATGCCCTTGACGCATTCGACAGGAACCTGGCAAAAGACACGAGCAATGCTCCCGGATATTTCAACCGGGGGATCGCCCTGGAAAAATCCGAAAGGTTCGAAGAAGCGCTCGAAGCCTTTGACAGGGCGCTCATCTATGACCCCGATAATGCCCTGGCGTTCTATCACAAGGGAAAAGCCTATGCCGACCTGAACCGGCACAGCGATGCGGTTTTTGCCTTTGACAAGACCCTCCAGTTAAAACCGAAATATACCGACGCACGCCTCCGCAAAGGTATCGCGCTGTATAACCTGGAAAAATACCGTGATGCCATCCACGATTTTGACAAGACCCTTGCGGAAAATGCAAACAATTTCCAGGCACATTATTACAAGGCGCGGGCCCTTGCCGATCTCTCCCAGCACCGGGAGGCGATTGAGGAATATTCCCTTGCACTCCGTCTGGATCCGGATTCGGCCGAAACTCATTACCGCAAGGGGCTCTCACTCCTGGACCTTTCACAGTATGATGAGTCCCTTCCCGAATTCGACCAGGCTGAACATCTCGATCCCGCGAGTGCGATGGCCCCTTATTACCACGGACTTGCCCTTATCCGGCTGGAACAGCAGAACAATGCAATCCAGGCACTGGACAGATGCCTGGCTCTCACGCCCCGGTATGCCCCGGCTCATTACCAGCGGGGACTCGCACTCTATACCCTCGGCCGCTTCCAGGATTCCCTCGATGCATTCGACCGTGCGCTCGAATCCGATCCGAAACTCGCTGACGCTGCACTCTACAAGTCATCTGCCCTGCACGATCTCGGCAGGTATGACGACGCATTGGCAGCCGCTGACCTTGCCATCTCCATCGGTCCGGAGTCTCCGGAAACATGGCACAGCAAAGGCGTAGTCCTTGCGGATCTTGAACGGTTTGGCGATGCGGTCACGGCATTTGACCGCTCGATCGAGATCGATCCAGCCCTCGCAAAAACCCATTATGATCGCGGTCTTTCCCTGATCCGTCTCGGGCGTTTCCTCGAAGCGGTAGAAGCATTCGACCGGGTTCTTGTCCTGGTCCCGAACAATGTCCCGGCTTTTTACCAGAAAGGTATTGCCCTTGCAGAACTGGGGATGTTCAATGAAGCCGTCCTCTCATACAATATTGCCCTGGAAATAAACCCGGAAGACACATCAGTACTGTACCAGAAAGGACTTGCACTGGTCCGGCTTGAGAATTTTGAGGATGCAATTGCGGTATTTGATGCAGCGTTCGCCAATGGCTCCCAAAAATCAGAGCCCCTGTACCAGAAAGGTCTTGCACTTGCGGCACTCGGGCGACAGGACGATGCAGCATCTGCATTTTCCCAGGCCCTGGAAGTTGACCCGGCGAACCGGGATGCACTGTACCACAAGGGGCTGGCCCTTGCCGAACTGGGAAAATTCAGTGATGCGATCGAGATCCTGACAAAAACCCTTGATACAAACCCGAAAATTGCCAATGCCTGGCTGATCAGGGGGTTCTGCCTCTTCGCGCTCGAACAGTTCCAGGAGGCAGTCCTCTCGTACAACAATGCGCTGGAGATCGAAGCGGATAACCCCCATACCTGGTTCTACAAGGGCCGGGCGCTGATCAGCCTTGGAAACGACGAGGAGGCCATCACGGCCTTTGACCGGGCCCTCCAGCTGGTTCCTGAATTCGGGGAGGCCTTCTATTACAAGGGTATCGCTCTCTTCCGCCTGAAGAGATTGCCGGAGGCTGCTGTCGTATTTGATGAGGCAAACCGGCTCATGCCGGACTTTGCCGATGCCTTCCTGGAGAATGGAAGGACTCTTTCTGCCCTCGGGCGATACCGTGAGGCCGCAACAGCCTTTGAACGGGTATTGTCTGTGCACCCCAAAGATCTTCCTGCAGCCTATGGTCTTGCACGGGCACTGGACCATCTCGGGTCGTACAAGGAGGCGATCGCTGCCTATGCGAAGGTCAACCGGATCTCCCCTGACTGCGAACGCGCATTCCTGTACAAAGGTTTTGCCCAGATGCTCAGTCACCAGTATGACGATGCGGTTGTCACCTTTACCCGGGCCCTTGAGATCAATCCGTCCAATGCCGAAGCCTGGCAGGAAAAGGGCAAGGCGCTTGTCATCCTTGAAAAATACGAGCAGGCGATCGAGTCCTTCGACGGGTTTCTTTCCGTCAGGCCGGATACGGCAGAGATATTGTTTGAAAAGGGCCTTGCCCTGACCCGTCTCGACAAAACCGAAGAAGCTCTTGAAGCCTTTGACCGCTGTATTGCACTCGGGGATGATACGGCAAAAGTTCATGCCGAACGGGGGATCTGCCTGCACAAACTGGGTCAGTTTGAAGCAGCAATTGCATCAGCAGACCGGGCACTTGTTCTCGATCCACGCGATTCCCGTTCAATGCTGGTGAAAGGCGAGTCCCAATCGAACCTCGACCGGTTCCAGGATGCCATTTCCGCATTTGACGGGGTGCTCGCGCTGGACCCGGAGAACGAGCGGGCACATAAAGGACGGGGCACTGCGCTGGTAAAACTTGCCCGTTACGAGGACGCGGTGATTGAACTCGACCGGGCGCTGGAAAACGATACGGCCAATCCGGAACTTCTCACCTGCAAGGGATACTCCCTTTACCGGCTTTCCCGGTATAAGGAGGCGGTGGAATCCCTGGGTAAATCGCTGAAACGCAAATCCCAGAATCCCGTTGCCCTGCTCTTCCGGGGGAAGGCATATCTCCGGATCAGCCGGTGGGAAGATGCCCACGCCCTGTTCGAGAAACTGATCAGTCTCGACCAGAAAAACGCTCCGGCATGGTACTACAAGGGAATCTGCCTCTCGGCAATGAATCTCCACAACGATGCACGTGCCGCTTTCGAACAGGCAATTGCAGTCGATGACACCTGTGCGGTCGCATGGTATAACAAGGCACGTGAATCGGGGGCACTCAAACAATACGAGGATGCCATACCGGCGCTTGACCGTGCGCTTGAACTGCGGCCTGCCCTCTTAGAAGCGGCATACCAGAAGGGGCTCGTGCTCTCCATTCTTAACCGCAATGATGAGGCTGTTGCTGCATTCGATCTCGCTGTTGCCGGGGGGATGAACACCAGCGAGCTGCATTATTACCGGGGAAATTCCCTCATGCAGGTTGGCCGGTGGCAGGATGCGCTGGATGCCTTCAACAGGACAATTGCACTTTCACCTCTGGATGCGGCGGCATGGAACGAGAAAGGGCTGGCCCTTTCCCGGCTCGGGGATAATTCCCAGGCAGTAGGCGCGTTTGACAAGGCACTCGAACTCGATCCAAAATCTGCGCAGGCCGCATACGGCAGGGGCCTGGCGTTGTCCGGACTGGGTAACGATGACGAGGCCGTCAGGTCCTTCAGCCACGCATTAGAGCTGGATTCCACGTTATACGAAGCAGCACATCACCGGGGCCTGGCCCTTTCCCGGCTCGGAAAATATCCCGATGCCATCAAATCGTTTGATGACACGATCGAATACGCACCTGAATATGCACAGGCCCATTATCATAAAGGTCTGGCACTGCAGGCCCTCGGGAAATATGAAAAAGCGCTACGCTCCTATAAGCAGGCACTCACGCATGATGCATCCCTTATCGACGCAGTATACCAGACCGGCCTTTCCTATGCCGGGATGGGAAGAGATGACCATGCTCTCAAGATATATGACAAGATGCTGGAACTCAGTCCGGACAACGCCCCTGTATTGTACCAAAAAGGGCGTTCACTTGCCCGGTTGTCACGTTTTGAGGAGGCACTCCGGTCAATTGACAACGCATTGAGTTATGAAAACAATAATGCCGATGTCTGGACCCTCAGAGGAAGCACACTCTTCGATCTTGGCAGGTTTGAGGAATCCCTGGAATCCTTTGACCGCGCGATTGCCCTTATACCCGAAAATGCGACCGCCTGGTACCTGAAAGGACGGTCACTTATCGATCTGACCAGGTACCAGGAAGCGATCTCCTGTTTTGATCATGTACTTGCTTCCGATGAAGCCTGTGCCGGGGCGTGGCTGAGAAAAGGAAGTTCACTCCTCTCTCTCGGGCAGTTTGAACCGGCAATCGATGCCTTGTCCCGCGCCCTTGAGCTGGAACCCCAGAATGCAAATGGCTGGTACGACCGGGCGATCGCATTGTCTGAACTGGGGAGGTATGAAGAGGCGGTCGCATCCTATGATCGCGCAATCGACATCAACAGGAAATATACCAATGCGTGGTACGACAAAGGGGTCGCACTGGCACACCTCGGTCGTGACCGTGACGCGATCCAGGCATTCGAAAATACCACCGCGATCGATCCACACTTCACCAGTGCATTTTACGATAAAGGGCTTGCCCTGGAACGGCTCTCCCAGCACAAGGAGGCGCTCATGGCATTTGACGCGACCCTTTCGATCAATGCATCCGACATCCAGGCTCTCTACCACAAAGGATTGGCGCTGTACCACCTTGACCGGTTTGAAGAGGCTGTTACGGCGTTCGATGCGGCGATTGCCCTGAACCCGGCAGACCCCGATACCTGGTACTATAAAGGAATCTCCCTTGCCAGGCTGGGGAAGGCGGACGACGCCATTCCTGCATTTGACCATGTACTGGACCTGCGTCCGGACGATGCGGATGCATACCTCCTGCGGGGCCGCGCATCCTATCTGCTCGGCTCGTATGACAATGCAATCCGGTCTTTTGACAAGGTCCTCGAAATTTCACCACAGCACGCAACGGCATGGTATGAGAAAGGGCTGGCCTTGTATGATTTAAAACGGTACACTGAGGCCATCGATGCTTTTGACAGGACACTCCAGTCAGACCCGGGAAACCATGATGCATCGTATTATCATGCTGCGTCCTATGTCGCGCTCGGCAGGTATACAGAAGCCGTCGAGTCATTCCACCGCCTCCTCACCCTGGCCCCGGATGATGCGAAAGCCTGGTACGAACAGGGAGAAGCGCTTGCCCGCCTCGAACGCCATGAAGAGGCCATTCCTGCATTCAACCAGGCAATCCGCATCAAACCGGACTATTTCGATGCCCTGTTCATGAAAGCTCGCTCATTCGACAGTCTTGGCACGCCAAAAGAGTCAATTGACGCATACAACCAGGCGCTGGCCATCCAGCCGCTGCACGTGCCCTCTCTCCATTTCAAGGGCGTTGCTCTTGCGAAACTGGGAAAATATGAGGATGCCATCAAAGTGTTTGACCGGGCACTGGAGATCGATCCCGCATATGCGGAAGCGTTGTATGACAAGGGCCGGGCCCTTTCAGCACTCGGCATGTACCGTGAAGCCGTGAAGACATTCGACAAAGTGCTCAACCTTGACAAGAACTATGCCGGCGTATATTACGACAAGGGATTTGCCCTCGCGAACCTGGGCCGGCATGACGAGGCCATCATCGCTTTCAGTAAAAATATCGATCTTGATAACGGTAACTGGCAGGCCTTTTACCAGAAGGGACTTTCGCTCTCTGAGACCGGAAGGTACCAGGATGCCATTGAAGCCTTTGACCAGGTCACAAGGATCTTCCCGGAATCCATCGATGCGTGGCTTCACCGCGGCAAGGCGCTGGCAGAGCTGGGCAGGCACAACGATGCCGTCGAGGCATATGGCAGGGCGCTCGAGATCGATCCGACCAATGCCGAAGCCTGGTATCTCAAGGGAAGTGCCATTTTTGCAGTCTCCCGGTTCGAGGAGGCAATTGAGGCATTCAACAAGGCTCTTGAGATACAGCCGGATTATGTAGCTGCCTCTTACGACCGGGGAAGGGCCCTCTTCCACCGGGGGATGTACAAGGAGGCCGTTATTGCATTTGATAATGCACTCTCCATCCAGCCGAAACTGGTGGAAGCCCTGTACCAAAAGGGCATTGCACTCGTCAAACTCTCTCAGTACGATGAGGCAATCCATGCCTTTGATCTTGCCCTGAAGATCCGCCCCAATTTCGCCTATATCTGGACCGGAAAGGGTATCGCCATCTCATCTCTTGGCAGGGACCAGGATGCCATCAGCTTCTTCCACAAGGCGCTCGGCATTGATCCAAAAGACGCCCGTGCCAGTTACTATCTGGGGGTATCATTCCTGCGGCTTGGGAAATATCACGAAGCCATCAAAAATCTCGAATCCGCACTCGTGCAGCATCCGGACTGTGCGGAAGCATTCTACCAGAAAGGCCGGGCGCTTGCCATGCTTTCCATGAACAACGAGGCAGTCAGTGCCTATGACCGGGCACTCACCCTGCGGGAAGATTACCGGGAAGCCCGGCTGTACCGTGGAATTTCAAGGGCTGGTCTTAACCAGTATGACCTGGCAATCCAGGATTACGATCACGCCCTTTCCCTCAACCCGTCCTATGCTGCTGCATACCTTTTCCGGGGTATCGCCCTTATCCGCGTGAACCGCAATGAGGAAGCGATCGGAGCATTCGACCAGGCGCTCTCGATCCAGCCGGACTATGCTGAAGCCTGCTATTACAAGGGCCTCGCCCTTCTCGAGCGGACGCAGTACGCAGAAGCAATCCTGTCATTCGATCTGGCTCTTGCAAACAACAGCCGGTATGCTGATGCGTATTATAACAAGGGCGTTGCCCTGGCCCGCATTGAGCGTTTCGATGATGCAGTAACCGCATTCAACGCTGCACTCGGGGTCCAGACGGATTATGCCGATGCGATCTACGAACGTGGAAGATCCCTGATGCACCTTGGAAAGTACAAGGAGGCCATCGCATCCTTCGACCAGGCCCTGACGCTCAATCCCGGGAATGCCCGTGCCTTTTACGAGAAAGGCCGGGCGCTCGTATCCCTTGGGAACCCGACTGCCGCAACCACTGCGTTCGACCGCGCTATCGATATCAATCCTTCCTGCTGGCAGGCCTTTTTCTGGAAAGGCCGGGCACTTTCCGAGCAGGGCAGTTTTGATGCCGCTATCACCGCTTTTGACCACGCGCTGGAGGTCATGCCCATGGTGTCGTCCCTTCATGACCAGAAAGGACTGGCGTATGCAGCGCTCGAACAATACCGCGAGGCGATCAAGTCCTACGACCGTGCACTGGAGATCGACCACCGTTCCGAAGTATTTGCCCACAAGGGAATCTCCCTTGCCGAACTCGGGATGTACCGGGATGCCATCGAGGCATTCGACAAGGCCCTTGACCAGGACCCGAAACTTACCGAGGCCTGGATTGGCAAAGGGAACGCGTTCTACGATCTGGGGAAGTATCCCGAGGCAGAAACCGCATACAACCAGGGATTGGTCCTGGACCCGGAGAACGCAATGGCATGGACCCGGCATGGCATGGTCCTGTCATCCCAGCAAAAATATGAAGCTGCCATCGAATCCTATGACCGTGCGCTGTTGATCGACCCCACGTTCTCTATCACGTATTTCACCAGGGGAAGTGCCCTTATCGCACTGGGGCGGAATGAAGAAGCGGTGGATGCATTCAATGCAATGATCAATATCCAGCCGGAATTCGTTGACGCCTGGATTCACAAAGGCCGGGCACTCCTGGAGATGGGCAGGTACCAGGACGCGCTCGCGGCCTTTAAACGGGGGCTGGAGATCGAGCCCGGGCGCAAGGAGATCTGGAATGATATCGGGGATACCCTGGACAAGATAGGAAAACACGAAGAAGCAAAGATCTGTTACGACAAGGCACGGTAGAATTACCACGCTTTTTTTGATTCTTTCAAAAACCTGTCAGCCGCAACGGTCGTGATCCGTAAAAAAGAAGTGAATCGCTATTCTTTCTTTTCCCGCAGGAATACAAACCAGACAACAATACCGATGATAACCACGGCAATACCGGCCAGTACCGGGACGTATTTCACATAATCGGGTGTCGATGTGTCTTTGAGCTGTTGTGCGATCTGTTTGTTCTGGGCAATTTTCGGGTAATCGGGATTGAGTTCCTGGACCTTGTCAAACGCCGCGATTGCCTCATCGTACCTCTTCAGGCCGGCAAGGGCATATCCTTTGTTGAACCAGGCATCGGCATTGCCGGGATCGAGCTCGATCGCCTTTTCGAACGCGAGCAGCTGCTGGTTATAGTATTCATTTGCCGTGGTCAGGTCCTTCTTCTGGTCTTCGTAGACATACCCGATATTGTACAGGATCTGGCCGCGGTTGATCCAGCCATGGGCGTAGTCGGGATTGATTGCCAGAGCCCGGGCAGATGCGTCCAGTGCATCGGAGAACCGGCCGTTACGGTTGAGTGCGTCCGCCTTGGCGTCCCAGGCCTCGAAGTATGACGGTTCAAGGGAAATGGCACGATCATATGCTGCGACGGCTTCAGTATAATTCCCCGATGCGAGGAATGCATTTCCCTGCCCGTACCATCCGGTCGCATCGCTGGAATATGCCAGGACCGGGGTGCAGAGGACGAGAAGAGCGATACCGATGACTATTATCAGGCGGCTCGGGTATCTTGTGGTCATATCAGCTCAGTATATCTGACATCGATAAAGAATAAAGGATTCTTTGGTTCTGATAAAATCATTGACCATTCATGCTGACGCGCTTGAGGACTACGGCATAAAATGCCTCCGTCCCCGCCGCTGGGGCATCCCCTGTAAGGGGATATCCACTCAGAAGGTCAGCGAAAAACAAAGAACAACCAGACTTTCGAAAAGATGAAACCGTGAGGAAAACGGGGGGGTCAAGGGGATGCTCCCCTTGCGTTGCCTCCCCCTCCGGGGAGACTGCTGTTCCCGAAGGGAAGAGCAGGCTTGAGAAGAACCGTAGTTCTTCGATATGATGAGGGGATCACACTCATAGTTGTCTGAGGTGTTTACCGAATATATAAGTAAAAAAGGGATTTCTTTAGAGCCGATTCTTCACTATCCGCATGAGGTAAAAGATCACTGCGTCAGCACCAGCACCCTGCGGGTGAGGCTCTTATGCACGCGCTGGCTGTGCTGCTGCAGGATGGTCATGTGATGTGCAGCAATACTGGAAATGTCCCGGTGGGTAACGACAACAGCACGATGACCGGGCCGGAGTACGCGGCGGATCTCATCGAGGGCATCGCCGTACAACCGGTCCATGGTATCACTCTTCCGGATACAGACCGACTGGCCGTAGGGAAAATCGGTGACAACGCTGTCGACCGTATTGTCTCCGAACGGAAGGGATGTTGCATCACCCAGAAGGAATGCAGTATTTTTTGCATTCCTGCGGCTCCCCCGGATCATAAACGCATCAAAATCACTGCCGATCGTGTGCATACCAAGCAGTTCGGCCTCGATAAGGATTCCCCCGGTCCCGCAGAAAGGGTCAAGCACGATATCCCCCGGACTGTTGCATGCGATATTGACCAGGGCCCGTGCCATTCTGGGCATCATGACGCCCGGGTGGAAGAAATCACGTCTGCCGGGGTTCCGGGAATCATAGGCTGCCCGGTTGATCGGGAACAGGACTCTGCCAAAATAGCACCGGTCTTCCGAGAGGATGGCCCGGTACTCGAGCTCCGGTGTTTTCAGAGAGACCGGCCCGGAGATCATGGTGCCGATGAGCCGCTCGAATTCACGCTGAGACTGCGGGTTGCGCTCATGGCAACCCCCATGGACTTTCTTTGCCCTCCCGGCAAAGGGCCGTGTTGTTTCGAGTGCAAGCTTCCTGAGCAGTTCCCGGAATGCGGAAAGGCCGGGTTCGCATTCACCGAGGTACTCGAGCACGACCTGCGTCATGGCAAGACGGAGCGCTGCTTTCGGGTCAGGACAGTCAGCGACCGCGACCTGCAGTCGTTGATCGGTCACCGTACCGATACATTCGAGCTCCGCAAACGGGAGGGTGGGATTTTCCCCGGAGAGCTCAAAGATCAGTTTCATCCTGATCACATGCGACCCGGGCACTCAAATAGGTGTGCCAGAAAGGAGTGAAAAAAGGGTATTCTGGTTCACTATCTGGATCTCTTTTTGCCCATGAACCCGGAGAAGAAACTGCTGTTCCCGCTGCTCTTTCCTTCCAGTTCGATCAGTTTCTGGTACAGTTCCTTCTGCTCGCTGTTGATGGATTTTGGCGTGACGATCCTGACACGGACGAGAAGGTCACCGGGTTTTCCCCGACGCTTGACCCCTTCCCCGGCAATCTTGAGCGCGGTATTGGACTGGACCCCGGCAGGGATCCGGAGATCGATATGACGCTTGTCGATGGTCACGATCTCGATCTGCGTCCCGAGCACGGCCTGCGCAGGACTGATATCAACTGACGTCTCAAGGTTGTCACCGGACCGGACGAACCGGTCATGGGGCTGGACGTACACTTCCAGGAACAGGTCGCCGTTCGCGGCCCCGTAGTCCCCGGCCTCCCCGTAGCCTTCCATGCGCAGCCGCATCCCGTTATCGATACCGGCCGGTATATGCACGGAGATCTTCCGCTTGACACGGGTGTGGCCCGAACCATGGCATTCCCTGCACATCTTCTCCGGGATCTTCCCTTTGCCCCCGCACTGGGTGCAGGTGGACATCCGGACGAACTGCCCGAACGGTGAGTTGGTTGCCTGCCGGATCTGTCCGCTGCCACCGCACCGCGGACAGACATTCAGCTTTTTCGTCTCACTGCCGGAGCCGCCGCAGGCCGTGCAGGGCTCCGAATGCATCACCTCAATTTCCCGGTCAATACCGGAGACTGCATCTTCAAGCCGTATCTGGATGCGCATCAGCAGGTCGGCACCGGGCTGGGGCCCGGATCTCCGCTGGCCCCCCCCGCCGAAGAAATCGAAGATGTCGCCAAAACCGGAGAAATCGGAGGAGAACCCGCTGTTGCCGAACCCTCCCCCGCCGGTATAGGAGCCCTTTGAGGCATTCGTGAATGTCTCGTGGCCCATGTTGTCATACTGTGCCCTCTTCTGCTCGTCGGAAAGGACGCTGTAGGCCTCATTGATCTGCTTGAACTTGTCTTCTGCGCCGGGTTCCTTGCAGATGTCAGGATGGTATTTCCGTGCGAGATTGCGGTAGGCTTTCTTGATCTCCTTCCCGTCGGCATTCCGGGGAACACCTAAGGTGTCGTAATAATCTCCCGCACTCATTGCTTGCTCACTCTTCTTTTACTTTATAATCAGCATTGACGACATTGTCATCGGTTTTCTTGTCCTGTTCAGGGAAAGGACCGGCACCCGGCTGGTGCTGAGCAGCCTGTTCTGCCTGCATCTTCTGGTAGATCTTGGTTGTTGCCGCATATACCGCTTCGGTCAGGGATTCCATGGCCTTTTTGATCTCGTCGAGGTTGTCTTCCGGCAGGACTTTCTTTACTGCGGTAATGCCCTCTTCAATTTTGGTCTTGTCTGCTGCCTCGACTTTGTCGCCGCTCTCCTTGAGCATCTTCTCGGCGGTGAAGATGGCGGTATCCGCCTGGTTGCGCAGCTCGATCTCGTCGCGTTTCTTCTTGTCGTCCGCCTCGAACTGCTTGGCAGCATCCATCATCTTCCTGATATCCTCTTCTGAGAGTTTCCGGTCGCCCTTGATGGAGATCGCCTGCTGGTTGCCGGACCCGAGGTCTTTTGCCGATACATGGATGATGCCGTTCGAGTCGATATCGAAGGTGACCTCGATCTGGGGTATGCCCCGGGGGGCCGGAGGGATACCGGTCAGCTGGAACTTGCCAAGGGTGAAGTTGTCCTTGGCAAGTGCCCGCTCGCCCTGGACAACATGGATCTCGACGCTGGTCTGGCCGTCAGCGGCAGTGGAGAAGATCTGGCTCTTCCGTGTCGGGATGGTCGTGTTCCGTTCGATGAGCTTGGTGGCAATACCGCCAAGGGTCTCGATACCCAGGGTAAGCGGGGTGACATCCAGCAGCACGATATCCTTTGTCTCACCGGTCAGGACAGCTCCCTGGATACCGGCGCCGAGCGCGACACATTCATCCGGGTTGATCCCCTTGTCCGGCTCTTTCCCGAGGAGTTTCCGGACCGTGTCCTGAACGAGCGGGACACGGGTTGAACCACCGACGAGCAGGACATGATCGATGTCCTTGGGCTCCAGCTTTGCATCGCTGAGTGATTGTTTTACCGGGCCGACCGTGGATTCTACGAGGTCGCCAATGAGTTGCTCAAGTTTGGAGCGGGTCAGGTCGGTATTGAGGAACTTGGGGCCGCTGGAATCCGTGGTAATGTACGGGAGATTGATGTTCGTGGTCTGCCGCTGGGACAACTCGATCTTCGCGTTCTCCGAAGCATCCCGCAGGCGCTGCATGGCATAGGGATCGTTTCGCAGGTCGATACCCTCCTTCTTCCTGAACTCCTCAACGAGATAATCCGTTACCAGCTTGTCGAAATCGTCGCCGCCGAGATGGTTGTTCCCGGCTGTGGATTTCACTTCAAACACGCCGTCACCGAACGTCAGGATCGATACATCAAATGTGCCGCCCCCGAGATCGTAGACAAGGACGGTCGCGTCGTGTTCCTTGTCGATCCCATAAGCAAGCGCACTGGCAGTCGGTTCGTTGATGATCCTCATCACTTCAAGACCGGCGATCTGGCCGGCATCCTTGGTTGCCTGTCGCTGGGCATCGTTGAAATACGCGGGGACCGTGATGACGGCCTTGGTGATCTTCTCGCCAAGATAGGCTTCGGCATCGATCTTGAGCTTCTGCAGGATCATTGCGGAAATTTCCTGCGGTGTGTAGCCTTTGCCGTCGATATTGACTTTCTCGCTTGTCCCCATCTTCCGCTTGATGGACTGGATCGTGCGCTGGGGATTGGTCACTGCCTGCCGCTTGGCAAGACTCCCCACGAGACGTTCCCCGTCCTTGGTAAATGCCACAATGGATGCAGTCGTCCGCCCGCCTTCGGCGTTCGGGATGACGATGGGTTTCCCGGCCTCCATAATCGACATACAGGAAAAGGTCGTTCCCAGATCGATTCCCAGAACCTTCTCTTTTGCCATTTTTATGCCTCCTGATCTTTCTGATTTCCTTTGGACACGGCTACTTTTGCGTACCTGATTACTTTGTCAAGCATACGATACCCGCGTGAGACTTCGTCAATGATAGTACCGGCAGTTTCATCAGACGGTACATGTGCGACAGCCTCGTGTTCTGATGGGTTGAAGGGTTTTTTGAGCGAATCAATGGGATGAACACCGTTGCGCTGCAACTGGACGTTGAGCAACTGCTGGATGTGTGCAATACCTTCACGGAGATGTGCATCATCGGCTTTGAGTGCCCGGTCCAGGTTGTCAAGGACTTCGAGAAGGTCAACGGCAAACCGTTCATTTGCCAGAGTAACGAGTAAGTCCCGTTCGCGTTCGCTGCGCTTCCTGTAATTTTCAAAATCCGCAGCCAGCCGGAGGAACCGATCGTTCAGATCAGCATATGCTTTCTTTTGCAAATCAGGTTCCACACTGCTGGTCAATGGTTCCGTTTGAGTCTTTTCGGAAATGTCCGGTCCGTTCTTCCCGGGCTGCTCTGGTCCATTTTCTGCGTCGTCCATAGTACATCCCATTCGATGTTCCAGTATCTATTGCATTGTGGTTCTATATAAAATTTTACATCTTTCATCTGGGGGAATCCCCAAATTGTGACTGTTTTCCAAAACGGGGCACGATTAATTTTATGAATTGATATTCGGCAATGATTTATCGTTTTTTTGAACGGGATCCGGAAATGTCGGGACCCGTCTTTAAGACAGGAAAAATCAATAGAACTGGCAATAGCTCCCTATCCGCATACCTTTTTCTTTCCTCTTCATCATACATAAGACTATGAAGTGGGCACTGCTTTCGGTCTGGGACAAGACCGGTATCATCGAACTTGCACAGGAGCTGACCGCACACACGTTCAGTATCATGAGTTCGGGGGGAACGGGCAAAGTCCTTGCAGGGGCCAACATCAAGTTCACCGAAGTATCGAGTTATACCGGGTTTCCCGAGATGATGGATGGCCGTGTCAAGACCCTGCATCCCAAGGTGCACGGAGGTCTTCTCGGGCGGCAGCAGATCGATGATGCCGTTATGGCAAAACACGGGATCAACCATATCGACCTGCTTGTGGTAAACCTCTACCCGTTCGAAGCCATGTCCCGGAACGATATGGATCTCGATAAACTGGTCGAATTCATTGATATCGGCGGCCCTGCAATGATCCGTGCTGCAGCAAAAAATTACAGGAATGTTGCCGTCGTTGTCGATCCCCTGGATTATCCCGGCATTATTTCCTCAATAAAAGCCGGTGATATTTCCGAAAGCCAGCGCCTCGTTCTGGCAAAAAAAGCGTTCGCCCGCACGGCTGCTTACGATGCGGCAATCAGCAATTATCTCTACACGCTCGCTTCGCCCTTCCCGGCCACGTTATCCTTGCAGTATACTCACGGGAGATCGCTCCGTTATGGGGAGAACCCGCACCAGCAGGCAGCCGTGTACGGAACGCAGGGCCTCGCCGGCACCGAACCCATTCAGGGAAAACAGATGTCATACAACAATTATCTCGATGTCAATGCGGGTGTGGCACTCCTTCGCGAGTTCGATGATGCAGTGGCGGTCATCGTCAAGCATAACAACCCCTGCGGGGTTGCAGTTGGTTCCGATATCCTTGATGCCTATGTCACTGCCAGGGAAGTCGATCCGGCCTCTGCGTACGGCTCAGTCGTCTCGGTAAACCGTGAGGTGACAAAAACGCTCGCAGAAGAGATCTGCAGGACTTTTGTCGAAGTGATCGTTGCTCCCCGCTTTTCCGGTGATGCCCTTGCCGTCATGAAAAAGAAGGAGACGATGCGTGTCCTTGCACTCCCTCCAAAATGCGACAACGATGAACTCAGGACAATCGACGGGGGAATTCTTGTCCAGCGGACACCAGCCTATCAGGAGCACTGGGAAGTGATCACCGATCGTGATCCTTCTGCAGACGAAATGAAAGCACTCCAGCTCGCATGGAAAGTCTGCAAACACACCAAAAGCAATACCATCATCTTTGCCGATCAGCGGCGGACGCTGGGCATCGGCGCCGGCCAGATGAGCCGGGTGGATTCTGCAAAAATCGCGATTGAAAAAGCATGTGCCTCCCTGAAGGGATCAGCAGTGGCATCCGATGCGTTCCTGCCATTCCCGGATACCCTGGAAGTTGCGGCTGAAGCAGGTGCCACTGCACTTGTACAACCCGGGGGATCCATACGGGACAAGGAAGTGATCGAAGCAGCGAACCGCCATCACATGGCGATGGTTTTTACGGGAGTCCGGTACTTCAGGCACTGATTTTTTTTATTTCTGCTTTACCCAAAAACTCTCAATTCCTCATGCTGTTTTACTTATCTTGGATAATAACCGGTTTTTTGAAAATAGCGGTCAAGTAGCATTCATCTTATTAAATCTTCATTTATATGCAGATTTTTTTCATTTGACGCCCAAATTTCAGAAATATTTATATTCTGCGAAGTAGTCATATCATATTTAAATCGTTTGTGGCTGGAATATGTCATGGATGATTCAGAGCAATTACTTGGGTGAATGAAATGGATTTTGGAAAAAATGTTAGCGACTCTTTGGCTTATGCACAGGAGGGTCTTGTTGGAAAGTGGGTAAAGTGGGTGCTTCTCATTATCAGCACGATTATTTTCCCATTGATCCTTGGATATGTAGTACGTATCCTGAAAGGAGCAAATCCCTCTCCCGAACTCGAAGACTGGGGAGGTTTATTCATTGATGGTATCAAGCTCTTCATTGTGGCTCTCATTTATGCAATCCCCATCATCATCCTTGAAGTCTTTGCAATGGGAAGTATTATCGCTGGTGCAGCGTCCGGAAATCCCACTGCTCTATTGGCAGGGATGGCAGGTGCGGGTCTGATCTTCCTGGTACTCGTTGTCGTTGCGATTATCATTGGTCTGTTTGAAGCCACAGCCTATGTCCGTTTCGCAAGGACGGGGAGTTTTGGTGAGGCATTTAACTTCAGCGCGATACTTGCCCATATCGGCAAAATTGGCTGGGTTTCCTACATTATAGCACTGATAATCCTGGCAGTCATATGGGGAGTAATCGAAGTTATCTGTATGATTATCCCCTACGTTGGAATCCTCATTCTCCTCGTCGTTTTGCCATTCCTGACTCTATTTGCATCACGCTACCTGACACTTCTCTACGACAGCGCCGGTGCAACATAATCCCCCCAACACTTTTTCTATCACCTGCCGGTCTTGATAAATCCCCGGTATTCATGTTTAACACTATGATCAAAAAACCAGAATGACTGATCTGATTTTTTTACTGATCCCATCGTTTCATAAAAAAGAGAAATGATTGCCCGCGACAGGCCAGGGTAAAAAAAGTACTTTCAATTGTCCTAATTGTCCGGCGCATTATTTCTGCACTGCACCGAGGTTTGCCTGTTCAACGGTTTTAGCATATCGTGCCAAAACGCCGGATAACTCCTTATGGGGAGCGGTCCACTGTTTCTTCCGCTGTTCCAGTATGCCGGCATCCACCTTGAGATCAATTCTTTTCTCGAAGAGGTCAATTTCGATACGATCGTTATCCTGGACAAGAGCAATCGGGCCGCCGACAGCCGCCTCAGGTGCCACGTGACCGATACAGGGACCGCGCGTCCCACCGGAAAACCTGCCATCCGTAATGAGAACGACCCGTGTATACCCAAAACCCATAAGGGCGGATGTCGGTGAGAGCATCTCCGGCATACCCGGGGCTCCCCGGGGTCCTTCGTACCGGAGGATGATAACATCGCCTTCTTTGATCTCACGGGACAGGATTGCCTTCATCGCCTCCTGCTCGCCATCATAAACACGGGCCGGTCCCGTATGCTTCCACATATCCCGCGGGACTGCGGCGCATTTGACGACAGCACCATCGGGTGCAAGAGATCCAAAGAGAATTTTAAGCCCGCCGGCTGAGCTCACCGGGTCTTCGACACCTTTTATGATGGCCGGATCTTTTACCCGCGCCTGGTGCGCTATTTCGCGGATATCTTTTCCTGATATCGTGGGTGATGATTCGAGATACTTCTCCAGTTGCTTAAGGACCGCGGGAATGCCGCCGGCACGATAGAGCGTCTGCATTGAATGGGGACCAGAAGGCTGCATGTTGCATATATGAGGAATTGCATCCGCAAGAGTATTGAAATCCTGAAGACTGAGAGGGATTTCCGCTTCTGCTGCTACAGCCATGAGGTGAAGGACCGTGTTCGTGGACCCGCCCAGGGCCATGTCAACCCGTATCGCATTGTGCAGGCTTTTTTTAGTGATGATATCACGGGGAAGAGTATTATTTCTGATAAGTCCAAGAACTGCTTCACCGGTCTCCTTTGCAATACGCAGTTTTGCCGCATCCACTGCAGGAATTGCTGCACAGCCCGGAAGGGACATCCCCAGCGCTTCGGTCATGCAGGCCATGGTGTTGGCCGTATACAGTCCCTGGCAGCTGCCGCAGCCGGGCATGGCACATCCTTCCAGCTCGCACAGGGCCGGTTCACTCATCTGGCCGGCGGCAACTTTCCCGACGCCTTCAAAAATGTCGATGAGGGAGAGGTCTTTCCCATCCTGGTAACCGGAGAGCATTGCCCCTCCCGTAAGAACAGCGGTGGGAATGTTGCACCGCACTGCAGCCATCAGCATGCCCGGGACAATCTTGTCGCAGGTACCGATGCAGACAAGTCCATCGAACCGGTGGGCCTGGACCATCAGTTCGACCGAATCTGCGATATTTTCCCGCGATGGAAGGGAATACCTCATCCCCTCATGCCCCATCGCGATGCCGTCACAGATGCCGATCACACCAAATTCGAACGGTACTCCGCCGGCAGCGGCGATACCTTCACGCACTTTTTCAGCCAGCTGCCGGAGATGAATATGGCCGGGAACAATCGTATTGTATGCATTCGCGATTCCGATAAACGGAAGCCCCATGTCGTGATCCGTAACCCCCAGGGATCGAAGGAGGGACCGGTTGGGTGCCCGCTGGTAACCTGCTTTCACATCATCGCTGCGCATGGATATTCGGACCTGCCTCTGCTGATAGGTTCGTTGTCCTATAATTTTATCTCTTGGATACGAAAACGGGAAAAATCAGGTGCGGGAGAACGAGATCGCTGCATCCACAAAATCACGGGCAAATGCCGGGTTAAAATAGGAGTGCGTGTAAAGCCCCAGTGCGTTCGATGCAGCCAGGCCGTCTTGTCCTTCCGCAATCCCCTTCCCTCGTGACAGGTTGAGGATGAACCGGGCATCGTTGTCCGGAATGAGCCGGGAATAATGGAACTCGTGACCGGTCATGACCTGGCCCGGTGTAAGGAACGACTCCGTACCAACAACCGTTCCTTTCACGTACCCCAGTGCCTGGATCCGTCCCGTCATCTCCGCAACTGCCGGCAGAATTCCCGTCATACGATACGTGCTCTCCCCCGTGATTTCCCGGGTCAGGTACATCAACCCGCCGCATTCTCCAAAGACCGGCAGTCCCCCATCCGCAGCTTTCCTGATCTCCTGAGTGCAGGCAGCGGATTCGAGCTGGGGAAGGAACAGTTCGGGATATCCTCCCCCGAGGTACAGCGCATCAACGGGTGGCAGCCGGTCCTGAAGAGGACTGAAAAAGACCAGCTCTGCACCATTTCCCATGAGGCGGTCCAGGTTGTCCTGATAATAGAAACAAAAGGCATTATCGTTCGCGATACCGATCCTTGTCCTGACAGGAGTCTGCTCCGGAAACTCGTACCGGGTTGGGAGGAAGGGCGCATTCCGTGCAGCGGAAACAATTGCATCAAGGTCACAATGCTCTGCGATAAGAGATCCCATCCCCGAGTGGGAATCGGATTCGTGTGCCATGACAAGGCCGAGATGCCGGCTCTTCATGGCAATCTCATCGCTCCGGGGAATCCACCCGAACGAGGGAACCGCAAGGGAACTTTCCATCATGTTCCGGTGGCGCGGGCTTCCGGTCCGGTTCACGATCACCCCGGCAATCGTGATCGTGGGATCGTAGTCCACAAAGCCTTTGATGAGGGCATGGATGCTCCGGGACATCCCTTTTGCATCCACCACAAGGATGACCGGGGCCTGCAGGATCCGGGCGACGTGGGCAGTACTTGACAGGTCCGTCCCGTCGATCCCGTCATACATGCCCATGACCCCTTCAATAATGGCGATGTCTGCGTCCTCCGATGCATTGATGAATGTCGAAATACACCCTTTATCGCCCATCATGAAGGGATCGATGTTGCGGGAAACTCTGCCGCATATCCGTGTGTGATGCGTAGGATCGATGAAATCCGGACCTACCTTGAACGGCTGAACAACATAGCCACTCTTCACGAGCGCACCCATGATCCCGCTGGCAACCGTGGTCTTCCCGCAACCGCTGTGGGTCCCGGCGATAATGATGCGTGGGATGGTCATATCGGACGGCCTTTTGGAAAAAACCCGGGTAATCATGGTGCTCTCTCATTATGGGACGGATAAAGGCTGACTAGGCCTGTCCGCGGTCTTAAACCGGCGCTCACCCGCTGAATCATGATAAAATGACGTGATGGAACGCTCTTTTTGTCTGTATAGGCTGATAAGCCGCCGATGGTAATAAATTCTGACTTTGTGACGGATAACCAAAAATGAGGGATCTTATGGCTGGAGAACCAGGGCCGCATGACGGGCTGGCTACCCCTTATTTTTTCTTCTGTGGTGGAACACGAGATAGGCAATACCGATGATGGCTGCGGCAAGTATGGACAGGTAAATAGGATTTGATACAATCGTGGTTATTCCCATCGGTGAGATGACATTCACCTGCACTTTCATCGGGTCGGATATGTAGGTATTATCCAGTGCATCCCGGTACCGGATTTCGGAATCGAGACCATACTGCTTGATCGTTGCACTGCGATCCACGCTCAGGACGTAGGTGACGATCCTGGACTCATTGGGTTTCAGGTCACCGATATATGCAATATCATCGTTACTGGTAAACGGGTCAACGGCACTGATTCTTGCCTGGGCGCTGTATACGGTCGTGTCCCCGGTGTTTTTGTATTCAACCGCGACCGGCTTTTTATTCCCCGGGTTCATCTCTGCCGGAGCAGATATGATGGTGAAGTCGGCCTTTCCCCCGACCGGTATACCGACGGTGTCACTGCGTGAAGTGACAAAATCTCCGTCTCTGTTCTGGTATACGACCACGATATCCACGGGATAGGTCTCTTTTTCCGCATCGCCCGATACCGAGACCTTGTACCGGCATGAAACCGTGCTTCCGGATGCGAAATCGCCGATATAGACGCTGCTGTCCGAGGGTACAATGGGACTGTTGCCGTTCTGCAGGATCTTTACAACGGCTTTGGTTCCGTCTTCCGAACCGGTATTCTTGATCAGCATATCCAGGTAACCTTCCGTGCCCGCGTTCAGATGTTCCGGTTCAGCGGACAGTACGTCGATTGAAACGTCCGATTTGACGGTGATGGGGATGTTGAGCGTGATATTTTCCATCTGGTATCTGTACTCGAGGGTATCGGCATACTGGTCGGCAGTACTCAGGTAGGTATAATTCAGCACCAGAGGGAGGGTGTATGTCCCACCGGGAGCATCGGCGGGAATCTTGACCGTGAAGCTTGCAGTGACAGTTGTTGAACCTTTCAGGTCACCCACCATCTGTGGGTCAGATTTAATAACGACTGGAGCATTACCGGGCGCAAGGGTTACCGTGAGGAATTTCGCAGTATTGGGCAGATCATCCCGGTTAACAATTCCCGACTGGACAAGTTTAACATCATTCACTCCGGTATTCTCAATCACAACAGGTAACTGGAGCTCCGTTCCCGGACTGAATTCGTTGGTTCCGGATATATATGCCGAAAGTTCCGGACTTCCCGCCATATATTGTTCTCCAGCCATTACAGGGAAGATCAGGAATCCGCAGAGAATCAATAATATGCCCATTAACCTTCCGATCGTTACCATCAGTCATTTCTCCCTTTATCAACTGTTCATTAAAGTTTGTTCGCTTATGAAATGCCAGACATGCGGATGTGTCTGAGGCTGTTGGAATTTTAATCTGTTTCCATAAACAATGATAAGGGATTATATAAATTTTAGTGATTGTTCAATAATGACCACTTACGGATACTCGGGGCTTCTCCTCAATAATCTTCTTCCAGAACGGGGTAACATTTTATCTGGGTTGACACCGGTGAAATCATGACGGGTTACCATGGATAATGCAATTGGCGGGCTGATCTCTGCATATCACATGTACTTTAATGCTGGTCACAAGATTTGTTTGAAATAATTAATTACTATGAATTACTGTACTGTGATCAATGAAAGGAAAAAAAGGATATTTGGTTTGTGCTGTCGCGATCATTGCCATGATCGTCATATCCGGTTGTGTTGCACCCCCGAAAGACACGTCAACAAGTGCCACACATACCTATAACCCAAAGGGGACAACCCCGGGAACGACGTCGACCTCATCATACGTTACAGAAGTGACACAATATGTCAATACACAGAATGTTGTTGTCAGTCAGACACAAACCCCCGGATATCATACTTTTACTACCACGACACCACTTCCGGAGGATAAGAGTTGCCGGATATATAACAAGACACAGACATTTCTTTACAATGGAACCGCATTCACGTTCAATCTGAAAAATCCCCCGATGTATATCAACTACACCGTTATACCGACAAATATTACCGTAAATAAAGCCGCAACCTCGCAATATGGGTCAAAGGAGGATGTGACCTACCAATACTCTACCTATGACCCCCAATCGTATTTTGAGATTACGGTCCGTAACAAAACATCAGGAAAGATATATCTTCAGGACGGTTTCGGTCCTGATTATACGACATATCTGACCCGGACATTAAAAGTATTAAATAATGATGACATGTTAATCGAGCTGAAAGGTAACAAGATTACTGCAACCGTTAACTTCTGGGTAAAGCCACAGGGAAATTTTGATGATCCCGATAATATGACGTTTGATGCCTGCACGTACTGGGAAGGAACACCTCGTGCCAACACAGCAGTCGCCCTGGTAACCGCAACTACGACTGCGACATGGGCACCCGAGAATGTTGTCCAAGAATAACTCTTATTTTCAACCTGATGATACTATAATTTTTTACGGTGAGATATTTAAGCGATAAGAGCAATTTAAATAAGGCAGGCACACATCGCGTCCCGGTGGGGTAGTGGACATCCTAGAAGCCTGCGGAGCTTTTGACCCGGGTTCAAGTCCCGGCCGGGGCGTTTTACTTTTCAAATATCACACTCTTCTCGAATTGCTTTTTCCACGAGTCTTATCTGAAGTTCCGGTCGATGCGTACATTTTAACGCTTTTAACAATCCGGTGACGTCAATTTAGGTCTGAAGATTATCTCGTAAAAAAGGAATGGGTTTCGGCCGGTTATACCATTCTGGCGATGATAAGCGCGACAAATCCGCACCCGGCGATAGCCAGCACGGACATAACCGCGTAATCACGCTTTTCAAAAACCCGCTCGCGGACATGCGTCCTCTTTCCGATCCGGTATCCCCGCATATCGATGGTGAGCCCGAGGACATTGGAGCGGAGCAATGCATTGGATACCAATGGAATGACGATAGGAGAAACGCTCCGGATCTTTCCCAGGAACCCGGTTCCCGGGTTGAAACCACGCGCCAGTTGTGCCTCGTGAATGCGCTGGCCCTCGATCTGGAGGGTCGGGATAAACCGGAGTGCAATGATAAACATCAGGATATAATCAATGGGGAGCCGGATTTTCTCCATTGCATGGACAATATCCCTTGGTTGCGTTGAGATCAGGAAGAGCTGGAAGGCAAAGATGAGGATCATAAACCGGAGTGTAAGAACTACGCCAATCATGAGGCCACCAGTAGTAACCGGGATCAAACCACCGATGACCGGAACACCCTGAGGGATAATATATGCGAGTGTCTCCCCATTGGGCATCGTGATGATGGTGATGAGGATGAAGATGACGCTCATGACGAGGATTAACTTGAGCTGGTTGAGCGATTCAAAGAGTAGCTTGCCACATGCCGCGAATGCAAGCAGCGCGATCACCATGAGGATGAGGAAGGGGATGTCGGTGGCAATGATGGCCATAACGGAGACGAGGATAATGAACAGGATCTTCGTATAGGGATGGAGCCGGTGCAGGAAAGCATCCTTGTGGACGTACTGGAGGATCTCTGCCATCGTTATGCACCTTCCGTGTCAGCAATAATACGTCCGTTCTCCATCATGATGACGCGGTCGGCGCAGTGTTGTGCAATCTCCCGGTTGTGCGTGATAAAGATGATCGTATGTCCCTTTTCCTGTAGGTTTTTCAGCATCTCTATGACAAGGCGTGCCTCGTAACCATCCAGTCCTGTTGTTGGCTCATCAAGCACGATGATACTGGGCTGCATGGCAACAACACAGGCAATAGCAAGCCGCTGTCGCTCCCCGCGTGAAAGCCACCTTGGATACAAGGCAGCTGACTCAGAAAGACCTGCATCCCGGAGCGCCGCATCGATGACCGCATCACTGTTCCCGATACCGAGATTGTTCACTCCGTACGCGATCTCTTCCCGCACGGTATCGGCAAAGAACATGTGATCCGGGTTCTGAAAGACAAGCCCGACATTATGGGCTAGCTCGGCAATACTGCACTCCTTCGTGTTTTTCCCTGTAATGATCACATCGCCGTTTGTCGGGGAAAGGAGCCGGTTGAAGTGCTTGACAAGCGTAGTCTTTCCTGAACCATTCTCACCAACGATAGCAACAAATTCACCCCGGTGGATTGTAAGGTTGATCCCGGACAGTGCGGGAACACCACCATAAGAATGGGAGAGGTTTTGCACGGAAATGATCGGCTCTTTCCCTGGCGCTTTTTGCACGATCTTCCGGATTGTTGAAAAATCGGGAAAGATCATGCCCCGGATCCGTTCATCTTTCAGAACCTCGTCCGGGCTGCCGGACGCAGTAACGGCACCGTTCTCCAGGATGACAAGCGTGTCGACCATGTCCCGGAAATGGCGGTACTTATGCTCCACTAAGAGGATGGTCTTTCCCTGGCTTTTGAGTTCTGCAAGAATCTCCGCAATCCGTTGTGTTGAGTGCTCGTCAAGTTCGGATGTCGGCTCATCAAGAATGAGGTTCTCGTTGCCCAGAGCCAGTGTAGCTGCAAGGGCGACCCGCTGCTTCTGGCCGCCGGAAAGGGTGTGTGGCGAACGATCCCGGATGTCGTCAAGGTAGGTTGTTTTAATGATCCTGTCAAGACGCTCTTCAATAACTGCGGCAGAAAGCCCGCGGTGTTCTAGCGCTGATAAAAGTTCTTCTTCAACCGTGGTAAAGATCATCTGGGCTTCGGCATCGTCGAAGACAATTCCTACGTTCTGCGCAAGGTCCGAGAGTGTTCTGTACTCCGCTACGTTCCTGTTGTCCACGATCACGGCCCCTTCTTTCTTCCCGCCATACTCGTGGTGAAGGATCCCGGACGCTGCAAGGCATAACGATGTCTTTCCGGCTCCCGAGGGCCCGGAAATCATGACACATCGGCCTTTTTCAAGAGAGAGAGAGACACGGTGCAGGGCCGGCTGCACCGTGTGGGGATAGGTATAACTGACGTTTGTGAGCTCGATCATTCCGGTCCTCTAAGAAGCACCCTGCTGGAAGGGATGTAGAGGAACTGGACAACGATTGCATTAAACACTGCCGTTATGACTACAATCGGGACAAAGACCACAACGAAGGCCATCAGGTTGCCATTGTACTTGGCCAGGTAGGTTGCACCGATGGCGATGATCGCGATCGCGGCAAAGGTAAATCCGCTTGCCAGTGTTGCGACAAATGTGGTTACTGTCGGGGCGAATTTGGTCCGCTCGCGAAGTGCAGCGTAGAGTACAAAACAGACAAGGGCACCGATAGGCTCGCTGATGATGTTTGCCGGCGGGAACATCGAGCTGGAGATCAGCATCGAGAGGACACCGGCAACAAGGCCGATACCTAGGGCTTCGATAAGCTTGGGCCGGATCAGGATGATCCCAAGACAGTAGAACGCGATGAGCATGTTCGGCGTAAGGGGCGTGTGAAGCATCGCTAAGAAATAGCGAAGGATGGCACCGATGGCAAGCAGGATTCCGACAATAGCGATATCTTTTGACTTCATAATATTCACAACCATAATGTTCAGGTACAGGGATAGAAAGCGGTAATTGACGTACCGTTTGATGACTATTGTATACCTTGATGTATACATTTGTTCATTTGTGTATTAAAATTAACTCTAAAGACGTAATGATGCGATATGCAATCATGAAATATGGCACATCAGGTTGCAGCTGCAGTCTGCCTGGTTCCGACCACTAACTTCATTGCCTCCACACTCCCTCAACCGTACAGGGAGATTAACGGATGCCATTTTCAGCAGAAAGCAATGAGATCTACCAGGAATCGCTTGCCATGCATGCCAAGCACAAGGGAAAACTCGGCATCCGGTCCAAGGTTCCCTTAAAAACAAAACATGATCTCTCGATCGCTTATACCCCGGGCGTTGCTGAAGTCAGCCGGGAGATAGTCAAGGACAAGAACCTTGCCTATGAATATACGCTGAAAGCCAACACCATCGCCATCGTCACGGATGGTTCCGCTGTGCTCGGGCTCGGCAACATTGGAGGTTATGCGGCCATACCGGTCATGGAAGGGAAGGCCATCCTGTTCAAGAAATTTGCCGGGGTCGATGCCTTCCCCATCTGTTTCGAGAGCTATGAAACAGATTTTGTCGACAAGGTGCGGAACATTGCGCCGGTCTTCGGCGGCATAAACCTCGAGGATATCGCGGCACCGAAATGTTTTGAGGTGGAGGATGCCCTGCAGGATATCGGGATCCCGGTCATGCACGATGACCAGCACGGGACTGCTGTTGTCGTCCTTGCCGCCCTCCTGAATTCCTGCAAAGTGACAGGAAGAAAGTACAGCGACCTCAATATCGTCATCTGCGGGGCAGGGGCAGCCGGCTATGCCATCACCCGGATGCTGAAATGCATCGGGTACAACCCGGATGTCTGTACGAGGGTCAATGAGATCATCGTCTGTGATACCCAGGGAACGATCTTCCGGGGCAGGGAAGGGCTGTACAAAAACAAGTACAAATTCATCATTGCAGAAGAGACCAACAAACCTGCACTGGCCGGGAGCCTTGCCGATGCGATACAGGGCGCTGACGTTCTTATCGGTGTATCGGCCCCCGGTATTATTACAGAAGAGATGGTCCGCTCAATGAACCGGGATGCCATCGTCTTTGCCATGGCGAACCCGGTACCGGAGATCTGGCCGGACGCAGCGAAGCATGCCGGCGCTGCGGTTGTCGGCACGGGCCGAAGCGATTTTCCCAACCAGATCAACAACGTGCTGGCATTCCCCGGCATATTCCGGGGAGCACTGGATACCCGTGCCACGAGAATTACGGATGAGATGAAGATTGCAGCCGCTCATGCAATAGCCGGCTGCGTTCCAAAGCCCCACCGTGAACGGATCCTTCCCAATATCCTTGACAAAAGCGTTACGAAAGCCGTTGCAGAAGCTGTGGCACAGGCAGCGGTCCGGTGCGGGTGCAGCCGCCCCCATAATTAACCATCAGAAAAATTACCCTTCCTCCTCACAGGAACAGTGCCGATAGGATGAATGGTTGAAAAAACCCGATCTCCGGTTTAATACAGATTATCTACCGCTCAGCCGTACCCGGTGATCTCATAATCGATCAGCGTGGAATTCTTTGCGCATTCCTTTCCGTGGGTGAGGACTTCATCCATCATCTTTTTCAGGAGCGTTGGATACACCGCACCTACCATCTCCTGGACCGGTTTCCCGCTGCAGAAGAACTTGAACGTCGGCGTGCTTCTCACGCCATACCGTTCGGCAGTCCACTGGCTGGTCATGACATTCAGCCGGACAAAAATGACCGTGTCGTGGTATTCCTGTGCATAGTTCCGGAAATACGGTTCTATCTGGTGGCAGAAAATGCAGGTTGGAGAATAAAACATGACCGCAACCGGTTTACCTGCTCTCTCAACGGATCGTTCCCAGGTACTGTCGTCAATCTCGATAAGAGCATCCTGGTCAGGAACAGAAACCGGATGTGCCGGCTGGGTTACGGGTTGTGGTGCCGGCAGCGGGGATATCGGTGTCGATGAACCGGCCGGTGAGGCATCCGGTTTTTTCACATCATCCTTTTTTTTATCTGCCATCTCGTCTCCTCTTATGCTGAGATGAGATCATGCAATGATATAATTTACTACGATGGAAGAGATTTTGTAGGGCCTGGCCGAATAGTAAACCGGGATTGAACTGTCAAAGATTAGGGCGCGTTGCCCATCAATACCAGGCAGCGTGCAGATGGAGAGGTACGAGGATGAGTGGCTCAACATGCTGATGAGGATCGGGGGCACCGATGTTGGATCGTTGGATGACTCTTGGATCAACGTGAAGAATCCTGCAACCGGCGAACAGGTCGATCGTGTTCCCGCCGGGTCCACCGATGATGTTTCCCGGGCCGTCGATGCAGCCGGTGCTGCATCTGCCGGCTGGAAGAAGAAGACCGTGCGTGAGCGGGGGATCATCCTGTTCCATGCAGCTGAGAAGGTGCGGGAGCAGCATAAGGAGCTTGCTCGGCTCCTGACCCTTGAACAGGGAAAACCCCTTCGGGAAGCCATTGACGAGGTACGGGGATATGCCAATATACTCGAGTTCTATGCCGGGATATCCGCGTCGCAGCAGGGTGAGATGGTCCGCCTCGGTACCTCCGGCGATGCGCTCGTTGTCCGTGAGCCGCTCGGCATCTGCGGGGTGATCATTCCATGGAATATGCCGGTACTCATTATGGGGTGGAAGGTCGGGCCGGCGCTGCTCGCGGGTAACACGATGGTCCTCAAACCGGCATCGACAACCCCGCTGACCAACCTCCGGCTTGCACAAATCCTCGAGGCATCGGGACTCCCCCCCGGTGTCCTCAATATCGTTACAGGCCAGGGAGAGATCGTCGGTGAAGCGCTGGTGAAACACCCGGGGATCCAGAAGATCTCCTTCACCGGAAGTTGTACGACCGGGCTGAGGATACGCGAGCTGGCTACGAGTCAGCTCAAGGAATTGACGCTCGAACTCGGGGGATCGGACCCGATGATCGTGATGGACGATGCAGACATTGATAAGGCAGTCGACGGGGCGCTCCGGGGCAGGTTCTATAATGCGGGGCAGACCTGCACCGCGGTGAAAAGGCTGTTTGTCCACGATGCCATTGCAGATACATTCATGCAGAAACTGAAACAGCGTATTGAAGGATTGAAGATCGGCAATGGTCTCGAAGCCGGTGTGGATATGGGTCCCCTGAACAGTCCCGTCCAGCGCGAACGCATAGTGCAGATCGTGGACGCGACCCGTGATGCAGATGCGGGGACCATCCTCACCGGAGGAGGCGTGCTGAACGAAACGCCGTACGACCGTGGATTATTCTACCGGCCGACACTGGTTGCAGATGTGATGCCGGAGAACAGGCTCATGAGCGAAGAGGTGTTTGGGCCGGTCCTGCCGGTGATGACCGTCCCCGACCTCGATACAGCAATCCGCGAGGCAAATCGTACGCGGTACGGGCTTGGGGCGTCGGTCTGGACAACCAATCTGCACACCGCCAAGCGGGCATTCGATGAGGTTCACGCCGGTATTGTCTGGGTAAACCGCCACCTCACCGTTCCACCGGAAGTCCCCTTCGGGGGGATGAACGAGAGCGGCATCGGCAGGGAGAACGGTCTCCACGCCCTTGACAGTTATTCCCGGACCAAGACCCTGTTCCTCGGCTGGTAGGATCAGCCGTCCACTTTTTTCAGTTTGATGAGCGCGATTGCAGAGAGAAGTGCCCCGGTTCCGCACCAGAGGGGAAGCGATGACTTTTTCGTGGGCGGTACTTCCGTGGGGTGGACCGGGGTTGCAGTCGTGGACGCGGGTGTGGTCACCATGGTCGTTACCTCCGATGCCGATGGGGTCGGTGTAGTTGACGGAAGTTTTTTGACGATATTGAATGTCGTTGATCCGGCGACGTCCTGCGTGATACCCGAGACCCTCACCATGTACTCATCCGGTGTGAATGTACTGGCATCAATCGCGAACGACCACTGGTTGCGGCCATTGTCGCCCGGCATCACCTGAACCACGCCACTTGCGCCGGAGAACCCGACGGCCTGGTTCTTCGAAGTCGGTACAAAGGATGAGGAATAAACATCAACCTGAAGGTTGTCACCCACTGCAAGGTTGGTGGAACCCGAAATGGTGAATTTCTCACCGACTGCATGGTCTCCGATTGGGTGGATGAATGCATCCGGCGGGCTTACGTAAAACGAGGCTGTGGCAAAGGTATCATCGACATTCTGGCTGTTGATCGCCCTCATGAGCGCGGACGCGGCGTCAGTGCTCTGGAGGCTACCGCCACTGGTCAGCTGGAATATGGCCGATCCGCTGATTCCCAGCTGGCGGTTGATGACCTGCCCGGTGGAAGGGGAATAGACAATATCGAACTGCCCGTTCATCATCGGGTGTTGGACGAGTACGAGGTACTGGCCTGAGGCGAGATTCATCGTATCGGCGGGCTTCAGTTCGTACGAGTAGGTATTATCCGAATTGACTGCCACATTGCTGATTTTCACGGTGTTGTAACCGATAAGCCATACCTGGAGACCGTTGACCGGCTGGCCGGTTGCTATACCCTGAATGTACACGGGATCGCCGTTGGCTATTGTGGCAGACCCCGTTTGAGAGGCACCTGGTGTCAGGGTGATGGCGAGGCACGGGACGGTGATCACAGAAAGTACGAGGCATGCGGAAAGGATCACTATTCCCCTTGTTGATATGGATGAACGGATGGGCTGCTGCATGGAACCTCCAGAATTATGTACCAGATTCTGCGGGGATCTTCAAATAACTGTATCCTCAGTGCAACAACCGCGAATTATTGCGTATATTAAGTAAATGCGGATACACAGAAATCCAAGAATATTGGAACGAATGCTCGTTTCATGAAAGAAACCGGAAAAGAATGAGTGGGAGGAGTAAGCCTCCTTCTGTTTTAGCGGCATTCAGCTCTGCGTCATACCCGGACGGATACCGGACGATCCATGTGTCCTGTTCTGACTTGCACCCGCAGGGGTTCGCCGTTTCACCGTATCCTGCCTGTGAACGCTCAGCGGGTTACTCGCACGGATAACCATGCTTCTCGCCATATGGGCTCAACCGCTTCATAACTGTTGGCAGGCCGTGTCGTTTCTGTGCCATTGCCGTGACTCTCGCCACCCGTACTTGCGTACGGCTGCGTGACCGGTGGGTGGGGGGACTTTCCTCAGCGACACTGAAGTCACCGTCGGCCGCTCTCTCCCTCTCGAATACCTATGGGATGGTGGAGAAGATAAGCACAGCGACAGTGGCATCTTTTACCGGTAACCGGACACCGCAGCAGGATGACCAGTCCGATTCGATAGATTGTTATCCAAGATGCACTATAGACAGTCACGGGAACAGCCATGGAATTGCTTACACCAGATGAGGGTCACATGGCGATCCGCTCCGCACGCGGCGCCATCGAATATGTTGTAGCAAAAAAACCCAAACCCGCACTGAAACTCACTCCCGTATTCAATGAGAAGCGTGGTGTTTTCGTCACGATAAGTGAAAACGGGGAGCTCCGCGGGTGCATTGGGCTCCCGTATCCCGTGATGCCGCTGGGGGACGCGATCGAACATGCCGCAGCAGCAGCAGCGCTCGAGGACCCCCGCTTCCCTCCGGTCAGGAAGGATGAACTGGATCAGATCACAGTCGAGGTCACCATCCTTACCGTGCCCGTACCGCTGGAAGGTGACCCCTCGAAACGTCCCGATCAGGTGCTGGTGGGAAAACACGGGCTCATCGTGCGGGGCATGGGGACGAGCGGGCTGCTCCTCCCTCAGGTGGCGACGGAGTATGGCTGGGATGCCAAGACGTTCCTCGACCATACCTGTATGAAGGCCGGCCTTCCCCACCGGTGCTGGACCTATAATACCATCGAGATTCTTACATTCGAGGGCCAGATCTTTTCGGAAAAAAGATGAGGGGAACCGTTTAACCTGAAGAGAGCTTATAGACAGCGACATCACGGTGCGGAATGGCAATTGCATTTGAAAGTCTGTACAGCGACTGTGCGGGACGCTGCGGGAAGCTGACGGTCGGGAAAAAGACAATAAAAACACCAGCCCTCCTGCCAGTCATCAACCCCCACCTCCAGCTTGTCACGCCGAAAGAGATGCAACAGATGGGTGTCGAGGCGCTCATCACCAATGCCTACATCTTCTCGCAGAGTAATCAGTTCCGTGCACGCGCCCTTGAAGAAGGGCTCCACAAGGTTCTGGATTTTGACGGGGTGATTATGACCGACTCCGGTTCGTTCCAGCTCTCGGTGTATGGGCAGGTCGCTATCACCAACACGGAGACGCTCTCGTTCCAGCGGGATATCGGCAGCGACATCTGGGTGCCGCTCGATATCCCCACATCTCCCGCGGCGGATCGCGAGACCACGGAACGCGAACTCGCCGTCACACTCCAGCGTCTCACCGAGGCAAAAGAGGTCTTCGGCAGCGATGCACCGATCGCGGGACCGGTGCAGGGCGGGATTTTTGAAGATCTCCGCGAGTTCTCGGGATTGAAAGTGACTGAACTTGGTTTTTCGTTCTGTGCCATCGGGGCTGTCGTCCCCCTCATGGAGTCCTACCGGTACCGCGACCTCGTGAAGGTCGTCATGGCCGCGAAGCGGACGATATCCCCCTCAGCCTGCGTTCACCTGTTCGGCGCCGGGCATCCCTCCATGTTCGCCCTCGCAACGGCGATGGGCTGCGACCTGTTCGACTCGGCTGCCTATGCGCTCTACGCAAAGGACGGGCGGTATCTCACTGCACATGGCAGTTACCGGATCGAGGAACTCGCCGATCTCCCCTGCGCCTGCAGTGTCTGCAGATCAAATACGGCCGAGGAACTGCGGTCAGCACCGGATCGCGAACGCCTGCTCGCGCTCCATAACCTGTATGTCACGCTCGCCGAGATCTCACGGATCCGGCAGGCAATCGTCGATGGTACGCTCTGGGAACTGGTGGACGAGCGGTGCCGGGGCCACCCGCAACTCCTCTCCGGGTACAGGGCGCTCCTCGGCTACGCCCCCGTGCTTGCGGAGCACGACCGGGTATCGAAACGCCGGTTTTTCTACCGGGGCGACGAGAGCTGCCGGCGCACCGAGGTCCTGCGGTACCAGCAGCAGCTCGCCAGGCTCAGGCTCGGGAAGAGTGTGCTTGTCGTGATCGATGGCAAAAGTACGGAAGGATATGACGATACGCTCTTTTTCAGGCCGCCGTTTGGTCCATACCCGGCCGAGCTGAGGGAGACCTTCCCCATCGGCCCGTGCGAGCTCCCGGAATGGGATGATGCAATGGTACGGCAGGGATGTCGGGGCATCCGTGCCCTTGCCGACAGTCATCCCGGGAGCAGGATCGTTCTGTCGTGCAGCCCGGTATGGGCCGGGTTCATCCGGCAGGAACTCGGGGATATGGAGACGGCTGATGACGCGGTTTGACATCCGGAAACGGGACGGGCTGGCCCGTACCGGGATACTAGAGACCGGGACAGCGACCGTGAAACTTCCCGCGGCAACCGAGCCCGATGCCCTGTTCCCTGCCCTTGCCAATGCACCGTCCATCAATATCCCCCTGTCAGCACCTGCGGCGCTGGTACAGGATTTCCCACCGGTGATCCCGGGCGGCCCGGTCATCATCCACCCGCAGCGGGGGAATACCTCGGAGAGCGGCGATTGCGTCATGGTCGCGAACTGGCATACCGCGTTTGCCAACCCCCGGAACTACGTTGACTGGCTAGTCGGGCTCAAGGAAAAGATCCCGGCCGACACCGCATGGTATGCCCCGGCTTCAGCACTTCCTTCAACGGTCGCGATCCTCTGCTATTCCGGGTTCGAGCTCTTCGATTACACGGCCGTTGACCTCAAATCTGCCCAGGGTCTGTTCTGCACGCCCGAAGGGGATTTCCCGGCTGATGCGATGCAAGCCGGCATATGCACCTGTCCCGGCTGTAAATCTGGCAACCTGAAGGAGCATAACCGCGAAGCGCTCCGGCAGGAGATCGCTCTGGTTACCCGGTTCATCCACCTGTCGCAGCTCCGGGAACTGGTCGAGTCCCGTTGCCGCATGGACGCACCGCAGGTCATGATCCTGCGCCACCTCGACCGCCACTATGCGTTCATGGAATCGGCCCAGCCCGTGGCCCGGAGCGGGATCCTGCGGGCAAACTCCGGCGAGTCCCTGCAGCGCGTCGAGGTGCAGCGGTTCGCCGACCGGCTCCTCACCCGGTATGTCCCGCCCCGGTGCGATGTCGCCGTCCTCCTTCCCTGTTCGGCGAAGAAACCCTATTCGCTCTCCCAGAGCCATCGCCGGTTCCAGCAGGCAGTCGGGGGACGCGCTCACGAGCTGATCGTCACCTCCCCGCTCGCCCTTGTCCCGCGCGAACTCGAGTGTGTCTACCCTGCAGCCCATTACGACGTCCCGGTGACCGGGTACTGGGATGCGGAGGAATGTGCGGTCATCTCCGGTATCCTTGCGCGGTACTTCTCGCGCCACCGGTACCGGCGGATCATCACGCATCTTGAAGGAGGGGCGCTCACAGTTGCCCGCCAGGCCGCGGCACTCTGTGGCATAACGCTCGAATATTCCTGCACGGAGAACCCGGTAGGCACGGCAGCCCTGAATGCACTGGACGCGAGCCTTGCCGGCGAGCGCAGGATCAAGGACGACCGGCTGCACGGGATGCTCTCCTACCAGTTCGGTGCCGACATTGAGACAAAAGGCATCACCCCCAGGGGTCGGTTCCCCGAGTTGTTCTGGAGCAAAGGCAATGTCCAGCTCTTCTCGCTCGACACCGGTACCGGCCTCATCCGCCCCACCTTCGATGGCTGGGCACTTCTCCCGGAATGTTATCGCATCACCATTGACGACTTCGTGCCGGAAGGCGATGTGCTTGTCCCTGGCGTGACCGGAGCAGATCCTTCGATCCGTGACGGCGACGAAGTTCTTGTCGCGGGTGCGCGTGCGATCGCGACCGGCAGGGCCGCACTCTCAGCGGGGGAGATGCTCCGCTCGCGCCGCGGTGTTGCCGTCCGGGTGCGTAAAATAAAGAAGCTATAGGTCCAATTTATACGATACATTGCAGACCATCCATGGAGTGAAAAGCTTGTTCCGTAGCGAAAAAGCACCAACAAACGCGGTGGGAATTGTGAGCACCCCCGTCAGTGCACAGGATTTAAAGGCGATATTCATGGCCGGTTCGAAGGGAGCGATCGTATGACGGTCGTAATCGCCGTTCCGAAAGAACAGGCCCCGGGGGAGCAGCGCGTGGCGTCCGTGCCGGAAATCGTCCAGAAGATGACGAAGTCTGGCTACGAGGTCCGGATCGAACACGATGCGGGGTCGAGTGCGTACTACTCTGACGATCTCTTCATCGCCGCCGGTGCGAAGATTGCATCCAGCCGGACTGAGCTGCTGGACGGCGCCCGGATCGTGCTGCGGGTCCAGCCCCCGACCGTCGCCGATGTCGATCAGCTTTCCGAGGGCACGATTGTCATCGGGTTCATGAACCCTGCGAACAACCTTGAAGCGATCGCCCGGATGCGCGACCGGAAGGTCACCGCTTTTGCCCTTGAGTTCGTTCCGCGGATCACCCGCGCCCAGAGCATGGATGCGCTCAGTTCCCAGGCAACGGCCGGCGGTTACGTGGCGGCCATCTTGGGTGCTGATAACTGCCCGAAGTTTCTCCCGATGCTCACAACTGCCGCGGGTACGATACGCCCGGCAACTGTGCTCATTCTGGGAGCCGGTGTTGCCGGTCTGATGGCGATCGCTACGGCAAAGCGGCTCGGCGCCATCGTCGAGGCTTACGATGTCCGGCGCGCCGCCGGAGAGCAGGTCCGGAGCCTCGGCGCCAAGTTCCTCGAGCTTGAGATCAATGCCGAAGGTCAGGGTGGCTACGCGAGAGAACTCACGCCTGAGGAGAAGGCGAAGGAGCAGCAGATGGTCTCCGCCGCTGTTGCACGGGCCGACATCGTCATCACGACGGCTGCCATTCCCGGCCGGAAAGCTCCTGTCCTTATTACAAAGGAAACGGTCGCAACGATGAGGCCAGGTGCCGTCGTCATTGATATGGCTGCTGAATCTGGAGGCAACTGTGAACTGACCCAGTCAGGCAAGACCATCCGGGAACACGGCGTCCTGATCATAGGGCCCCAGAACCTCCCGGCCCGGGTGCCGTTCCACACGAGTCAGATGTACGCGAAGAACCTCCAGTCGTTCCTGGCACTTCTCGTTGACAAGGACGGAAAGCTTGTCACAGAATTTACCGATGAGATTCTGGTCGCGAGTCTTCTGGTCCATGCTGGCGAAGTGCGTCACGGGCCTACGCGCGAGCTTATGAGCGGAGGGAAGCGATGAGTGACGTAACAACCCTCTGGACAGCGGTCTACATTGCGATGCTGGCTGCGTTCACCGGCTACGTCGTCATCAGCCGGGTCCCCGCCATCCTCCACACGCCGCTGATGAGCGGCTCGAACTTCATCCACGGGATCGTGCTTGTCGGCGCGATGGTCGCGCTCGGTCTCGCAACGACACCTCTTGAACAGGTTATCGGCTTTATTGCAGTCATCCTTGGAGCGGCGAATGTGACCGGCGGCTACGTTGTCACGGAGCGGATTCTCCAGATGTTCGACCGCAGCGGAAAGAAGCCCGGAAAGGAGGTGTAAGATGGTCGAACTCTCGTGGCTGATCGATCCAATCTACATCGTGACGATCTTCTTCTTCATTCTCTGTATGCAGCGGATGAGCCACCCGCTCACTGCACGGAGCGGGATCGTCTGGGCCGGCGCTGCGATGCTGATCGCGACGCTCGTCACGTTCCTTACCCCGAACCTCACCAACTTTGCCCTGATCACCATTGCGATTGTCATTGGCGGAGGCTTCGGTTATATAGCAGCAAAGCGCGTTGCGATGACCGACATGCCCCAGATGATAGCGCTCTATAACGGTATGGGTGGCGGCGCAGCAGCCGGGATCTCGACGGTTGCGCTTCTTGGCACAACCACCACGGTTACCGGTTCCCTCGCACTTGTTGGCGGCCTCATCGGGGCTGTCTCGTTCACGGGAAGCATCATTGCGTTTCTGAAGCTCCAGGGCTGGATGCGGCCGCGGCCGATCACCTTCCCGGGCCAGCAGATCGTCAATATGGCAGTCTTGGCCCTCGCCATCGTATCCGGTGTGCTCGTTATCCTCCAGCCGGCTTGGATTCCGCTCTCCATTACCATGTATCTCCCGCTGTTCTTCGTCCTCTCGCTCGGGTTCGGGCTCCTCATGACGCTCCCGATCGGCGGGGCCGATATGCCCGTTGTGATCTCGATGTACAACGCTTTCACCGGACTTGCCGTCGCACTCGACGGGTTCTCGTTTGCGACCCCCAACTATGCGATGGTCGTCGCCGGTATCATTGTCGGCGCCGCCGGTTCGCTGCTCACGCTTAATATGGCGCGGGCGATGAACCGCTCGCTCTCGAACGTCTTCTTCGGTGCGTTCGGCGCTACGGAAGAGAAAGGGGTACAGATCCAGGGCAGCATAAAATCGATCGGGTCCGACGACGTCGCAGTCATGCTCGCGTACGCGAATAAGGTAATCATTGCTCCCGGCTACGGCATGGCGGTCGCCCAGGCCCAGCAGAAGGTCAAGGAGCTGACCGATCTCCTCGAGAGTAAAAACGTCCAGGTAAAATTTGCAATCCACCCGGTCGCCGGTCGGATGCCCGGCCACATGAACGTCCTGCTCGCTGAGGCCGGGGTCGCCTATGATCACCTCTTTGACAGGGATGAGATAAACCCGGAGTTCCCAAGCACCGATGTCGTCCTCGTCATCGGCGCCAACGACACCGTCAACCCAGCGGCGCACCGGCAGGGCAGCCCGCTCTTCGGCATGCCAATTCTCGACGTCGACCGGGCAAAGAACGTCATTGTTCTCAAGCGCGGGCAGGGGAAAGGTTTCTCCGGGATCGAAAACGATCTGTTCTACCGGGACAACACGCAGATGCTCTATGGCGACGCGCAGGAATCTGTCGGGAAAGTCGTGCAGGCCCTCAAGAAGCTCTAAGATCCACAGGCGTTTGCCCGCTTTTCTGGCATTTTTCACCAACTTTTTGAGGGACTTTCAAAATAGGAGGATCCCGAACGGGGGATGATTTTTCAGGTTATCCGTGAATCGATGACCTCAAAAACCAGCTTCCTGCCAAACGCCTTCTCGAATGATTTTTTCTCGCTCTCGATACCCCACATCTCCAGCTGGCAGTCGCCACGGGTGATGATCTCGAGACGGGCAGTGTCTTTGTCAACAGAAGAGAAGCGGACATGCTGGACGAGGGCTGCATGGCTCCGGTCAAGGCTCTCGCCCAGCCGGATGAAACTCGATAGCAGTCGCAGGGCATTCTGTTCCCTTGTATCGAGATCCGTGATCTCGAGATCCTTTTTCTTGGGGCTCTTCTTGCGGTGGAACCGGGCAAGCGTGGCCATGAAACTCACTTCCTTTTCATTAAACCCAAGGAGCTCGGAATTCCGGATGATGTAATACGAGTGGGCATGGTGGTTGGTGTACGAGATGAACGAGCCGATATCGTGGAGAAACGTGGCATATTCGAGAAGCTCCCGCTCGGCATCGGAAAAGTCATGGAGTTTCTGAGATTTTGCCGAATCGAACATTTCAAGCACAAGACTTGTTACAGTACGGGCATGGACCTCGTTGATTCCGCACGACCGCCCCAGTTGCAGCACGCTCCGCTGCCGGGGCGAGAGTTCGCCGAGCAGGGGGAAGTTGTCCATCCGTGAGAGATAATCAACAAGGAGCCCGTCCTGCAGGCCGCGTCCGGTGATGGTGATCTCGCTGAGGCCCAGTTCCTTCATAAACATGTCAAGGATCGCTGCACCCGCAATGATGATGTCGGCACGCTCTGGGTTCATGCCCGGCACTTTCCGCCGTTGTTCCAGCGGGAGCGGACAGATCATTTCGATTACTTTTTTTAAGTCCTTGTAGGACAAGATCTGGCCGGAAGCAGTGCCGGAAGACTTCGCTGACACGTGGAGGGTTTTCTCCGCGATCTCGGCAAGGTTCATGACCGTGCCGGAGCTCCCGATGGCACAGTCGGGTTTGAATCCCTTTACCTTCTCGACGGAACGAATAATGGCGTCCTTGATATGCTGCTGGATCTTTTTGTATTGCTCTGGAGTGACCGGGCCTTTGCTATCGGGATCGAAGTACAGGTTCGAGAGACGGATTGCCCCAAGTCTGAAACTGTCGAGGTAATGATAGTCCCGGGCAACGCCGACCGCGATCTCGGTGCTGCCTCCGCCAATATCGATGAAAAAAACCTTCCTGTTCCCGATATGGGTGCCGCTGACAACTCCTAAGTATATCAGGCGGGCTTCTTCACGGCCGGAGATAACGCGGATGTCCAGCTGTGCCTCCTGCCGGATCTGATGGAGGAGCTCGTTCTGGTTCGATGCTTCCCGCGTGGCGGAGGTAGCTACGGCAACAAATTCCTCGGAATGGAAAGTCCGTGCCAGTTCCGCGAATTTTTTTGTTACCATGACCGCACGCTCCATGGCCTGCGGCGTGATCACCTCGTCTTCGAATTCACCCTCACCCAGCCGCACCTGCTGTTTCTGACGGGTCAGGATCGTGTAGGAGTGATTGGGGTTGAGCCGTACTACCAGTACCCGAATCGAGTTTGTCCCCATATCGATGAATGTGACGACGCGCCCCTCAGGGCCGTGATTGGGAGTCTTCACCGGATCACCAGTCCCCTTTCAAACATACGGACAAAGAGGCCGGACTTGGATCGTGCCCGCTCCTTCTCCTGAGTGACATCGACCGGAGATATGACATCGCACACGACTTCCCGGTTCCCGATTACGCAGTGGATTTCCTGCACGGACCCCTTGTGGAGGAAATCCAGGCCGTCCACGATGCGGAGGATCGCGGCGAGCTGGAGTGTCTTTTTCCGGTACTCGGGAGCCAGCAGCGGGAAGAGGGGATGGGACTCGATCCGTACCTGCCCGCGGTGGGCACGGGCAACAAGGCCGATCATGCTGCGGTCTGCGAGGTCAAAAGATAGCGTCTCATCGGAAAAAATACGACGGGAAGAACGGGCATTGTGCCGCTTTGCACCGTCAAGCCATCCGATATCATGGAGCATACCTGCACATTCGAGCAGGAAACGATCGTGCCGGGACATTTGGTGCAGGGGTTGCAGGCTGTCGAAGAGCATGAGTGCGAGCCGGGTCACGGTGCGGTGGTGTAAGAGCCCGTCGGGATAGGTCGCCGCAAGGGCTTCGCATGCCATGTGGGTATCCTGTTCCCGATGTATCCGGGCCGGAATGAACCGCTTCTTTCTCCCGCTGTCAAGAGTCTGCCGGAGCTCGTCCCATATTTTTATCCGGAGGAGGGACTGCCAGTACCGCATGAAGTGGCGGTGCAGCAGGACCCGTTCCCGCTCCCGGTCCTGCAGGAAGAGCCGGAGGCTTGCAAGTGTCGCAGTATCCGGGCGCTTCTCCCCATTCTGAGATCTCATACGGCTCCGCTCCCGGAGCAGCAGCCGCGTGACATGGTCAATCCAGACATCGCAGTCATGAAGGTCCCCCAGGATCTCCTGGACTTTTTTCACCCGGGCATGGGGTTTTCTCAGGTCGAGGCGGTACATGGGCCCGTACACTTCCATGGTGTACCGGAGTTTCTTGGCTGCGATCCTCATCGCGTGGTGTTCTGCCACCGCATCCGGGTGGGGGATCCACGGTTCGAATGAACGCATGACAGAAAGGCGCGACTCGATACGGAGGGCAGCAACCGTCGGTAAGCCATAGGCAAGGGACTGCACGGGCGTTCGCCGGCTTGCAGCGATCCTTGAGGCAAACGTGGTATGCATCTCGCCAACGACCCCGCTCTTTTCGAGATCAGAAAGGGCTGAGAGGACGCGGGCCTGGAGCTGCTGTCGTTTCTTCCGGAGTTCCTGCAGGAGATACGCGATCGCCGGTTGCAGCGGGTTTGAGCCGTCAGGCCCGGTACGGTTCCGAGTGCTCCATGCAGCAGTGCTCTTCTTCCGGTACTTAACCAGGAATGCAATCTGCACATCCGCATCCCGGGCTTCCCCAAGCGCACGGGTGATGCCCGCAATTTCCTGCATCCAGCGGGTGTACTGCTTCTGGGGGAAGCAGGTCCGGAACAGGGGAAGGGCGGCCCGGAGGCGGCGGGACGCGACCCGCATGCGGTGGATATACTCGATGTCCTCAGCCGCTTTGACACCATCGATCTCCTTTTCGAAAGCCTCGAGAAGAGGGGCGAGCCCCCGCATCCCGAACCAGCAGAGACCGGTATCCGGTGACGCATCCTTATGAGAATTTATCATACCAGACGCCCCGGTGCTCGACGAACCATGACTGTGCATTCAGGGATTCTTCAGACGGGCCGGGGACGATACGTATATACGTCCCGTCGGGCTGCATCAAGCGGGACTTGACGTTATCACCGAGCTGAACAGGGAGGATCGTATCGATGATTGCCTTTCGCAGTGCCGGGTTCTCAACCGGGAAGAGTATCTCCACGCGCCGGTCGAGGTTCCGGGGCATGATGTCGGCACTCCCGAGGTAGACCTCCTCGTCTCCTCCATTACGGAAGTAATAGATCCTCGCGTGTTCAAGGAACCGGCCAACAATCGCCGTGACCCGGATATTGTCGCTGATGCCGGGTAAACCGGGCCGGAGGCAGCAGATGCCCCGGACCTGCAGGTCAACCTTCACACCTGCCTGTGAAGCCTTATAGAGCGCCGCAATGCAGGCTGGATCGACCAGGGCATTCATCTTGAAGATGAGATGCCCGTCCCCGTGATCCTGCTGGCGGGCAATCTCCCGGTCGATCTTTTCGATTAGTACTTTTCGCAGAGTGACGGGGGCAACGAGCAGTTTGATATAGTGCTCGATCCGGGCATAGCCGGTCAGGAAATTGAAGAGGTTTGCGATATCCTCGCCAATCTCCCGGTCACAGGTGAGAAGCCCGAAATCGGTATAGATACGGCTCGTGGTCGCGTTGTAATTGCCAGTCCCGAGGTGCATGTAGCGCCGTATCCCGTCTTTCTCGCGCCGGACCACCATGCAGAGCTTCGCGTGCACTTTCAGTCCGACAACGCCATACACGACATGGACGCCCTCGTGTTCGAGCGCACGTGCCCAGCCGATGTTATTCTCCTCATCAAACCGGGCCTTCAGCTCGATCAGGGCGGCCACGGCTTTCCCATTCTCGCGGGCTTCCATGAGGGCATTGACTATCGGAGAGTTGGAGCCCACGCGGTAAAGGGTGATCTTGATCGCGAGCACATCCGGGTCGTGGGCGGCCTGGCGTATAAAGTTCACAACGGGCGTGAAGCTGTCGTAGGGCTGGTAGAGCAGAATGTCGTGGTGCCGGATTGCGGCAAAGACATCCCGGTCGTCGGCAAGGTCCGCGGGAATCGAGGGGAGGAACGGTGCATCCTTCAGCTCGGGGCGGTCCAGGGACATCAGCTCCATGAAGTCGGCCATGCCTACCGGGTGACCGACGCGGTAGAGCATTGATTCCGTGACACCAAGCTTGGACTCGAGCATATGACAGATGCCATCGTGCATTGAACAGTCGACTTCGATGCGCACAGGTTTTCCCCGGGCCCGCTGCTCCATGATCTCCTCAACCGTGGTGAGAAGGTCCGAGGCTTCATCGACTTCAATTTCAAGGTCCGCATCCCTTGTAATCCGGAAGGGAAACGAGGCGATCGTCTCGAGGCCGGGGAAGAGCATATCGAGATGGGCCGCAATGATCTCCTCCAGGTATACAAGGTGCACAATGCTGTCGCCACTGCGCGTGCTGCCGTCCGGTTCGGGCACCCGGACCAGCCGGGAGAAGAGGTTGGTCGGGACCTTGACGCGGGCGAAGAACTCCTTCCGGTTCTGGTCCCTCACGATGATCGCAAGGTTGAGGGAGAGGTTGGAGATGAAGGGAAACGGGTGTGAACTGTCAAATGCAAGCGGGGTAAGGACCGGGAAGACCTCGTCAACAAAGAACCGGTGCATCGCCGTTTTCTGCGGGCCGCTCATGTCACTGTATTTATGGAGAACAATCCCCGCTTCCGCGAGCCGCGGGAGCAGCTCCTTATGCCAGCAGTCGTCCTGTGCCTGCAGTTCAGGGAGGAGCTGCTGCCGGATCGCGTCGAGCTGCTGTGCAGGGGTCATGCCATCTGGCGGGGCCTTGAGCACCCCTTTGGATAACTGGCGCTGGAGACCGGAGACCCGGATCATGAAAAATTCGTCGAGATTATTTGCAAAGATCGCAAGGAACTTCACCCGCTCGAGGAGGGGATGGCTCATGTCGAGGGCCTCGTCCAGCACGTGACGGTTGAACCGGATCCAGCTCAGTTCGCGGTTGATATACCGCGACGGGTTATCAATAAGCAATTTCGGTGTATCCATTCTTTCGTTTCCCGTAAGAAAATCCGGCCAGGCCAGCAGTATCCCGACGTATCTACCAGTAGAGATGGATCTCCGATAAAATATATTCTTGCCTGATTCCTAACGTCTGTACGAATATAGCATTCTTATGCAGCATCGGTAAAAAAAATATTCTTCGGTTTTCAACCGTTGAAGTTGTGGAACCGATGGCAGTGCTCGATGAACTCCCGCTTCCTGTGCTCGCTCGGGTTGGTCGGGGGCCGGAGATACCCGATCTCGGGGGTCTGCCGGGCCGGGCAGAAGGGGCAAAGGGCGTTATCCACATCGTTTGCTTTCTCCCGCACCGGGCAATAATAGCATCCGTCCGTGAATTCGACCGTATCTCCGCCCGGGAAGGGTGTGCCAACCGGGTGGCCGGGCTCGTTCAGCACGAGCATGCAGTAGCCGGCAAGGAGATATTTCAGGAAACGGGTCCCCGGTGCATCGCCCGCTTCCTCTTCCCGGCACTGGCCGGCCACCATATCCCAGTACTTCTTCTGCTCATCGATAACCGGTTGGTCCAGGGTTTTGAACTTACCCTGCTGGTCATCGAGACGTATACGCTGGTATGTCCCGAGCAGGTGCTCGGTGATCTTCCGGGTCAGCCGGTCACGGTATTCCGGCGTGAGGTCCTGGACCTTCGTCACAAAGTTTCGCTTCATCCGTTCGATATCGGACGGGGAATGCGCAAGGACGATGCTCGCGATGCGCTCCCCAAGCTCCCCCCGGGAATTCACCTCTTTCAAATCCCGGCACTGCCGGGCAATTGCATCGCAGCTGGCAGTGGTTGAGGAAGAGTCGGTTTTTTCGAAAGACGGCATACTAACGTCCCAATGGCAGTTCCGGATGATCCAACCGGATAATGTGAACCAATAAAATATAATTTCTCCGGTCGGATCACATCTGGGCCAAGGGGCACAAATAGCCCGAATCTTTTTATATTCTCCATTCCCACCGTTATCTATGGTGATTTGCCATGAGTGAATGTTTTATTTGTTAAAAACCTGCGCTTTTTAGATACCACATTACGGGACGGAGAACAGACTCCGGGTGTCTCGTTAAACCCGGACCAGAAACTTGAAATTGCCTCAAGGCTCTCGGACATTGGTGTCGATGTCATCGAGGCCGGTTCAGCGGCTGCATCCGATGGAGAGCGTGAAGCAATCCAGCGGATTGCGGAGGCCGGTCTTTCTGCCGAGATCTGCACATTCGTCCGGGCCCTTCATGGAGACATCGATTATGCCGCTGAATGTAATGCGGACTCTATCCACCTTGTCGTCCCGGTCAGCGACCTGCATATTGCCAAGAAGATGCGCAAGACCCGCGACGAGGTCGTCGCGATGGCGATGGATGCCGTGGAGTACGCGAAGAACCGGGGACTCATTGTCGAGCTCTCGGGTGAGGACGCGTCCCGGGCCGATCAGGTATTCCTCCGCTCGATCTTTTCAGCGGGGGTCGAACATGGGGCAGACCGGCTCTGCTTCTGCGATACGGTAGGACTGTTGACACCGGAAAAGGTTGCAGAGTTCATCCCGCCGCTGGCAAAAATTGCCCCGCTGTCGATCCACTGCCACGACGACCTCGGCTTTGCGGTGACTAACACGATGGCGGCCTTAAAGGCCGGCGCCTCCTGCGCCCACGTGACGGTCAATGGTCTTGGCGAGCGGGCAGGCAATACGCCGCTTGAGGAAGTGGTAATGGCGCTCGAAGTGCTCTATGGGTACCACACACGGATCCGGAAGGAGCTGATCTACCCGCTCTCGAGCCTTGTCTCCCGACACACGGGCGTCCCGCTTGCAGTGAACAAGGCAATCGTGGGCGAGATGGCCTTCACGCATGAGAGCGGCATCCATGCCCACGGCGTGATCCGCGAACCGTCTACCTATGAATCGGTAAAACCTGAACAGGTAGGCCGCAAGCGCCGGATCGTGCTCGGCAAGCATTCCGGTACTGCCTCAGTCGAGGCGGCCCTGCACGAGATGAACTACAAGGCCGACGAAAAACAGGTAAAAGAGATCGTAAAGCGGGTCAAGCAGCTCGGCGATGCGGGCAAGCGCGTGACGGATGCCGACCTGATGGCCGTGGCCGATGCCGTGCTTGCGATCGAGTGCAAGCCGGTCATCAGGATGCGCCAGTTCACCGCCACCTCCGGCAGCCACATGATCCCGACCGCCTCCGTGACGCTGGTCGTGAACGGCGTGGAGATGACCGGGGCTGCCACTGGTGACGGCCCGGTCGATGCGGCGATGGAAGTCCTGCGCAAATGCGTGGGGGATGTCGCGGATATCCGGCTCGAGGAGTACCATGTCGATGCAATCCAGGGCGGCACCGATGCCCTTGTCGAAGTGACAGTAAGATTAAGTAAAGACGGGAAGATAATTACTTCACGCGGCGCCCGCACCGACATCATCATGGCAAGTGTCGAGGCGATGATCGCCGGCATGAACAGACTATTGAGGGACAGAACATGAAAACCGGGGCAAAAATCCTCGTTGAATCACTCCAGCGCGAGGGGGTCGAGATAATTTTCGGCTACCCTGGCGGGCAGATCCTGCCGGTCTATGATGAACTCTATGACTCGTCATTGCGGCACATTCTCGTGCGGCACGAACAGGCAGCAGCGCATGCCGCGGACGGTTTTGCGCGAGCGAGCGGCCGTGTAGGAGTATGCCTAGCCACCTCCGGTCCCGGTGCATGCAACCTTGTCACCGGGATTGCGACGGCTTATATGGACTCCGTACCGGTGGTCGCGATCACCGGGCAGGTCCCCACCTACATGCTCGGGAATGATGCCTTCCAGGAATCAGACATCACCGGTATCACGATGCCAGTCACCAAGCATAATTACCTGGTCAAGAAGACCGACGAGATCAGCAGGGTTGTTCAGGAAGCATTCTACGTTGCCGGGACCGGCCGGCCGGGACCTGTACTCATCGATCTCCCCAAGGATACCCAGACCGGGATGGCAAAGGATGTTCCGCGTGCCGACAAAGTCGTGCTCCGGGGATACAACCCCACCTATAAAGGCCATTCCCGTCAGATCGACAAGGTTGTTGCCCTGATCGTTGAAGCGGAGCGGCCGCTTATCTACGCCGGTGGCGGCATCATCTCGTCAAATGCTTCAACAGAGCTGATTGCGCTCGCAACCCGGATGGGAATTCCGGTCACCACAACACTGATGGGTATCGGCTGCATTCCCGGCGATCACCCACTCAATCTTGGCATGCTCGGCATGCATGGCACCGAGTATGCGAACTTTGCCGTGACTGAATGCGATCTCCTCATCGCCATCGGGGCACGGTTCGATGACCGGGTCACCGGCAAGATCGATACCTTTGCGCCGCACGCGAAGGTGGTCCACATCGATATCGATCCCGCGGAGATCGGCAAGAACAAACGGGTCGATGTCCCGATTGTCGGGGATGTGAAAGCGGTTTTACAGGATATGCTCACATCCATTAAAAAGAATGGCGTGCATGATGCCTGGTGGAAGAAGATCCAGCACTGGAAACAGTTTCACCCGCTCAAATGCCCTGCGAACGGTGCGCTGCACCCGCAGTATATCATCAGGACTTTAAGCGATCTGGTGAAAGACAAGGCCGTGATCGTCTCCGAGGTCGGGCAGAACCAGATGTGGACTGCGCAGCACTTCTGCTTCCACAACCCGCGCACCTGGATCACCTCCGGTGGTCTTGGCACCATGGGGTATGGGCTTCCTGCCGCAATGGGTGCGCATTTTGCCCGGCCGGATGTTCCGGTCTTCGATATTGCCGGCGATGGCAGTATCCAGATGAACATCCAGGAGTTCGGCACCATTGTCGCGAACAAAATTCCGGTCAAGGTCGTTATCCTGAACAACATGTATCTTGGCATGGTCCGTCAGTGGCAGGAGCTCTTCTACGACCACCGGTATTCGTTTACCGAGCTCCCGCCGGTCGACTTTGTGAAGATCGCCAATGCCTATGGTATCGAAGGAATGCGGGTCGAATCTCCAGACGACGTGCTCACGGCATTGCAGGCTTCCCTGAACTGTGACGGGCCGTTTGTGATGGACTTCCGGATCGAGCGCGAAGAAAACGTCTTCCCGATGGTCCCGGCCGGTGCTGCAATCAACGAGATGATAGGAGGTCATCCCCGATCATGAAGCCGCATACGTTATCCATCCTTGTCGAGAACAGGGCCGGTGTGCTCTCGCGGGTCACCGGCCTCTTCTCCCGCCGCGGGTTCAATATCGAGAGCCTTGCGGTCGGGCCCTGCGAGGAGCCGGACATGAGCCGGATTACCATCGTTGTCATCGGTGACGATGAAAAGATCGAACAGGTAATGAAACAGCTCAACAAGCTCATCGATGTGATCAAGGTCTCTGATCTGACAGACAGCGAGCGGGTGGAGCGGGAGCTTGCCCTGATCAAAGTGACGGCAGAACTGGGGACTTCCCGTGCAGAGATCATGCAGATTGCCTCCATCTTCCGGGCCCAGATTGTCGATGTCGGTACAAAGACCCTGATCCTGCAGGTAATCGGGGATAAGGACAAGATCGATGCACTGGAGAAACTCCTGCGCCAGTACGGGATCAAGGAATTTGTCCGGACCGGAACGGTTGGAATCCTCCGTGGGTCAAAGACGGTGACGAGCGGGAAGTAGCTGGCACGAGATACCTCTCTTTTTTCCGGATCCATTACTTCTGAAAGCCGATTCCCGCGTGTCTTTACATAGGTACCATATCGCCCTGCAATACGCGCGGAAACGCACATATCGTAACGACAGCCCAAAATCAGATTAACGGAAGCTGGTCGTATTATTGACAAGATCTCAAGTGCTTCCATCAGGTACCGGTACGAAGTGAAAACCAGGAGATTTCTCTGAATGATCAATTGCTTCATGTATACCTTACAAAAAATACTTAACGAGAGGTATTGTGTTATGGTAGATCCGGCAAAAATCCCCAAGATGGTGAAGGCAGAGTACGATGCATTGATCAAACGCCAGTATATTTCCCGTATCGCTTTTGAGGGGAAAGGTCATCCTTATATTGCGCCGTTTATGTATGTTTTCGATGGAAAGTACCTCTACTTTCTCTCCACGAAATACGGCAGGAAACTGGAGTATTTTAATGCAAATCCAAACGTCTCTGTCGAAATTGAGGATTATGCTCCCGACCTTTCTATGTTTACTTTTGTGAGTCTTCAGGGCAGGCTTGAAGAGGTTCTGGATCAGGAATTGAAAAAGAAGGTCCGGACACAGTTTGCCGCAATGATCACAAAAAACCGGCTTTCTTCCCATGTCCTCACTGCTCTTGGTCACAGCCCGGATGACCTGGTGGATGCAATTGTTCGCGAGGAGCGTTCGGTCGTCTGGAAACTGGTCGGGGTTAAGGATATCGTGGCACTAAAAAACGGTTAAGCCTCGCCCTTTTTTTCGGGTTTCAAAGGTATGCATTTCCATTGTGAGATAAGAGAGGGCGATCTTCAATATTTTCATAAAAAAACTGTCAGGATGCCGATTGTTTTTTTTACCTGCATCATCCTATAAGGGGATATGCGCACTTCGGTTCTGGTGGGTTCTTGCATCGTAATTATTCTGGCGCTGGCCCTGCTGTTTACCCTGCCTTCCACCGACACTATTCCCTACATTCTCAGAGGAAAGGCTGGAGAGATCGAGTTCCGGCAGTACCCTCTTCTGGTGCTTGCGACCGTTGACAACTCAGATAACGATTCCGGGTTCAACCTTCTTTTTGCCTACATCTCCGGCAGCAATAAAGCTCACAACACCATATCGATGACCGCTCCGGTAATAACGTCACAAACAATCGCGATGACTGCACCGGTTCTTTCCAATGCATCATCGATGTCATTTGTGATGCCTGCGGGAAAACCGAGGGAGGAGATCCCGGATCCCCTTGACAGCCGGGTGCGGATCGAGACGCTGCCCGGCCGGGAGATTGCGGTTATCCGCTTTAGTGGATATGCATCTCAGGACGATGTAAATGCTGCAGAATCGCGATTGAAGGAAGGTCTGAAAACTGCCGGGGTTACCACGGTTGGCGAACCGTTTCTGATGAGGTACAATCCTCCCTGGACCCCGGGGTTCCTGCGAAGGAATGAAGTGGGGATAGAAGTACAACGTTAATGTACCTCGTTCGATTCGGGTTCCGGAAGATTGATACCCTGATCGGATCATATCCCTCGCGGGAGATCTGCCATGAAGCGGAAGATCATCAGCATCGATGAGAAGAAATGCACGGGCTGCGGCCAGTGCATCCCGGACTGCCCGGAAGGGGCGCTCCAGTTGATCGATGGGAAGGCCCGGCTCGTCAGCGACCTCTTCTGCGACGGACTCGGCGCCTGCATTGGCACCTGCCCCGAGGGGGCGATCTCTGTTGTCGAACGAGTGGCAGTACCGTATGACGAGGAGATTGTGATGAAGAATATCGCAAAGCAGGGAGCATCCGTCATCAAGGCACATCTTGAACACCTCGCAGCCCATGGCCAGACTGCGTTTTATAACCAGGCAATTGAGTACCTGATCGAGAACGATATCCTCATCCCGGATCATACGGCACCGGAGCGCAGGAATGCATCCGCATCCGCTGGTATGGTACACCCCATGGCGGGCAGAACCGGGGAGGGTGTCTGCCATCCGGAACCCCACGCCCCGCATCCTTTCGATGGCTGTCCCGGCTCAGCTGCCCGAAGTATTCCACGGAACGGAAACCGTGCCGGCCCCCGGCAACCGGTTGGCGGGAAAACGTCATCTGAGCTCCGGCAGTGGCCGGTCCAGCTTGCACTCCTGAACCCGGCCGCCCCGTACTTCGACAATGCGGATCTCCTCATCTCCGCGGACTGCGTCCCGTTCGCGTATCCAGGGTTCCATGCGGAATTCCTGAAGGGGAGGATCCTGATCATCTTCTGCCCGAAACTCGATTCGGACATTGACGGGTATATCGAAAAACTCGCAGAGATCCTCACTCAACATACAATTCGTTCGATCATAGTCCTCCACATGGAAGTGCCGTGCTGCAGCGGGGTACGATACGTCGTGGACCGGGCGCTCGTGAGGGCCGGGGTCACGGTCCCGGTTGAGGAGAAGACGGTGACGATTGAGGGGAAGGTTGTGTAACCGGACGTTGCTCCCCGCTGCTGCTCATTTTTCCGGGAATATGTTTTTACATCACTCTTCAGATTCCACACCGTTCTCCCACTCAGGTCCGGTTTTCTGGTACGGACCGGGCTGTGAATCAGGCATCCCATAAACGGACCCGGATTTTATCAACCGATACGGGCAGCCAATTGCATAATATTAACTCTCAGGTTTAATGATCCATGTTCCTGGTAGGTATATTTGCCCTGGTGCATGACTTCAATTTATACGGTACAGTGGGGAGGATAGGCACAGGTCAACTGACCATCAACAGTTGCCAAAAAGGAGAAGATGCACTATGAAAATACTCAGGAGTCCTTTCGTGATTTTGGCGGTCCTGTGGTGTGCAGCCGTGGTACTCGTACCGGTTGCACTTGCGCAGGAATCCGGCACCGGGACCAGCCAGGGCCCGGGAGGTTTTGGCCACGGGTCCGCCACAGGGATCATGAACGTAATGCCACAAGCACCAACCGGAGGAACGGGAAACACCATGAGCCCCGGCGGACCTGGTAACGGACATAATGACAGGAATATAACTGCAGGCGCCCCAGCTTCCGGAGGTTCGGGAGGAGCGCCATTCTCTGGCGGGCCTGGAAACCCACAGGGAACCGGGAACTCAACAATGCCACTACCACCATCCGGTCAATTTGGAAATATGACCAGCTTTGGCAGCCCCGGTGAATCACGGGGAAGCGGAAACATAACTCCCCCGGATTTGCGGAACCAGAGTTCCGGTGCAATGATGGGCCCGGGTAACGGAGCTTCGGGAATGGGTGGCGGGAACATGACCCCCCCGGAATTCGGTAACCAGACATTAGGCAATATGACCGCTCCTGGCATGATGGGTGGCCCCGGCCTGAATGGGAACATGACGCACCGGGCCTTTGGAAACCAGACCTATGGCAATGCAACAGCACCGGCCGATCGGCCGGAGGGTGCGCAGGGAGGACCGAACCCGGCGGCACAGCCTTCCGGCGGCCAGTCTTCAGGACAGACACAACAGCAGTCAAAGGAAGATGTTATTGCTGACCTGATCAGCCGGTTGCAGGCACTGTTGTCCGGTAAAACGTAACAGTTTACCAAAAACCTGCAGGGGGAATTATCCCTCTCCCGGTTATAGGACGGGAGAATAGTGTATATGCATATCGCGTGGTGCACCCGGATTCACGGGATTTTCAGTGGGCAGAAGATCACGGACCTTGCCCGGGCCACGGGCCCGTTGCCGTTTTTGCTCTGGGTGTATTATGCCTCATAATGCTTTGAGTGCGAAAGATTTTAGCAGTTATACATTTTTTTATTGAGGGGGAATTCTGGGGATGCCGTACATCGATAAAAGCATATTCTGACAGTCGGGCCGATCAGAACAACCCGTTGGACTCAAACAGTTTATGGTAATTTCCGGTGTCAAGCGTGCCAACCTGGGACATCAGGCTCGACATTGCCATCATAATCATGATTAAAATCGCAACAATCACGATCAGGGCAAACACAATAAACAGAACCATGTGAACCGTCCGGGTCTCACGGGAGGGGACCTCGCCGGAGTTCATCTTTCCCGCAACGGAATACGCATCGTACATTGCATAGAGCCACACGATGAGGCCGGGGATGAGGAAGATGAACAGTCCCGCAAGGGTGAGAAGAAAGAGGACAAACCCTTTTGCGGTCTCGCCATTATAGACCTGCCCGAGGCCCGGAAGAAAGGAGGAGCAGAACCCTGCTACCATCATGCTCTTATGAGGCCGGGGCGGGCCTGTATAATATCCCCGGTGCTCGACCGCATATCCCAAGTACCCGGCCGGAATGCTCCCGTCCATCCGGGCACCGCATCCGCTGCAGAACCGCGGAGACTCCTCGTTTGATTCCTTACCACAGTGCGGACAACATTTGGACATGCAGGTACTCTTAAAAGCTGATTTAACCGGCACGTTAATAATGTCTTGTCATAGAGAGAAAGCGACAGTCCTGATACCGCAGTCTCGTGGAACATGAACGATCGTTACCCGTTTGCAGGAAAAAATGTTCGCGGTATTCCGGGAATTCCCCGGGCAGAAGGGGATGCATTTCTCTGTTCGAAATATCCGGTCGTTAAGAACGTTCGCCAATACGATACTAATATCATTCTGAAAAAAACGCCGGCAGTCCCCGGGCGATAGTTCTCATAAAATAATAAGCGATATTCTTTTTTAGTCAACTATCGATAATGATCTTGCCATGCTATATCATAGCATAGGGGGTCTGAAATGAAATACCCGGTTCTCTTTATCGCGGTCCTGCTCATCATGGCCGCACTTATTGCCGGCTGTACCCAGCAGGCATCTACGCAGCAGCAGACAACATCGGTGTCGCAAGGCGTCATCAAGGTCGGGGTCATCGCATCGCTGACGGGTCCGGCGAGCAATGTCGGCACCAGCATGTGGCAGTCGGCACAGGTCGCAGCCGATAAGATCAACGCCAATGGCGGCGTGACCCTCAAAGACGGTTCGAAAGCCCAGCTCAATCTCGTTGTGGGTGACGATGAGTCCACCGCGACGGGTGGCCAGAAGGCCGCGACCAAGCTCATCACCGATGACAAAGTAGACATTCTTGTCGGCGGATACTCAAGCGCGGTCACTTCTGCGTACGAGCAGACCATTGCCGACAACAAGATCCCGTTCATCGTAACTGGAGCGTCAAGCCCAATTATCACCCACCGGACGGATGGTATCGATACCAGTTACATTTTCCATCACTGCCCGACAACCGATACCTACGGACATTACACCACGACGTTCATCGACCAGGTTATCCGTCCTGCCGTTAATAAAAAACTCAACGCTTCAAATGATCGCCCGTTCCGGCTTGCCCTGCTTTACCAGAACACGGCCTTCGGGAAAGGGATCCAGACTGCAGTGAACGACACCATCACGAAAAACCAGCTCAATATTGTCCTTGTCTCCCAGCAGAGTTACACGATGGGGGATAGCGATTTCCGGACCCAGCTGACCGCGATCAAGGCAGCAAATCCTGATGCCCTGTATCTCGGTGCGTTCCCGAATGAAGGCGCCCCGGCAATTACGCAGGCACGCAGGGATATCGGCCTCAACACCATCTTCCTCTCACCTGAGAACAATGACAATGCCCAGTTCTACAAAGATCTCGGCCAGTATGGTGAAGGATCGATCATCGAAAGCCGTTTCTCACCCTATACTGCTCCTACGGGACCCGTCACTGACGATCAGGCCGCGTTCAAGCAGGCATACTTCGCCAAGTTCGGAACCTACCCGGACATGATGGGTGCTTCTACCTATGATGGAGTTTTCATCGCGGCAAAGGCAATTGGCAATGCCGGGACCACGGACAAGGCCGCGGTGAAACAGGCGCTTGTCAACCTGAATATGCCCCAGGTTATCGAGGCGATGAAGAACCAGACCATCTCGTTCTCACCGGACTTCCGTGAGTCGGGATTCGACCTCTGGATGGAGCAGCTCGCGTTCAACCAGACCCTCGGTGAGCCACGACCTTCGATCGTCTGGCCGGACAACCTCAAGACAACGGACTTTGTCCTGCCATCCTGGTACACAGCCGGCAGCGCGTAAATCCTTGAACATCCTTTTTTATTAGAAGCCGTCTGATTTTATTGCATAGCGGGATGGGGACCGGAACGCGATGGATAACCTTGGGATCTTTCTTCAGATCATGTTCTGGGGGCTGTATGCCGGCTGTATCTATATCCTGCTCGCCACCGGCCTGAACCTCATCTTCGGGGTCATGAAGATCGTCAACTTCGCGCACGGGGAATTCCTGATGATCGGTGCGTATATTACCGCGACGATCTTTTTCCTGACCGGGATCAATCCCTATGTTATTATCCTGTTGTCCATGCTCGTGCTCATCGGCATAGGGGCGGTTGTCGAACGGCTCTGTTTCCGGCCGATCCTCGGCACCGGCAAACTCAACGAGATCTTCCTTTCAATCGGGCTCATCTATATCTTCCAGAACGGTGCCGCGATGATATGGGGCGATGCCTGGCAGAGCGTCAGGAGCCCTTATGGCGGCATCGAGGTCCCGGTCGGCCCGCTCAGTATCCCGCTCGACTACATCATCATCATAGTTTTTACTGCGATGATCCTGGTCGCCCTCTACCTCTTTCTCAGGAAGACGAGGACCGGCATGGAAATGCGGGCGACAAGCCAGAACCGGAAAGGGGCGATGCTCGTCGGAATTGATGTCGAGCGGATCGACATCATCAGTTTTGGCCTCGGGTGCGCACTCGCGGCTGCGGCAGGGACGCTCTGGGTGGTGAGCGGGCAGGTCTTCAACCCGTACATGGGCTCGATCCCGGCAGTGAAGGCCTTTGCCATCATCATCATCGGAGGGCTCGGCAGCATTCCGGGCGCAATCATCGGAGGGCTCCTGATGGGCATTGCCGAGAACGGTGCGGCGTTCCTTCTCGGCGGGATATGGAAGGACGCGGTCTCGTTCATTATTCTGATTGTCGTGCTCGTGATACGGCCAACCGGTTTGTTCGGCGAGAAGGGAGAGTAAAGGATCGTGAATTTCAGGGAGGATGATCTGACAAAATACGGGCTCGTTGCCACGCTCGCCATCGCCGCGGCCTTACCTTTCCTCTCGGACAGCATGTTTCTCCTGAATCTTCTCGTGCTGATGCTTATCTTCATCATCTTTGCATCGGCATGGAACCTGCTCGCATTCTCCGGGCAGGGATCCCTCGGCCACGCTGCATTCTTCGGCATCGGCGCGTATGCCTCGACCCTGATTGCGGTACACAGCGGGATCTCCCCGTTTATTACCATCTTTCTCGGGGCCGCAGTCGCTGCGTTCATCGGTATCCTCATCGGGCTCACCTGTGTCCGGCTCAAGGAGTGGTTCCTCGCGATGGTCACGTTCGGGTTTGCCATCATCGTCCAGACCTTAACGGTCAGCGTGCTTGCGCCGGTCACCGGTGGCTGGGACGGGATCGCCTCGCCCCGGCTCATAAGTCCGGCCATCCCCGGTTACCAGCTCATTGAATACTACGCGGTTCTCGCCATCACGATCGCTTCCCTGATCGCGATCTGGTATATTATGAAGTCCCGGATCGGTCTTGCGTTCCTCGCGATACGGGAGAACGAGCTGGAAGCCCGGACTGCCGGGGTCGATCCCGTCCGTTACCGGCTCCTCGCGTTTGCCCTGAGCGCTTTCCTCGCCGGCATCGCAGGGGCGCTGCAGATCCACCATATCGGTTATCTGACCCCGGAACTGTATGGCGTCGACAACTCGTTCTGGCCGATTACCTATGTAATCCTTGGCGGCCTCGGCACGCTTGCAGGACCGGTCATCGGTACGATTGTCCTCACGGTCATCTGGGAAGGGCTGAAAACAACAGGACTCACCTTCGGGCGGTATGTCATCGTCGGCCTCATCCTTATCCTCACGATCATCTTCCTGCCCAAAGGGCTCGTGAACCTGCCGGAGAGGATCCGGACATGGCGGGAGGGCCGGAGGAAGAAAGGTGTGGGCGGGGACAGGGTGTGAGATTTTTTCGCTAGTGATCTTTTTTATCATTTTTTGTTTATGGAAAGATTTTTGTTTTTTTAAATCTCCATGAAATTTTTTCAAAAATTTTTCCGGAAAATTTTCTGAAATTTTCTTTTGGAAAGATTTCTTCACGGTCTTTAACTTTATCACTACCCCTGCCAAATCACCCTCCAGATCCGAGACACTGAGGGACATACATTCCCCACTTTATGATTCTCCGTCAGAGACTTCCTTCCGAAAAAGAGGGTGATGCCCCCTGGGAGGCAGTAATTCGCAAAAATGAGGCACTAATTCCCCCGTTTTTACTCATTTTTACGTCGGAGAAAGGGAGGTCATATTTAGCAGTGTTCCAGAAGGCGATCCCGATCCGGATCGACCATTAGTGGGTTAAAACGAAAAGAACCCCTGTTTTCAGGAAGGCGGGTATGACCGTCGAAGAGTCCTTTGGACTCTTCTCCTCCTCCAAGTCTGATGACCTGTCGGACGTCGGAGAAAATGAGTGAGCCGAAATTGTCTTCGTCGGAGAGTGGCAGGTGTCGATCAGATTACAGATAGGAACCTGGGGGTTATGCCTTTATCAGTGGGGGGTCTGGCCCGGGGTCTGAACCGCACCTGCTCACAAGATCTGTTTAACTTTTTACAGCCAGACCCTGCTGAAAAATTTTTGAGCAAGGGTCGATTGAAAATTTTCGATCGCGAAAACGATCGCGTTTGAAAAATTTTAAACGCAAAAATGATCGCGATGAAAAAATTTTGATCACGATCATTCCATAAATCCGGAAGGTGCTCACGTCTGGCAGACCTTTATTTCCTCTGGAGATTTTTCACACTCGCAACCGCGATAACGATCGCGTTTGAAAAATTTTAAACGCGATCATTGGGTCGATTGAAAATTTTTGATCGCGATCATGATCGCGATCGTAAAAAGTTAAACATGTTTGAATCGGAAAAAGTTAAACCAATGTTCCATTACCCTTTTTTTATGCAAATCGCCCTGAGAATTCCAACAACAGCCACAGCCATTATCGGTACTGCCGGAGAAAATGGGGCAGGGGATGGCGGAATCGGAATTTCAGTAGTCTGGTTTAAGGACGCTGAGATGGTTGATGTCGGCGATGGAATCTGAGTCGATAATGGCGTTGAAGGTTCTTTTGATTTTGCAGGAAAAATTGTTAAATTCTGATACCGGGTTACATTATATTCCCAGGTGACTTCCACACCATAATTACCAGGCGGGAAATTTGCAGCTGTGAAGGTAAACCAGCCTTGGACGCGATGACCCGGCGACCAAAGAGTTGGTGTAATATTACAGGACCAGAAATTCATTCCATTTTCTCCCGATTGGATCGGAATAGTGCGATAAAAATTAGGTCCTCCTCCACCAGGTTCATAACCATCCTCAATTACCACAGAAAGATTGCCCCCAACCGGCAAATTTGTCGTGCCATTAACAAAAAATACATCACTAACAGTATGATTACCGATGGGATCGATCGTGATAAAAGGGGTAGTGTCTGGAACCATTGTAAAATGTTGGAATGCGGAAACTTCGGGTACTATATTTATTGCTGTAATTTCAGCGACATATTCGTCAGGTTTCCAATAACCGTCAGTAACATTAACTGACCAATAATTCGTTGTATTCCTCCCGGAGACTATCGGAACCTTGTAAATAACAATACCCGGCTCTCTTCTACCTTTCTGCATCATTATAGAATGGAAAGGTTGTACAAATACTGCAAGATTTTCAGAAACCGGCAAATTCGTAGTCCCGTTGATAAAGAACACATCGCCAATTGTGTGGTTCCCTATCGGGTCAATCGTTATAAACGGGGCTGTGTTGGGAGTTACATTCGCGTCATCAGCACTTGCTATCGGGACAATAATTATCACTACAAGGAGGATGGCAAGAAATAGGAGTCCCGATACCCGCATTGTAATATTCTATTATTATATTTTCTATCTAAATCAATCGATTACACTTTGGCTCTGCGGGATTCTATGAAAAAGTCCGGATTTCAACTGAGCCATTTTTTATTTATTCGCGGTCGACAGTGTGTTATTAAAAAAACTCCGGACATGTCCCGGAAGAAATGACCGGTAAAAAAAATCTGGTAGAATCGTAACAGTTCCCGTGAGACCGCCTCGTTTCAGAACCCTAAGTACGCCTTCTGTATGTGCGGGTCGCGCATGAGCTCCTTTGCCTTCCCCTCTTTGACGATTCTCCCATTCTCGAGCACATACCCGCGGTCGCATATATCGAGCGCGTGCCGGACATTCTGCTCAAGCAAGAGGATGGTCATCCCTTCCCGCCCCAGCTGCTCGAGGGATCTGAAGACCTGCCCGACGAGAATGGGCGAGAGCCCGGTCGAGGGTTCGTCAAGGATGAGGAGCCGGGGCCTGGACATAAGCGCCCGGCCGATCGCGAGCATCTGCTGTTCGCCGCCACTCAGCGTCCCGGCCTGCTGGTGTTCGCGCTCCCGCAGGATCGGGAAGAGCTGGTAGATATGTGCAAGGGTTTTCCCGGTTTCGTTTGGGCCGATTCCACCGAGACGAAGATTCTCGCTGACCGGCATCTTCGGGAAAATCTCGCGTTTCTCCGGGACGAGCGCAAGCCCTTTCCTGAAGAGATCGTAGGGATGCCGGCCGAGAATATCTTCTCCATCGAAGACAATCGAACCCGAGGCGTTCCGGTTGAGCCCGATGATAGTCTCGACCGTTGTCGTCTTACCGGCACCATTCGGCCCGATCAGGGTCACAAGTTCGCCCTTCTCCACCCGGAGGCTCATGTCCCAGACGACCTGCAGGTTCCCGTGAAAGACGTTGAGGCCGGTCACCGTGAGCATATTTTTTCCCTCCCCTAAAACGCGTTGAAGTCACCGAGATAGGTATCGATGACCCGCTGGTTATTCACGACTTCGTATGGTCGGCCTTCGGCAATCTTCTCGCCGTGATCGAGCACGACGATACGGTCGGAAACCCCCATGATGACGCTCATGACGTGCTCGATGATAAGGATGGAGATTCCCCGGTCCCGGATCTTCCGGATCAGCTCCACGGCCTCGTTGCTCTCCTTCGGATTGAGACCGGTAGTCAGTTCGTCAAGCAGGAGGAGTTTAGGGCCTGACGCAAGTGCCCGGGCGAGCTGCAGGCGCTTGAGCTCGACGACATTGAGGTTCCGGTTGAGGGTTTCGGCTTTCTCGGGCGGGAAGTTGACTTCTGCGAGGATCGAAAGCGCAAAAGACTGTGCCTCTTTCATACCAGGCGCCGTGTCATTCCCGAAGAGGACACCGATCATCACGCACTCCTTGGCAGTCAGGTTGGGAAAAGATTCGGCGATCTGGAAAGTCTTTGCAATCCCTTTCCGGCAGATCCGGTCCGGTTTCATACCGGTGATGTCCTCGCCGCAGAACGAGACCGTCCCGGTAGTCGGGGGGATGATACCGGAGATAATATTTAAGAGTGTGGTCTTCCCGGCACCGTTCGGCCCCACAAGACCGACAATCTCGCCGTTTCCTATCTTCAGGTCTACCGTATTCACTGCAGTAAGGCCGCCGATCTGTTTGGTCACTGCCGAGAGACTGAGCGTGCTTTTATAACCCCCATAGAAACCGTTTTTATCCGCTGTGTTCTAAGTTCGCAAGCGGAGTATTAAACATATTTCGGCAACGGATCACCGGTCCGTTCTTCATCACATTTCGAACGTGTTATATGTTAGCATACCACAAAATATTTGGATCACATGTTTGGATTGCCTGATATTACCATTATTGCCGTCGGCGGGGTTGTACTCGTCGTCATCGTAGCGCTGCTTTACTGGGGACTGACCTTCCGGGGGCATGACTGATGGCTGCGGATCTCATCACCATCGGCGTCATTGTTATCTATTTCCTTGTCATGCTCGGTATCGGGGCATGGGCCTCGAAGAAGATCAAGAATACCGAGGATTATCTCGTGGCCGGGCGCCAGCTCGGTTTCTGGGTCTTCATCCTGCTGATGATCGGTACGGTCGCCTCGGGGATGTCCCTTCTCGGGGTCTCGGGACTCGGCTTCAAGGCCGGCTGGCCCACGATCTGGGAGCAGATATTCGTCCCGCTCTCCATCGGGTTCTGCATTATCTTCTTTGGCGTGAAACTCCACAACGTGGCAAAGACTGCCGGTTACATTACGGTGCAGGATTACCTTGCCCACCGGTACGAGAGCCCGGTCGCTCTCCGGACCCTCTCCGCGGTGGCCGGCATCATCGTCTCGTTCATCTACCTTGTCGGCCAGTACTCGGCAATTGCGATCGTCCTCATGTGGCTCTTTGCCATCCCGCTCTGGCTCGCGCTGGTCATCGCCACGCTCATCACTACGGTCTACACCGCGATCGGCGGGTTGTACGCGGTGGCGTGGGCATCCCTTATCCAGTCCATCATCCTCATCGTCGGTGTCCTGATCATGGCCCCGGTGATCATCTTCTATGCCGGTGGATTCGATCATGTGAACACCTATCTTGCGGGCGTGAACCCGAACCTTGTCATGCCATGGATGCCTTCCGGGACTTTTGGGATCCCGTACGTGATCTCTTTCGCCATTCTCCTGATGGTCGGCCTTGCCTGCGCACCGCATGTCATCAATAACGTGCTGGCGATCAAGGACGTCAAGTACTTAAAGTGGGCCCCGCTGGTCGCGTTCCTGATCTACGGTGCGGTTATGTTCCTGCTGAAGTTCACCGGTTTCGCTGGTGCAGTTATGGTCAAGGAGGGCGTCTTCACCCTCCCGAACGTGCCAAATGCCGGAGACTTCGTGATCCTGTATGGTATCCAGAATTCGATGCCGATCATGGCGCTCTGGGCGGTCTTCGCGGTGATCGTCCTCGCAGCCGTCATGTCCACCACGGACCGGCTGATGCTCACGATCGGCGCGATGTGCTCATGGGATATCTACAAGAAAGTCCTCAAACCGGATGCGGATGACAAGACCGTGCTCCTCCTCTCCAAGATTGTCGTGGTCCTCTCGGCTCTCTTCACCATGCTGCTTGCCATCAACCCACCGGAGATGCTTGCGATCCTGATCTGGATGGGTATCGGCGTCATGCTCTCGACTTTCGCGGTCCCGCTCCTTTCCGGATTGTACTGGCGGGGGGCCACCCGAGAAGGGGCGCTTGCGGCGATGGCACTCGGGCTCGTCACTTCCCTCACGTTCGGTATGCTCAACTATGTCAAGGCAACGGCGTTCGGGATTGATTTCGGGACGATCCCGCTCCACTTCTCGGCCTACTCGTTTATCATCGCCATCATCGCGATGGTCGTTGTCAGCCTTCTTACGAAAAAGACAACAGACAAAGTCCTTGACGAAACACAGACCGGCTGGTACATTTCAAAACAATAAAATTTCCCCTCTTTTTCACACCGTCACGGTGAACCATATAAATCCTGCACGCTAACGTATGTGCAGTGACGACGGCAATCCTTGGCGGCGGCCTCGCAGGCCTGACACTCGCCCGGCTCCTGCACGAGAAAGGAGAACAGGTCATGGTCCTTGAAGCGGAGCCGGAGTACGGCGGTCTCTGCCGGTCGAAAACAACGCACGGGTTTACGTTCGATATTGGCGGGTCCCACATCATCTTCTCCCGGGATGCTGAAGTTCTTGCGTTCATGCGCCGGATGATTGCGGCAAACGAGCAGCGGAACAACCGGAACACGAAGATCTTCTACAAGGGCCGGCACGTCAAATACCCGTTCGAGAACGGGATGTACGACCTCCCGATGGAAGACCGGTTCGCATGCATCAACGGGTTCATCAGGAACCTGATCGCAGTCGAGAAAGGGGACATAAAAAGGCCGGAGAACTTCAGGGAGTGGATTTACTATACCTTCGGCCCGGGCATTGCCGAATGCTACATGGTGCCCTACAACGAGAAGATCTGGAAATATCCCACAGAGAAGATGTCGCTCCACTGGGTGGACGGCCGTATCCCGCGCCCGCCGGTTGAGGATATCGTCAGATCGGCAATCGGGATCGAGACCGAGGGCTACACGCACCAGGCAGTCTTCTCCTACCCGCTTGACGGCGGGATTGAGGCACTTGTCCGGGCCATTGCACAACCAGTGGAGAAGTGCGTCCGCACCGGCTTCCGGGTCACATCCGTAAAAAAGGCCGGAAACAGGTGGCGTATCAGCAATGGCACGGAAACCCTTGAAGCCGACCGGGTGATCTGTACGATACCGGTCCAGCACCTGCTGCCCTGTCTCGATCGCGTCCCGGCATCGGTCAAAGATGCCTGCCGTGCGCTCACGTACAACTCCCTTATCTGTGTCAATATCGGCATCAGGGGAACGCTGCCCGCAATCTCCTGGATGTACATCCCGGACAAAACCCTCGGCAGAACTAACCGCGTCTCCTTTCCGTCCAACTTCAGCCAGCATGCCGCTCCGGAAGGGTGCAGTTCCATCCTTGCCGAGATCACCTACCAGCCGGGCGACGAAGTCGGCCGTCTCCCTGATGACGAGATCCTCAGGGAAGTGACGGACATGCTCGCATCCATGCAGGTCTGCACCCCGGACAAAGTTGTCTTCTCTTCCGTGGAACGCCAGCCGTTCGCGTACGTCGTGTATGATCTTGCATACCAGCAGAATATCGCCACGATCCGGGACTACTGCGCGGGAATCGGCATCCCGCTAGTCGGCCGGTTTGCCCAGTTTGAGTACCTGAACATGGACGGGGTCCTCCGGTCCGTCTTCGATTTTGTGGCACATGACAAACCAGCCTGAACTGGTTTGTGCATCACGCTTATTATCAGATAAACCCAAAAATGAGAGAGGAGTCCTGCATCCAGATGATATCGGTAATCATCCCGACCTTCAACGAGGAAGAAAATATCGCACAGTGCCTGGTCTCGCTCTGCCACCAGACCGTTCCCCGAAACGATTACGAAATTATTGTAGTCGACGGGGGATCAAAAGACGCAACCTGCGAGATTGCGAAAAAATATGCGGACATAGTCTTCACCCAGACCAGCAAAAAAGTCGGAGGTGCCCGGAACGATGGGGTGAAAGAGGCAAAAGGGGACATCATCGCCACCACTGACGCGGACTGCATCCTCCCGCCCACCTGGATCAAGCGGATTGGTACGAACTTTGCCGACACCGAAGTAGTCCAGCTCTATGGCCCCGTGTACCCGATCGAGGAAGGGCTCCGCAACCGCTTCTCGCTCCTTCTCGCCAACACGTTCTCCCGGATCGGCTACTACAGTCAGACCTTTTACTACACGCTCGGGTGCAATACCGCATTCCGTAAGGAGGCTTTCATCCGGGCCGGCATGTACCGCTGCATTGACGCCGGGGACGACCTCGAGATCGCGATGCGGATGAAAGACCTCGGGACGATAAAGTTCGACAGAAAACTGAAGGTCGGGTTTTCGATGCGGCGCTACAAGCAGTTCGGCACCATGCAGTCCCTGTACGAGTGGGTGTATATCGTTGCTGACGGCGGCGAGACGGACAAATACTCCTATACCCAGAAAAAATACAAATGAATGCTGTACCGATCACGTTCCGGCCTTTTTCCCCATGACCAGCGAAACCTCTCACCAACCAGCGGATAAGGCAATCGAAGAACGCATCCGGGAATTCAACCGGAGCGAGTTTGCCCGGCTGCTCGGCATGGAGATCCTCGAAGCCCATGACGGGTACTCGCGTGTTACCATGGACTGTCCGGGAAAGATGAACCCCTCAGGAGTTGCCCATGGCGGGGCAATCTTCGCGCTTGCCGACCAGGCCTTCGGTATTGCCGCGAACTGCTGCGGGATCCACCGGGTCGCCGTATCGGTCAGTATCATGTATATCGCACCGGCGAAGGGCACGCTTGTTGCTATTGCCGAGCGCGTTGAGGGCAACGGGATCTGCGACACGTACCGTGTAATGGTCCATGAAGGCGACCGCCCCGTGGCAGAATTTACCGGTGTCGCATTCCGGGTCTCTTGATCGGAACCCCCCTGTTTCCACGGTTTTACAGGAAATCTCGTATATTCGACAAAAGACACAACACAAATTGACAGAGGGGATCGTGTCCGTTTCATTTGTCCCGGTTTTTCGATGTTTCTGTTGATCAGAAGTTGGTGATGACTGAGGGCTATCCAATCTTCATGGAGGAAAAATTAGACAAGTAGTCAGGTTTAAGAGTACTTCAGGATAGGAGACTCCGCCAGTACAGTCCCCACGAGAGATTTCATGTATGACAATGTAGATGGATAAAAATGAAATGACGAGGTACCCCGATGACACAACAGATGGTAAAACACTCCCGCTGGGTATGTCTTGAATGCCACTATACCTACGATCCCGCCAATGGGGACAAGAAAGGGGGAATCCCACCGGGTGTCCCATTCGAGGATCTGCCAGACACGTGGCGCTGCCCGGAGTGTGGCGTCCTCAAAAGCAAGAAAGGTGTATTCAAACAGCTCGATGATTAAAATGCCCGGGCCAGATCGTTTTACTCTTTCTTTTAACCATTTCATACCGTATGCGTGTGGGTGAGATAACTCCACGATTTTCATCATCCTGGTGCGAACGTATAGATTCATGCTCGTTTCTCCAGGTTTCTCTCCATCGCCAGTTTTATTCTCCCGATCCCCCCATATTCACGTATGTCACGTGAAACAAACGCTGTGCTTGTTGTGGCCGACCTGATGGCGCTTGCCGCGCGAACCGCGCCCAAGGGAAAGGGAACTGATACTATCGAGACAACGATACTCCGGAAAAAAGATCTGAAGGCATTTGCAGCCCGGCTGGAAAAACTGGGAGTCGAGAGAAATATCGGGTTCTTTCTACGGGATGCGAAGAACATTGCCGCCGCTGATGCCTGCATCCTCATCGGCTCGCGGGGAGCTACCGTCGGGGGCATCAACTGCGGCGGCTGCGGGTATCCTTCCTGTGCCGCATTTGAAAAAGCCGGGAAAAAGAAGAAGCACAATGATACCTCGTTTGACAGCCCGAACTGCGTGGTACGGATGACAGACCTCGGGATCGCCATCGGTTCCGCGGTCAAGACTGCCCAGATCCATAACGTTGACAACCGGATCATGTATTCCGGGGGTGTCGCAGCACGGGACATGGGACTGGTGCCGAAAGATTGCACGGTCGTGTACGCGATCCCGCTCTCTGCAACCGGGAAAAATATCTTTTTCGACCGCCCAAGCTCGAAGTAAAAACCTGATGCTTCCGGAAGCGCAAGGAAACCTCGGTGTAACCCGAACCGGGTTTGGGGATGACAGGAACAGCAGCGGCTTTGAGTTCAGTCATAGGGTCCGCGTGGCCTTGGATCCTATGGGTGCAGGCCAGCTCGGTTTTCAGCCCGGGAGCCCTGCCAAATCTCCTTGCCTGCTTGAGCTTGTCAGCAGTGCTCGCATACGTTCCGGTGTGCAACGGAAGAAAATTGAACATTTTTTTTATCCTGCATAAGAAACCTTAAACTCCGATCGCTCCAAACAGGAATTGATACCTATGGCGATTATGAAGATACGCGGTGGCGACCTGGACCTTGTGGAATACGAGTTCAGAACTTTTGCCCCGGGAAAAATACTCAAGACGCTGGGACTTGAGAAGAAGAAGTATCCGCTCAAGCCGGTCAAAGGTTCAGTTCTCGTAAAAGCCCCGGCACGGATCCACTTGACCGTGCTCGACATGAACCGGTTTGCCCCGGATCATCCGGGCGGGGGTGGCATCGGGTTTGCGATCCAGTGCTATTGCTCTGCAGAGGTCCGCTGCACTGCCAAAGGCACTTCGATCAATTATAACCGGGCGCCGATCGTCAAGAACTTTGTCGAGGTCTTTAAAAAAGTCACGGGATACAAAGGGGGTTTCTCCGTTACGGTGACCGACCATGAACACAAGCACGTGGGCCTTGGCTCGACAAGCACCGTGATGATCGCGGTCGCCACGGCACTGAACGAGGCGATTGGATCACCGCTCACGAGCACCCAGCTCCGCCACCTGATCGGACATAATTATGTCGAGGAGATAGCTGACGGGAACATCGCGTTCGGATTCGAGACCGGTGTCGGGCCGGCCGTCAGCATCCACGGGGGAATGGCACTTATGGGCGACGAGCTCTCGCTCGTCTACCACCACCCGTTTGCTGAGGGCAGGAATGTCTACATCATCATACCGCCCACGGACATCTCCTCGGCAGGCACACAGGAATTCGATCTCCTGATGAACAAGGCCCGGACCCTCGATTACCGGGACCGCGAGCTCAAGGCCTACATGTTCCTTATGGATCTCGTACCTGCCCTTGAACGCGACGACCTCAAGAAGGTAGGAGACGTCATCTGGGAGATCGAGTTCCGGGGATCGAAGCGTGCGGAGGTAGAGCACCACAGTTACGGTATCTACCATTACATGAACCTGCTGCGCGAGAGAAAACTGGAATTCGTGGGCATGAGCTCGGTCGGCCCGTCGATCGCAGTTGTCACCGCACTCGATAAAACGGCGATGAAAAAAATGCTTGATCCGCTCGGGCTAACCATCGCCATAGCGACCAGGGCGGATAACCGGGGGCTGGTCATTACCAGGGCCCCGTAACTTTTTTCATTATCGTTTTAACGGCGGAGGTTGATGGTAAATGGATAGAACGTTCAGAAAATTTTTTCATCAGGTATAACGGTCTCATCGCAATTCTCTCATTCTCTGTCGGATTGGCGTTCATGTTCCTTGGCGGTGCCGGACGCATGCCCGGCACCATCTTTATCCATTTCACTGAATATTGTACCCAGACATACCCTTCCCTATCGATCAGGGGATACTGGCCTCCGTTGCGCTCGTTTAAACCATTGATGCACTCCGGTTTGCCACGGCTCACCCGGGTTAGCACGTCCCATTTCTGTGTGTTATTGAAAAACCCCGTGAATAATGAAACCAGCAGCAGAGAGTATAACCGGAAGTCCGGGTTACTCGCGTTCCTTATCTTCCACCGGTTTTTTGTAGTGTGCCGAAATGACACTGGCAACAATAAAGATGACCGTCCCCACCGTCAGGGCAAGGACACCGATCAGAAGAAGGCTCATGTTTTCCCTGACAACTGCAAACGTACCAAGGTAATAACCCCCAAGGACGATAGCGAGTGCCCATGCGCTCGCGCCGAGCATGTTGTAGAAGAGGAACCGGCGGTAGTGCATTGACCCGATCCCGGCAAGGAACGGTGCGAACGTCCTCACCATCGGGACGAACCGGGCAACAAAGATCGTAGCACCCCCGTATTTTTCATAGAACCCGTACGTACGGTCGATATGTTCCTTTTTCACGAGGTTCGGGAACCGTTCGAGGAAAACATGGAGCCCGATGCGGTTGCCAATCCAGTAATTAACCGTGTCGCCAAGCACCGCCCCGGCAATGATCGCAATGAGCAGCAGCTGGACATCGAGAATACCACCCGCTGCTGCAGCCCCGGAAACAAAGAGCAGGCTGTCGCCGGGAAGGAACGGGGCGATGACGAGACCGGTTTCAAGGAAAATGATGATAAAAAGGATGACATACGTCCATATCCCGTACTCATTAACGACAGACGGCAGGTTCTGGTCAAGGTTGAGAAAAAGAGAGATGAACGCGTCTATCATACCTTCCGGAGATATGTACATCTGCCCTATATTAAGGTGCGGCGCTTTTGTCAGTCACTCCCGTCATGGGAGACGCAAATACTTAACGGTTTGCCGGACAAACCATAGTTCACCAGAACCAGTACGATCATATCCCGCTCGATCTTGAGTCCTGGAAAACTTCACGGAACGATACACCGATTATGGCAGAGATTAACCCGCAAATTTCCCGCTGCATCATCCTGTTTTTCTGTACCGCACTGTTGATCGCCGTCCCGGTTCACGCATTCACGGCAAACTCCCTGGATATCACCATCAATAAGAACGGGGACGCAACTGCCGTCTTCGGTTTTACCCTTGAAGGGCTGCTGGAGAACGCCATCCCGCAGTCTGTCCTCGAGGACCAGCTGAAAAACGGGCTTGCCGGCAGCACCGGGTCCACGGAACTCATCTCAATGGATCGATCGAGTGCCACGCTGCTCATGAAAAATTTCGCCTCTGCAAACGACGTCACAACAGGAACAGAGTACCAGACCGCCACCTTGGACTTCAAAAAAGCGGAGACTGCCCTGAAAAATTCAGCGGTTAGCAGTGTAATAACCGCAGATTTCTCCCCGTCAGAAGTGACCGTGACCTTCCCGGACGGTTATGCCCGGTCATTCAGCAATGTTGACTCTCTCCCCTCCCTCACTCATACGGTGATTGACCCCACAAAGGCCGCCTCTGCTGCGGCAGCTGCAACCACCGGGGCAATTAATGTCTCGGCCTCACCCATCGGAGCAGAAGTCTGGATTGACGGGACCTACGTCGGCAATGCCCCTTCCACATTTTCCGATATCGCGGCAGGGACTCACACCCTCCGGTTCCAGAAAGACAATTATGCACCCGTTACGAAGATGGTCACCGTGACTGCGGGGAAGACCCTGCAGGTATCGGTGTTTCTCGCGTATGTTCCGCCCACGATTGTTTACCCTTCCTTGCCCGGGTTCGGCAGCATCCTGGCAGGGACGGCACTTGCCGGTTGTATCCTCATGTGGTCATCCCGTCAGAAATAAAAAACACCAAATTTTCCTTTTTGGCCACGATGCTGGCAATGCACATGAGTATGAATTTTGTTCTCATTTTTCAATTTCCTGTGAGGTGACGTGGGTGAGGATGCAATAAAACATTTCGAAATATTACTGCGAGACGACGTCCTTCTGGAATATCGCCGAAATCTCGGACCGAAGGTGATACTTTCCCCGGACCTTCAGAGACCAGTCGTTATGACGCAGGGATAAGGGGGCGAAACCCGGGAAAATCCCCATAACTTCCGTTTCCGTAAAATAATGCGTCAGGATCCCGTTTCCCCGTATAAAAGTTGCAGCCTCTGTTTCCCTGCCGCTGCTGAACCGGAAATCACGCGTGGAAAAATCCCAAAACCAGATGTGGCCCCTGGGTCTTACCACCCGGATGATTTCCCGGGCGATCCTGTCACGACCGTCAGTATCCATATGTCCCAGTATATGGCAGGCAACAACCGTATCGAACGACCGGTTATGGAATGGGATCGCCCGTGCATCGGCAACGGCGACATCCGCTCCGGATCCCTGCAGGGCAATCGTCCGGGCCAGGTGCGTTGCCCGCGCTGATAAATCAATCGCTGTTACAACCCAGTCGCGGTGCACCATTGCAGAGAGCGACTTGCCATTCCCGCACCCGAGTTCCAGCACCCGGGCACCCGCTGGAAGGATGGGCAACGGGTGTGGGGTACCCCCAAAAAGGCGTCCTTTCCTCGTATAATCCGCATCCCAGAGATCACGGGAACAATCAGCACTCATCCATCCACTGCCTGACCGGATCATACGCTGTGCCGGCTACATAAAGGTTCCAGCACCGCAAAAATCGTCGACAGGTTATACGCAGGATGTATCAGGAGAAGCGATAACCAAAGCACTCTTATAACTGCATATTAAAACATATAGTAAGATAAAAAAAGGATTGTTCTGGGATATTCTTGTTGCAGGGATTCTGTTGCCCACAATACCCGTCCACGAGGGAGAGACATGACTGATGTGGTCTACCACGAATACCAGAAGGTCGACAAAAACCATATAGACCATTCGTATCTCGTCGATGTCGGTGACGAGATCGAGATTCAGCAGGTCATGGAATACAAGTGGAAGGTCTTCGACAGCGTTATCTTAAAACCGCCCCACCCCAAGACACGTTTTTTTGAACTGGTTGTCAATGAATACCGTGACAAAGAGACGTCCTTAATCGATGATCTCCATATCGTCCCGGTGATCGCGGACCGTTCTGCCGATCTGAAGTTCTTCGGGATCACTATCCGTCGCGGGGACTGGTATATTTCCGAACGGATCTATAAAAAAGCCAATACCACGGAGATCCAGTGGATCTATACGGATGATTTCCACCTGTTCGCCATCACGCATGCACAGGACGAGCTGGACGTGATGGTGGATGAGATCGTTGCGAAAATCGATGAGATCGCGACTTCGATCAAGACCGGGTACAGAGTGTACTCCCACATGGAAAACCAGCGGATGCGCCGGGAAGCGTTCGATGCAGTAATCGAGAGCCAGAGTGGTATCACGATCAACAAGACCGCGGTCCTGAAACATCCTGAGTTCCAGCTCATCGCGGAACTGGGAGACGGGGATCGCAAAAAGATGCAGGAGGAGATCCTCCGCGACCTCGTGGCTCTCGGCGCAACGCTGGACACCTTTGGGGGATCCAATAAGATCGTGGCAAAGATCGAGATCCCGGAAAAGACCGATATCAGCAGCCAGATCTCCCACATCGAGGAATTGCAGGATCTCGGCTGGCTCTTTGAATAGATCAGTGCTGCGGGAAATAATCGGGTTTGCCGGGTATATAGACTGCAGCGGCATATTCTTCGATGAAATCGGCATCTACCAGTAAGTCGATGTACACCATTTTTTTCGCGACTTCGGTTGCTTCCCGCCGCTTCTTCCCTGAAACAAGTGCTGCACAGGCCCCGGAGAGGGATCCATTCCCGATCATGTGGAACTCTGCACGGTAAAAGTCCGGGATGATACCGAACGCGATGATCTTTTTCGTATCCGCGTACGCCCCAAACGCACCGGCAAGGAACACGTGGTGTATATCAGCTATCCCCACACGGTATTTTTTTAAGAGAACCCCGATCGACGCACAGGTGGCGGCTTTCGAATCCATGAGGTAGGCCATGTCATCGCGCGTGATGACAATATCCTGCCCGGTTGCGGTCTTTTCCTTGGGGACAAGAACAAATTCGAGTCCGCCGGTCCCCTCCCGCACCTTAGATCTGCCCTCCACGAGCTTGCCGGTAAAATCGAGGATGCCAGCAGCGACCATTGCCGCGGCAGCATCAATAATGCCGGACCCGCAGATACCCCGGGGCCGCTCGTTGCCGATCGTGGTCCACGAGACCTCCCCGCTGACAACGTCGATTGCCACGTGATCGATCGCCCCCTTCATCGCCCTCATACCGGAAGAGATACCGGCCCCCTCAAATGCCGGCCCGGAGGCACAGGAGACCGAGGCCAGCCAGTCAGAATCCCCAAGAATCACCTCGCCATTCGTGCCGAGATCGATGACCAGTGAGAGTTCGTTGGAGGCATTCATGCCGGCCGTAACGATATCCCCCACCGCATCTCCCCCGACAAACCGGCTTACGTTCGGGAGGCAGAAAACACGGGCGGGAGGACATACGGCAATACCGAGAACCTGGGCCTTTACCACCTGAGGAGTGCGGGGGATATCGATGTTGGCTACCTCAAGGATGGCCGGATCATGTGCGAGAAGGAGATACGCCATGACCGTATTTCCGGCAAGACAGACATCATCGATTTCGAGAGCATCCACGCCAGCCGCAGCGGTGAGCTGACCGATCACCGCATTGATGCTTTCCACTGCTGCGGCCTGGAGTTTCTCCTTCCCCCCGGTTTTTTTGGCCACGGCTATCCTGGTCAGCAGTTCCTCGCCATACGTGATCTGCCGGTTCAGCACGGATCCTTCCGCACAGACTTTTCCGCTGCACAGGTCGATGAGGACGCCAACGACCGTGGTGGTGCCGAGATCGAGCGCAACACCGAAATTGTGTGCCCGTGTGTCACCGGCCTCAATCTTCATCACCTCCGGATACCCGTCCGATCGCGTGATGGTTACCGTCAGGTCTTCACGGGCTGTTGTCAGCTGGTGGAGCTGGTCGGGGGTCATCTGGGGTCGTGTGCCTTTGTAGCCCTCAAGTTTCAGCGAGCGGGGACCGACGGGATGGGTGTGCTGGTGATTCGTGACAAGCAGGTGTTTGGTCACGGAAGGGGTGAGTTCATGGACTTGTTCGTAGTGATTTTTGAGGATCTTCGGGGAGTCGATACGGCTCTCGACCGGAATGGTAAACTCGCAGTGGCCGAGGATATGCGTCTGGCAGGCACGGCAGTACTTCCGGGAAATTTCCTCCCCGGTCAGCCCCTTGATCGCCCCGGGTCTTCCGGCATCGCAGTCGCCCTGCACGAGTATTACCTTGCACTTGCTGCACTCACCTTTCCCACCGCAGATGCTCTCGACCTGTATTCCCGCAGACCGTATTGCGGCAAGGACCGTGGATCCTGGCAAGACAGATACCTCTTTCTCCAGGGGATGGAAAACTACCGTGAACGTATCCGCCATATTACTCCGTTCCTGAAACTGCCGGAATGCTTTCTACCGGTATTCTGGTCATAATCACTGTACAGAAGAGGTGGCAGCCGGAACTATTTAAATCAGGTTTCCGGCGGCCAGCGTTCCCGGAGGAACTGGGAAATGCCCGACGAGTCCTTGGGCCCGACAAGGATCTTCCAGCCGGTGGCTTCCTCAGTCTCGCCACTCAGCCGGGCTGCAAGCCCCGGGATGATCAGCGTTGTATGATTTACGAGACCGGTAACGGCATTGGATTCCAGGGCAGCAGCAATGGCATCGGCAGTAAAATACCGCCCGGCAACAGCACTTTCAACACTCAGGCCACCGGTGTCGACAACGATGAGGTAACAGTCGAGATTGGCGGTCTTGATATCGGACTCAACGGTGAAATAGGTGAGGGCATAGTTGGTCGTTATCAGGACCGGGGATCGGGTGTCCGGCCTGCCGAAGGTCCTGACACCTGCTTCAACTGAGACCGGCTTACGGGGATCGGTATAGAGGTTGAAGCGCCAGATCAGCTGCGGCAGGAGAACCCAGCCATCGAGACTGTGCATGATCAGGAGATCCGCGTACCGTGAGAGAAGCATGGATGCGGTGAGTGCCTCCCGCCACTTGAGCACGTCTTCGGAAAGCTCCCCGCCGGCCCAGACCGTGAGCGGAACTCCGAGAAGGGGGAAACCGAACAGATCATCGAACTGTTTGCAGGCTGCAGCCCGTATGCTGGTAAAATTCGCTATCGTTTCGGGGAGGCCTTCATCGGCAAACGTGCCCGGGTCGAGAACAAGATCCTTGATCCCACTGGCAATGAGGGTCTTTGTGAGCGAACGCAACAGTGCGAGATCATTCGGGGCAAAGATTGCGAGCGGAACCTTGTAGGAGAGTGCAAGATCGGCCATTTCCTTCCAGTTTGCCTCAGTTGCCGCATACATAAGGGGATGATGCTCTTTTGCCTCGGCAAGACCTGCTGCCATGACTACCGGATCCAATGTACACAGGATCAGGGGATAGCGGCTTGCCCGGGTAATTGTCCTGACAGCATTCCCGAATGTTGTGGGATCACCGGAGACCGAACGGACGGCTATCGCGTTCAGCGTAAGCGTCCTGCCGATATAATTGTACGAGAACTGTTCGATGTGCCGGATCCGGTCAAGCAGCTCAGTTTCCGGCATGAGGTCATGGACATCGACAGCAATAGGTGTCGGGTTGTGGTACGTAAAATCGTGTCGCTGCAGCACGTATTTCCCGCCAATGTTTATCGCGTGGTTGCCGGTACCGATCGTCACGGTACGCACAGGGGGAGCGAGGAAATGGGAAAGCTCGTCGTAGGATGCCTGGTACTCGGTGGTGTGCAACGGGGGGCAATCCGCAAGCAGCAGTTCGCCGTTGACAAGCCGGGTGGCAAATGCCATGCAGTTGGCTTCCCTGCATTCCCCGCAGTTGGTCCTGGGCAGGAACTTATACACATCAATCGGGCTGATCTCCTTGATACTCTTCCTCTTCTTAGCCGGGGCTGGAGCCACGTCGGGACTCATAACCGCACCCCCACCCAGTCGGCTATCTGCTCTGGATGTGCTGCGCCGCTCTTCCCAAGCCGGGAGATGATTTCCCTGAGGGTCAGCACAGCAGCAGGGTGCATCATCATGAAGAGATCTACTCCTGTGAGAAGGAGCGTAAGCGCATTGATGGTCTCCCAGACCGGTCCGCGGAGCTCCCGTGGGCCGTATTCAGGAGCTATCTTCATCCAGGCTTCCCGGGCAGCCCACGCGTTCGTGGCAGCGGAGATCGTGGGATGGGCGAGCTCGGTATCACCCATCAGTGCCGCGTACCGTGCCCGCTCGTGGATCGTGAAGGAATACTCAAGACCATACCCAAGCGCTACGGTCGTCAGGTCCATGACGATCTGCTCTGGGGGGATGTACTCATACAGGCGGCGGTTGAGTTCCTTCGCATTGTTCAGGTCAAGGCCGGTAAAGGCGAGCAGGACATGCCCGTGGTCCCGTGCAGCGATTGCCACGCGTTCGAGAGTTTTGGATTCCGCCATGTCGAGGGTGACCGAGTTGATGAGGAGTCGTTCTCCATCGGCCATCTCTGCGACGGCAGAGAAGACCTCGGCATCCTTCTTCGGGTCGCCGCAGCCCCCGATGATTAGCGGCACGTCCACGGCCTGGAGCACGTCCTCGACCGTCTTCACCGCAGCGGCCGGTGTGGCATCGCGTAACAGGGGGTCTGTGCTCATCAGGTGAATGGCGACCATGTCCGCACCGAACTTTTTCACGTTCATCCGCGCCCATTCGGCAGGGTCCTCCATGACCTCAGCCACGTTCTCCCGCAATACCTTCGGCAGCGTAATGGGCATGTCGAATACATCAAGTGATATGACCGGCGGGTGACGGGGCGGGTGCCTGAGATCAAAATAGGCGGGAGTGGTCGCACCGCCGATGGTGAGGGATGTGGACCTGCTTCCTCCTTCTGATTTGGTCGCCCCCAGCCGGACCTCTCGGATCGTTCCGGGAAAAATAAAACCCGCTGGTGTATACGACTCGCGGATCAGGCTGGCGGGTCTTACCGGCGCCTGTGTGAGTGGTGCAGCCGGGTGCGGGACAGCCGGTGCAATACTGGAAGTCGGGATAAAGAGTTCCAGGTCACCAATCTCCATGGAGAACTGCTCAAGCTCGATCTGGTGGACACCTTTGAGCAGTTCGCGGAGCTGGGGGGCAAGGGCGAAGAGCTGCTCGGCATCGAGTCCGGGTCTGTTTTCAGGGCTTTTGCGCGCCACGGTGCTCACCTCCCGGCTGCGGGGCCGGTTTCACCGGCTGGATGATCACTTTCTCCGCAGTGATCCGTGCGTTCTTGAGAATAATCCGGAACCCTCCGCTGGTGATAGGAATGTCACCGCCGGCAAAGACCGGGACCTGCCGGCCATTGCCGGTCACCGCATCATGCCCGGGCACCGGATCAGCTTCCCACCGTCGGATGACCGGGTGGTCATGCGCGGCGAGGAACGCTTTCAGTTCCGGGATCGTTTTTACTTCCTGTTCAGTTGCAATCGCACTGTATACGGATTCCGGGATGTACTGTTTCAGGCGTTCCCTGGTCTCATGCGGCATCCAGACGACACGGTTGTAGCCACCATCGGCATCCATGAATTTCTTCGACCGCATGTACTCGAGGGAGATGCCGTGAAACCCATCAATCTGTCGGCCGCCGGAAGTGGAATCGGCCATAGTGGAGAAAGGGAGACCGTTAACCGTGACGTCCCGGAATCCGCGAAGGACGATGCCAAAACCTTCGACCTCCGGAATGTAAAAAGCAATGCCCTCGAAACACCCGCATGAGGTGTGGGGATACCCAAAGGCAGAGTACAGGTATACCCGGCTTACTTCACCCATGGATCTCTTCTTGGCGCTCTCGTTCACACCGGTGTATTCACCTTTTTCCGCATCAAGGCACGTACCTTTTTCAATGGCATAGATTGGTCCCTTGGGGTCGATGCCCGCAGCAGCCCGGCCGTCAAACCAGCTGATGGCGCCGCAGTTCGCGTACCGCTGGGGAGTAATGACACAGACATGGGTGGGAGCAAACGACTGGCATAAAGCGCAGCCGTAGAAAGTGTCTACGTCTTCGTCCGAAAGTCCGCGAGCCCGGGCATCGCGGGCCTCGTAGGTGCGGAGCGCTTCTGCATACAAAGGCTTGATCGTTCCGGGTTCCGTAATAAACGTGATCTGGACTTTTTCGATAATGGGGAGTTCATTTTTAAAGAGCTCGTGCATCACTTCCCCGATGAACCGCAGCGACGTGAGCCCCTTCTTGTACGCCTTTTTCGAGAGACGGATCCAGATATCGTACCGCTGGTTGAGGTGCATGAAGCCCTCGATGTAATTGCAGTACTCGTGGATCCGCCGCTCAACCACACCTTCGAGATCCGTCTCGACCCGTGAGCCGGCAATCTCCACGACAATCCCGATTGGGTAGGCCTTCCCCTCCGCCATCTCGCTGAGGTCAGGACCGGTGATGCGGATGGCACCATCCTCGATCTGGTCGAGCGGTCTGACCCTGACAATCTCGAACTTTTCCGGGATGTGCGGGCCGCCCAGCTCCACCTGCATGTCGTTTTTCCGGACACGCTCCCCTTCATGGACGAGGCCGACTTCCACCGGGATCTTCTCAAACATGGTATGCTCCGCGTTTAGTCTTCGAGGTTTTCGACAATGCCCTTGAGGTTGGCAGCCCAGTCTTTTATCGTACTGTTCGGGAACGACCAGCTCGCGTTGGGGTGATATACACAGTCGAGAGTCATGGTCTTGACACCGGGAGCAAAATGCTTGAGCCCGGAAAGGATCGTCCATTCCATGGAATAGGGGAGGCCGACAAAGATAGCGAGGTCGTAAGACTCTTTACCGTCAAGTCCCTTCCATTCCGGATCGGTCAGCCGGTTGCTGATATCGACTGCCGACAGGATGGCGGCAGGTTCGAATTTACGGGCAAGGAACTCCTTGTTTGTACTTGCCGATACAACGACCGGAATCTTTGCCTTCTTTGCAAGGGCGATGAGGCAGTCAATCAGTTGTTTTCCCTCAACTTCGTATTCGATAATCCCATGGCCGACGATCATGATCGGACGTTTTGCCCGGCTGATCAGGGCATCGGCGATGTCCGGCTTCATAATGAGGGAAGCCTTCTTGGGCCCGGGGATCTCGGCAGTCTGCCAGGACTCGTTCATCGGCATGGTTTAGCCCACCTTCTTCTGATGGACCATGCGGGGCAGGAGGGTCGGATCCGGTATTGCCGATTCTTTCCAGTCATGTTCGGTCAGGTGGACAAGGATCTCATTTTTCATAGTGAGGGGGATGTCTGCATGTACTCTTACGAGCCGGTAGACATCCGGAGGGATACCACCTACCAGCCGCTTGTGGAGGTCGATGTAGTTGGCCAGCTTGATTGCTCTGCCCTTGCTCGTATCATTCGGGCGCATGGTCAGTTTTGCCACCATGACCATCGCCTCATCCTTGGTCTCCGCTGCGAAGAAGAGATGTTCAGGCACCGGCCCGCCGTATACTTTTTCGCCGGTCCGGGCATCATACACAAACCAGTCAGCATCCCTGTCGGCACGCCCGAGCAGCATCCGGCGGTATTTCGTGCCATGGGGACCGACCACGACCGGTATGCCAAGGCGCCAGAACCCGGCAGCGATCGCCGCGGCCTTCTGCGACATGGCACCCCATGCCACACCGACAGCACCGACACGGTTGTACACGTAGTCAGCGATCTCTTCGTAATTACCCCTGAGCGGACGCTTTGCAAAGATGCTCGCGATCTTGATCGCCGCGCCGGCGATATGGGAGTTCGCCACGCACGAGCCCACGTTCACGATACCGCCGGCTTCAAACGCACCGGAATAGCGCTCGTAGGCAGTCTTGCCTTCCTCGTCGCGGTACATGCCCGCCGACATCGCGGAGCATCCGGAGGTGCAGACGATATACCTCCGTTTTGCAAACTCCATGCACATCTCTGCTACTTCGCGCGAGCCTTTCGGGTAATTCGCGCAGCCGACAAAAGCGACGACACCGGGGATCTCCCCGAGCACGATGGGGCCGCCGACCTTGCGGATCTCGACATCCTGGATGGCACCCCGCCCGGTCCGCAGGCAGTACGTCTCCTCCCTTGTCTTCTTATCCGCGGCAGCAACGATGAGACTGTGCACAGGGATCTTCTGTTTGCATGCAGATTCACATCTCCCGCAGCCAAGGCAGTCATCGTAGAGTTCATCGAGGCCCGAGAGATTTCCTGAGGCTGCCATTTTGATTGCCTGCGCTATGGGGAGGTCGTTGGGGCATGCACGCCGGCAGAGCATGCACTGTGTGCATTTTTTCGCCCACTCGGCAAGCTGGTGCTTTGTCGGCAGGACACCATGCTTCTTCCGCTTTGGGGCGACAGCCTGGGCAACCCTGACCGCGACCTCTCCCACTTTCTCCGGATCGAGAATAAGAGCTCCCGGGATGTTCCCGCTGACAAACCCCGTGACGATCGCTTCCACCGTCTCGTTTGTCATATCGGGCAGGCCGAGACAGTTCTTCTCGCTGGTCGCAATGAGGGGGGCTTTGATCCGGGTTGCTTCCGTAAGAGTGTCGGTACGGACACACTGTTCGTCGATGACGATGACATCGGGTACGCCGCTGCGTATGTACCTGAGCTGCCATGAGATGGGGCCGATGATCTTCGCCCGTGGTGAATACCGGGTAATATCCAGCGCGGTGCAGCAGATGCCGGTCACTTCAATCTCGGAGAAAAGGCCGTTCCCTTTCAGGTAATCGATTATTGCCGTTGCAGGGGGAACATTATGACCAATGACCAGGATGACAGGTTTTGTGGTGTCAACAGTGCCAAGGCCGAGATCGGCGAGTGCAGATTCCGGATCAGCTTTGGGAAAGCCGAGAGCGGATATCTGGGCAATGTCGGCCACTTCCATGCCAACATGGTCGATCATGCCGGCATGGAACACCTTGGACTCAAAATCGAGATTGTTGCCTTCCTGACCGGTATGGGTGACTGCGAGGAGCTGGGTCACCTGGTTCTCACAATAGTCCAGCACCGGTTCGAGATCTCCCAGCGTCTCGGGTTTGAGTCCGCAGACGAGCCGGACGATCGGCGCCTCAACCTCGACACCGGTCCCGCCGACATTGATCGGGCAGTCACGGCCGTAGGTCTCGATCACATAGTTGAGAAGGTCACGCGAGTGGCTGATGTGGGTTGCTGCCCCGATACAGGCAGCGATAAGGACAGTCCGGGACTGCTGGGCGGGCATCGAGATCCCGCAGGCGCCGCGTTTCGTGCCGGTGAGGTCGCATTTTCCGTACGTGCAGAGGCAGCAGAGGTCGCAAAACGGCAGATAAAAGGGCTTGTAACGGTTCAGGAGACGCTGGTCCCATGAGCGGAGGGTGGTAAGCGAAGGATACGGTGTGGGACCCATTGTTTCCTCCCACTTCTCCTCCGTGATCGCGCCGATGGTGATGTTGAGATCCCGGAACTGTGCAAGATCAGAATTGATTTCCTTTATGCTGAAGTTTACACTCTTCCTGCTCACCGCGGTTCCACCCCATAGATTCAACTATACATTGAGGGATGGGTAAAATAAGGTTATCGAAGAAGACACGGAAAACCTGTGCGTCCTTCTCCTTATTCGGGCCTGATGGCCCTCATGATATCGACTCACGATATTGAAGTATGTGGGGGCGTTGACGAGCACTTTCTGGTGGCTGTATTTTCTTGCCCCGAATTATCGAACATTGCCGGAAAATCGGACCCTGAAAAACTTTGAGCCTTCCCCGCCTCAGGGCCTCTCCGAGGCACGGCGGGGCAATAAATTTTTTTCATTTTTTATTTTAGTCACTGATCCGCCGCGGGGGCGCCCCGCCGGGGACGGCGGCGTTCATCGTAACCGTAAGTCTGTGAGATGCCGGTCTTTTTGCTGAGGGGTACTCCCCCTCACAGAAATTTTTCGGCCAGGGCCGGACCTCATCGGTCTGACATGCGGACCGTCTCAGAAATCCGTGAGGAGTTGCGATGCCTGACGCGCAAACGCCTCACCGGGTTTTGCGCTACGGAAATACCTGTACTCCGGCTCGATCAAGTCACTTGCTCAGGCGCGACCCGACGAGAACCAATCGTCGCATCAGCGAGGACTGGGTGGAGAAGATATCAATCTTCGACTGCGTCGCGCCGACTCCAAATCGAAGCCTGATGGCTTCTCCAATCGACCCTCGCTGATGCGACGGTCGATTCTGCGGAGCAAGGGGGTATCGCAAATAATCTCCGGAAAAATTTCATATAATGAATTTCAAGAAATTTTTTTGAAAAAAATTCGGTAATGTAGGCGGGTTTTTTCCCATGGAAGTTATTCTTCGCTCAGCACCTTCCCCACGATCCCCGCCACGGACCGGTACGCAGGAGAATCAGAAGGCGTGTCGAGCAGGGATTTTCCCTGCAATACCCTCCGGGCTACATCCTCATCCAGTGCAATTTTCCCGAGATAGGGCAGGCCGGTTGCAGAAATTGCGCCGGGATCCGGATCTGCGGCAAATCCGTACCCCCCGACGATGCAGAACCGGTTGAACCGGATCCCGACTTCCCGGATCACCCGGTGTGCCCGCTTCACGTGGGCAAAGGATTTACGGGACGGCCCCATGATATCGAAGATGGTGTCGACATCGCTTGCGATCTTCCGGTTCAGGTGTTCGAGGCCACCGGGTGAGTCGATGAGGATATAGCGGTACTGCCGGGTTATAGCAGAGAGTGCGTTTTTCAATGCCGCATCCGGCAGGCAGTAGCACCCTTCCACCCACTTGGTACCGACCGACAAAAGATCGAACTGGTCTCCTTCAAAGAGACCTTCCTGCCAGATGCGGTTCTCGATCCTGCGGGAGGGTGGGATGCCTACAGTCGTACCACCCTGCGTGATGAACGTTTCCGACAACAGCTCGGCGATCGTCTTTTTCCCCAAGACCTCGAGATCGACACCCACCATCTCCGCAAGGTTCTGGTCCGGGTCCGCATCGACAAGGAGCAGCGGTGTCATCCCCTTGTCGATGAGGTATTTTGCCATGAGCGCAACAAATGTGGTCTTGCCGGTGCCTCCCCTTCCCATCGTCACAAACGTCTTCATACGATCTTTCCTCGCCTGTGTGGGTGTGAACCTGTATCATCCGGCATGAGCTTTCTCCAGGCGTTCCGCAAGCTCCCTGATGGCATTCAGGGCATCCGATGCAGATGTATCGAGAGGTTCTCCCGTCATACCGGTATCGGCGACCCGCTGGTCGAACGGGATCTGGCCTAGGACCGGGAGGTTGTGGCCTGCGGCATATGACCGGAATACTGCATCCTGCTGTGCGCTCGCGATCCGGTTGGCGACAAGGCCGATGGTGCTGATGTCCGATTCCTGTGCGAGCCGACAGATCGCGGATGCAATCTCCAGTGATTTCAGGTTTGCATCCGCAACGGCAAGGAGGATGTCGACATGTTCTGCAGTCCCTCTGCCAAGATGCTCGATCCCTGCCTCCATATCAAGAATGACGATTTCGTCCCGCTCGACAACAAGATGGCGCATGAGGGCCTTGATCACCGAATGGGCGGGACATGTACAGCCCGCACCCATCGCCTTTACCGTCCCCATGACAAGCAGGTTTGCACCTGACGGTGTCGGTACGCCATACCTGCTGATAATATCATCAACCGTGAACGAGAGGCGGAATACCCCGGAAAAATCCGTGCCGGTCTTCATGCGGATCAGCTCTTCGTTCTCCGCAACGGGAACGATATGGGACGCCTCGTCGGCAGAGAGCCCGAGGTTCAGTGCGAGGTTGGGGGATGAGTCCGCGTCGATGGCAATAACCGGGTGGCCGGATGAGGCAAAATGCCAGGCCAGGCTTCCGGCAATGAACGTCTTGCCTACCCCCCCTTTTCCACAGACTGCGATCTTCATTACGATTCCCCTTTTCAAAGGAGTACCGTTTTCCGCACAAATAGAGTATTGCTTCGCAGACACTCCTTGTTGCCATGAAAGGGGGTTATATGACCCGTGCAGGATGTCATGGACCCAAGCCAGTTTCTTCCTGAGGAACTTTGGCAGGAATACAGGGAATTTTTAATTGTTTGGTGTAATACCGTACTGTGCTTACCAGAACCGGGAGCAGGGAAATGCGTAGGTTATGAAACTACCGGGTTCAAAGAAGAAGAAGACCGTATCGTGCCCGCGGTGTAACAGCCCGGTGTCTGCTGACACCGCATTCTGCGAATCCTGTGGCGCGCGCATCGGGCCTCCTCCAACCTGTTCCCTCTGCGGCACCCTGCTTACACCGGGTTCACGATTTTGTTCTTCCTGCGGGACGGTGGTGGGGAATTCAAAGGATAATCCTCCAGATAAACCCGAAGATCCCGGGAAGATCCTCACACCAACCCGGAAGTTAAAAGTATCACGGGCAAAAAAACCAAAAACTGCTGAAGAGAATGAACAGGAAAAAAAACCTGATCCCTTGATGATGATTCCGGAACCGGACATTCCCAATAACGCAGATGATTCCGGGGTTCCGGAAATGGCATCAGCTAAAAAGATACTTACACCGGATCTGATATCGGACCAGTTCATTCCTCCATCATCGGACAAAAACAAGTCCCTACCTTCCAGATCGGGCAGGAAAAAGCTCGCAGTCATGGGAGTTATCGTGATACTGGTGGCCGCTGCTGCTCTCATGTTTACCGGAGTTCTGCACATCCCCGTACCCATATCTTCCGGAGGGGATGCCTCATTATCAGCCGTCACCGCAGAGACAACGACCCCGGTCCCTTCGGAAACAACAGCGATTCAGGTTGTGGAGCAAACGGCTATTCCGGTGACAAATGCTGAAATCGTATCCCTTGTTCCCGGCCCGACACAGATACCACCCGATAAATTCCTTGTCTATTTCCAGGTTGAACGTGACCCGCTCTCCAAAATGGTCTCGGTCACGTACATGGGGGGCAAGGGCCAGATGGGAGTGCAGAATGTCTTTGTACGGCTCACCCGTTCCGACGGCCAGGTCCTCACCGGGACATTCAAGCCGGTTCAGATCGGTAGCGGGGTGGAACTCCAGGGAACGGAAAAAGTAGACCGCGTTGAGGTCATCGTGCACTACTACACCGGCGATGAATATACGGTCATCGACCAAACGTTTGAGTATAAAAAACTGAGCTGATCGGGTCTTTTAATCCTGCCTCCATCTCATTCAATAAAATGGTGGGTCAGGTTCATTACGTCACGGTAAGGGATAACGCCGACAAGCCGGTTCTCACCATCGATAACCGGCAGGGCACGGAATCCATACCGCCCGAATTCCTGCGCCGCTTCCTTGAGTGTGCTTGTGGTTGAAAGGCTGATCACGTTCTCGAGCATAACGTCCCGGAGGCATGCCTTGTCATCGGCTTTCAGGAGATCTTTTAAGTCGATAACACCGAGCAACTGTTCTTTCTCATCGACGACATAGATGTACATAATGACGTCTTTGTCCCGGGCATGGCGCGGGTAATCGTTCTGGACATATTCGACCGTTGTGTCAGGAAGAAACTTCAGGATCTTCTGGGTGGTATAATGGATGACCTTCTCTTCCTGCCGGTTTATGATGGCCTGGACTTTCCGTGCACTCTCGGCGTTCATGGCATCGAGGATGACATGGGCTTCGGCCGACGGCAGAACCGAAAGAATATCGGCTGCCTGCCCCGGGGTCATTTCGTTGATGAGCTGGACGACTTTCTCTGTCGAGAGCGAGGAGATGATCTCGCGCTGAACCTTGGGCTCAATCTCTTCGAGCGTATCTGACGCATGCTCGTGATCGAGGCTTGAGAAGACCATCACCCGCTGTTCGTGGTCCATCTCCTCGAGAATGTCCGCGAGATCGACAGGATGGATCTCGGAAAGGTTCTCTTTTAAGATATTCAGCTTGACGTTGCCCTTGAACCGGTCGATGTTCGTCGGGAGCGCCTGGATGCATGTCCAGGGGATCATCTGCTCTGCCTCGGGGTCAGCAGAGGAATAGAGGACTTTTGCGAGAAATCCAAGCCCGAGCCTCCGGAGGCGGGCGGCCTTTCCGGTATCGGCATCCGTGACATAGAGTTTCTTGTTCCTGAGGACGAGCCTGATGTCGTACACGATCTCGACATCGTTCTCTTCGAGATCGATGACCTTCTTGTCGAGGACGTAGTCGCGGAGGAGGATAACATCCTCGGCCGGTTCCGCCTCGTAGGGTTTCGTATCGCTGATAGTGACCTCGATCCCCCGCCCGGTGAGGGTGTGGACATACTCCCACGGTATGAGGAGGCTCGGGTTGCCAAACGACCGGGTAACGTACAGGAACCGCACTTCAGGGATCTTCGCAGTCTCCACAATCACCAGATCGTTCAGGGATCCTATCTTCTTCCCGGAACGGAGGATGGGGACATTGAGGATGTCGGAGAGAAGGATCTCAAGATCCCCCGCCATCGCGATATTGTTTGCGTTGTCCTGTGCCATCATGCAACCCCATGAATTATTGTCCAGAACTTATACACGAGCAGGCTTACAAGGAAGATGAGGTAGAGCCTGAGGAAGAGGAGGGCAAATTTTGCCCCGCCCGATAATTTGATCGTAGGTGTTGCATATTTTTGGTTAATACTACGGATCTTTCCCGTCGATTCACTGATGATACTTCCAATCCGTTCCCCGAATACGCTTTCAATGGTTATCATTCCTGTACCTCCTTTCTCCTCACCCAAACAGGTTCGGGAATAGTGTACTGATACCGTACAATGAAGACACGACGATGATGCACACAACGATTGTTATGTTCGCTATATTATCAAAGAGGGTATTTTTGTATTTCCCCATGATCTCTTCGTTATTCAGGAGGATGATCAAAAACACCAGTGCAGCCGGCAGGAGCGTAACCGCGATCACCTGCACGAAGAGGGTTATCAGCACGAGCGGGGCACCCGGAATGAGGACGACCGCCCCGGCAGTGACCAGGCCTAAGAAGTAGAATACGTAAAACCAGAAGGCCTCTTTTACCTTGTAGTTCAGCGAGTGCGCCCACCCGAAGACCTCCCCGAATGCCCACGAGCTCGTCAGCGCGATACAGATCGCTCCCAAGAACCCGGCATCGAAGAGGCCGATAGCAACGGCCGTTCCTACCCATGGGTGAGTTCCCATGATGACACGGGCGGCTTGGGCAGCGCTATCGATATTCATGCCATAGAGAAGGGTCCCGGTCACCACAATAATGAAGACTGCGACGATAACAGTGAAGACGGCGCCGACAACCGTGTCAAATTTCCCCCAGGGGATGTCCTTCTCTTTCATGTTCTTGTCGACGACGGCGCTCTGCTGGAAGAAGATCATCCAGGGCGCGATAGTTGTCCCGATATTAGCCATCAGGAAGAAGAAGAGTTCGCCGTTGAACCCTCCCGGGAAGTTGGGGATGATGCCGGCCCGTAGGACATCCCCGACTGACGGGTGAAGAAGGATCGCCGCGGGGATGTAGATCAGATTGAGGAGACAGAAGGCCATAGTGATCTTCTCCCACGTCCAGTACCTGCCGGACATGACGATCCCAATCATCATGAGAATAACGACAATGACAGTTATACCCGGGGGTACACCAAAGATACTCAGAGCTGCTGTCATTCCGATAAACTCGGTGACCATCGTCAGCCAGTTGACGAGCGTCAGGTCAAGAAGCGAGAACCAGCCCCAGAACGAGCCGAACGCGTTGAAGATCGCTTCTGCGTGCCCGTGCTTGGTGACCGCACCTAACCGTACCGTCATCTCCTGTACAAAATAGGCAACGGGCCCGAGTAGGATGAGGAACCAGATGAGATTGAACCCGAATTTTGCACCGGTTACGGCGTACGTGGTGATTCCACCGGCATCGTTGTCAGCGATCATGACAATGAGGCCCGGTCCGGCAAGCAGAAGGTAGATCTTGAGAGTTTTGATGAAACGCTGGTATTTGTAAAAAATGCTCGATCCAAGATCCATGCTGCCACCTGCTTTCCCGTTACATATTGTTCTCTTCAGCCCCCATTCCCTGATACCCACCGGCATAAACGGGCGCAGGTTGTGACTACCTGCTTATGGATACACACCGGTCGTTTATAATAATTTCGTACCTGCGTGCCCGTTTTGGCGTTCTGCGCTGAATTCTTGCGTAAAATCAATAAAAATGAAAAATATTGATTTAAAAGCAAAAAATATTCATTTTGTGAGCATTAAATGGGGCGGTGGAGAGATCAAATAGGAAGTCTTTCTTGGTTCATTGAGCCACCTATCGGGATAATCACCGTGCCGTTATCCCAGTGATCCGTCCGATGGTGTGGGTGACCATGAGCCCGTCCGTATTACGATCATACTGGGAACAAATGCTTGGAATATCATGGGGATCCGCATTAATAAGCAAATTCAACCCTGTTTACTTGGAAACAGTTTTCCATCAAAAGTCTGAAACAACCAAGAAAATCACCACTTTTTTTCCTGATCGGCAGGATCTTGAGATAATCCGCTGAAGGGCACCGTGCCTTTCCTGCCACGGCACCGTCAGCTGAGTCGGCAGTACAGAATGATCCGGTTTCGAGATTGCGAGCACAGGTCGGGACCACGGACTCATTTCCTTTGGCAGGAGCAGAACCTCGGAGGTTCTTACAGATATAGGTAAAATCTGCCATGAATGTCCACGTCCTGTGTTGCATACGGGACATAATAAAGGGATAGCCGAAAAAAGGGGAAGGCGATAAATGATCGGGAGACCTATGTACTGGTAACTAAAAGCAGGAGTGGAGAATCAGGAATGCTTGATATCAGGTTCGTACGGGCAAGCCCGGAAGTGGTGAAAGCAGATCTCAGGAAACGTAATGATCTGGAAAAGATCGCATGGGTCGATGACCTGCTTCTTAAGGATGCCCGTTCCCGCGAACTGAAGGTGGAGACCGACCAGCTCCGCCAGCGCCGCAACACCATCGCCCGGGACATCAACGCAGTAAAAAAAGCCGGGAAGGATGCGAAGCCCCTGATGGCAGAAGCTGCGGCCCTTCCCCAGAATATCAGGGATTGTGACGCCGAGCAGGAAGAGATAAGAAATTCTGTCAGGTCAATCCTGATGCGCCTGCCCAACATCCTGCACGCGAGTGTACCGGTCGGCAAAGACGACACCGGGAACGTGGAGATCAAAAAGGTCGGGACGCCCAAAACCTTTGACTTCGAGATTAAAAATCACGGCCAGCTCGCTGTCGAAAAGGGGTGGGCGGACTTTGAGAGGGCAACAAAAACATCGGGCGCGGGATTCTATTTCCTCAAGGGAAACCTCGTCCTCCTCGACATGGCGCTCCAGCGCTACGCAATCGACCTTCTCGTACAGAAAGGTTTCACACCGGTCATTCCCCCGTACATGATCAACCGGACTTCCTACGAAGGAGTGACAGACCTTGATGATTTTGAGAAGGTAATGTACAAGATCGATGGCGATGACGCGTACCTGATCGCGACGAGCGAACACCCGATTGCCGCCATGCACCAGGACGAGATTTTCGAGGAGAAAGATCTCCCGCTCCGGCTTGCCGGCATTTCACCCTGCTTTCGCCGCGAGATCGGAGCACACGGCATTGACACCAAAGGGCTCTTCCGCGTCCACCAGTTTACCAAGGTCGAACAGTTCGTATACTGTAAGCCGGAGGACTCATGGCGGATTCACGAGGAACTCCTTCTTAATGCGGAGGAGCTCTTCCAGGGCCTCGGCCTCCCCTACCGCATCGTGAACATCTGTACTGGCGATATCGGTACGGTGGCAGCAAAAAAATACGACATTGAAGCGTGGATGCCGCGCGAGGATGCGTACAAAGAGGTAGTCTCCTGCTCGAACTGCACGGCCTACCAGGCAGTCCGTCTCAATATCAAGGTGCGCGACAAGAGCGATTTCGAATCAAAACAGCACGTTCACACGCTCAACTCTACAGCGATCGCAACATCCCGGGTCCTCCGTGCAATACTGGAGAATTACCAGCAGGAAGACGGTTCGGTCATCGTACCGGAAGTGATCCGACCGTACATGAACGGGCGCGAATATCTCTAACTGGCATGCGAAAAAGAGAGATTCCTACAAATACTTATTTTATTCAGATAACGAAGATATATTCAGGAACGTGGTTGCATGGCATATCCTGATCTTTACAGTGACGAAACAATTGTCTTCAATGCACAGAATATCAAGGTCAAGTCAGTCTCGTTTGAAGCGGTGCTTACGACACGACGTCTCATACTCATCGACAGCAAGAAACATCTCATCGCCCCTCAGGAAATCCTTCTCGCAACGCTCCGTGATATCGAAATTGGCGAGAATGCGATCCGTGACCCAACCCTAACCCTTTCCATCATCACCAACACCGGAGCCACCCGGCAGATGATCCTCACGTTCTCCAAGACCAGCGGAGGAGGTGAGCGGAAACGTGAATGCGACGAATGGGCAAAGATCCTCCGGCAGCATATTTCGTCTGCAGTCCAGCATCCGATCATGCCGGATGTGCCCACCCATTCAGAACAGCCCGCTATCACGACAAATGCTGGACCTGCTCCTGTGAGGATGGACGTATCCAATATCCCGGTGGTCCCTTCACCGAAAAAGAAGATCGAGATTGCCCGGCCGGGTCCCATGAAGAAGATTGTCGAAACGGCACCGTCCATGCCAAAACCTGTCGAGACAACAACCCTTCCCACCGGGTCGTTCTGCAATCGCTGCGGGAGTCGTGTACCTCCCGAATCGGCGTTCTGCAATAAATGCGGCACACCGGTTATCAAAGAATCAGATATCAACGCGCAGCTTGCATTGCCGGCAGAAACACCGGCATCCTCTGTCCCGCAGGTGCATATGCCAATGTCACCGGTATTCGGGGCAGGAGCCGATAAAAAAGAGCGGCCGATTGAAGACGTGATCCATTCAATCGAACCGCTCATTGAGGACTCCGTTCCCCGCACGGTACCGGCACCCATTATACCAAAGCAGCACGCGCAGCCGGCAGCCGGAATGGATACTATCCCTGCACCGCAGGCATCCGAATCCGGGGCAATCCCGGCAGTAAAATGGCCGGTGATCACTCCCAGCGCTTCTCCGGCAACTGGTGAGACGGCACCTGCAGAACCCCCCTCACCTCCGCCGCATTATCCGGTACCGCCTGCGGTTTCACGGGCGCCGAAATTGCTCATCATAGGTGTACTTGCCATAGTCATCCTCGCGATTATCGCCGCGGTATTTATCTTTGCAAATCCGCTGGGAGGTGCCGCCGTAACACCGACGCCCACACCGACCCCGGAGGTAACAGCTGCTGCAACTATTGCACCAACAACGGTTCAAACCGAGGCCCCGGTAACGACAGCCATCCCTGAAACAACCCCTGCTCCAGTTACCCCGCCGCAGCTCATCGTCCCACCTCAGGGTGTCTGGGTGCATGTACTGTATGACAACCAGTTTACCGGGTCCGTTGGTACACCAGGTGCTGAGTCAGACGTCAGCGGCAGCGGGGAGAAGTACATCCCGGTTGCGACAAGTGAGGGCATCGTTGTCGCAACTATCCAGAAAGTGGATGGCTCATCTGATAAGCTGACCGTAGAGGTGTACAAGAATGGTGAGAAGGTCACGGAGAAATCGACGGGTACACCCAAAGGAATTGTTGAAATACAGGCAGACCTGAAACCCGCTCCAACCCCTACGCCGACACCTACTCCGACAAAAGTACCAATCCCGGTGGAGAACGCTACGGTGTCGTCAAACACGACCGTCAATGCGACTGTAACAACACCATCCTGATTTTATTTAGGCAGATCCTGATTGAAAACAGTGAGCAGTAAAGTCAGCATGACTTTTCATGCAAACGTGCTTGGCGCAATATCGCCACATCACTCAGGTAATTGGGGATAGTGAAATAGGTATCCTTAGGATTTCTAACCTGAAAACAAGATGCTGCTAAGGGGATTCGAACCCCTGTCGCGGGCGTGAAAGGCCCGCATGATTGGCCGGTCTACACTATAGCAGCACGCTGCCCTATTTACTTTCACGTTACGTCATAAATAGATTATGGAGGAAGAGCAATCGCCTGTCGGGATAGCGACATGACAAATATATTCGAAGAGATTATTTGTTCGTCGAGATATTTTTAAAAACCAATAATTCAAACGAAAATCCTTGAAAAAATATCATTTTTGACTTTTTTATTTTTATACTCACTCATTTTGGCAACCCATAAATAGTATCGGGAATGAATGATCATCCGACGGGATAATCTTACTTTATACAAAAATTAAAATCTGTGTGCACAGGTTATTTAAACAGATATTGCAGTATTGTGTAATCGGACATAACATGGGACGGGGGAACAGAGAATGAACATAGTATCATCGGATATGCAACTCATTTCACTTCTCTGCGTTGATGATGATCCCGCAGTATTGGATGTACTGAAACAATTTTTTGAACGTGAAGGTGATTTCTCCATCTTTACCTGCACGAACGGATCTGACGCTCTCCATCTCGTCAACCAGTATCAGTTCGATGCAATCATTGCTGACTATTCAATACCGGAGATCGACGGGATCACGCTCTTAAAAGAGATACGGTTCCAGAATGACCCGGTTTTATTCATTATGTTCACCGGCCGACATCTCGCACAGATCGCTATCGAGACGTTGAACAACGGGGGAAACTATTATGTCCAGAAAGGCGTGGAGATCATTCGCGAACTCCCCAGAGTCAAAGAATTTATCCGCACTTCTGTTACTTCCCGTCGCCGGAATCATCCCGGTGCATATATCCCGCCAGCCTTGGAACCTGATGCCCGTTACCGCTCGCTTGTTGAGAAGCAGCAGGATATTCTCTGCTGTTTTACACCAGATGGATTAGCCACGCTCGCAAACGATGCTTACGCTCAGTTTGCCAATAAGGCACTAAATGAGATCCCGTCAACGAATTTCCTCGCAACAATCCCGGCCGAGGAACTGGGAGAGATTAAAAAGCATCTCGAAGGCCTGACACCCCAGAATTCCGGTGCATATATTGAACACCATGTCTTGGACCATGCAGGCAAACCACACCTGTACCAGTGGGGGTACCGGGCGTTTTTTGATGAAAAAGGAAATGTCATCGAATACCTTGCACAGGGAAGGGACCTCTCATTCGTTGTACGGATCAGCGACATCCTTCCCAAAGGTTCGATCAACACGGAATACGACTCCATCCAGACCTCAGTGAGTACGGCAACAGCCTCCGGAGTTGTTACGCCGGCAGATCTGGGCAACCTTGGGGATTCTATTGAGATGGTCCAGTATCCAATCTTTGCTATCGACCTGTCCGGCAAAGTCATTGCATGGAACCATGCAATGGCTGAACTGACCGGTGTGGAGGCGAAGACTATCCTTGGCGAGGGAAACCATGCGTACGCCCTCCCTATCTACGGGGAGCCACGGCCAATGCTGATCGATTACATCCTCAACTCCTCAGGTGTCGACATCAAGGGATTTCCTGCCATCACGCAGGAGGGGGATACGATCAGCGGAGATGTGGAAAGCGTTACGATCCGTGGCAGACCCATGAAGATCTGGAGCAAGGGTACCATTATCCACGATGCCTCCGGGACTACGATTGCTGCCATCCAGTCACTCATAGTCAGTCAACAACCCGCCGAATCTGAAAGTGACAAAGATACTGAACATTATATCGGAGGTATCTCCAGTATTATCCTCAAAGTGGCCGGGGAAGGCTTCTCCGGAGCACTCTCCGGTGTTATCGGAACAGCGACCGGGGGGTACGGGGTCTATGCCACGGACCAGCGGTTGTTGGTGATCCACAACCCGAATCTCGACGCCTCCCGATCCGAAGGGATGCAATTTGGAGAATTCCTCATGAATGAGCTCTTCGGCACGAGTGTGGACATGCGCCCGCGGTCCATCCAGGAACTGGACGCGAAAAAGGTGTTCGAAGTCTGGAGAAAAGATATCGCCACCATCGAGATGAAGACACCCCGGTTGTTTTCAGGGTTTTTGATCATCAGGACAAAATCCGGAGGTTTATTCCGGATCTATATTGATCACAAGAAGGCATTCAGTCATCTCGAGCAGTTGCTGAAACTTTTTTATCCGGACCTCTTCCGTGCCACGACGGCCGAGATCGATTCTGAGGACCTCGAATGGCTGGATGAAATCCGCACCCTTGAACTCGTAGGGAAACTCCAGCTCGACGACCCCCTGCAGGACATATCCCGGACGATTAACAGCAATTTTCCCCGGTTCCCCCCGCTGCCTGCCGTCCCTTCGTCCTTCCCGTCCCCAAAGAGTATAGCCGGCAAATGGAACGAACTTTCAAATTCTATAAAGAAAGTCCCTTACCCGATCTTTGCCATCGATCTTTCCGGAAAAGTCATTGCCTGGAACGATGCAATCAGCAATCTTACCGGCATCGGGGCGAAGGAAATGGTGGGTAAAGGCGACTATGAATATGCATTACCTTTCTATGGTACACGCAAGCCCATGCTGATCGATTACATCATCATGCCCCCGGATAGCCCGATTCCCGGCCAACCTCCGGCCATTACACGGGAAGGTGACACATTTATCGGAAGTCTTGAAAATTTGACCATCCGCGACAAGCCGGTGCTCCTGTGGGAGAAAGGCACGGGTATTTTCGATCCCAAGGGAACAATCATCGGATCAATCCAGTCCATTCTCGTCAGCGAACAGCCTAGTATCAAGACCATCATGGGGATCTATGAGGAAGAGACCTATATTGGAGGCATCTCCAGCATCACGGTAAAAATCCCAAGGGACGGTGTTGCCGGTGCTATTGCAGGGGCAATCGGGTCTTCGACGGGAGGATATGGGGTGTATGCGACAGATCAGCGCGTATTCATCATCCTCAATAAAGATCTCGATGTTACCCGATCGGACGGGGTTCAGTTCAGCACTTTTATCATGGACGAGCTCTTTGGCACAACTGTTGATACACGCCCGCGATCCATCGAGGAACTCACCAAAGAGAGAGTGTATGAGATCTGGAGGAAGGACATTGTTGCTATCGAGATGAAAAAACCCCTGCTGTTTGCCGGTTATATCAGTTTCAGGACGCGAAGCGGGGAGGCATTCAGGATCTATATCGATCATAAAAAAGCTTTTATCCATCTCGACCAGTTGCTCATGATGTTCTACCCGGAGATCCTGCGCATTGAATAATATGGAAAAAAGCCACTAGAGCCTGAATACATAATCAGGAGAAAGTACGTAGACCGAGTTGAATACCGGCCGAAACAAAAAATTATTTTTTATCGATCGGATAACCCTCTTTTTCCGTTACTGCCTTGTATGCAGATGCCAGCTGCCGGAATACCGGCCCTGGTTTCCCTGAACCGATCGTCCGCCCGTCGACCCAGGTGATGGGGGCAACTTCCGCCGCGGTGCCGGAACAGATCAGCTCATCAGCTGTATACAGGTCGAAGTACCCGAGATTCTGCTCTTTTACCGTGATACCGAGAGATTTTGCGATCTCGAGCACGACCAGCCGGGTGACACCCCGGAGGTTGTTGAGCGTGGGCGGCGTGATGATCTCGCCATTCTTGACGATGTAGAGGTTGTCACCTGAACCTTCCGAGATATACCCGTTGGTATCGAAGAAGATCGCTTCGTCGCCGCCCTTGTAGTTCGCCTCGATCTTAGCCAGGATGTTATTGAGGTAATTGAGGCTCTTGACATTGGGGGGCAGGCATTCTGCAGGATTGCGGCGGACCGAGACCGTGATGGCCTTGAGACCTTTCTCGTACAGGTCGCCATACATCGCGCCCCATGACACGGCAATGACGAGCGCTGATGACTTCAGGCACTTCCTCGGGTCGAGCCCGAGATCCCCGACACCCCGGGTAATGATCGGGCGGATGTAGGCATCCTTCAGATTGTTCCTGCGCAGCGTTTCGCAGATCGCCTCGGTCATCTCCTCCTTTGAGATGGTCGGCTTGATATCGATCGTCTTTGCCGAGTCATAGAGTCGATCGATATGTTCCTTCAGCCGGAAAATTTTTCCGTTATAGGCGCGAATTCCCTCGAACACCCCGTCACCATACAGGAGCCCGTGGTCAAAGACCGAGATCCGTGCCTGGTCATCGGGGAGGTATTTTCCATCAAGGTAAATGATCATGAAAAGTGTATGGGAGGCTCTAGGTTTTGTAGTTTTTTCTTTTGTTCAAAGAAAAAGTGTACGAATGTTGATATACGCGCGTTTGGGTTATCTCACATTGCAATGACTGAAACGCGAAGAGAGAGTGTGCGAAGTTCGTATGCCGGAAAAGTATCCCGAAAAAGAAAAAGGTCCTGATATTGTTGCAGGATTCCGGCTACGTCCTCTTCCGGCACAGGTCAATAAAATGCCGGAACATTCCTGCGCTTGCCACCGGGTGCAGGTGCGTGTAACTCCCGAGTGTATTGCCTATGACAGCCCCATCCAGATTGTCCCGGATACCGATGCCACGGGAGAGCGTATAGGAGAATCGGGCATCGTTTTTCAGTACGACTTCAGAATAATGGAACTCGTGCCCGCGGAATTGTGCACTTCCCATCGGTGAATCAAGGCTGCTCGTACCTTCCACGTAACTGACCACCCGCCTGGCAGGCATCCGCGTCTCGCCCTCAAATACTCCGCACATATCGGAAACCTGCTCCTCCTCACGGCCCTGCCAGCCTTTCTTTAATATCATGCGTTCTGTGAGATACATCAACCCGCCGCATTCGGCATATATCGGTATGCCATTGCGGGAGGTCTCGCGGACTGCATCACGCATCCGGTCATTGGCTTCAAGTTCACGGGTGAAGATCTCCGGGTACCCGCCTCCGATAATGTACCCATCTGCTTCCGGAAGCCGGTCGTGAATGGGACTGAAGGGTACGGTCTCCGTCCCGCAGGTTTTAAGAATATCAAACAGGTCGGCATAATAGAAATTGAACGCTTCGTCCATTGCGACACCGATCTTCAGGTCAGGTGGCGTGAGATGATCAAAAAGAGTGGGTGTGTTCTCGGCAAACGATACATCCCTCATCAGGGATGTGAACCGGTCAAGGTCCACGTACTGCCCGATCATCGCCGTAATTGTCTCAATGCGGGCATCAAAATCCCCCCGCCCGGAACCTTCGCGGTACGGTACCAGGCCGAGATGCCGCATCGCAAGCTGCATCTCGTCCATCCGTGGAATGGCCCCGATGACCGGCACGTTGCAGTAATGCTCAATCGCCGCAAGTGCCTTGGCCTTATGGGAACCTCCTTTGATGTTGTTGAGGATGACCCCGGCAATACGGACGGACGGGTCGAATGCCTGGAATCCTTTGACAAGAGCGGCCGCGCTCCGGGTGATGCTCTGCGCCGAGACTACGAGCACCACGGGCAGATCGAGTTCCTTTGCAATTGCCGCTGTACTCCCGGTATCGCTCAGAGCTTCTGCTCCTTCATAGAGTCCACGCACACCTTCGACGAGGGCAACGTCAGCACCCCGGCACCCGAACCGGAAAATGTCCTCTATCTGGTCATGGCCAAGCGTGAAACTGTCGAGATTCCGGCAGGGCCGGTGCGATACAGCGGACAGATAGGAGGGGTCGATATAGTCCATCCCGACCTTGAATGTCTGGACACAGTTCTTTTTCGAGAGAAGAGCTGCAAGGGCGAGCGTGATGCTGGTCTTGCCACTGCCCGATCGATCACCGGTGATCAGGACTGCCTTCATGCAAGGCTCCGGAGCACTGCCCCGAATTCGCTCTCAACGATTTCCCTGACACCAAGTGTTTTCGGGTGCAGGTCGATCTCGACCATCACATGCTTGTGCCCGATATCGCGGAGCGGAGCGACCTGCCGTGGGCCGTTTGTGATGGAAAAGCACTCGATGCCGTTGGTATACTCGGGTGGGATCGCATGGGGGACGCCGGCAATAAGCGCAAATGAGGGTGCGATCTCCTGTATCCGTTTCCCAAGCGTATCGCCGTTTGCTCCGTATTCATCCAGTGCCCCGATCAGTTCTGCCTTCACGCCACGCTCCTCCAGTTGTGCTGCAATCCGCTCGGCATCCCCCCTGCTCTTGGGCAGGCCGCGCTGTTCAAGATTGGCGATATACGTGATATCTGCAGACGGGCAGACATCATGGAGCGCGATCAGCGCATCGGTAAACATGTACGCGGTCTCTTTCTTTGCATTCAGGATCGCGATCCCTTTCGCCCCGGTGCGAGCGAGCCGGAGCAACTTCTGTGCGGCCAGATGTTTGAGATCCCCGCGGGAAGCTTCGATATAGGGCTGCGAAGCCGCACCCCGTTTGCGTTCGACTTCGTTTGCCTTCTGCATCATGTACCGCTGACGGGCCAGTTCCTCCTTCGTGATCCAGCCGGCCTCTTCCGCAGCTTCGAGCGTTGAGATCACACCGGCAATATTCTCCACGTAACCCGCGTGAATGTCCACCGCTATCGTCGGCGTTGTTACTCCTGATCCTGCAATTGCGGACTGGAGATCTTCACCAATGATCATCGCAACACACGTGCCTACGACTGCCATGCGGTGGGGGTGGAAGTGGTCCTCGGCATACCGCAACACGTCTTCGAGGGGTTTCTGGCCCCCGAAAATGAACTCGTTGTCGGCAAGAGATGTGGTGAGGACACGCATCCCGTCTTCTTCCAGCAGCCGGGCATGCTTGAACGAGCAGCCAGAAGGGCCATGCAGGATTGCGACATCGACATTAAGATCGCGTGCGGTATACAGGGAAGCGACAATCGAACTCGGGCGGGGATGCATGTATTTCATACTGATCATTTATCTCCATATTTTAACGGCAAGGACAATCGATCCCCGTTCCGTCTTCTGCTTGGCAATGGCATATCCTGCTTCAAGAGTGGGTACATGGGCGGTTACCCGCGGTCCAAGGCTCCTGTATTCTTCCGTGCCGGGATCGGGAAACCTGCCAACCCAGATCAGATGAACAGGATGGATGGTCTCGACCGCTGCAAGAATCTGGTCATGCGCGAACCCTTCACAGACCGCTCCATCACCTTCCTGCTGGCCGATGACAAGAGTAATATCCTGGTGCCCCGACGTGCTTCGCGCATATCTCGCAGCGTCAATGGTTGTAATAAAGTTCGTGCCGCTGTTCGCATTGTCAACCACAAGCACATCTTCCTTGTAACTCACCGACATCCGGCCGGTGAGTGCAGCAAACGATGCAAGGGTAGACGGGTCAATCCCCAGCATTACGGCAGCGGTTGCCGCAAGCATCAGGGAGTCATGATATGCCGGCAGAGCAAGGAGTGGGTTGGTGATCCTGAAGGATTTGCCATCAAGGTTCATAGTACACTCCGTGCCTTTGCAGGATGCAACATCTTCGATATGCACGATTCCGTCCTGGTAATCAGCCTGGATATGATCTGCAAGGAGCAGGTGCCGGCAGTGCATTGCCGAACTGACCTTGGCTTTGATGGCACACTTCTTTCCGGCTGCAAAGAAATAATCCTCATCAGAAGTGATTATGGCGAGCGTTCCGGCTCCTGTGACCCCAAGGGATTCCTCAACGATCAGCCAGCCGTGGATCTCCCGCGCACGTCTCACTGCTGCGAGCACGGAGCCGGGCGTGATGCTGGACCGCGAGATCCAGTTCTTTTCCGGGAAACGGAATGTGCCCATAGATGTATGAAGAATCCCTTTGCCTGGCATAAGCGAGGCAAGCGCATGCGCAGTGGTCGTCTTGCCCCGAAAACCCGTGATTTCCACCATGGGATCAGGAAGATCCTCTCCGAGCAGCTGCCGTACCGCCTCATGGTGGGTGATTACCGGAGCCCGCGCATGTTCCAGGAGCGGGTGATCGGGATCGAGATGCACAGGCGCGACGATCAGATCATATTTGCGAGAAAGGGCAGTGTTGACATCGACTGCGCTTTCTCCTCTGTACACGTCAACGAGATCTACCTGGTCACCACGGGATAAAAACGCTTCACTGATCATTTTCCCCCCATGGATTGTATCCAGCACCAGGATATGCATAAAAAAGTCAGAGCGTGGAGAGCGCCTTTGTCGCGTTCTTGACCATGAGATCAGCAAGCAGGGGATCGCTGCCGATTGGTTCTGCATACACCAGCGGTATCGTCTTACCGTTGAGCACGAAGTTCCCTTTCTTTGTGCCTTCCGTCAGCCCGATCTCTCCGGGAATGTCTTTTTCGATATGGACACCTTTTGCAAGGAACAGGGGAACAACAACGAGTGCGTCGATCGGTTCATGCCGGAACGCGTTCATCGATTCCTTGATCGTTGGCTTATTCATATTCATAAAACCGCATTTGACAATAAAACCTGTATTGTGTGCCTGGATGAGGGCCGCAGTCTTCTCTACGAGTTGCTGATTGTAGGGCATCGTGCTCCCGTGCCCTACGAGTAACATTCCCTTCTTACTCATATAACAAATAGTATTACTGGGCAGGTTAAAAATTCTTACCAAATGGTTTTTTTCCGATAGCATCACATCAGTAAAAGATGAGTGATTTTGAGCGGGAGATTGTTCACTGCTTAAACCGTTATTTTAAAACCCACCATATACAGGGGTTTGCCTACCGGCTCAAGCAATATAAATTCACGAGCCAGTATGTTGACGTACTCGTAGATTCGCTCAATCCCTCGTACTACCTTTCGATCGAATGTAAATCGATTATCGATAAAAAGATTTATTTTTCACAACATTTCCATGCAGATAAAAACAAATTACACCAGGTTGATGCGATATCGGATTTTCTCGCAAAGACCGGACGGATCGGATTTCTTGCAGTAGAATTCCGGCAGGGTCCGGGAAAGGCAAGCATGGCATTTCTCATCCCGTGGGCAACGGTTGTGGAGCATTTCCGGGCGAACAAGGGGATTACCATCGATGACGCCCGGGAGGGTATCGCCCTCTCGCGTTCAAAGGATGGGTATCTCCTTGAGAAACTTTGAGTGTTCTGACATCCTCCATTCGAAGACCATACGCTTCGCATTTTGGTCTTTCTCCCGTCACGGCACATGCCAGTCTTTAATATAATCTTGTGGTTCGCAGGGCTCACCAGATGATTTAATCGTGTACATGAGCCGGAACGAACCCAAAGGAATTTGTTTGTGCATTGTCAATGAATATGAATCTATGATGGATGCATTTGATCGCTTCGGGCTGCTCATCAACGACCGCGTTGTCAGGACACCAGTGGCGATCGCATCGATGGCCGGTATTGTCGATGCGGACTATGTGCTGGAGCGGGCGGAACACATCGGCCTTGCGTTCATCGGGGGCTATTCTATTGACCGGCCGACTATGGACGCCGCCCAATCTGTTGCATCTTCCGGTGACCGCAGGGAATTCATCTGTGATGACCCGGTAACCGAGCTGCAGGCCCAGAACGCAAAGATGGAGAAGAGCGACGTCGTACTCGGAGTCAATCTCCGCGGGAGTTCGCCGGAAGCGTTCCGTGTCATTGCACAGGCACTTGGAAGTGCCATTGTCTACGAGATTGATGCCCATTGCCGCCAGCCGGAAATGATAGCCGCGGGTTGCGGTGAATACTACCTGAAAAATACGGAGAAACTCCTTACCGTTGTCAGGGAACTGAAAAATGAAGGTGTTACTGTCTCGGTAAAGATACGGGCCGGGGTGGCAAATGACGACAGGGCACTGGCAAAAAAACTCTGGGGGGCGGGTGCCGACATCCTTCATGTGGATCTCATGGACTTTGGCACCGCAAAACTCCGGCAGATCCGGAACAGCTGCCCGCTGATGTTGATAGCTAACAATTCGATCAATACTTTTGAGCGCATGAAAGACATGCTCTCCCACGGGGCCGACATCATCTCGCTCGCACGACAGTCTGATTCCCGGACGCTTGCAGGGCTCGATGCGGCGATAACACGGTATGCCGACGAGGATGGATGGTACAACGCCCCCAAGCAGCTCTGCCGCGGGGGCGACATCCGTTCGCTTACGTTCTGTTGCATGCCGGTAAAGGAATGCCCGCTCATTCCGACCCTGGCGCGGATCAACCTGCCCCGCGAGGATTACATCCGGATGAAAATGGAGGGGGTGAAAGGGACCCCCCTTGATGACGGGAAGCAGACCTGTTTTGGCAGCCTCGCCTGGTGCTGCAAGACATCCTCACCCTGCATGTTCCGGAACATGACCCTCAAGCAGGTGGGGCTATCAAACAAAGAATATATGCGTCTGAAACGCGACCTCTCTGATACAATAATGGGCCGTGTATTCCATGACGTGTCTACGGATAAACGCAGTTGAACGGGCGCAACTCGCCATGATGCTGGAAGTCTGCGCCTTCCCCAAGCCGGGAAACGTGGACCGTTGCCATGACTATCCCGAGACGCGGCTGGAACATTTCCTTGCTTCCACCATCTTTGCCCGCTCCGCACTTGAAGAGGCGGATCAGGGTAAAGGACGGATCGGGGAGATCATCAAGCACGCGGTCCGCGACACCAACTGCCATAAAGGGGGAAATACGCACTTCGGTGCATTTATCCTGCTCGTCCCGCTGGTGTACGGAAAGGATATTTCCGGTGCAATGGCTGCGATCGCAAAGACAGATGTGTCAGATGCCGTCGCGTTTTACAAGGCATTCGCTATGACGTCCGTGAGTATCAATGCAACGGACGAGATCGATGTCAATGACCCGCATGCTTTAACCCTCATCCGCGAGCGCGATATGACCCTGCTGGACGTTATGCAGCACTCCGCAGCAAATGACATGGTTGCCCGCGAATGGGTGACCGGTTTCTCTCTGACCCGGAGAGGGGCCGATCTCCTCAAAGAGATCGGACCGGGCCGAGAATCCATTGTCCGGATGTTCCTGACGCTTCTTGCAACAGAACCAGACACATTCATCATAAAAAAGCATGGGCAGGCGGTTGCACAGGAAACAATGATGGCTGCCCAGGACGTCCTTGATGGCAGGAGATCTATCGAGGATCTCGATGCCGAATGTATCGGACGGAACATAAATCCCGGATCAATAGCGGACATCGTCATTGCTTCGATCTTTATCGCGCTCGGGGAAGGATGGTCATGGGACTTCTGAAAGGCGGGATCAACGAAGTGATTGCGACCACATCATTCAACGCGGCACCGATGGGAATCCATCTTCGGGAAGGAAAAGCCACTATGGTCCTTTTTTCCGGAAGCCATACCGTAGAAAATATCCGGAAAGACGGATGGCTCGTTGCAAACTTCATCCATGACCCGATCATGTACGTGAAGACGGCCTTTGAGGATCTGCCAAAGGAGATGTTCATCGAAGAGCCCGTCGGCAGTGTGACCGTACAGCGTCTGGCCGGTGCGGACGCCTGGGCTGCATTTACTGCCACCATCGACCGTACAACAACGGAAACTGTCATCGTCACGCTCACGCTCCGGAAAGAACTTATTGAAGAGGTAGTCATCCATCCGGTCAACCGTGGATTCAGCAGTATTGTTGATGCCACCGTTCATGCCACACGGTATATGAGGAAACGTGACCCGAAATTAAAAGAGTTGATCAATTACCATGCCGGGATTGTCCGGAAATGCGGGGGTAAACGGGAGATGGCAGCGCTTGACCTATTGATGGGATTTATTGCAGAAAAAGCAGAATAATCTCATTTTCACTCATTTTACAATTATCCCTCCCTTTGAAATCTAAGCCGACCCTCTGCTCGTGAAAGTTTTCTCTAACCTGATAAAAATTCCATCTGCTATCGGGAGCATATCACGGAACTCTCTATAAGGACCATTGAAAAAGCCGATAGTCTCGATATTGTTTTCGAAGATGACGGATTGGGAATCCCAGATAAGGAGAGTGAGCAGATTTTCCGGCAGGAAAATTATAAGAATACGGGCTTTGGCCTTTTCCATTCACGCAAAATACTGGCAATAATGAATCTCACCATTAAGGAAACGGGAACCTTTGACAAAGGAGCACGGTTTGTTATACGTCTCTCATGGGAACATTTCCATTCTCTTGCCGATCCCGGGGCAAATGATCCCATACAATCAGGATCTCCATCCTGAATTTTTTGTTTTTTTATCCGCAACTAAAAAAAGTACTATTCCTGATTCATAGGGGGATCAGCACACGCGGGGAACCGGGTCTCCCATCGGGGGTTCAATGAAACGTTCTCCACCAATTGTTGTCTCCATGATCACATGAGCTCCTTTTGTAACAGTGCCGACGATTGTCGCATCCTTGCCATACTTATGGGACTGGAGGGCTTCAAGGATCTCTTCAGCATCTGATGCCGGGACTCCCATGACGACTTTCCCCTCGTTTGCCACCTCGAGAGGGTCGATGCCGAGCATTGCAGCAGCGCTTTTTACACTTTTCCGGATGGGAATATTCTCTTCCCGGATACGCACACAGACGCCACTCTTTTTTGCCATCTCATTGATTGCGCTTGCAAACCCGCCGCGGGTCGGGTCTTTCATAGCATGGATGGTGCCGGCGTCAAGGACCTTTTCCATCATCCGCGAGAGCGGGGCGACATCCGAAAGGATCTGTTCCCCAAGATCGAAACCTTCCCGGTGGGCCATGATCGCAAGTCCGTGATCACCCAGTGTTCCCGAAACAATGATCACATCGCCGGGAACAAGCCCGTTGTCACGGACCACTTTCTTTGCAATGCCGATACCAGCGGTGTTGATGGCAATACCGTCGAGAGCACCCCGTTCCATGACCTTGGTATCACCTGTGACAAGGTTTGCCCCTGACTCGCCAAGCGCCTCGTCCATGGATGAGACGATTTTAGCAAGGTCATCGATCTCGAATCCCTCTTCGATGATCATCCCGCAGGAAAGGGCGATTGGGCGACCCCCCATCATGGCGAGATCATTCACCGTGCCGCACACCGAGATCCGGCCGATGTCCCCGCCCGGGAAGAAGATCGGGCGGACAACGTGCGAATCCGTGGTAAACACAAGGTTTTCGCCACAGAAAGGGATGACCGCACCGTCATCCATTGCCTCAAGCCCGATCCCTCCGGCGTTATTGTGCCGGAATTTCGTCAGTGTCTGGAGCAATTCGCCCATCACTTCGCCTCCGGCACCGTGCATCATGTTGACTTTCATGTCAGTCTTCCACCTCAATCTCGACATTAGTTACGACAATTTCCCTGCCTCTCACCAGTTCCGGCAATGCCCCGCACTTCGGGCATATATAGATCTCATCGCCGGCATATCCACACGGGCATGTTGTCTGGGGAGAGACTTCATGACATTCCAGCACTGCCTGCCGGAAAAGGGGATCATCTTCCTTGATTGTGTCGAAGAGGAACACGACCTGCTCCGGGTTTACCATCGCCATCCTCCCCACTTCGACGCTGATCTTTTTTACTTTCGTCGCCTTGTGTTCATGCGCTGCCGTACGTGCGGTAGCATACAGGTCATACGCGATGGAATACTCGTGCATCAGTTCTCCAGCGCCGCATAGACCTGCTTGAAAATCTCGCGGGTCTCAAGGCCCTCTTCACGGGAGAGGCGCTGGATGGCAAACCCGACATGGACGAGAACAAACTCACCGACCTTCACATCTACGAGGTCGAGCCTGACCTCCTGTCTGAGTTCGCCATAATCCACGAGACCGATATTTCCCTCTCTTATTTCAATGACTTCTGCAGGGACTGCAACACACATCGATAATCCTCTCTGGTATCTGACAGTTAATGTGGGTGTTTCAACCACATAAAAACAATGATACAGATATCGCCGTGCTTATCAAGACCGCGGAGGTTGCAAAATTTTTGGATATCCAGAAAGCGGATCGCATTTTTTCCAATCGTTTTCCCACTCCATTAAAAACAGAAACAAAAACAGAGATTACGCCGGGGAAGAGATTTGAACTCTTGAGGTGCAGGGCACCAGTAGCTTTCAAGGCTACCGCCTTCCCGGACTAGACTACCCCGGCAGTGCTCCATATGTTGGTTTTGGGATATAAAAAAGGCTTCTTTTATCGGATTGCACCGGAATATAATCTAAAAATAAGGTACTGTTCGATAAATGAATACAAGATCAATCCATTTTTTTATGGGCCAGTACAAGGGCCATTCCCACTGCCACAATGCCTATAACCGGAACAACCGGTGACTCTTGCGTTGTCGCTGTCTGTGATTCGGTTGCTGCAAAGGGGGCTGGCACAGTTTGGCTTACAACAATCGAGTTGACATTCTCACCGTAAAGAAACACGTCACTGGCCACCGAATACTTATAGGGATAGACTTTGACGTACACAATTTTTCCATTTCCCTGGAATTCTGCTCTCTCCGCGTTCATCGCACCCTGGTCATTATCCATGTGAAGAGCTCCCTTATCGTCAATGTATTCGATCACCCAGTCAAGGGATTTCGAAGTATACAGGGTGACCGGTCCTGTGCCGGTTTTTACAATAAAATATGCCGGCGTATCCCGGGACGACTGTGTATGGGCGGAGATCACGGCCGGGTTTGTTGTCAAGGTTTCTGATGGCGTAACCGTCGAGGCGACCGTAGCCTGGCCCTGCGATGAAATGGTCCGTGAACCGATGTATCCTTTTACATCGGTAAAACTGACCTCATAGTCCCCTGGATCGGTGATCGGTACTACAGCGGCAAAATGTGCAGCATTGTCAATATTTACATACTGAGGTCCGAAGACAACAAGACCGTCTGGATCGATTACTTCGATCTGGACACCGGAATTTTCATCACCTTTGATCTGCCCTGACACATAGATCTTGCCGGTAAAACCCTGGTTGAGCGGTGATGAGAGGGAAATTTCTTCAGTCCGGTCAAACAAGGTAACAAGTTTCATCGAGATCGAATCGCCAAGGCCGTTTGCAGGAACCTCAACTTTGTACGTCCCGGGCTTCAGGCCTGTCGTATCAAAGACTGCCTTGAATGACTTGTCTGATTGGACGTATACGATCTTCCGTTTGATTTCAGTCGTTGTTGTCAGTTGGTAATACAATACAACATCGATGGGAGTCCCGACACCAAATGTTGTTGTGCCGGTCACAACCAGAGGTTTGCCGACCGCAAGTGAATCAGGTGCGTCAATATTGACCTGGTAGGCCGATACCCAACCCGACAGAAAGAGAAGTCCTATCAGCAGCAGGACGATCTTTTTCATCTATATCAGATCAACTAATAGGATGTTAATGATTTCTGAAATACCTGAAAAACCGCTTGCAAACTGGCGGGGAAAAGAGCGTTATGGCAACGAATTGCTGGACTGCTTAACCGTCATTTTCAAAAGTGCCGGCTGTACCTGGTCAAAATGCCGGATGTGCAGTTACCGGCACGAGCGCTATGGTGAACAAAGCTGCGTTGCACTTCTTGCCCATCTCAGGGCCCAGCTTGCCTGGGTACAGCAGGAATACAAACCCGATGAATACCGCATGGTAAAAATATTTACCTCCGGGAGTTTTTTTGACCCGGACGAAGTGCCACGGGCGTTTCTTTCCGATGTGGCAGCCGCATTCCGGGGTAAGATGGTGATTGCGGAAACCCGCCCGGAGTTCGTGCAGGAAGACATATTCAGAACATTCATCGAAGGTATTGATGACGGGAGCTGGAAAACACCCCTTTACTGTGCAATCGGTCTTGAGACGAGCAATGATGCAATCCGGGAAAAATGCATAAACAAGGGGTTCAGCTTTGTGGATTTCCGGAATGCTACACGAACGGCGCACGCGGCAGGAGCCGGGGTGAAGGCATACCTTCTTTTCAAGCCACTTTTCCTGACGGAAGGTGAAGCAGTTGCAGATATGAAGGCTTCCCTGCAGGATGTGGCCCCTTATGCTGAGTTGATCTCTATGAACCCGTGCACGGTCCAGCGGAACACTGAGCTGGAGTACTACTGGAAGCGGGGTGCATACCGTCCCCCGTATCTCTGGAGTATCCTCACCCTCCTGAAAAATGCACGGGTCCATATTATGTGCGACCCGCTGGGTGGCGGCCAGAAACGGGGACCGCATAACTGCGGGAGTTGTGACTACGAGATCGTCAAGGGTATTCGCGATTATTCACTCAATGGCGATCGCGATCTTATCGGGGCGTTGCTGGAAACAGAATGCAGTTGCAAGGGAGAATGGGAATATGTTCTTGCCCGGGAAAAACCCTACTGCATGCCGCTGACGAGATAATAACCGAGAACTTATTTTTTCGCATGGCCGCTCTGGATTTCGAGCTGCCGTGCAAGCAGGGGAAGGAATGTTCCGGCATCGGAAACAATACCGATCGCTTGAGTAGTTCCCCGGTCCATCAGTTTCGTTAAATGGGCGGGGTTGATATCCACACAGACCGTCTTGACATTGGAGGGCAGGCAGTTCCCGACAGCAATGGAGTGAAGGAGTGTTGCAATCATCAGAACCATGCTGCACCCGTCGATATGCTTTCGCATCGCGTCCTGAGCATCCATGACATCGGTGATTACATCAGGAAGCGGTCCGTCATCCCGGATGGAACCTGCCAGGACAAACGGGACATTCTTCTTCACGCATTCGTACATGATCCCACTCTTGATCACGCCGCTGTCTACCGCCTTTTTTATTGATCCGGCACGCATAATCTCGCTGATTGCATAGAGATGATGCTTATGTCCACCCATAACGGGGTTACCGGTTGAGATATCCATGCCAAGCGATGTCCCGTAGAGGTTGTATTCAATATCATGGGTTGCAAGGGCATTACCTGCAAAAAGGACATTGATGTACCCGTCATGGATCATACCGGCCAGTGCTTTGTCAGCGCCCGTATGAATTATTGCAGGGCCCCCTACGATTGCAATCCTGCCTCCTTTTTTCCGGATATCGAGGATCTCTTTTGCAATCTTTGCGATAAGGGTTTCGCTGGGGCGTTCAGAGGAGACCGTCCCGTGCATGAATTCAAAGGCACTCTGCTCCCGGGGGCGTTCGGGATATTGCACGCTCACACCCTGCTCCCCGACAACCACGAGATCCCCTTTCCGGATTTTTCCCAGCGCCACGGATACTGCACGCTTCTTTTTTGAATCCACGACAATGAGAAAATCCATCTCAATGGGTTCAACGGGAATCCATTCGCCGCCGTATTTCACGTTGGTCGGGTGGTTGCTTGTCGTATAGAATCCCTTAGGTACGACACGATCGGATTCTGAAGCCACGAGATGGACGTCTTTCACTTCAACCGGGCGGGCGCCGAGACGGTGAAGTTCTGACAATATGGATCGCAGATTATCCTTACTGGATGCAGCGATGCGGAGACGGGCATAACTCGGGTCGGTCTTTTCCTTGCCTATGTCAAAGGCAAGGATCTCAAAGTTGCCGCCCATATCCATAATCCTGTCGAAGAGCTGCGTCATGATGCCGGAATCAATGATATGACCCTGCAGCTCGATTTCCTGTGACTCCACCATACTGTATGGATCTTGGGTGATAATCCTTAATATGCATTCCTGAAAAATATGGCAGGATTATCCGTATTTTGAGTTGATTGCCGTAAATTGAGAAGAACCAAGGTTGCGTGCTATCCTGAATCGGGATTTATGCCGTACTTTCGAGCCGCAATAACGATTCCGCTTCCGCAAGGTCTGCCCGGGTATTTACATTAATGGCGAGGCGGGGTTCATTCAGGAGAAGGGCCTGTTCATCCTGGACCTCGTCAATACGATCACCGCGGAGGATGTTTATACCGGCAGGACATGCCTCGATGCCATTAATCCGTTCGCGGTATGGCATGCCTCCGCGGCAGGTTTTTACCGTGCTTGCCGGGACCCATGTGGACAGGGCATCTTTTCCATCAGTATCGTAGAACTCAGAAATGGATCTGACAATCCCGGCGGTAATACACGGGATATCAGAAACAGAGATGAAAATTGGATTTTCTTCCTCAAGAAAACGAATTGCATGCACCATATCTTCCACAAAACCTTTCCCCTCTGCTTTACAGAAAGCAATTCCCCGGGCACGGCACCAGTTCAGGGTCATGGGGGTCTGTGGGGATACTGCAACCACCGGTTCGCATCCTGCCTTCTGAAAAGCCCCGATAATATACGCAATCATCGGCTGCCCACAGATAAGGATAAGCGGTTTTTCTCCGAGATTGATCCGGCTTCCTGCGCCGCCAGCCATGATCAGTGCACGCATGCAGTAAGTGCCTCGATGAGTATTCTGTTCTCTTCCCGGGTCCTGACCGCGATGCGGATGCATGACGACAGACCAAACGACGCACAGTCACGGACAAGGATCCCCTGCACGGCAAGCAGTTCGCAGAGAGCAGATACCTCCCTGCCACAATCCGCAAGAATGTAATTTACCTGTGACGGGTAACAGCGCATACCAAGGGACTGGATTTCTGAAAAAAGCCAGGTCCGTTCCTTTTTAATGGCGGATCGTGATGCCGCAAGCTCATCCATATGCAGGAACGCTTCCATGGCATACGCCTCTGCATAGGCATTCACGCTCCAGGGAGACCGGGCAGTCTCAATTTTTTTTATGAGCGCCGGATCGCCAAAACCGTAACCGAACCTGATCCCCGGTACAGAGAAACATTTGGTGAGTGAACGCAACACAAAAAGATTAGGGTCACGTACATCCGTAACACTCTCACCTGGATCAGACAATTCAATAAATGCCTCATCGCAAAAGAGCAGCCCTCCAAACATTTTGACTGAATGAAGCCGTTTAAGGACATCTTCCTTTTGGGTTAAATGGCCTGTCGGATTATTGGGATTGCAGAGAAAAGAGACACCCGCGTCGGACGGCTTGTCTGTACAAACCGCTCCTGCGAGACTGGCGGATAACGCATATTCGCCGAACGTCGGGGACTCCTGATAGAACATTCTGTCGCGGGAGGAATCCCGGAAAACCACTGAACAGAAAACCCGTATCAGCTCACTTGATCCATTTCCTACGCAAATTTCCTCAGGAGGACGATGGAAGATACTGCCTATCCGTTCCTTGAGTTCAGTATACGTATCGTCCGGATAATATCCAAGACGGTCAGAATCCATCTCCCATATGAATTGAGGAGGATACGGATTCACACTCGCGCTGAAATCCAGCACTTTTTTGTGCGTTTTTTCCTGCTGTCGCTTTCCGGTTCCTCCATGAACAACCCGTTCCGGAAAGTCAACAGCCATAAATCCTGCTCATTTTCTAAAATAATTGGATAATCTGTCATAAATGCGTTGTGAAGCAGTTGCCAATCACAAAGAAGAAAGTTTTTATACCTATGTGTTTTACTTTGATTCATCTGGTTAAGTCAGACACAAGGATTCTCTTTGTCTGACATATGAGCGACAGAAGCCAGACATATGTCAGAAATGAGAGATACAATGATGCAAAGGATCACGCTCCGGTTGCCTGAACAGCAGATCAATCTGCTCCAGCAGATGGTAGATTCGGGGGAATACCCCAACGTATCAGAAGCGGTAAGGGCGGCGGTTCGTGAACTTGTTGAAAAACGCGCCAGCCGTGTCCTGAAGGAAAGTGACCAGGTTTCATTCAAGGTTTGAGAGGGTAGACATGCAAAGTATTATTAACGACGCACTAAAAAATGCCGAACTTGAAAAAGAGATGAACAAGCCCGGCAGTACCAGCGCAGCAGATGATGACTTTGTCGGACAGCCGAGAATCGTCATCATCGGATGCGGTGGCGCGGGAAACAACACCGTGAACCGTATCCACCACATGGGCGTTTCCGGTGCAGAGACAATCGCGATCAACACGGACAAGCAGCACCTGGACATGATCCAGGCAGACAAGCGCGTCCTTATCGGCAAGTCCTTAACCAAAGGCCTTGGTGCCGGAGGTTACCCGGATGTCGGTAAACGTGCAGCCGAGATGGCTCGCCCCACACTTGAAGCGATCCTTGAATCTGCGGATCTCGTCTTCATCACAGCAGGTATGGGAGGAGGTACCGGTACGGGTTCAGCGCCCGTTGTAGCACAGATTGCCAAGGAACAGGGTGCAATCGTTGTCGGAATGGTCAGCTACCCGTTCCAGGTCGAGAAAGCCCGCCTTATCCGTGCAGAAGAGGGTCTTGAGGCACTCGCATCCGCAGCAGACTCCGTGATTGTACTCGACAACAACCGGTTGAAGAACTTCGTCCCGAACCTCCCGCTCGGCCAGGCATTCTCCGTCATGGACCAGCTCATCGGTGAGACCGTCAAGGGGATTTCCGAAACGATCACTGAGCCGTCGCTCATCAACATCGACTATGCAGATGTCCGCGCCATCATGTCCAAGGGCGGCGTCGCAGTCATGCTTGTCGGAGAAAGCAAGCAGCAGAACAAGGCAGAGAGCGTTGTCCGCGAATGCTTAAGCAACCCGATGCTCGACATCGACTACCGCGGTGCAACCGGCAGTCTGATCCACATTACGGGCGGCACTGACCTTACCCTGCAGGATGCAGAGGAAGTCGCAACCTCGCTCACGTACGAACTCGACCCCCATGCAGATGTGATCTGGGGCGCCCGCGTCCGCAGCGATATGGAAGGCAAGATCCGTGTGCTCGCCATCATGACCGGCGTCAAGAGCGCGCAGATCCTCGGAACCCGTCAGTCCTACAAGACCATGATCTCGGACATCGAGAATAAGCGTTCCAACCCCAAGGCGGTTGAGATGCCCGTGGCCAAGAGAACCAGCAGCAGGGACCAGCCAAGTGGCGGCGGCGTCCTCGAATGGGTCGGTTAAGTAATCACACCACGCACATCGATAAACCCGAAAATTTGTAAAAACCAAAAATTCCAGCCAGGTATTTCAGGTACTGTTGGTTTAATCCAACGACCAACACCCTTTTTGTAACCATTTCCTTACAGATCGCGCATCCCAGGATCCGTGCCGGTTTCCTGCCTGTAAACGGCGAAACACTTAATAATTCTCCGCTCCTTTAAAATATAGTACATTCGAACAATCCTTCGCTGGGAGGATGGGGGTGAGATCCTGTGGACGGTCCCGCCCCGGTATCGGGAGTTGAACATCATGAACAGAGTGTTGAACAAAGACTTCGATCCGGAGTCTTATCTGAATTCTGCGCTGAGTATCTTTTCTGGTGTTTTTCATCCTGCATCCCGTATGCAGTGTTGTAATAAGGGTGAATCAGAAAGCCGGAACAATGCGGCTCTTGTGATCACGGAAACCTCAAACGAAAGAGTGTGCGCCTCCCGTGAAAGGAGAATCTGATGAGGAGTTGGTAACGCATGTTGAATGACCTGATGGAAAAACGGAAAAAAACCCTTGCCGAGTCTGAAGAACACAAAAACCGCCGCAATGAACTGAATGCCAATGCCAGCAAGTTCGCCCGCGAGCGCAACACCTTAAACAACCAGACCCGCGAGTTCGTCGAAGAGGCGCAGAAGAACAAAGATCTCCGGGACAAATCCAACCAGGAAGTCCTTGACATCAAGGCCCAGCGCAACGAGATGAACGACAAGGCCAATGTCCTTTTTGAAGACATTGAATCGTTCAAGAAAGAGCACGGCACACAGAAGAACCGCGGGGTCAAGGAACTCCAGAAACAGATCGAGTACATGGAGTACCGGCAGCAGACCGAAGTCTTCACAACGGACAAGGAACGCGAGCTGATCGAGAAGATCAAGCAGATGAAGGGTCAGGTGCGTGAGCAGGAAGCCGAACTTGAGCAGAACAAGGAGATGCGCACCAAAGTCAATGAAGCCCGCGAGTTTCGGAAACAGGCATCAGATCTCCACGCGAAAGTGACCGAAGTTGCCGAACTTGCACAAAAGCACCACGATCTTATGGTTGAGTCCTACCGCAAAGCCGACAAGTCCCGTGAAGCAGCGGATGCAGCACACAAGAGTTTTGTGGAGGCACAGGAAGCAGCGGATGCAGAGCACAAGTTCTTCATCGCGTGCCAGAAAGAACTCCGTGATTATGACAAGGTAATCTCCGGCCTCCGCAAGAAGACCAAGAAGGTCAAGGTCACAAAAGAACAAAAAGCCGTCAGGAAAGAAGCAGAAAGCCTGTTCAAGAATTTCCGGGCTGGCGAAAAACTCACCACCGACGATATCCTGCTCCTCCAGCGCTCAAAACTCATCTGATTCTTATTTTATCTCTTTTTGTTACGCGTCAGCAATAATTTAATAGATTTACGGCGTTTTTATAAATATAATGACACAGGGACGGACATTGGTCCTGAGTGTCGACCGTGACGATGACATAGGCTGGAAGGCAAAAATCGAAAGCCCGTGCATCGGCCGTGCGGCATGTCTGAAGGCGGCAAACACACTGGCACTCGCTGATCCAGAGGACTCTGACGTCAATGCGATTTTTTCAGCAGTTAAGATCTATGATGAACTGATTGCAAAAGGTGAAGAGACCGCTATCGCAGTCGTTGCCGGGAACCATCTGCACATGATCGAGGGTGACCGCCGGATTGCCACCTCGCTCGAGAAAGTGATGGAGGAGACCAAGGTAACGAACTGTATTCTCGTTACGGATGGGGCAGAGGACGAATACGTTATCCCGATCATCCAGTCCAAGATCCCCGTCTCCAGCATCAGACGGGTCATCGTCAACCAGATGCCCAATCTTGAGGGCACATATTATATCCTGAAGAAATTATTTGACGACCCGAAGATCTCCCGCATGGTGTTTATCCCGATCGGCCTTGCCATGCTGCTGTATGCCAGTGCCTACCTGCTCGGTGCACCGGGTGCCGCGACAATTGTCGTCGTGGGCGTAATTGGGTGTTACCTGCTCTACAAGGGATTCGGATTTGATGAACTCGTCCACGGGATTACGGATGCCCTCAGGTTGTCGTTGTCACGCGGGAGGTTCTCGTTTGTCACGTATACAACCACTATCCTCCTGATTATAATCGGGTTTACCGTTGGCTTCATCAACATCCTGAAATATTATTCAACGGATAGCAGCCTGGGGATCATCACGTACCTGATGTCATTCATCTACGGTGCATTCGAGTGGCTCATCTTTGCCGGTCTTGTCCTTTCCGTAGGCGTCATTATCGATGTATACCAGAACGAGAAGGAGAACCTGGGTAAGGTCATTGTCTTCCCGTTTTTTGTTACAGCCATCGGTCTCCTCCTCTATGCGGCAAGTATCTATATCATCTCGTTCCAGGGAGCGCAGGATTTCCCCCTTTCAGCCGATACCGTATCAAAATATATACTCTGGTCCACGATTGGCGGCATCGTTTCCGCAGTTGCCGGCGTGGTAATCCAGTATTCCGTCAACAAGAAGATTGCCGAGCAGCAGAAACAGGAAATCATTGAGGTTATGTGACCTCTTCTTTTCTACCCGGTTCCTGAGATCCTTGTTATTCCGTCGTACCTTGATTCAGCGATCATAATATGGAGAATATATCGACAGAAATCAATCGCAACAAACGGTATTCAGGATCAGCCGTAGAAGCTGGATCAAATCAGCCATTCACGTTCAATCGCATCGTTCCTGAACCAAACCCCATGAGAGTGAGCACTTCGGCAGAGCGGAATGGTCTTTATTCATAATACTGAACCAGGTACCGAGGATACGCGAGAAAAGACAGGCAAAATAACATGATTGGGTTATGGGACAAAGGATTGTTACTTGGGAGAATTATCAGCAGGTGGGAGTTCAGCACTATCATCCTGCACGAGAGGTGATGCATCAGGGCCAAAATACCCGATTCCACCGGGGAACTCTCGTACCATGCTGAAATTTTTGGTTACCTGGGGAGATCTGACGGTAAGATTTGGGATGACAACATTGAAATTATGTGCCGGATACCAGTAGATACCATCGCCATAGGAATACGAAGCCTGATCAACAATAAATTCCGCACTCGAGAGATTGATTTGCTTCATCTGTGCATCATCATAATTGAGGATCTTCAGCAGTTTATTCTTGAGATCCTGTTTTCCGAATAAAAAGAAGATGAACCGCGTACTGTCGTCCACCGTATAATTGACATGTATATGCGCAGTCCCGTTATCGAGCTGGATATCAATATCCGATACTTTGAGATACCCATACCGATCCTCTTCGGCTGCAAAAACGGGTGCCACGATGCATATGAGTATCACAAACAACAGCGCGACAGCACGGGCTTGCATGGAATAATAAATTCGTGAAGTCTCCTTAAAATGTTTTGGGTAATTTCATACGATTACGTGGGCGGATTTTCCCCGTTTCGGGAAAAAACGAGCAAAAAAGTAAGGAAAAATTATTTGTTATTGGCAAGAATAATCTCGATCGAAGAGACATTTGTCTTGCCTGAATCCGTATCGATAATTTCCGTTGAGGTCACGATCTCTTTTTTGGTGACTCCATCAAGGAAGCGGTTCAAGGCAATCTCGGCTGTATCAACGGCACGGGAAATCGCCTTCCCCCGTGCCTTGATTGCCACCTCGTCTGCGCCATTGTTAAACTGGGTGACCACGGCAAGTACGTAGTTCATGACCGGCTTGTTTCCGACGAATACTGTGTTCTCTTTCAGCTGCTGCATAGATCCCACCCCGCTCTAGAGATACTTCTTTTTCGTGATCAGTTCTGCGTTCAGTACACTCGCACCGGCAGCGCCCCGGATTGTGTTGTGGCCCATTGCCACGAACCGGATGCCCTCACGGAGCCGCCCGACCGAGACCGTCATTCCCTTGCCCCGCATACGGTCGAGCCGGGGCTGGGGTCGGTCCGGCTCCTCCTCATCAAAGAAGTGGACAGACTCGGCCGGTTGTGTCGGGAGACCCTTGATCGGGGGTTTGTAGTTGAGGTATGCTTTTTTGAGTTTTTCTACGGGCTCTTTGATATCCGCCCAGACCGCCATGGTATGCCCGTCGATGACCGGCACACGGTGGCAACTTGCGCTGACTTTGAAGGGTGCGTTTGCCACTTTGTTGCCTTTCAGGGTTCCCATGATCTTGAGCGTCTCCGTCTCCATCTTCTCTTCTTCCTTGCCGATGTAGGGAATCACATTGTCATAGATCGCCATCGCGGCAACCCCTTCAAATCCCGCCCCGGAAATTGCCTGCATGGTCGCTACCCGGATATCGGAGAATTTAAACTGCCTCAGGGGCGCAAGGGCGGTCACCATCACAATAGTAGAGCAGTTGGGATTGGTAACGATAAACCCGTCCCGGCCGGCGTCCCGCTGGACATCGATGAGGCCCAGGTGATCCGGGTTGACTTCCGGTACAATAAGCGGTATCGTCGGTTCCATACGGTGGGAGCTTGCATTGCTGCAGACCGCAATACCAGCGTCAGCAAATTCGGTCTCGACCGCAGTCGCAATCTCTGCCGGGAGAGCGGAGAAGACAAGGTCGACGTTCTTCATCGCTTTTGGCGATGTCGGGACGACCTTGATCCTGCCGATATTCTCCGGGAACGGCGTATCAAGACGCCATTTTACGATCTTTCCATAGGGCTTTCCCGCACTGCGTTCGGAAGCGGCAAGCGTTGTAAGTTTGAACCAGGGATGATCCGCTAGAAGTTCAACAAATCGCTGACCAACCGCGCCCGTAGCACCGAGCACTCCAACATTGATCATGGTGACAGGTCCTGTTTGTTCGTTTTCCCCGTTTCAGAATGATGGCGGGTTGTAAAATCCCATTTCACTTAGGATGATAAAAACATTGTTTTTTATAATTATTTTAACTGGTAGTGCCTGGAGGGTGCAGGGCCGGCCGTGAAACAGCATGTGCACGTACCGAAATAAAAAAGAACCAGATTCTTGCGGGACGTTTTAGATAATCACGTGAGATAGAGGATCCCTCTGAACCATAAAAAACAGATCCGGTAATTACCGGCTTATTCCATATGGATGGCTTCGGACGGGCAGACATCGACACAGGTCTGGCAGTCAACGCACATGTCCTTGTCGACTTTTGCCTTCTCATTCTCCATGGCAATTGCCGATGCGGGACATTCGCTCACGCAGGTTTCACATCCGGTACACTTATCGTTGTCAACGACTGCTACCAACTCGTTCACTCCACGGTTATAGCTTCTGATGGGCAGACATCGACACAGGTCTGGCAGTCAACGCACATGTCCTTGTCGACTTTTGCCTTCTCATTCTCTAGAGCAATTGCCGATGAGGGACACTCGCTCACGCAGGTTTCACATCCGGTACACTTGTCGTTGTTAACAACTGCTACCAACTCGTTCACTCCATCGTATATGTATCTTTTACCGACAAAAAAAGGGTTTCTATTATGACACGGGGCCATCCGGTTGCGCGTCATCGGGAAGGCTGAAGGTCTTCGAGTACGACCCCCATCCATCAGGATGGGGGGAGTGGAGAAGACCCGCAGGGTCTTCGACCACGATCAAAGTCTAAATCCATCACGATATAAGGAGTGGATAAAACTTATCAAGGTCTTCGAGTACGACCCCCATCCATCAGGACGTGGGGAGTGGAGAAGACCCGCAGGGTCTTCGACCACGATCAAAGTCTAAATCCATCACGATATAAGGAGTGGATAAAACTTATCAAGGTCTTCGAGTACAACCCCCATCCATCAGGACGTGGGGGGTGGAGAAGACCCGCAGGGTCTTCGACCACGATTAAAGTCTAAATCCATCACAACGCAGGAAGTGGAGAGAACGTATCAGGGTCTTCGACCATGACCCGGCAAGTTCCACGATATATGTCAAGATCTGAAAGGGGAAAAATTCCCCATGAAAAAATTAACTCGAAAAAATTACTTCTTCAGACCAAGCACATCGCTCATGCCATAGATGCCGGGCTTTTTCCCGACAACCCAGCGGGCTGCATGGAGGGCACCGCTTGCAAAGACCGACCGGTCATAGGCCCGGTGCGAGAGTTCGATCGTCTCGAAATTCTTCGAGAACATAACCGTATGTTCACCGACAATATCCCCGCCGCGGATCACGTGCACGCCGATCTCGTTCTGCCGTTCGGTCATGCCCTCGCGCCCGTACTGTTTCTTCCGTGCGCCGGCTTCCTCATCAATGATCTGAAGGATTGTTTTTGCGGTGCCGCTCGGTGCATCCTTCTTGTTCCGGTGGTGCGCCTCGATCACCTCGATATCATAATCCTTCAGGAGCTTTGCGGATTCCCTGATCAGTTGCCAGAAGATATTCACACCGACCGAGAAGTTGCTTGAGATGACCGCCGGCACATGCCCATGGATGGCCTTCTCCATCACCCCCCGCTGTTCCGGTGTAAAGCCGGTAGTGCCGACAACAAGCGCCACGTTATTGCGGGCTGCCATCTTCACGTTCTCAACGGCAGCACTGGCAACCGTGAAATCGATCAGTACATCGACCTTTGTACTTTTCAGGAGTTCCTCGGCATTTTTTGTCTCCACGATCCCGACACCGAAAAACGAGTTGGGCTTGAGATCGATCCCGCCGACCAGCTCAAGATCCTTTGACTCGTTGACCATGCGGCCGATGGTCTGTCCCATCCGGCCGGATGCGCCGCATACAACTACCTTTACCATGGCCTTCTCACCGCGTGCGCCGTGCCGGTGCTGGTTTCGCCTTGCTGCGGGCCGCTGCCTTTACGGGTTTCTTCACTGCCAGCGTTACCTTGGACGCACCCTTCGAAGGGATGGTGGCAAGAACCTTTTTCAGCTGTTCAGTCTTTTTCGCATCCAGTTCATCGAGCGGGAGGCGCACCGGTCCGCCCGCAAGGCCGATGAGTTCCACTCCTTTCTTGACCGGGATCGGGTTGGTATCGATGAACATGGAGCGGAAGAGTGGCGACATCGCGTAGTGCAGAACCAGTGCTTTCTGGTAATCCCCATGCTTCATCGCCTCGTACAGCGCAACCATCCGGGCCGGGTCGATGTTTGCCGCAACGGAAATAACACCGGCCCCGCCCAATGCGAGTATGGGGAGGGTGATGTTATCGTCGCCGGAGATGAGGACAAAGTCCTCGTCCTGCGTCTCCTCGAGGATCCGCGACATCTGGCTGATATTGCCGCTCGCTTCCTTGATGCCCACGATATTGGGATGCTGCGCAAGTTCCGCCACGAGATCGGGCTCCAGGTTCTGGCCGGTCCGTCCCGGGACATTGTACATGACGACCGGGATATCGAGATCCGCGAGTTTCGTGAAGTGCTTGATAAGACCTGATCTGTTCGGCTTGTTGTAGTACGGACTGATGACGAGCACGCCGTCCGCACCGATGTCCTTCGCCGCCTTCGTCAGGCGCACTGCCTCAGCAGTGTTGTTGGATCCCGTACCGGCAAGTACGGGGATCTTTCCATTGATCTTGTCGACCGTGACTTCCATGACCTTCTCATGTTCCTCGAACGTGAGAGTCGCAGACTCGCCAGTCGAACCGCAGGGCACAATCCCGTGGATACCGCGGGAAAGAAGGAAACCGATGTTGCGTTCGAGACCCGGAATATCCAGGCCCATCGCAGGGTTCCTTTTAAAAGGGGTTATGATTGCCGGAAGGACACCTTCGAACATAAATAGGTTATGAGTGTCTTTTGGTATTTATTTTTCTTGTAATGTATCCGGCGATGCGGTTCCGGACGCGCTTGCTCTCAATGACGGCGGAGCTTGAGAGTTGCACCTTGTTCTCATCGAAACTGCCCGAGAAGTTCTCCCGCTGTTTTGCCAGGAGTTCGGTTCCCATTGATTTGATGTATGACGGCTTGATTCCCATGTGAGATTCCTCAAGAATTCTATATTTTAAATGCGGTTTGAGCAGATAATAATATTGTTTGCAACGTCGACCGGGTTCTCTCCGAGAAGGATGAGCACGGCGCCTGCGCCCCTGCTCCCGCGGGAGTAAATCACGTCGGGGACTCCCCTCCTGCAGCAGGATGCAATCCCCCAGTCCATGGTGCTGATACCCTGCGGGGCTTTTGCCGCATCGAAGGATGAGCACTCAAGAAACAGGTCCTCATCCAGCACCTGGAGGGCCCGGTCGGAGAACCGGAGCAGGGCGCCACTCCTCCTGAGGGGATCAAATTTCATCACGGTCAGGAGAACCCGGGCGACGTGTTCATCGGAGCCAAACGAACAGGGACCTCCGGCATGTACTTTCCCGCCCGTACTGGAAATCCTGCCATTGACCGCCGCAATACCGCTCTTGTCCCGTGCACCCCGTATGGCAAAGCCAATCTGCGCCCCGTCCGGAGGAATGAGCTGCAGGTTCATCGACTGCACGAGCAGGGCAACCGCTTTTTCCAGATGTCCCAGCACATCGCTGCGTTCCTGAACCGGATCCATTACAGTACCAGTTGGGGGAGAGCGATATTAAGATGCCCTTAAAAGTGGTCAGGACAGCCCAAGTTCGGATCGGATCTCCATAAGCCCGGAAAGCGCGACCACATAAAATTCCGGTACGCCGATGACCGGCTGGATGAGCGCAATCCTGTCCCGATCGCAGCCGGCGGCAAACGACTTCTCTTTGGCTTTTTTCAGGAGGGTTTTTACTGTTACATCAGAAAGCCTGCCTCCCTTCACCAGAGCGCAGGCGATGATGAGCCCGGAGGCGCTGTCTGCTGCCTGGAGCGCAAGTTCCACCGGGCTCGAGTACGTATCATGATGAAGGAGATGATTATGGCGACGGATGATCTCCGCATCTTCCGGATCAATTCCGTGATCCTTCAGGATTTCTGCTCCCGCTACGCCATGCCGCTGCATGTCCCCCTGCACCTGCTCGAAATCGATATCGTGGAGGATCCCGATCCGTTCCCAGCGTCCCGTATCTGCGCTCAGGTGCCCCGCCATCGCTTTCATGATCGCGCCGGTTGCACGGCAGTGCCGGACAAGGTGTTCATCGTGGACATAGGTCCTAAGAAGGGAAATTGATGCCGGCCGGTCCATGAAAGGGATGTCGCTTTACGTGATTATAGGTGTTATCTTAAAAACCGCAGGGATACACTGTCGGATAAACCTATATCCTCCTATATCGAAAAGATTATGAATGGACGCACGACTCCTTGATGTGGTCATCGGCGTGATTGCCTTTATTATCCTGATCGTACTGCTGGCCGTTCTGCCGATGGCGATCCCGTCGGCATTTGCCTACCTGACGGCAATCATCGTCTTCATCCTCTTCCTGTCCGGGGCTGGATACCTCGTGAACGAAAAAATAACGTGATAGGTAATCTTGTTATTATTCTCATTTTTGAGCAATGGAAAAATCTCCTCGTTCCTTTATACGATTATCTCTTTCTCTTCCAAAGTTGTATACATCTTTCATGGACATCAGGCACAAGCTCTGCAAGCACTCTGATCGCGCACACACGATGCAACGGCTCTACAAACGGGATAATGGGAAGTTTGTTCCGGTTGCCTGGATCTGCCCGGACTGTGGACAGATACGGAAGGATGAGGTTCGGCATCTGTCGTTCAGGTGAAAAAAATTCTTCAAATTGAACCCCATACCCGCATTCTATGGCAAGAAAAGGTGGAGGAAGATTAGGATAACCCTATCATACTTCTCTGAAATTATAGAGTATGGTATACATAATGGAGAGGGATAAAAATGATCATAATAATCATCAGCAGGATTCCTAGTCCGCAACATAAATAGTAAAAATCAATTATCCCACCTTTGGATATTGGTATATACACTTCTGTTTCGGATGCTAAAGTCTCTTCTTCTCCTGATGCTTTAGATACTCCTTTAACTGATGACTTAGATTTTTTTACCATGATTTTCCCACCATGATATGCTCTATGAATCCCAGCCTACAAAACGTTTCCCTCACGAACAGGATATATCTTTCTTATTTTACATAAAACGAAGGCCATATCTGCGTTCTGTTGGCGTTTCTCATGGTGAGGGTACCAATGCTTATATTGTCATTTGTATATGTAGTCAATCAAGGAAGGTCCTACCAAGGTTGATCTTAGGAACAAAAAGTCCTTCATCGGATCTTCCCGTCCTGCTTTTCCGGGTTCTAATTTTAATAGAGAACGTAACCCATTGACCGTATGATATTACAAGGATTCGAATCTAGCTGTAAAGACAAATGACTGGTAAAACCTCTCATTTTCGGTCCCGTGAAAAATACAAAAGCTCCAGACGCGTTCTGTTTGCGTTCTGGGCGTTGAATTTCAACAAACCAAAAGAATACTGGTCGAAAAAGTTGATCGGTCGAATAGTGTCTTGTCATGGATTTCATGAGCAAACTTCTAAAAACAGTGGATCTTTGGATACCTCGTGAATGAAAAGGTCACGTAGACGACGGAGTCGGTACTTCCGCTCCTTTTTCTTCCCCTTTCTTCGGGCCTTTCCCCATCCTGTCCCTCTTTTTCACCTTATAGTAACTCAGCGGGTGGCCGATCTTTTCGCAGAGCGGGTCACGGTGGACACAGAGCCCGGTCGTCCGCATGGCAGCGCAGGCAGGTGTCGTGTATTCGGTGCCGGATCCCCCGCGGCCCGTAATATGTTCTACCTGGTACATGGTCTTCTCGGGATCAAAATCCGGTGAACGGGCATAGAGAGCTGCAATGCCGCTGACGTCCATGCCGATCGTGTGGAGAAACGTTGTGAGGGAGAAACGACCTGCATGGCTCAGGTTGGTGCCTGCCGTCAGTGCCGTGACGAGCGCCTGCATGCAGGGAGGGAAGGCGCTCTCCTCGATCGTACCGAACTGCTGGAGCATCTGCTCCTGGTATACCTTTTTCAACTGTGCAACGCGGGGTGAGAGTTGTTCGCAGAGGGCTGCAGGCACTTTGTGCGGAAGATCCCGCCGGAGCAGGAGCCGTATCCGTTCCCGTACCAGCTCGTACCGCTCATCTTTTTTAATCGCAACAAAACCATCCTCCAGCCGTCGGTTGACGAGATGGAACCGGTCCTCGTGGAGGGGCGATACCAGCTCCACGTAATCGACAAGCGGCATCCGGTCCTGCGTGATCCGTATGCCCAGTTCCCCGGCAAGCGCGACACAGAGCCGGGAGTATTCCCCGTCCTCCTGCAGGTAGTTCTGGTTCCAGTCCTCTTCCTTGACAAGGAAATAATACGCCCGCTCCGCCTCATACCGGGTCAAACGTTCGATGAGCTGCCGGTCGTTGACGCAGGATACGATGATCCGGGCGAGGGCATACCCGGCGATCTCCTCTTCCGGTGTGCCGGTTACCACGGGTGCAAACGTTTTTTTCGGGGTGATCGCTCCCTGGACACGGACAAGGGCGCGTTCGATCAGCGCTTCGCCTTTCTTATCCTTAAGGAGGGAATCCACCGAAGCAAAACGGCCCTTGACATGATCCTGGGCTTTTTTTAAAAAGGGAAAATGGGAAAGTTCCTTTGCCGATGGGGAATACTCCATCAGTCAGCCTCGATACGGGGTGCGAGGAGGTACTCGACATGCCCGTTGCCACCCGAGATATCGAACGAGAACCTGACCGGGTGGTCAATGCCAAGGAAGATCTCAACTTCGGCAGCCCGGCTCATGACCTTGCCCATGTCTTTGAGATAGTCAAGGGAGAAGAGCGAGCGGGCCTCAGCAGGGGTGAGCGATACGAGCTCGTCTTTTGAGAATTCGCGGCGGATATGGTCGGTATCCCCTTCGGCCACAAGGTAGAAGGTCTGGTCCTTGGGGTTGATCCCGAGGGCGATCTTGTCCGAGATCACGGCGGCTGCCTTCATGGCATCGTTGAGGTCCTGGCCTTTGATCACGATCTTCCCCGGCAGGCTGATGGTCGGCGGGTTCGGGTCCTTCCTTATCGTGTTCGTATCGAGAAGCGTGATCGAGTAATGGTAGCCGTGGACCGAGATCGACATTTTCTGGGCATTATCGGCCATCTCTATGCTGATCAGATCGCCTTTTCCGGCCATGCCGAAGATGTTCTTCATCTTCATGAGATCGATGCCCAACTGGCTCTTCGTTGCCTTATACGAATCGAACGCTTCTTTTTTGAGCGTGAGGGAGATCATCGCCACGTTCGCCGTGTCAACGGCACGCGTGGAGAGCCCGCTCTCGTCCGTATGCAGGCGGCACTCAGGGATGAGAGCCGAGATCGCTTCAATCGCTTCCCTGAACATGTCTGCATCAATAGTTGCTTTTAACATCGGTTACCCCTTAACAAACTCTAATACAGTATATCGTCATACGTTAATTATAGCGTTTTGGGTTTTAACTTAAGGATTTTTGAGAGGAACGATTCACACCATGGGTTCACAATGGGGATATGACAAGACATACATACGGGCAAAACAGGAAGGATACCGCTCACGGGCAGCCTACAAGCTCCTCGAGATCCAGAAGAAATTTGCGATTATCCGCCCTGACGATAATATCGTGGATCTCGGAGCGGCACCGGGAAGCTGGCTCCAGGTGGAGCGGACGCTCACGGACGCCCGCGTTGTCGGCATCGACCTCAACCCCATCGCAGGACTTGAAGGGGTAGAGACGATCGAAGGCGATCTCAACGACCCCGAAGTCCTTGAGCAGGTCAAATCGCTGATCGACGTTGCCAGTGTCGTGCTCTGCGATGCGGCCCCGAAATTGTCCGGGCACAAGAGTTACGATCAGGCACGGATCATCGAACTGAATGAGCAGGCGTTGTCGTTTGCCTGCAAAGTGTTGAAACTGGGGGGCAATTTCGCGGTAAAATCCTTCCAGGGCACCGACTTTCCCGAGCTCTATGCCATGACAAAAAAACACTTTTATTCCGTGAAAACCTGCATCACCAGGTCCACCCGCAAGGGCAGCACGGAACTCTATATCGTTGCAAAAAATTTCAATGGATGAGCATCACCCCATGGTTCTCAAGGATTCGTTCAACCGGCCGGTAACCAATATCCGCATCAGCCTTACAAAACAATGTAACCTGTCCTGTATCTACTGCCACCGTGAGGGTGAGAAATCATCCAAAGAACAGCTTTCTGCAGGTGATATTGCAGAGATCCTCCGGGTGGCAGCTGGTTTCGGTATCCGCAGCGTGAAATTTACCGGGGGCGAGCCGCTCCTCCGCCCGGACCTTCTCGAGATCATCCGGTCCGTACCAGCCGGCATGGAGTCCTCGCTGACCACCAACGGAACGCTCCTTGCCGGCCTTGCACACGAGCTGAAAAAGGCCGGTCTTAAACGCGTGAACGTCAGTCTCGACAGCCTGGACCCAGAGAGCTATAAGAAAATCACCGGACTTGACCAGCTCGCTGAAGTCCTGGACGGGATCACCGCTGCGCAGGAGGCCGGCCTGACCCCGGTAAAGATCAACATGGTCGTACTCGAGGGGATCAACGACCATGAGGTCGACGATTTCCTTGCCTATGTACGGGGAAACCGGAACCTCATACTCCAGCTGATCGAGCTGATGGACTTCAACCACTGCGAACACCACGGGGACTTAAACGGGATTGAACGGGCGCTGGCCATGCGGTCAAAACAGATCGTGACCCGGAGGATGCACCACCGGAAGAAATACTGTCTCGATGGGGCCGAGGTGGAAGTGGTCCGCCCGGTCCACAACACCGAGTTCTGTGCATTCTGCAACCGGCTCAGGGTCACATCGGACGGCAAACTCAAGCCCTGCCTGATGCGAACCGATAACCATATCGATATCCGGGGAAAACACGGGGAAGAGCTCGAAGACCTCTTCCGGAAAGCCGTGGCGGATCGCGTGCCGTTTTACCGGTAATCCCCACAAATTTTTTTCTTCCTGTGCTCTGGAGAAATCATTCAGGAAATTCTGACGCTCTCGGGGGCTTCGCCCCCGCCGCTGGGGCATCCACCCAATATGATGACGATGAATTACCTGTAACCTAATCTGAGGCATCGCACTGCGCCCCGTCCCTCAACGGGGGATGTCGAATCTCATCAGAGATGAGACACGAGAAGAATCCGAATGATTCTTCGAGTCTGGTGGTATTCGAAGAACTCTTGCGAGTTCTTCTCATCCTCATGGTTCTGATGAACCATTCGGAGGCGCAAGAGGGGGGCATCATAGTACATGAAACCGTTTTCGATAAAGTACATTCTTGCTTTTGCCCAATCCGCGACGCGAATTTATTTACGGTGCCTGCACGAACCTGTGGATATGCAGGATGATAATGAATTCCTCACGGTCCTCGATTATCTCTACGGCAAGTCCCTGATGCTCCAGGATACGGGAGGATTTAACAGGGTCCTCTATTTTTATCTCATCGATTCCCTCGCCCATATCGATTATACTGCGGGGATCTATGCCTACAATTACGGATCACCGAAAAATATCATCGGCGCCGAGTACATGCGCTGGCGGATTGACGAGGAGAAGAAAGGCGACCGGGCAAAATTCCCCGGCTTCATCAACTGGCTCCGTGAGAACCTGCCGGCAAAATTTGCCGCACTCCCCTCGCTCTGGCAGATGATCTACGATACGGAAGACCCGGCCAGTTACCGCAGTTTCCGGATTGTTCCGGACCCGGACAGCAAGAAGCCGGTCCCTGCGGGCTTCTTCTTCGCCATCATCGACGAGTTCTTCGAGCCGGAATTCTTAAAAAGCATCTATGAGGACGCTTCCCTTGGCACCCTGTTCTCCTCCTATTGCGCACAACACTGATCCCAGGTACTGAGTCTTTACCATGCATGTCAGCCGGATCTGTTCAGATCTCGTCAGAATAAAGAGCGAAAATCCTCCGGGCAGGACAGATGGGGTCATCGAATACATACAGGACTTCCTCGCCGGTATAGGTGTACGTTCGCTGGTCTGCGGGAACGGGCAGGGTCTTGAGAACCTTGTCGCGCAACCGGCAGGCACTCACATGATGCTCTGCGGCCACGTCGATGTCGTTCCTGCACTTGCCGATGGCTGGGCAAAACCGCCATTTTCCGGTACGATCGAAGATGGCTATGTCTGGGGAAGAGGCTCAACGGACATGAAGGGGGGGTGCGCCGCGATCCTTTCTGCCTGCAAAACGCTTGCAGACAATAATGAGGAGATCCCGGCAACGCTTGTTTTTGTCTGCGATGAAGAGACCGGCGGGGAGAATGGGATCCGCTACCTCCTCTCCAGGAACAGGATCCTTCCGTGCGACTGCATCATTGCCGAACCCACTCCTGTCCGCCATCCCAGCATCGGGCAGAAAGGGCTCTGCCGGGTCTCCCTGGAATTCGCCGGTGTCCCTGCCCACGGTTCGCTCTATCCCGCGGTGGGGGTGAGCGCGATCATGGAAGCGATGTCATTCCTCGCCTACATAAAAACCCTTCACGACAAGGATTATCCGGTGGATATTCACCTCCAGGAGATCATCGCGCAGTCATCGGGGGTACTGGAGCAGGAATTCGGAATTACCGGGATCAGCAATGTACTGAAAAAACTGACCTTCAACCCGGGCGTAATCCGTGGCGGGGAGAAGTCAAATGTCGTGGCCCAGCACTGCGAGCTCGATCTCGAGATGCGAATCCCGTGGGGGTGTTCCATCGCCGATCTCCTTGCCGGAATATCGGCACATGCCGGAACAGCGGCCGTGACAACTGATGAATCCTTCACCCCTTCGGTCGAGGACCCCCGGTCCCCACTGGTCACGATCACCTGTGCTGAAGTGGAACGGGTATATGGCGGGACGGTCTTTCCCATCGTCCAGTGGGCGGCAAGCGATGCCCGTCACCTCCGGAAGTGCGGCTTTCACGTGATCGAGTACGGCCCGGGGGAGATCTCGAGCCTGCATGCCGTGAACGAGCGGACTTCCATTGACTCGCTGGAGAAGGCAGTGATGGTCTATAGTGGTGTGATGCGGCGATATGCCCGGCGGTAACCGGAAGGGTTAACGTCCTCATTACCGGATCCTCATGACGCAGAACCGCGACTCCTGAATTTCCTGGCAGCACGAGAGTAAAGAAAAGAATGGCTCCGGTCATCGTTTTTTATCGTAATCGCTCGTGGGGGCGATGAACCTCACGGAACGTGAGGTGAAGCGGGAGAAGAACCTTCAGGTTCTTCGACTCTCACACTATCGCAGTCGAAGAACTCTGTTGAATTCTTCGAAGACCGCAGGTCTTCTCCTGTCTCAAGTCTGATGACTCTCGACAATCTCCAGTCAATCCTCGCTGTGTGACGAAGGAACACGAGAAGAGAGCCATCAGGCTCTCTTCGCTGATGCGACGATTAATTCCCCGCCGCTCGGGCACAGCGAAGGTGCTTCGCACCTTCTCGCCCCCTCATCGCTTTCTGCAGATGCGGGCATCCCCCACGATGCGATATCCACTCAGAAGGTTGGCGAAAAAGGATCTGAAAAAAGGGTGGAAAAAATGGTAGCGGGTCAAGGGGATGCTCCCCCTGCGTTGCCTCACCCTTGGGAGAGAGAGTGGGTCCCGCTCATCGCTTACGAAGAATACCGATCCAAAAAAACGAATCCTCTAAAAAAAATTATTTCCTTGCCCTTCTCACAATCGCCATCAGACCGGCAATTACTGCCACCGCACCCAGTGGAGTAAGTGGCGATAACGGGGAGTACGTCGTCTTCTTTGCTACCGTTACTGTCGTTGAAGGTATTTCCTGTGTTATCTCACCGGTTGGAGCAGCAGTCATGACCGTAGTCTCCTGGGGAACCGGCGTTGCGGTAGTGTAAAAAGTCCCGATCCGGCTGATGGTGGGTGTTGGCGTTATTGTATCACCAAGGTAGGTGAAAACCTGAAGTTTTCCCCTCACGCTGTCCCGGTTGTTCAGGGCATCCGTGAAATCCGGATCGATCGCGATCGCCTTGTTGAAGCATTGCAGGGCATCGGTGGTCCTTCCCAGCGCAACAAGTGCTTTTCCCTTGTTGTTCCAGGTGGTGGCATTATTGACCGTTACACTGGTCGCTGAATCAAAGGCTGACAGCGCGTTATCATAGTTTCCGAGCGCCATATACGTAAGACCAAGGTTGTTCCAGGCTTCGATATTCAGGGGATCAAGCAGAGTACATTGTTTATACGATACCACCGCGCTTTCTGACTTGTTTATCATCTGGTATGCATAGCCCTGTTTGCAGTAGGCGTCCATGTTGTTGACCTGGACGACAAACAGGTTATCGTACGCAACAACCGCCTCGTCATATCTCTGGAGTTGATAGAGCGCAAGAGCCTTTGCGTTGAGGCCATTCGGGTCTTGGGACCGTATCGCAAGGGACTGGTTTGCCGCGTCCAGGGCATTGGTGTAATCCCCGAGGCCATTGAGTGCGACTGCCTTTCCCGACAGCGCGGAGGCATAATTATTGTCAAGTGCCAGGGCGTTATTGAAATACGTGAGTGCATCCGGATAGTTCTTTGCATCAAGGGCCGCCAGTCCCCGGACAGTCCATTCGGTAGCATCTTCGGCACAGACGATTACGGGAATGAACAGGAATGCTATAAGAAGAACCAGAATCAGTATGTGTGACCGCATATTCTCATGACGAAATTTCCCCTCATCGCTGATGAATGTATTGATTATTTTTAAAAAAATATTCAGATTGGCTTGGGGGAATTCTGGAAAATTTCCGGGACCGGTCCAGGTAAGTCCAGAAAATTGTTTGAACCGGCCCGGAATTTTTTGTAAAAATTTTAAGATCCTGCATGTATGTTACACTGGTGCCATCGGGCTAATAGCTGATTTAATACCTATAGTAACCTATAGGTATTACTATGCAGGCAGCGAGCTCAATTTACATCCGGGAAGATCTCAAAACCCAGCTGAATAACCTGAAGCGGAATCCGAAGGAATCGTACAACGATGTCATCGAACGCCTGGTGAATCTCGCCGTTGACGATGAGCCGCTCAGTGCGGATGCTATCAAAGGTCTGGAAGAAGGCCTCGATGACATCAAAAAAGGAAATCTGATTCCGGAAGAGGATATCAGGAAGAAATACGGAGTTAAATGAGCCCGTACCGGGTGAAATATACCAATCGTGCAGACCGGGATCTGGAAAGATTACCGCCAGAGATTGCCCGGAAGGTTGTCAGCGCGATCCACACTATCAAGGAAGACCCGTATCAGTTCATCAAAAAAATGAAGGCATCAAATCCAAACCATCCGGTGTATTCTCTGAGGGTCAGAAGGGATGTCCGTGCCCTGCTGTCAATCCATAATGATGTCCTGATCATCCATGTCCTTGAAATCGATCACCGGAAACAGGCATACCGGGATTTCTGAAGAGGACCTTTCTCTCTGCATTGATGGAATGACGAAATTTCCCATTATGGCTGATGAATGTATTACTTTTTTTTCAAAGGATTAATAGAATATTTGTTTAACTTTTTCCGATTCAAACATGTTTAACTTTTTACGATCGCGATCATGATCGCAATCAAAAATTTTCAATCGACCCAATGATTGCGTTTGAAATTTTTCAAATGCGATCGTGATCGCGGTTGCGGGCGTGAAAAATCTCCATGAGAAATAAAGGTCTGCCAGACGTGAGCGACCTCCGGATTTCCGGATTGATCGCGGTCAAAATTTTTTTATCGCGATCGTTTTCGCGATCGAAAATTTTCAATCGACCCTTGTTCAAAAATTTTCAAGCAGGGTCTGGCTGTAAAAAGTTAAACAGATCTTGTGAGCAGGTGCGGTTTGGACTCCCAGGCCAGACCCCCACTAATAGAGGCAGGTCCGCGGCCTATGAATGATACCGGTTCGTTCACGATCCGCAAACATTTTGTTCATGGAACGTGAACAAATCTCGCGTGCACTTTCTGCGGAAGCCCATGTCCTGGTCCTTATCCGGGAAAAAATTACATCAATGAAAGGATCTGGCGAACCTTTTTACCGGTCGTTCGTGAAATAATCGATCACACTTGAAGGTGAATTACCTCGCACGATTTGATGAGTGTTACGAACGCGGACTTCTGCGAAAGGTTGAAGCCTCTGCCGAATTTTTTTTATTTGAAAGAATTTGATTTTCGTAGGAATTTTTTCGAGAAAAATTTTTCAAAATTTTTTTCGCAATGCAAAATTTATCCGGAAATTTTTCCCAAGCTGGTAAAATTCTTTCACAAAGCAAAAAATTTTTTTCCGATCCATATAAAAAAAATATTCCAGCTCCCAATCCCAACGCATCTTCCCCAAAATTCCCGAAACTCATCCCTGAAACTACCCTCCAAAACCACTATTTTCCCGGAATTGACAAACTCAAATCCGGGCACGCTACGGCCTCCGTTTCCCGGTAAAACCCAAACAAAGCCCAAATTGAGCCCCGTTTGAGATCCGACACGCCCCTGTTTGATGCGATCCACCGGAGGTTTTTCACAAACAGGGGGTCGGGCATATATCCTCACCGTGAATGAATATTTTCTCCGACGTCCGACAGGTTATCAGACCTGGAGGAGGAGAAGAAATCTTCAGATTTCTTCGACGTAGAATCCCGCCTCTCCGACGTGAACCCGACACCCAAAACAGGGGTTCTTTTCGTTTTGACCCACTATTGGTCGATCCGGACCGTGATCGCCTGCTGGAACACCGCTAAATACGACCTCCCTTTCTCCGACGTAAAAATGAGCGAAAACAGGGGAATTAATGTCTCATTTTTGCGAATTATGACCTCCCGGGAGGCAGCACCCATGTTTGCCAAAGAAAGTCTCCGACGGAGAACCATAAAGTGGGGAGTGAATGTCCCCTAAGGTCCCGGGTCTGGATGGTGATCCGGAAAACCGAGAGGTTATCTTCGGCAACTCTCCGCCATCCCAAGGGGGGGTATCTCCCATACGGTGGTGTAAAATGACATCGTGTCCAATGCAAAAGGGAAAAAAATTATTGATAGGATGTCAAAGTATCTGCCGGTTTAGCACCGGATTGAACCAATTTTTCATATGCATCAACATTATTCTTCATCCATTCCGCGATAGATTTGTAGTTTTCAGTGCTCATCCTAATATCGATTAAAAAAATTCTTTTAACTGTATTAACTGTAAGTTCGGGCATCGCTTGTCCTTCTTTGATGTTTGTCTCTACTTGGGGAATGTCAATATAGAATGCCATTCGTCCACCGGTTGCATTTAAGTTACCTACAATCCCGTCGATATGCTGTACTTTAAAATTTGGATCATTCTCAGATTCAAATTCTATTCCCTTCTGCTTTTGTGACATTTATTACCTCCAAATTATGTTTCGTGATGAATCCTTTCGGCTGTTTTTAAGCTCCCTACAATTAAATTGTCTAAATCTGGAACAACATCATCGTAATCACAATGATTTCTCAGTTTACTCAAATCACGCAAATCATTAAAAGCAGCTTTTTTGTTGTGAGACCAATACCAATTTCTTACGGCATCGTGGATTCCATCGGTTCTAAATTTAAATCCCTGCTTTTTTTCAGCGCAATCTTTTGCATAATGGAATGCTGCGTAATATGCCCTACTTACAATACATCGATTAAGTGTTTCTTTATCACAGGTACATTCAATAAAGGCAGGGTTGGTACGTAAATTTCTTGCAAATATTAAATAATCATACCATTGGTAAACCATAATAATCAAGACAATGGATGAAAATCAGTAGAAATTAAAATCCAGTCGTTATTTTGGAAATGTTCTGAAAAGATGTCTCGAACTTTCCATATTTGTTCAATAAAATTTTCTGGATAGGAATTCTGTCTTATATCAATTGAAATAAAATGATCATTGGTTTCTGGATCATCATATTTTTTAACAAAAATTTTGATTTTGCCTTGAAAGGTATCTCTAACAATTTTATTAGTAAACAAAAAAGGTTCTATTAATTCATCGATATCTTTAGAAAGAGTCAATAAATAACCAATAATTTCTTCTTCATCAATAATACACATTTTTGTATTTAAATTATTAAAAAAAGTTCTTATCTGCGATTCAACATTTATTGATTTTTCATATACAATTGGGTTGATGACAGAATTATATCCAATAAATCCATCACTGTTACTATTTATACGAACACTTTTTGGAGAGCCGGATAAAGCGCTGATAGAAGAATTTTGAACGAGAACAAACATCGTTAGTACCACGTATATTATGATGATATTAATTAAATTTTACTAAACTTAACCATTGGTGTTGTTTGAATTACGTAAATTGGATTTCCCATCGGATCACAGGTGCCGGTTCTTGTAATTTGAGATATAACTGGTTTAAATTTCAATAGATATCCATTACTTGTTTTGTATTCATTCCAGTCATCGAGACTTTTTTCAATTGGGATATCATCTTCTTTCGGTAATTGTGTCCACTCTGCTGGCAATCTTACACCAATTACATTATTCATCTGAAAACCGAATTTGGGGTTTCCAAGTTGATCCAAGCCTTCCATTAAAATATTGATAAGGACAACTTTTAGAGTTATAGTAACACCATCGGTTAACAAATAACTATTCCATATTTCTTTTTTAACTTCAAAATCCAGATAATTACGGTTCATTATATTTATCTCAACTGTACTAATGTTTAAACAAGTTGATATGCTTTATTAAATTTTTTTTAACAAATTGTTTTTCCTTCATAATCTGCATTGGGGTCTTGTATCCGAGTTTCTGGATCTTCCTATCGTTATTAAACCAGTTGCGGAATTTGTCCGCCCGGCTCCCGCTCATTGTAAATTCTCTGTCGTGCACCAGCATCCCGGCCCTGATTGGGAGGGGGGGTCTGATCGGGCCCGAAAAAAATCGGAAGGGGGGTTACCCCCTCCGGAAAAATAATTGGTGGGGGGGTATGCCTGATACCCCCCATCCTCAAAAATGGGATGTACGCAATATTGCACGCATGATCAGCCACACGGCGCTATTGCGTTAACGGGACTTAATGGGGACGATACCGCCGGAACACTTCAATGTAGAGTATATAAATTTCCCTCAAACGCAACAAAACACCAAGATGCAACAGAACCAATTTTATCAATTCTTTAGAATCTGCCCGTAGTCCGGGCAGTCAGTAAATCAAATAGAAACCTAAATAATCTGTGGGATATATACTGGGGCTAATGCTGTCCAAACGCGTGGTTCTTGCAATCCTGATCATAGCGGTTGTCTTGATTGCGGGATGCAGTTCAACATCGACAAAATTGAAATCCTCATCAGATCTCGCCACTTCCTCCATAACATTACCTACAACGGTTTCTCCTTTGACCCCGGGAGGAACGTGCCGGCAAGGGTTAACCTCGTGTAACGGTCAATGCAGCGATCTCTCCGTAGACATAGGGAATTGTGGAGCCTGCGGCAATACCTGCCATTCTGGACAACCATGCGTCAACGGACAATGCGGTTGCAAGGGTGGACAAACACTCTGTAATGGAGGTTGCCCTGATCTCACATCAGATATCAATAACTGCGGTAGTTGTGGAAATGCCTGCCCGACCGGATCCATATGCAGGAATTCGAAATGTCTGAATACGAGTACGGTATGTCCTCCGGGACAAACTGAGTGTTCTGACAGGAACTGCGCCGATCTGACATCTGACAACATGAACTGCGGTAGTTGCGGAAATGTCTGCCAGGCCTACTCCAAATGTACCAATTCGGTTTGTGTGGGCATGGAGGATATTAACACTCTGGAATGTCCTCAGGGCCAGATTGAGTGTAACGGACAATGTGTCGATGACACATCCGACAACAATAACTGTGGAGGTTGCGGACGGATCTGCCCGGCCGGGTCTCAATGCAATAATGCGCAATGTTGGATCCCGGGAGCTGCACCCACTTTGGCTTCACCCACTTCAGCTGGGTCTAGTACTGTATGTTCTTCGGGCCAGACCAACTGCGGTGGAACCTGTACCAATACCCAGAGCGATTCCAGCAATTGTGGATCGTGCAATAATGTATGTCCAGGCCTACAAAGTTGCTCTGGAGGTACTTGCGGTTGCTCGTCCGGTATGACTAACTGCGGTGGAACCTGTGCCAATACCCAGAATTCTTTGAAAAATTGTGGATCATGTGGGGTTGTCTGTGGAGCGGGACAAGATTGCGAGAATGGCAAGTGTATTACTTTTTGCCCATCTGGTTCAACTACTACCGGCAATTGCGGCTCACAGACCTATTCAAGACCAACCGTTACCTCCATCTCACCCTCATCCGGCCGGCAAAGTATTGGAGTGTTAATCCGCGGAACCGGCTTTACCGGAGTCACCAATGTATACTTTGGCTCTGAACCGTCGCAATATGGATTTAGAGTACTCAGTTCTACAGTTATAGCTGCGGGAAGCCCGCAATATCCACCCGGAACTACCATTGACGTCACTGTTGTCACACCTGGCGGCACATCCGCAACTTCACCAGCCGATCAGTTTACTTATCAATGACTGGCTCAGACTAGCCGCTCTAATATCACTTTTTTAATAGGAATCAACAGCACGGGTCGTGCCGCATTACTTCCTCACCGTAACCACAACCGTCACCGCAGCCAACGCCGTCACGCAGAACGCAACAAAGAACCCGGCCCCGTCCGCAATAATCCCGGCAATAAACGGCAGCACCGCCATCCCCAGGTAACTGGTGGTTGTGAACAGCCCCATGGCGGTGCCCTGCTGTTCCCTGACACGGGAGAGGAACGCCATCTGGGCGATCATGACGATCCCCGCGAGGAAGCCGAGCACGAGGAAGCCTGCTGGCGAGAAGTAGGAGACCATGACGCCGGCCACCATCAGGATGGCCGAGATTTGGATTGCCAGGATCTCGTCAAAACGGAACCGCGAGATAATGAGCACCGCGACGATCGTCGCCACGCTCATGCCGGCAATCCAGAGCCCGAGGAGATCCGGGGCGGCCCCGGAAAATTTCGGGTAGAGGGAGGTGACAACGCCGGTGATCCCGACCAGGACAAGGGATGAATACCAGATCCCCCGGTGTTCCCGCACGAGCGAGAGGAATGCAGGGACGCCCCCCCCGGCGACAGCAGCAGGGGCCTGCGGTTCCTGAATGAGAAAGCTGAACACCGCGGGGATGATGGAGAGGACAGTGAACAGGAAGATCCCGGCCACGGGTTCGTGGAATGCGGCTGCGAGCAGGCCGGCACCGATCAGGCCAAGGACGAGGCCCCCGTTGAGCAGGGCCATGAGATACCCGCTCTGCCGCTCATGGTCCGGCCCGGTATTGACGAGCGACATCGCCGGCGCAACGAACAACCCTGCGCCAATGCCTTCCATGAGCCGGACTGCCAGGGCCGGCACCGCAGTCGTTGTAATGGAGAGCAGCAGCCCGCTGACAACAGTAACGGCAAGACCGATCCGCATCATCCGTATGCGGCCGTACCGGTCCGAGAGTATGCCGGCCGGCAGCGTGCTTAAGAATGCGCCGAGAAAGTACGCCGAGTATACCGCACCCGACCAGGCGGAATCGGCCGCAAATGCCGGGAGCACGGGGACGATGGCGTTGGACAACGCCATCACGGAAAAGATGCCGAGAAAAAGGGTGATCCGTGTCCGCATCGCAACCGCTTTTCAGACCATCCGGTAGGTCTCGAGGTTCATCGGTGAGTGGGTCTCGATGTGGTACCGCTTGTAGATGGAGCTGGCGAGGTCAATCGTGTTGTTCTCATCACCATGGATGCAGAAGATCTTCTCGGGGCGGGGCTGGATCTGGCCGATATAGTTCATCAGCTGCCGTCGGTCGGAGTGGCCGGAGAAGCCGTCGACCGTGACGATCTCGAGGTTGATCGTGATCGTCCCCTTCCGGCCGAGAGGCACTTCGCGCCAGCCCTTCTGGATCCGGCGGCCATAGGTCCCTTCTGCCTGGTACCCGACAAAGACGAGCGCGTTCTTCTCGTCCTGGGCAAGGTTCTGGAGGTATTCCATCACCGGTCCTCCGTTGAGCATACCGCTCGTGGAGATGATGACGCAGGGATCGCCCGCCATCACTTTCTCGCGGAGCTCGTTGCTGTCCACCTGCTGGAAGCACTCGGCAAGGAAGGGGTTCATGCCTTCGCGGAAGATCAGGTTCCGGAGTTCGGTATTCAGGTACTCCGGGTAGGTGGTGTGGATGGCAGTTGCCTCGCGGATCATGCCGTCAAGGTAGATCTTCACCTTCGGGATCTTGTCGAGGCGCATCCCCTCTTCCAGGGCGAGCATGACTTCCTGCGACCGGCCGACCGAGAACGCGGGGATGATCACCTTGCCGCCCCGCTGGAGGACGGTGTTGATCGTCTCGTACAACCGGGCCTCGGCATCCGACCGGGCCTGCTGGAAGTCGTTGCTGCCGCCGTACGTGCTCTCCATGAAGAGCGCTTCGAGCCGCGGGAACTGGTTGATCGCCGGGTTGAAGAGCCGGCTCTTGCTGTAATTGAAATCGCCGGTAAACGCGATGTTGTACATACCGTCGCCGACGTGGAAGTGGGCGATCGCGGAGCCCAGGATGTGGCCGGCATTGTGGAACGTGAGCTTGATATCCGGTGCGATATCGGTCACGCTGCCGTAGTTGAGCGTGATGGAGTGACGGATATAGGTCCTGACCTCGTTCGAGGAGTACGGCACCTTGCGGCCCTCCTTGTTGATCACGTCGAGGTAATCGAGCTGGAGCATCACGGAGAGGTCCCGGGTGGGGGGTGTCGCGTAGACCGGGCCTTCGTACCCGTACTTATAGAGGAGGGGGATCAGCGCACAGTGGTCGAGGTGGGCGTGCGTCAGGACCACGGCATCGAGCCCGGCAAGCGGGTGGATCTCCGGGACGTAGAGGTAGGGCGTCCCGTTCTGGTTGTCGGGTTTTTCCCCGCAGTCGATCAGCACCTTGCTGTCCGGTGTCGAGAGCAGGAATGCGGCCCGGCCGACTTCGCGGCAGCACCCGAGAGTAGTAACCCGGACCCACTGGTCCTTACGGGTCGCATCCTTGTTGGTATCATCCTTGCCAGGAAGGTCCCGGTGGATCCTCCGCCCGATCGTCCGGAGGAACTGCTTGCGCTCCTCGTTCGCGGACCGCAGGTACTGCCGGACCTGCTTGACCGTGGTGCTTTCGATCGGGGGGGTCCGCACGACCTTGGGGGTCCAGCCGATATGCTTGGTGATCTCGCGCAGCGTCGCGCCGTTCTTGCCGATCACGACACCGGGTTTCTCGGCCTCGATGAGCACTTCCCCGGTGTCGGCATCAAAGAAGATATCGGTGATGCCGGCGGTCTCCGGCACGACCGCCTTGATCTCGTTGTGGGCCTTTTCAGGGTCTTCAAGGATCGTCGGCCTGACAACGATCCGCTTGCGCAGGTCGCGGGCAAGGATCTTGATTAAGTCCGCCTCGTCAGCGAACCGCTTGGGGTCATCGGTATAGATGACCAGCTCCGGGCCTTCAAACTCGACCTGCGTTACGTTAATGCCATGCGGCACTTTTTCATTAATTTTCTCTTTGAGCTCTCTCAACCGTTCTTCAATCTGCATAAAATAGTCGTCCTAAAAAAAGTTATACGGAGGTTTTGGCAGAATAGTTCTTGACTGCATCCTCGCTAAGTTCCTGATACCTGTCTTTCGTGATCACTACAATATGGATCCCTTCACCGGATGCGGAATCGCGCTTCATTGCGGATTTCAGTCCCCTGACCGCAATATCGATCGCCTCGTCCTCGCTCATGTTCGGTTTGAACCGGTCTTCCAGCACACCGTACGCCATGGGCGAACCGGAGCCGGTTGATACGATCTCCTCTTCCTTTGTCGCACCACCCATTGCATCCACGGAATAGACGCTGGGCCCTTTCTCGTCAATGCCGCCAACGAGGAGCTGGACATAGTATGGGTAAATGCGGTTCTGGTTGAGATAGTTTGAAAGAAGCGTTGCGGTGGCACCGACCGTGATCGGGCGGGACCTGCGGATCTGGTACAGGTTGCATTCCACGGAGAGGATGCGTGCGAGCTGCTGGGCATCGCCAACACCGCCGGCCGTGGTCATGCCGATCCGTTCTGCGACCTGGTACACTTTCTTTGCTTTCTTGCTCGCGATCATGCTGCCCATGGTCGCCCGTTTCTCGGTTGCGAGAATAACTCCCCCGGCAAAAACGATGCCGATGGTGGTTGTCCCCTTCATGGACTCCTGTAACTGTTCAGGCATATTAACACCCCAAAAACAAATAAACGCCTAAAACCTGTTAAAAGCGCTTTTAATTATTAAATGATATAGGGAAATTTAAAGGTTTTTATTCAGGCTCTTCGTTGCAGAAGGCCCGGATCAGGTCACGGTCATAGAGCATGGCGACCAGTTTCTTGTCACCGTTTATCACCGGCAACTGGTCGACACGGGAGCGGCGCATCTTCAGGGCGCACTCACTCACTTCCGCGTTCTGCGGAACTGCCACGACATTCTTGACCATGGCAAGTTTCACCGGCCGGTTTGGCAGCTGTACCCGGGAGATGCCGAAACTGATCGTGTGGTTATCCCGGATGCTCTCCCAGGTCCATTCGTCATCATCCGTACCGTTGGAGAAGTCGGAGACGCCGACAGAATCCTCAATACTTGAGCTCCGGATGAGGTCGCGCTCGGAAATGATGCCCTGGAGTTTGTTCTCGGCATCGAGGATCGGGATCGCATCGACACCGGAGATCTCCATGACCCGTCCGACTACCGGCAGGGGGGTCTCCTCCCAGAGGGCAAACGTCTTGCTGGTATACTTGTCCTTGATCTCTTCCTTGACCTTGGACTGGGCGAGGGCATGGATGACATCTGCAACCGAAAGCAGACCGACAAGATGGTTATTTTCAACAACCGGCAGTCGCCGTATATGCTTTGTAACGAGGATACGGGCGGCCTCACTGATCTCCATGTCCGGTTCGATGGTGATTGGCTTTGCCGTCATCAGGAGGCCGAGCTGGGTCTCCTCCGGCTTACTCAGCAGGTCCTTCCGGGTGATGATCCCGACAATTTTCTTGTTCTTGATGACCGGTACCCCGGAGATTCCCGTGCGCTTGAGGATCTTCAGGACATCATCGCGGTTGCCCGGGATTTCGACATGGACAACGTCGGATGTCATGTAGTCTTTGACAATCATTTCTGTTATGATCTCACCACCAGGGTCGATACTCTGCTGTGGGTGACAACAAATGTGCTGACGCTCCCGATCAGAAGCCGGTCGGTCTGGCTCTTCCCATGGGAGCCGACAACGATCAGGTCGGTTTTTATCTTGTCTGAAAGAGCGATGACTTCACTGCCGGCATGACCGAATTTGAGGTGGGTTGTGAGGGTGATACCGTGTGCGGCAGCATCAGTCTTTGCCTTATCAAGAACCGCTTCCCCTTCTTTCTGGAGGACATTGTACATTATTTCAACCGTATTGTCGGTCGGGAGGGAGGAGAACAGACCGGTTTCAACGATATAGACAGCATGCAGCTTGGCATTCCCCGCATGAGCCATCTCAACAGCCCGTTCAAGAGCCTGCTGTCCTGCCGGGGAGCCATCGAGAGCAACAAGGATATTAGAGAACACCGTAATCACCCAAAACAAACATGCCTGTTTTATTGGATGTATGAATTAAAAACATTTGTGCAAATTGTGCCAGAAGAAGCCCGTTTTATGATGGAGGCAACCGGATCGCGGCTGAAATGCAGTGCGGTTTTTTCCGGGTTTATCATAAACAGGTTCGCCCGCGCGCCCGGCCTGATGAAAAACGGTGAACCGGTGAGCGCAGATCCGCCAATGGCGGACCGGAGAATGGCAGCGGGATCGGTCTTGTAAACCGTTGACATGAATGCCATTTCCCCCAACATGTCCGGCGGGACAAACATCACGTTATCCGTCCCCAGGTACACCGTGCACCCCAGTGCCTCCATCACCCGGATCGGGGGATGGCGGGCAGATGACGTAACGCCCAGTGTCCAGTTGGACCGGGGACATACCACAAGGGGAATTTCATGCTCCGCACAGGAGCGGAGCTGCTTTTTTGTTGCATGGGTCGCATGGATGATGAGATCCGGATCGAATGCAAGTGCCGCATCGACATCCCCGGCATCCCGTTCCCCGGCATGGAACGCAATCATCTTCCCGGCCCGCCGCGCCGCGGACACCATCCGTTCAAGATCGGGAACATCGCGGGCACTGCTGATCCCAAGACCGCCGGCAATCATCTCCCCCCCGTCACGCCCGAAAATACAGGTGAGGAAGGGAAGGCCGCGTGAGGATTCCTGCAGGGCAGTAACACCCCTGATTCCCCCTTCGCGGAAATCCGCACACCCGGCAGTGCCCCGGGCAATCATCCCGGTAATACTCGCCCGCATTCCTACGATCAGGTCCTGACGGGATGCCGCCCTGAGAAGACGATGTTTCAGGCCATCCGGCGGAGTGACGAGCGCAGCAAGGTCGCCCGTTGTCCCGCAGTCCATGGCAACGGTATCGCCAAGGTGCGTGTGGGCATTGAAGAATGCCGGGCAGACCCAGTCAGGAGGCGCACGGGGATTTTCCTCGATTGCGGTGATCGTCCCGTCTTCTATGATGATATCGGCCGGAAGAAGCGCGAGCTCTTCCCCAACCAGGACCTGTCCGGAGACAATAGAGGGGCTTTTTTTCATACAGCGTATCTCTCCTTTATATATCGAAAAATGAAATATATTTGCATGGCAAAGAAGCAAGGTGGAAGATTACTCTCCTCAGCAGGACTCGTCAACTATTATGAGAGCGAGGACCGTCGGGCTGTCCATATCAGCCCCATCACGGTGATGGTCGTCGCCGCTGCAATCGGTATCATCATCCTGACCATTAATATCGTATTCCCCGGTTAACCGGGTTTTTACGACCACTCTTTTTTCAGCACGCGCCGCGTGATGTCCTCTTCCCCGGAGAAATAGAGGTTGTCGTGCCCCGCCCAGGGCGGACAGTTCCGGAAGATGACCGCGGGCACGCCGTTGTTGCTCTCCCCCATCACGAAATTGGCAAACCCGGCGATCTCGTCGACGACCGCCTCCTCCGTGATCTTAAGCACGTGACCGAAGAGGTCCGTATCCCCCCGGAAATCCCGGATCGCGGTCATGCCGCTCCAGCCAATCGCATTGCCGGTCTGCCCCCGCCGGAAGGATCTCCCGCAGGTGTCCGTGATGATCGAGCCCACGTCATTGCCGGTGATCTCCCGGATCCGCTCCCGCATGCCATCCGCTGCCTTCATCGGGTCGGGCGGGAGGAAGATCACCATGCCGTCCTCGATATTGCTCTGGTCCACCCCGGCCCTGACGCCGATATGACCAAAGGACAGTTCAGAGAGGATGAACGGGTGCTCCAGGATGATATCCGTGGACGCGTCCAGCACGGCCTGTACAAACCGGGGGTCCTCCCCGTTCAGTTTCCCCAGCCGCACGGCCCGTTCCGTGGGCGTTATGGCCGCAAGGGACTTGGTATAGCCTTTCGATTTTGAGTAAATGGTGGAGGCGATGCAGACGATGTCCCCGTCTTTGACCGGCTGGTGCCCGCAGATCAGCGCTGCGACATCATCGCCGGCATGGATCAGGGGGAGCCCCCGCACACCCAGTACCTGGATCGCTTTTGTCATCACAATCCTATGAGACGATCGGGCGATATAGGAGTTTCGGATTGATTGCGGGCGGGATTGCCGGTACTGGCCGGATTCTGATCTGTTCCTTTCATTTTTTGATTGCTATTGAAACGTACCTGAGATTTCGGGATCATTTCAGAGCCAAAAAAAAGAAAAAATGAATTGGAGGATTCCCCGCCTCAGGGCCTCTCCGAGGCACGGCGGGGCAGTGAGTCTTCTATTTGAATAGAGATTTTCTCAACAGGGAATTCAGTCCCTGAACCGCTGCGGGGGCGCCCCTTCGGGGGCTGCGGCGTTTATCGCAAAGGGGGTACGGGGGGGTCTCAACCCCAATCATTGGCCACTATATGTCCGGCTCGCACTCCCTTGATAAGATGATGCCCTCCCAGCCTCCGATATGTTTTTATCATGATCGCGTCTATCACCTCATGTCCATGTACCTGATCATTCGCTGCCCGGGATGCAGGACATTCGCATACGTGGATCGCTACCAGAAGTGGAAACTCTGCCCTATTTGCGGGCATGCGTATGAAGTGGGAAAGGCTCCGACCTATCTCGATGTCGAGGACCATCACGAGGCTGAACATATCGTCCGGCAGATGGAAAAGCATCTCCAGGCCACGAAGAAAAAAGACTTCACGCCGGAGGAAACGGAGGAGTTGCGCCACCACTACACGACCCACCTCCGCACGAAAAAACATAATTCCGTGCATTGACCAGCACTATTTTCCCAGCCGTTTTCCGGTTTTCCTAAACCCGTTTTCACCATTTTCTGTCGTGGTCCAAGGGTATGGCTGCATCGGGAACGTTCCTCATGGATCGTTCCCCGCAAGCCTCATGGGACGGAAAGGATTCTGTCGGCGCATTACCGGGCCGTAGCGGGATCCACCCGCGCATATTTTTCCGGCATGCGTCCTTCCGGCAATAGAACGATATATGTAAGAGATCATGCCCTGATGTACTGGTGAGGGGATCGAAACCGTGCAGTGTGACGTGGTTATAATCGGGGCCGGGCCGGCCGGTCTCTTCTGTGCGATCCATGCGGCCAACACCGGCAGCCGGGTCCTCGTACTCGAAAAGAACTCCCAGCCCGGAGCCAAGCTCCTGCTGGCCGGTTCCGGGCAGTGTAATCTCACGCATGACGGTGAAACCCGGGAGTTCGTCACCCATTATGGCGGGCACGGGAAATTTTTGAAACCGGCCCTGATGTCGTTTACCAACAGGGATCTCGTGGATTTTTTCGGCGACCGCGGCCTTGCAATGATGACTGATGAGAACGGGAAAATGTTCCCACAGACACGGCAATCCGCGGATGTGCTGGCGATCCTGCTTGCGGAGTGCGGGAACCGGGGCGTGACGATCCGGTGCAGCGAACCGGTACAGGCAGTTTCCCGGACTGACGGAGCGTTCACAACTACAACCGGCACGAAACAATACCGATCAGAAACCCTCGTCATCACGACCGGGGGGGCATCCTACCCAAAATGCGGGACAACCGGTGACGGCTACCGCTTCGCCGCCTCGCTTGGCCAGCCGGTGACGGAGATCGCACCGGCGCTCGCCCCGCTGCTCATCCGCCCGTTCCCGTTTGCAAGCCTCTCCGGCATCTCGTTTACGCGGATGCGGTTCTCGGTCTGGCGTGACGGGAAAAAGGTCGCGGACCATACCGGCGATGTCCTCTTCACACACCTCGGGCTCTCCGGCCCGGGCATCCTCGATGCATCGCGTGCGATCCGGCCCGGTGACGTAATCCGGCTCTCGTTTGTTGGCGCGATGCGGCGCGAGGAGTTTGCCGATGAGCTTGCGAAGCGTGCCGCTGAGAACAGCGGCTGGCAGGTTGGCACGATCCTTGCGAAATACCCGTTCCCGGAGCGGCTGAACCGGAAACTGCTGCAGCTCTCCGGGATCCCGGAGGAACTTAAGTGCGCCCACTTCTCTGCAGAAAAGCGGAACGCCCTGATTGCAAACTGCACGGAGTTCCCGCTGGCTGTTGCAGCGCTTGGGGATTTTTCCCTTGCGATGGTGACCCGGGGCGGCGTTGCGCTCGATCAGGTGGACCCGAAGACGATGGAGTCGAAGCTCGTGCCCGGCCTCTTCTTTGCCGGCGAGGTGCTGGACATCGATGGCGATACCGGCGGGTATAACCTGCAGGCCGCGTTCTCGACCGGGCACTGCGCGGCGATGGGGATCCGGAAGAGACGGGATGCCGGGGATTACCAGCTAGTCTGAAGAAACCTATTTTTTCCGAACTCTTATTTACGGACCCGGGACCCAGGGGACTTACTCTCCCTACCTCATGATTCTCCGTCGGAGACGTTCTTTAAGGTACGGGGGTACAGGCCCCCGGGAGGTAATAATTCGCAAAAAAGAGGGTGAGTTTCGCCCGATTTCGGGAAGTTTTACGTCGGTAAAGGGGAGGTCATGTTTAGCAATGTTACAGCGGCCGATCGCAACCTTCCACAGGTTCTAGAACGTGAGGAGCCACCCGGGAATGGGGTTTTTCGGGATCCGATCAAAATTATGATAGCTCCCCGGCTCAGGGCCTCTCCGGGGATTGAGTGGTTCATCAGAACCACGAAATCGAGAAGGTCGTGAGAACTTCGAGTCACGGCGGAGCAGGGAGTTTTCCGATATTTTTCTTATCTGGTCACTGGTCCGCCGCGGGGAGGCAGTCGTCGCATCAGCGAGGACTGACTGGAGAAGATATCAATCTTCGACTGCGCCCCGCCGGGGGCGGCGGCAGTCATCCCATAAGAGAGGTATAGGGGCCTCAACTCGTATCATAAATATTTGTGAAATGAGATTTCTCCAATGTTTGATTCAAAATGATCTATGCCAGCCCGATTACCCGGTGGTTACTCCAAGAGTGCCCCCTTGTCTTCCGGTTCGTCCATCCGTTCGCCCTCTTCCCTATCGTCTTCCGTGCACCAGATCTCGATGGTCCTGTCTGCGCCGATGTATTCCTGGTGGTATTCTTCAATCGTGGAGCCAAGGGACATCGGGACCGAACTGACCAGTTTTCCTTCACGGAACCCGTAGAGCTTGCGGTACGGCCATGTCGGGCCGAGCACGGCAGTCCGTTCATAATAGACGTCCTGTGCCAGCGGGTGGGTGAAGTATATCCCGGTCTCCAGTTCAAACAGCGGTTCGCGCACGTATCTCCGGATATACCAGCGCAGCTCTGCGACAAGGGAAAGTGCACTGCTGAGTGTTGCACAGGAAATGTACACCCCGCAGGACTTCTTCTTCGGGTGGTAAAACCGCAACGCCATCCGGCTGGTCTCTGAGGAAAAGAGCGTATGGTGGAGATCGATCCCTTCGCGCTGGATCAGGAGGACATTCATGCAGATCTCCGGAAATAAGGGGAGGGGGGCCGCATGTTCCCGGGCTCAGGTATACATGCGGTTATCGGTGACGGTCTCGTTCTTCACCTTGCGGACGGCATCCGTAAAGTCATTCATATCGACAAATGCAGCATCGCGACGCACGGCCATCATGCCAGCCTCACGGCATACCGCTTCGAGTTCAGCTCCGGTGGCTTTCTCGGTGGTAAGTGCAATCTCGTCCATATCCACGTTGCCCAGTTTCATGTTGCGGGAGTGGATCTTCAGGATCTGGAGCCGTGCGTCCCGGTCGGGTAACGGTATCTCGATCAGGCGGTCGAACCGCCCGGGGCGCAGGAGTGCGGGGTCGAGCATGTCTGCACGGTTGGTGGCAGCCATGATCCGCACGTTCCCCCGGTTCTCGAAACCGTCCATCTCGGCAAGGAGCTGCATGAGCGTGCGCTGGACTTCCGCGCTTCCGCTCGTTCCGTCGTTCGTCCGCATGCTGCCGACGGCATCGATCTCGTCGATGAAGACGATGGCAGGAGCGCGCTCGCGGGCCAGCTGGAACAGTTCCCGGACAAGCCCGGCGCCCTCGCCGATGAACTTGTGGACAAGCTCGCTTCCCGACATACGGATAAACGTGGCTTTCGCCTCGTGGGCAACGGCCTTCGCGATCAGGGTCTTCCCGGTTCCCGGGGCGCCGTACAGAAGGATCCCCTTGGGGGGTTCCACACCGATACGGCGGAATATCTCGGGACGGGTCAGGGGATATTCCACGGCCTCCCGTACTTCCTTGATCTCGTTTGCCAGACCGCCTATCTGTGCATAAGAGATATCAGGTGACACTTCAAGTTCCATCACACGGACGCGGGAATCATAGATATTGCCGATCACTTTTACGATCGAGAGTGCATTATTGACGGCAACCTTGGCCCCGGGCTTTAAGAGGGGACGGAGTTCTTCAGATGCATTCGTGAGATACTCCTGGTTGTTGCCCTGCTGGCGGAGGTAGATCTCGCCGTTCTCAAGGATATCGACCACCACCGCAACGAAGAGCGGCATACGCTTGAGCTGGTTGTTCTCGCGTTTCAGCTGGCCGTTCTCCTTCTGGAGCTCGTCGGCTTTCACTTTCAGGTCGAGAAGTGCAGCCTCGAGTTCGTTCAGCTGGATCTGATACTTGAGTTCACCGGAAGATGCAGATGTATTGACAGCAATCTCTTCCATATCACTCTTATATGTTCATCTTCAACCATTTATGTGGTGTGATTTTGCATATCAGTGGAAGAGGGATATCACGGGGACGGGGGACCGGCAGTCTCCTTGTCAGCCCGGTGCCGATCTCGTTCCTGTCCGGTGTAGATCCGGAAACGGGGATTATCGTGGAAAAAGGCCACCCCCTGCAGGGGACCTGTATTGCCGGCAGGGTCTTGGCGTTCCCGTACGGAAAGGGGTCAACGGTCGGGTCCTACGTCCTGTATGCCCTGAGCCGGAACGGCCATGCTCCCGCGGCGATCGTCAATACCGAAGCCGAAGCGATCATCGCCACCGGTGCAATCATCGGCAGGATACCCATGATCGACCGGATCGCGGTCCCCCTTAACCGGCTGAAGGATTCTGTCCCGGTCACGGTGGATGGCGACCGTGGCGGGATGGAGTATGACGGGGAACTTAAAGATGCCTGATCCGGTTTTCCGGATACCTGCGAGCGCAACTCTGAAATAATTCCGGGTCTCAGGTTCTGGTATGCAGTATAAGATCACGGTTCCGGTTATTATCCTCCTGTGTATAGTGATTGTTTTTGCTGGATGTACCGGTACCCAGAGTTCGTCCGGTACCGCTACATCCGTTTCCTCTTCCGGTTCTGCATCGGCGGGAGATAATCTCATCACCTCACCGACTGATTCGATCCCCGATAATAATGCCGTAAGTGTGACGGTCCAGGAAAAAGAGTACGATGGGAAAATCCATGTAGCGTTTGACGGTGGTAAAGGACAATCGCTGGTCAGCTCCATTGATGTTACGCTTTATCGTTCGGACGGACAGATCATGACAACAAAAATCGGTACAAACAAGGGTGATGAGGTAATTCTAGAAGGAACCAAGAACCCTGATAAACCCGACCGTGTCGTCGTTTATGTATCCGAGATGAATGGCCAGACATACAAAGTTGATGACGCCCTCAGACCTTACCGGCAACACTGATACCAGACTATAAAAACCCTTTTTTATATACCGCAATTCTAGTATATCACGTATCATGCAGGTCAACTGGCGGCTGATCCATGCGGCACGGAATTCCTATGCCGTCCTGTATGCGGCCTGTGAACGGGAAGGATTTGTCCTTAACCAGACAGATGGCCCGGCCGATGACGTGACCTGCTACAGCCTCACATCGATCAGTGCCTCCCGGTACCACGACGAAATTGCAGGGGCTGACGGTCTTACCATTGTCGGAGGCCCGCATGCGACAGCCTGTCCCCGGGAAGTAGCGGACTATGCGGATTACGTCATTGTCGGCGAGGGGGAGTTCACGCTCCCGCGGCTCCTCGCAGACCTCCGGGAGGGCGGGCATGGAAGGATCCCCGGTGTGATGACCGGTGACTATTACCGGCCAGCTGATACGGTGGTACGGCTTGATGCATACCCGGCCTTTTCCGAGTTCAAAGGGTATATAGAAATCTCACGGGGCTGCCCGTTCTCCTGCGGGTACTGCCAGACACCGCAGATCTTCGGGCACTGCATGCGGCACCGCTCGATCGACGAAGTGGCCCGGTATGCAGACCGCCACCGGCAGTCGCGTTTTGTCACCCCCGATGCATTCGCCTACGGGTCTGACGGGATACACCCCCGTTTTGACAGGGTCGAACATCTCCTGCAGAAGTGCCGGCACCGGGTCTATTTCGGCACGTTTCCGAGCGAAGTCCGCCCGGAGTTTGTCTGTGACGAGTCCCTCGGGCTGGTCAACCGCTACTGCGCGAACACGAAACTTCACTTCGGCGCCCAGTCCGGGAGTGACGTTGTGCTGGAACGGCTCTGCCGCGGGCACAGAACGGATGACGTGGTCCGGGCCGTTGAATTGTGCCGGGATTTCGCGCTCACTCCCATTGTCGACTTCATCGTCGGGTTCCCGTTCGAGACGGACGATGACCAGCGTGCAACGCTTGACATGATCCGCTGGGTCGCCCGGTTCGGGAAGGTCCATGTCCACCGGTTCATCCCTCTGCCCGGGACACCTCTCGCCGGAACAACCGCGCGGCCACTCCTGACGGAGACCGAAAAATGCTGCGGGAAACTGGCTTTACGGGGTAAACTGACCGGTTCGTGGAACGATCCTGAGATAAGGTTTTTTAGACGCCCTTCAAATGATATACCATGAAAGATGTGCTATTGATAGCAGATCTCCATGGTCAATTCGGTAAAATTGATTCATTTCTGGAGTTGAGTCCAGAAGCGGTATTTATTGCAGGCGATATCACCAATATGGGTCCCGTTGACGCGGTCGATGACGTGCTCTCACGCATCGACGTGCCGTGTTTTGCAGTGCCCGGCAACTGCGACCCGCGTGAGATCCTCGAGACGCTCGAACACTCGGATACCGTGAGCATGCACGGTGCCCAGATCAACCTTGGCAAGATGACCATCGTTGGTGTCGGCGGGTCAAACCCGACACCCTTCAACACACCGTTCGAGCTGACCGACAAGCAGATAGATGACGTGCTGCACAGCGCGATGAACAAGATGGAGAAGACGGTTCATAACGTGCTCCTCTGCCATGCCCCGCCCTACGAGACTCTCGACAAGGCCAATGGCGAACACGTGGGCAGCCAGTCGATCCGGAGACACATGAAATCGTTCGACCTGGTCTGCTGTGCCCATATCCACGAACAGCGTGGCGTCATGGATGTCGACGGGGTAAAAATTGTCAACCCCGGCCCGGCGATGGACGGGTACTGTGCGATGCTCCACTTCGGGAACGAAGCACGGGACATCAGGGTTGAACTGCTGACCGTATAGAACAGCAGTTCAGGAAGGTGACGGGGATAGACCTGTCACTGTAAAATCTTTTTCAGAAAATTAACTGAAATGAATTGTTGAAAATCATTTCTTTCACATGATGGCGCTCTCGGGGGCTCCGCCCCCGCCGCTGTGGCACCCCCGGTAGCGATTCCTCTGTATTACCGGCATAAATCAGCCAACAATTTCAGAGTGTGGACAGGCAATATCGCAGCATCCCGATGCGCCCCGTCCCCCTCGGGGGATGTCGAATCTCATCAGAGATGAGACACGAGAAGAATCAGAATGATTCTTCGAGTCTGGTTATATTCGAAGAACTCTGATGGGTTCTTCTCATCCTCATGGTTCTGATGAACCATTCGGAGGCGCAAGAGGGGGGGCGATTTTATTTGTTAAAATTAATTTTGTAACTCAAAAGATCCAAATTATTTTTCCGATCGTTTGGCCAGTAGCAGTTCCAGGTACGAGTCAAGGATCGGCTCGCCATCTGCCCCAATCTCTTTTGCAATGTTCTCGATCATTGCCGTAGGATTGTCGGTCTCGTCCCGGGCGATTATCTCGATCTCGGCAAACGTCCCGAGCTCGTCAACCGTGTCGAGTGAGATCGAGGCAGTGCCGAGCCGGTAGTTCTCCCGCCACTTGTTCACTTCGGTTGTCCGGGTAAACCCGAGCCTGGCGAGCATCGTCTCAAAGGCCTCCCCGGATTCCACGGCGAAATTCAGTTCTTCGCGGGCCTTGAGACCGAATTTTTTTATCTTGGGGCCTTTGTAAGTCACAACCGCATGGTCATCCGTATACCGGACCCGCACTGCCTCATCGGTGGTGGCGAAATCCCGGTGGGGGGCATTATAATAGATGTCATGCTCGTGCACCCTGCCGCAGAACTGTGCGTTCTTTCTCTTCAGCTGTTCACGGACCGGATCGAGAGCAGGTATCCTGACTTTGAGTTCAATTTCGAGCATGTGTGTGCCACACTTTTATCTGTCATGATTACGACTTAATATAGTCAGGTAAACCATGGCAATAAAAGAAGGAGATTTTATCCGGCTCAGTTATTCCGGCAGCGTCGGCGAGAAGGTTTTTGACACCACCGATGAAGCCGAAGCAAAAACTGCAGGTATTCACAGCGAGAATGCAATTTACGGCCCGGTCACGATCTGTGTCGGCCAGAAACACGTAATCGTCGGTCTTGACGAGGAACTTGTCGGCAAGAAGGCAGGTACCGAAGGAACCGTCACCGTCCAGCCCGACAAGGCATTCGGCGAACGCGACCCGAAAAAGATCCAGTCCTATCCGAAGAACAAGTTCAGCCAGAAGCCGGTACGCGGCATGCCGGTGAAGATGGATGAACAGGGTGAAGGGACCGTTGTCGATGTCATCGGGTCACGGGTCATCGTTGATTTCAACGCACCCCTTGCCGGGCAGACCCTCACCTATCACTACAAGATGGAAGATAAGGTAAACGATCCACTCGACCAGCTGAAAGGCCTCGTCCGGTTGTATGCCGGCCGGGAGCTGGAGATCGCACTGGATGAGGGCAAGGCAACCGTGACCCTCCCGCCGGGCATCACCTATGACCGCCGGTGGCTTCTCTGGCGCGGCCGGATCATCCACGAGAGTTTTGAGCTGATCAAGGGCATTACCGAAATTGTCCTGGTTGAAACCTACAAGAAACCCGAAAAGAAAGAGGAATAATTTTTCCCATCCGTTTTTTTCCTGTTATTCCCGGGATGAGGGTTGTATTCACATCCCGTTCCCCTTGATCATCGTTGCTGGATCAGACTCAGGACTGGGGTCCTGTTCTTGGTCGCTTATCCATCCGTCCGCCTCCGGAAAAATCCGGACACAGATCCATCCATCTCCGGTAGTGAACCGCCCTTTTTAATAATGTACGGCAGGAAATAACATTATGGACAAGTCATCAGTGGTTTCCCTGGTATTGCTGGCACTTCTTGTCACCTGTGCCTGTATTGCGGGATGTTCAGATTCATCATCTTCAACAACTACCTCCGGACAAACAGCGGTTACGACGTCGCCTCTCTCTTCCTCTGCGCTCTACGTGGCCGGTGATATCATTAAAAATCCCAAATCCGGTTCAGCTGCGGCAGTACTGATTATCGGCTACAATCCCGGCACGGACATGTACGAGCGCGCCTATATTTATCCTAACAGCGACGGAAGCTGGGGCCACCGTATCGATACCAGTACGGCAAAGGTAAGCCGGTCGATCATTGAACAGGTGTACACCGAGAAAGTCAGGAATATGGCTGTTTCAGCAGTTCCCATCGGTACTCCCACGACAGCTGCAACAGTGGCTGCAACATCGACCATAGAAACTACGACAGAAACCACAACTGCGACAACAACGACACCGGGTAATCCGGCCCCCGTGGTAAAAGATATCAACCCCTTTATCGGGACATCGGGAAATACGGTATCCATTACGGACCTCGAAGGGTTGAATTTCATATCCGGAGCAAATGTAACCCTTGAAAAATCGGGAGAGCCTTCAATTACTGCAACTGATGTAAGTGTTTCTTCATCAACCAAGATCACCTGCACATTCGTCATTCCTTCCGGAACTGCCACAGGGCAATGGAATGTTGTCGTCACCAACCCGGATGGACAATCCCACTCATATACTAACCTGTTTACCATCTACAAAGGTGACACCACTGCAACGACGACGACAACATCGACAACAACTGCTATCGCAAGTAATGTAACCATAATCTCACTGTCTCCTGTGAAAATCGTAACCGGCGGATTGGATACCTACATCAATCCTCCCATGGATATCACCGGGACAAACCTGACATTTGGTTCAAAAATCATTCTTACCCAAGGCAGCAGCACAATAACCTCATCAACATACTCTGCCGTGAGCAACCAAGAGGCCCATGCATTTTTTACTATACCCGGTGCATCTACCGGCACATGGACCGTTTCGGTCGTGGATTCCAGCGGGAATGTTCTTGCCAAAAGTACAGATGAATTAACAATCTCAATGAGTTGAGTCTAGTTAACTCTTTTTTTTCCGGTAATAGTTACAGAATTTAAAAAATACTGTTTTCCGGTCAATTTTTACTCCTTTTAAAAAAACTTGAATGCGATGACATGAACGAAAGACAATGGATTTCGTAAACGCTATGATGAATCTTTTCTTTATGTAAGAATGGATGCCCGGATACGGTTGTATAGTTTGATCTATGATATTTTATTCATTTTTTATTAGAGCACTGCAAAAATGCGTTTTTTAAAAAACCGCTCCACAAATTTGATATTATCCATTGCGTCATACTCACAACAGGGAAACCATCCTTCACGGTTTATGATGCAGATCACGATGCCTGGAAAACCGCTGCCGGATTTTGAACTCCTGGAAAAGCAGGGGAATGTTCCGGCACTCATCCGTCTCCTCGGACATGCGGATGTGAATGTCCGTCATCATGCTGCCCGGGTTCTTTACGAATCCGGCAGCGCAGCAGTCCCCGCTCTCCTTGCAGCACTCCATTCGCATCAGGTACTGGTCCGGCTGGGTGTTGTTGAAATTCTCGGGGCAAGACGGGACTCCCGTGCAGTCCAGCCGCTCGCCCTGGTATTGAAAAAGGATCCGCTCACCGAAGTGCGATGGGCTGCTGTCCTTGCTCTTGGCGGGATTGGCACTGCCGGGGCAATCCCCCCTCTTGTTGATCATCTGCGGGACGAAAACCGGTATATCCGGTATGGTGCTGCCATCACCCTCCGGAAGCTTGGCTGGTTGCCGGAAACGGATACAGAAAAAGCGTACCAGCTGATCGCGTTACAGGACTGGGACCATCTCCGTGAACTGGGCACCGCTGCGGCAGCCCCGCTTGCGGACATGTACCGGGATGCTGATCCTGCGACACGTACTACGATCTCGACGCTTCTCGGGGAGATGAGAGTTACACGTTCCCCGGCATTATTCCGGTCTGCCATCACGGACTGCAATCCCGGTGTCCGGTGGCAGGCGGTGCTGGCTGCCATGAACAGCGGGATCGCCACTCACCATCTCCCGGGGATTCTTGCGAGACGTGAGAGGCCCGGGCCCAATCCTGCGGCAGCAGCGATCCTCAATTTCCTGTTCCTTGGGATCGGATACAATTATCTTGGCAAATGGTGGGGCTTTCCGGTCTTCATGAGTTATATGACGATCATCGTGCTTGCCCAGCTCGCAACGGGGCCGTTTCTTCCCTATCTCATCGCTTACCCGATCACGGCAGTCATTGCCCTGCATACGTATTATTGGGCCCGGGATGCGGCCGATCGTCAGTGAGGTGCTCAATGGTCCTGGATCACATCCTGCATAAAAAACCCGATATCGGCAAAATGATCCAAACCAGGGATTGTGCGGGTCTTATCCGCCTCCTCGGTTCGCGGGACCTGGACCTTGTGACAGCAGCGGTTCGTGCACTCGGCACAATCGGCCCTGAAGCAACCGGACCCCTGCTGGCAGCACTGAATAAAAAAGACCGGAACCTCCAGCTGGCGATCATCAGTGCCCTTACAGAGATTGGAGATCCGCACGCAGTGTCATCACTGGTCCTTATGCTTAAAGACAAGAGCAGCGAAATCCGCTGGCAGGCTGCGATTGCCCTCGGAAAGACCGGGGACGTTTCTGCGACCGGCGCCCTTCTTGCATCGCTCCGCGACCGTGACAAGTATGTGCGGTATGGATCGGCACATTCCCTGATCAAGATCGGGTACAAACCCGTAAGCGATGAGGAATGGGCATGGTACTATGTCGGCATCCAGGACTGGCCTTGCCTGACGGAGCTGGGACGTCCATCGCTTCCGGCCCTCGCCAACCTGCTCAGGGACCAGGACAGCGAAGTCCGGATTTGTGCAGTCCGGTCGCTCGGGGAGATCGGAGACCGGGATGCCGGCCCGCTGCTCCTGCAGGCCCTCAGTGATGAAAACCGGCAGGTCCGTTGGGAGGCCGTCCTTGCCTCCCAGAAATGCGGGGTGCCCATGGAAGCGATGCCCCGGGCCCTCCTGCAGCGTCCCCGCGCCAGCAAGAGCCCGCTCATTGCCGGTTTCCTGAATTTCATGCTGCCGGGTCTCGGCTATGGATATCTGGGGAAATGGTGGGGGATCATGATCTTCCAGATCGATATCACGGTCACGGTCTGGTTATTCAAGATTGGGGGGGAGACCATCACCTATGCCGTGCTCCTTTCCGTGTATATCGTCCTTGCCGTTCATGCGTGGTACATCACGAAGACCATGCCGGAAGATCCCCCGTGAAAATTATCCGGTCATTTTATACCGGAGCAGTCCTGCAATCCCGCCGAGGGCGACAAGCCGCTCCCCGGGCTCGAATGCAGACGAGAGAACCACAACAGATGCCCTCATCGCCTCGGCCTTTTCAATCAGGTGCATGATCTCCTGGTCCCGCAGGAGCGTATCGGCAATCAGTACCTGTTCTGCCGCACCATAGCCGATCGCATCCCCGACTTCACGGCGACCGTAGGCAACCGCGCCGTTCTGGGCAATCCTGAGCAGCACCTCGTCCATCATCTTCACCTCCCGGGAGAGCTGGAGGTCACCGATCAGCTTCTCGAGCGCTCCCTTGCCGATCACTTCCTGGACCGCCCCGCGCCCGATCCGCCGGGTTTCAACGATGATTGCACGGTCGATCGGAGGACTGTTCTGGTTCCGGGAGTACCTGGCAAAATCCTCCTTGATAAAACCGGGGCCGGCGATGATGAACGGGCCGGACAATTCAGCGATTACGGCGAGGATCTGGTCAAAAAATCCCCGGCGCGATTCCGTCTCCGCACCTTTGCCGCTGCCGGAGATGATGGTGATGACACTTTCGGGCCCGTACTGGCGGAGACGAAAGAGTTCCGCTTCCCCTTCCTCAATGGTCAGGATGTGGATCACGCCGTATACCGATGCCTTCACCGCCCGTTCGATCCGCTCGAGATCCACCGGCCGCCATTGTTTGATGACCGAGATCTCGTAACCGGTCTCCACGTTGATCGTATGAAAGGCCCCCTCATCCACGCCATGTTCGATCGTCCCGGTGAGCCGGAGCCGGATGCCGTGTTCGGAGAATTCAAGGCGGTCGACCCGGATCCCGAGCCGGACCGGCCGCTTCTCCACTTTCTCCGGCCGTATCTTGTCGCTTGCGGCATCGACGCTCCGGAATGTCGTCGCAAAGACCAGGTCTCCCGGGGCAATGATGTGCTGGAGGTGCCACAGGTCGTCGATGCTCTCCGGGAAAAGCCTTATCTCGCCGTTATTGTTCCGCATCTCACCGTATTCAGCCTTCATGGTGCCCCACGATATCCGACCCGCCGGGCGGGGTGAAGGCAGCCACCTGATCGGTATTCAGGATGCCTTTGAGCGCCTTCACGTCTTCTTCCGGCATTTTTCCCTTGAGTATGCGCAGGACTTTCTTTGCCACGTCATTTGGTTCGAACTGCCCGGGTTTGAGCTCGACATAGGCTTTGGTCTTGCCTGTGATTGCTGAAGGGGGCCCTCCAATCACTGCGGCATGGGGTTCGAGCATGAGACCGATGCCTACGGCAAGCGGGACATTCCGGTAATACGTGCGCTCTCCCCGGACAATGAATGAACCCCGGGAAATATACTCCCCGGCCTCCGGCGTCTTGCTGACCTGCGGGGGGAGGGCACTGTACACGTCGGCGGAAAAGTGCCCGCTCCTCCAGGCGCCGGAATAGGATGCCGCGAACTGCGCAACTTCATCCATCCGCTCCGTCTTCCCTTTGACAACGACAACGCTCGCCCCGTGGACATCCGCGTGGACGAACAGGTCGCCCCCGGCCATGTATTTCTTGACCAGCTCCTCGTTCTGCGAAGCATCCCGTCCTCCGAGCACGACAACCCCGTCGCTCGTGACAAACCAGCGGAAGCGGTGGTACCAGAGTTTTTTCAGGGGAATAAATTCCCGTTTCCGGGCGGTTTTCCGGACTGCAATGGTCTTCATCGCGACAAGGGCACCGGCCTTCTTCCTCCTGAATTTTTTTATGACGTCATGGTACCGGCCGGCATTCTGCTCTACGCCTTCGTGGACATAGATCTTCACCAGCTTGCCGATATCCACGTCCACGGCCGCTTCGCCCGGGTAGAACGTTATGATCTTTTTTGCATCCGGGGAAGCAGCATCCTTGAGATGTTTTTCAATCTCCTGCCAGGAAAGTCTCCTGCTTGCCGTATCGAGCGATGTGATGAGCCGGGCGATGAACTGGTAGTTCTCGTAAATGGCGTTGACGATCTCCTCTGCCTGCGCGATGCTCCGGTCGAATTTTTTTATCGCTGCTTCCTGGTGGAGGCGGATGCGGTCTTCCTTTGGTATTTTCGGGCGGGCCGCGGATTTTTTCTCGGCCTTTGTCAGCGGGTAGAAGGCCTCGAGCGCCTCGGAAAAGGTGGGATACGCCGTAGTACCGTTGCTGTCCCACAGGTCAACCGGTTCACAGTGCCTTGCTGCAATCACCGGTGTTCGTGCATTCTCTACGCGCCGGAACAGGTCCTGCAGTGCATTAAAAATGCTACCGGGTTCCGCTGATGCTGCCGGAAGCGTCTTGTCAAGACCCGCCTCCTTACTGATATATTCCGCATACATCCCGCCGAGCATGCAGCCGATCGCAAGCGACCGGACGAGGTCCCGGTCATCGTTCCTGAGGAATGTCGCAAGGCTTTCAGCAGAAACCGTAGGATCACTGCTGCCAAGAACATAAATCACTCCCGGTATGACCTCCCGGTCCCTGAACCGGTGGTGCCAGAGGGGTTTGATGATCGTGTAATTTTCATCCGAAAGGATGACATTTCCTTCATCAAACAGCTCAATGATGAGACGATAGATCAGGTTCCCCTTGCCGACATCAAAGATAAGGACCCGTTCGAGCCCGTGCTGGCGGATGGCCAGCACTTTTCCTCCGGAGATGTATTTCCGGAGCAGCATGGCAAACTGGGGAGGGTTTTTCGGGGGCTCGGGAAGGTCCCGGACAAGGTGTGCCCGTCTCCCGGCCTCGATGATCAGGGTGTATTTTGCCTTGTTCTCGCCATTGAGACGGATGGCGAGGGTCCTTGTGTCGAACTGGTAGACCTTGTCGATCCAGAGCGGCAGCTTCCCGTTTAGCTCAGACACCATTGCCCTGATGTCGATGCCGCTCATTCCCTGTTCGGATGCCATCGATGATAAGATATGAGCAGCCGGAACCTAAATAAACGTATAACCACAAGGGGAACGGGCGAAACCAAATTAGATATGGCTTGCGGACAGAGTTGTAAGACAACTGGTGTTGTGGGATGAGCGAAGGTAGTACGGAAGAGAAGCCAGTCCAGACAAAAAAAGCAAAGACCAAGGCGGATAAGCAGGCTGAACATATCGAGCGCATCAAGCGGAACCTTGTTGCATCCGTCTTTGGTATCCTTGCCGGGCTGCTCTCCTATTATTTCGGCGGCATAACGAATGCAGCGGGGTTACAGAATGACGGGTTCCTGGGGTTCATGTTCATGCTGGCGTTCATCGTTCTCCAGAAACATATCTTCATCCTCCTGGGCATGAATACCTCAAGACTCGGGAGCAAGGACTGGTTCTACCAGGGGTTCATGACCTTTGCATTCTGGTTCATGGCGTGGACGATCCTGCTGACCTGTTTTACCGGCATCGTCCCCAGCTACACCGCCAGCGTCACCTCAGGTACTGCCCCGCTCGCCGTCCAGTTCAACGATACCTCAGTGACTTCTCCGACTTCCTGGAACTGGTCGTTCACCAACGTGACGGGTAACAATACTCCGGTATCGTGGAGTACAGAACGAAATGCCACGCAGACGTTCGGAGCGGGAAACTTCTCTATTGCATTGAATGCCAGCAACAGTGCAGGGTATAAGATTGCCACGCAGGTGACGTTTATCAACGTCACTGCACCTGCGGTAACACCAGTCGCTCCGTAACTTCCCTTGTTCTGGTCCCTATGAGAATTGCTATAGTCCACAAGGATCGCTGTCATGCCAGGAAATGCGGCAAGGAATGCATCCTCTACTGCCCCCGGGTCAGGACCGGGGATGAGACGGTCGTAATCGGCGCTGATGGCAAGGCCCAGATCTCGGAGGAACTCTGTGTCGGGTGCGGTATCTGCATCAAGAAATGCCCGTTTGATGCGATCGATATTGTCAGCCTTCCGGAAGAACTTGAGCACCCGACCCACCGGTATGGCAGGAACGGTTTTGCACTCTACGGTCTCCCCATTCCCGTTGAAGGGAAGGTCACCGGTATTCTCGGGGCCAATGGTATCGGGAAGAGTACCGCGATCAAGATCCTCTCCGGCCAGCTTCGTCCCAACCTCGGGAACTTTGACAATGAAGTTGCCTGGGAAGAGATCCTCAAACTGTATGCCGGCACGGAACTCTTCGACTATCTCCAGACCGTCTCGAAAAAGACGCTGAAGATCGCATCAAAACCCCAGTATATCGATTACATTCCCAAGCTCTTTTCCGGTACCGTGCGGGCCCTCCTGAAGACAACGGACGAACGGGACCGGCTTGCCGAGATTCTCCCGGTCCTGAAGCTGGACGCCATTCTCGACCACGAGATCAGCACCCTGAGCGGGGGAGAACTCCAGCGGGTCGCCATCGCTGCCTGTCTTGCGCGTGATGCCGATCTCTATTTCCTCGATGAGATCACCCCGTTCCTGGATATTTACCAGCGGATTGCGGCGGCAAAACTGATCCGCGATCTCGCCACGGAACGGCCCGTTGTCATTGTCGAGCATGACCTTGCCATTCTCGATATGCTGGCCGATACGGTCCACGTGGCGTATGGCAAACCGGCGGTGTTTGGCATCATCACCCGCCCCAAGGGAGTCAGGGTGGGCATCAACCAGTATCTCGAGGGATTCCTTGTTGAGGAGAACGTGAGGTTCCGGGACACGCAGGTGGTATTCGAGAAACGGGCGCACGACAAAGGCTCCGAACGCGAAGATCTTTTTGTCATTCCGGCAATGACGAAGAAATTCGACACCTTCCAGCTTGAAGTCGGCGGGGGGACCGTAAAGGCCGGCGAGGTGCTGGGCATCGTCGGGGCAAACGGCATGGGAAAGAGCACCTTTGCAAAACTCCTTGCCGGCGTTGAAACCCCCGATACCGGAACAATCGAGACCACCCTGCGCATATCCTATAAACCGCAGTATATCAAGGCCGATACCTCCGACAGTGTCGAGCAGTACCTGCGGCAGAACACGACAAAATTCGATTCTTCGCTGTACCAGCACGAGATCATCGAGGCACTGACCCTCAACCCCATCCTTCAGTCGCCCGTCGATTCCCTGAGCGGCGGGGAGCTCCAGCGCGTGGCGATTGCCGGGTGCCTCTCCCGCGATGCAGACCTGTATATCCTTGATGAGCCCAGCGCCCATCTCGATGTCGAACAGCGGGTGAAGGTAACCCGCATGATCAAGCACCATGCGGAAGGCCGGGACGTGGGGATCATGGTGATCGACCATGATATCTATCTGATCGACATGATCAGCGAACGGATTCTGGTCTTTGAAGGGGAACCCGGAGTCAGGGGAAGTGCTGCAGGACCGTTCCGGATGCGGGACGGTATGAACCGGTTCCTGCAGGAACTGGATGTCACGTTCCGCCGTGACCAGAGCGGGCGCCCGCGGATCAACAAACCCGGTTCGTTCCTCGACCGGGAACAAAAATCCATGGGTGAATTCTATTATTATGCGCAGGATGAAGATTGAATTCATCTTATAGTTTTTAATATTTTAATATGCAATTCTCACTATATGCGGGGAGAGCAGCTTTCGGATGCAATTGTCTACGATAAGCTGCATGTCCTGAAAAAGGATTTTTACGGGTATATCGAACGCAATACGGTAAAAGTGGATGCAAACATCCCCGTTTTTTATGGATATGTCATCTCCGCACTGGAGAACTCGTTTCCCAACCTCCCCGATATCACCTGTGATGAATTTATTGACAGCATCACCTTCAAGGTGCTTGATACCAGCACGAATATCGGTGATTTCGAGTACGTGAAACGGGTGACGGCCAGTGCCATCCGTATCAAAAAGAAGAAAGATGCCGAAATGGGCATCAATATTGTCATCGGCCTCAGGCTGGTGAAGGCCGGGGACTATGCCCCTGCACTGGATTTTTTGAAAAAATATGCCACGCTCGACTCAAAACTCGGCACTACCGTGGCGTACTGTTATTATATCCTCTCACTCCGCGAATTCAGGAACGATGACGGATCGGTACAGAACCACGGTCAGGGGAAAATGGCACTCCTTGCCCGGGAACTGATGCTCAATCTTGCACGGATCCAGCCTCCGGTGAATATGCTGAAGCGGCTGGAGCTTGAGGACCCCTCGTTCCTTGAGAAGATCTTCTGGCAGATGATCGTTATCGGTCTCGAATGGTTCCCTGACGAAAAATGGTTTGTTGAAGTCGGGTTGAAAAATGCGGTATTCACTCACGATACCAAGATGCGAAAACGCCTTCTTGACATCGGGTCCAAACGTTTTTATACGGACAGTCATTTTCTTCGCGAGATGTATGATTACAAACTGGAAAACCGTGATGCTGCCGGGGCAGCGGGGGTTGTCAACCAGTTGATCAGACAATATCCCGATGATCTTGAACCGATTTATCTGGGGCTCAAACTCTCTCTGATCATGACTGAAAAGATCGCCTATCACAATCTTCGCAAACGTGCCATAATGACGGGCATGCCGGCACATATCATCGAACTCTTCGACGTTACCTTTGATCTCCTGAACCATGACCAGAAGAAAGCGATGATAAGGATTACTGATTTCGAGAAAGACTTCCCGCAATTCCAGTATTACGCAACCGCCCTCCGGTATATCGCCAGTGATTTTACGTCAGGTGATAAACTACAGGTTCAAAAGGCAAGGACGGCGCTGCTTGATACGATAGAACAATATTGTGCTGTAGAATTGAAAAACAAGAAGTGGTCACACGCATCATCTTCTGATAGTTTGAAAGAGACAAAGTAAGGGATAAGATCAGGTTTTTCCACAGCACCATTTTTCTGTGAATACACCATTGTTGGGCGGTTAACCTGCACGCTGACTATGGAGTAGTGATCTACCGGGATTGGTTGCACTGCACGGGGTCGTGTCCTTTTAACTGAGGGTAACGCACCAGCTGTACACCTCTGTACCGCGCCGACAATCCTCGGATCCAAACCCTGCCCGTATCGACTGTCGTCACGGGTTGTCAAAATTCCTGTAAGGAATGCCGAAAATACCAAAAAAAGAGTATCAGAGAATGTTCACGATATTAAGTCTGCCAGGGGCCAGGCGTGTGATATCCAACGCCGTTCCGGCGCCGGGCATGATCTCAAGGGTGAACGTATCGTTGGCATAGATCGGTTTGGCGGGAACTGCAGATATCTGGAACTGCTCTCCTGATTCAAGCAGTTTGTTGTTCGTACCTACATCGTTCATGATCTTCGTGACCGCCCATCCTCCCGCTGATGGTTGCTGGGGATAATTTCCCTCAGCCTGGGCCAGTGTCTCTAACGTGGATGCATTGCTGTAGATCATAACAACCTTGCTGAAATCAACCGGCGTGCCGCCCGGTGTCAGTGCAACCGTGAAGTTGATGTTTGTAATTGCACTGGCGTCAGAACCTGTACCGTAGACTTTACCGACAATCACTAACGTCGAATTTGACTGCTGGGCACCGGGGTGCCCGGTCCCCTGTGCATTCTGGAACTGGAATGCGAGGATCCCGGCACCCAGTACTACATAGGAGAACACCGCCGCAACGACAACGAATGCGATAAGCACAATGGCTGCTTCGAGGCCGGTGAATCCCTGGTCATTTGATTTGAACGAATTCATAAATTCACCTTGGTCAGATACTGGACACTGGCTTATACCAACGTTCCTGTTTGATAAAAGGATTCTATTGTCTAAATATCTTTTCCAATCCCCGGATAGGCTTATTCTCACTTTGCGATATTTTTATGGCAAATGAGGGAGAGATCCATCCCGTTCTGTCCAAAATGACAGATAAAAATCCCGTGATGCCGCTCATGATTCCTGCGATACCATACCAGGTTTTTTGCTCTTGAGTGGAGAAAAGCATAGAAAAGCTTGTTTTTTGAAAATAAAAAAATAGTATGGAAATTGTTGACGGGTTTGCTTAATCGAATTTCTTCTTGCCCATCGATTCGATGTACATGTACTCTTTTCCCACTTCTATGGTGCCTTTCTTGTCCTCGGGAATCGGTATTTCAAAGTTGGTGAAATCCTTCATATCCATGAGCTGTGCCGTGTTCCCGGCAATGGAGAGCACCTGCCCGCTCTTGCGCTCAACGACAGGGATATAGGTTTTTGCCGAGACCGGCTGGACAATAGATCTCTTGACGCCGTCAAAAATCCCTACGGCATCGATGCGGGCTTTTGCAGCCCCGTGTTTTCCCGGCTTTGACGTGGCAATACCGACCACCCTGCACGGCTCTTCCTCAATAACGATATACCTGCCTTCCTTGATCTTTCCGATTTCCGTCTGTTCTTTCATCTTTTACACCTATATTATAGTAGACGCGCTAGTAATTTATCTCTGTTGCATTACATAAATACAACGTTGAGTAAGAGGGTTAGTCAGGAAATTATGAAAAGCGATTTTTTCCCCGCATGCAACCAGATGGCAAAAGAGGTGGAAGAGAGTATCCGTGATCTGGTCGGGACCGCTGAAGGGGGCAAGACGGTCCGGATGGGTGCCGACCTCACGCCGACAAAATTGATCGACCAGCTTGCGGAAGACTGTGTTATCCGGTATCTGAAAGAAACACCTCTGTGTTCGCTTCTCATCAGCGAAGAGGCGGGCAAGGTTGCCTTTGACGGGGACGGTGGTACGATATTCCTTGACCCGGTAGACGGAACATTCAATGCGGTTGCAGGAATTCCTTTCTATGCCCTGTCGATCGCTTATGCCACCGAAGGAATTGTCCGGAAGGCCTATGTCCGCAACCTTTCAAGCGGGGAAACGTTCATGGCAGAAAAAGGACACTACGCGCGGTGTAACGGCAAGCCAATCCATGTCTCGGATGTATCCAGTCTCGACGAGTGTGCGATGAGCGTGTACGGGAGGAAGTTCGATCCCACCCGGGTCATGCAACTTGGCCAGAAAATCCGGCGGTGGCGCCTCCTGGGGGCTTCCGCCCTCGAACTCTGTTATGTGGGGTGCGGGAGGATTGACGGGTTTATCGACCTGAGGGGGACATTGCGGGTGACCGATGCAGCTGCCGGTATGCTGGTCTGCACGGAATCCGGTGGCAAGGTCTCTGATCTGAATGGAAAGGAGATACGTTTTCCCAACGAAGTGACTATCGGACGGTGCATTGTTGCGACGAACGGCGTCCTGCACCATAAGGTGGTTGAATACCTGAGGTGACCGTGTATGAAAGCAGTGATCGTTTCACGCATCGATAACCGGGACGCGCTGGCATTTGCCGGTAAGGTACGAGAAGTAATGGAACACGCCGGTTGCACGACGGAATTCGATCACGATACCGCTTCCGCTCTGGGAAAGACCGGCGTATCCCTTGCGGGCACGGATGCAGATGTGATCATCATTATTGGCGGGGATGGCACGATCCTGCGAACAATCCAGGGAATGGGCAAACCGGTTCCGGTGCTGGGTATCAACTGGGGAGAAGTCGGTTTTCTCGCGGATCTTGAACCCCCCGAAGCCCTTGAATTCGTGCGCACGCTTCCCCACGGTTTTTCGGTTGAGGAGCGGATGCGGATCGCACTTTTCCGGGATGAGACCCCGCTCGGGGTGGCGCTGAATGAGGCGCTGATCGTGACCACCCGGCCTGCAAAGATGCTGCGGTTTTCCATCGTCGTTGACGGGAATACCGCCGAGCAGTTCCGTGCTGACGGCCTGTTGATCAGTACCCCCACGGGCTCCACGGCATATGCCATGAGTGCCGGGGGTCCGATCGTTGATCCCCGGATCCAGGGATTCCTCCTCGTTCCCCTTGCCCCCTATATGCTCTCATCCCGACCCCACCTCATCAGTGAAAACCGCCGGCTTGAAATCCGGCTGGAGAGTACCAAACCCGCAAATCTTGTCATTGACGGGCAGCAGACGATTGATTTGGGTACTTCCAGTACAATTCGCGTGAACCGGTCAAAAACCCCGGCACTGTTTGTTGATGTGAAACGGAACTTCTTTGAAAAGGTGGACAAGAAGCTCCGCAACCTGTGAAGCCTGCGGATGATCTCCGTCCCTGTTACGATACTTTTTTATTACTTTGTAGAGATCCTATTCCAATCCGTAAATCGGTTATTTTCTTCCTCAATGATGAGTGTGACCCCCACTCTCCCCCAGAGGGGGAGACAACACAAGGGGAGCATCCCCTTGACCCCCCTTTTTTTTGTTCCTTCCTACTTTTCAGAGGTTTTTCACCAACCTTCTGAGGAACTATCGCTACATGGGGGCTGCCGCAGCGGTGGGGACGGAGGCAACGTTTGCCGTAGCCCCCAAGAGCGTCACATATTTTCTCCAATGAGTTTTACCGGGCAGTTTTTACCTATCTAACTCACGGTTGTACCTGCATACCGGGAATAGAACCAGCGTTGGCTTCCCGCAATTATCAAAATAAAAGGCTTATCTTGGAAGGCGATCCACTACTTGTCAGGTGGTTCTGTGCAGGTCTCCATGAAACTCGAGATGAAGGATTCGCCCGGCCAGCTGGTTGCTGCCCTGAAGCCTATTTCCGATGTGGGTGGGAATATCATCGCGGTCATCCACCAGCGGGAACCCGGGCCGGATAACGATACGCTGGATGTCCAGATTGTTCTCGAGTTGCCGGAAGGACGGCTGGACAAGCTGGTGGTCCTCCTGCAGGAGCAGGGGGTGCATATCCAGCGGGTCGATGAAGAACGCCTCCTGTACAAACGCACGGTCATCATGATCGGGCACCTGATGCACACTGACCTCTCCGATACGGTCGACCAGATCGATTCTACCGGTTTTGCGGAGGTCTGCGAGCTCTCCATGAGCATGCCGTCTGTCAACGAACGATCCTCTTCAAGGCTCACCATCAAGGCCGTGAGCAAGGACGATATGGAGTCTGCCTTGGCCATTCTTCGCCGGGTCTGCCGGCAAAAGTCCCTGTTTTTGATCGAGCCGCTGGAGGAGATCGCATGAAGGTGGCACTGATCGGGCTCGGTTCTGTCGGCAGGGGCGTTGCCACGATGCTGGCAAAAAAGGATCTTGGACTCACCATCACCGGCATCGCAGATTCGAAGAGCGGCCTCATTGAAGATAAGGGTATCAATATCACGAAGGTCCTCGCCAACAAGAAAAAGACCGGGATGTGCGGGGACTCACGGATTACCGCCATCGATGTCATCAAAAAAGCGGATTATGATGCCCTGATTGAAGTGACCCCGACAAACGCACTTTCCGGCGAGCCTGCCACGGGTTACATCAGGACCGCCCTTAACCGGAAAAAGCATGTCGTCACTTCGAACAAGGGGCCTGTTGCACTCTCCTACAAGGAACTCCGGGCGCTGGCATTAAAAAAAGGCGTGGCCTTCCGCTACGAGGCCACGGTTGCCGGTGCCATTCCGATCATGCATGTGCTCGAGCACGGGCTTGCCGGCAACGAGATCCTCGCCATTTACGGGGTCCTGAACGGCACCTGTAACTTCATCCTTACCCGGATGGCCGATGAGGGGCTCACGTACGAACAGGCCCTCATGGAGGCCCGGGAGATGGGATATGCCGAAGCGGACCCGACTTATGATGTGCAGGGGATCGATGCCGCCATCAAGCTGGTGATCCTTGCCAACACGATCTGGGGCAATGGCGTGAAACTTGCCGATGTCGACCGGACGGGAATCGACCTTCTCACCGCGGACGCCCTGCGCCTTGCGGAAGAGGAAGGCTGCACGATCCGCCTGATCGCGGAGGCAATTCCCCGGAAAAAACTGATCCGTGTCTCCCCGCGCATTATTGAAAAGACCCACCCGCTGGTCGTTGAAGGTACCCTGAATGCCCTCACGCTTGAGACCGACATGGCCAAGGAGATCACCCTGATCGGCCGGGGTGCCGGCTCCATCGAGACGGCAAGCGCGATCATCGGGGACCTGCTGTTCATCCGGGATTGTCATGTCCAGCGTCCTTGAACACCGCCGGGATTACCTGCGCCTGATGCGCCAGTTCACGCTCGACAACGGGCATTTCACCGTTACGGACATCCGGAAATCTGCCGGCATCCCGCGGAGCACTGCACAGGACTGGGTGAACCGTCTTGTCCGCGAGGGCTGTGTCCTCCTCCGGAATGAGAAGCGGGGACGGAATCCTGCACGGTATGCCGCCATCAGTGCGATGCCATCGAGCACGTGCCGGCGGATCTTCACCACGGTTGACGGCGACTCTGTGGAGATCTATCATGACTGCATGAGCGGGGCATGTGCTGCGTTCTGCGGGTACCATCATACCCTTGCCGGGGGCATGCTCTGCCGCGTGGAGCGGGACGGGACGCTCCTGCGGGAATCGGCAAAGACCGGGTCCTGTGAAATCACGGTGGGGCTTTCCCCGTATTCTGCCGTCGGGGTATGCGGGGTTGAGATCAAAGATGGCCTCATCGTCCAGGATATCCGCTGTATTGGCGGACCCGCCTATTCGCTGTCCGATATGATGTCCCGCGCGGAAGGGGTCGTCCATGTCGAATCCCGGCACCGGGACCACCTCGTTGAGGGGAAGGTCTGGACAAAAGCCCTGATGCAGGTGACCATCGGGATTGACGATACCGACAGCCGTGAGGGTGGCGCCACCTTTGCCCTTGCCCTGGCCCTCCTCAACTACCTCAGCCGGATCAAGGGGGTCATCCCGATCAGCCACCACGTGGCGATGCTGAACCCGGATGTGTTTGCAAAGACTGCGGGGAATTCAGCGAGTTTCATCGAAGTCGCGGTCCTGCCGGAGCGGTACACTGCGCTGGTGGAGAAAACGCGAAAGTTCGTAGCGGATGAATCGCTATCGGGAGAATGGGGGATTGCGATCCGGAAGGGCCTCGGTATGCCGGAAGGTCTTCGCGAATACGGGAAGATGGTCCGGGAACAGGTCATTTCCCGGCCCGTGGCCGAGGCGACTGCGGAGCGGTTCGGGATCACCCTGATCGGGGGGAATGGCGTGATCGGCGCACTCGGTGCGGTTGCACTGACGAACCTCTCCCACGAAGTGTTGCTGGACACGGCCCGGAATGAGTTTTAAGTGGTTTTTGCAATGCCGGAGATTTCGGAAATGACCGGTGACCCTGTAATAAAAATCACCGGATGAAATCTTCCGCCACCATCCGGCAGAGCCGGTTGCTCTCCGCGAGATACCGTGGTGTATCGCGGGCGATCTTCGCTCTTTGGTAAGAACCGAGATCCTTCGACCAGTCCCGGATAATATCGCCGGTCATCTCAAGGTGGAACTGCAACCCACATGCATTCCGGCAGGAAAAGGCCTGGTTGCGGACGTTATTTCCGCACGCAAGCAACCGGCCCCCGTAGGGAATCCCGAACGTCTCGCTGTGGATCTGGAATACGTGGAACTGGTCCGGGAATGCAGAAAATATTCCCTCAGCGTTTTGCATACGGCTGATCGGGGACCATCCGGTCTCATTGACGAACCGGTACACTTTTGCCCCATGTGCCGATGCGATGAGCTGGGCGCCAAGGCAGATACCGAGAACTTTCTGCCCGGCCTTTACTGATCTGCGGATGAGTTCTTTCTCCTGTTTAAGCCAGGGGTATTCGTTTTCATCATTGACACTCATCGGCCCGCCAAGAAAGATGAGGTGGGTGGTGTCTTGGTGGCGTGGGACTTCATTCGTCTCGTACAGCCGGATATACTCAAACGGGATATTTTTCTCGCGGAAGACCGTTTCAAAATACCCGGGTGGTTCATTCGGGACATGCTGGAAGATCGCGATCTTTTGAACCATAACCGGTCTCTCTTATTAGTGGGTATTAAACTGATAGGGGCTTGTTAAAATGAACAGAAAAATTCCGGGGAACTCTTATTCCGGAGCTCTGATTCTTTTCTGCATCAGGTCAACAAATTCCCGGATGGTTTCGATCTTCGTGGTCAGGATGAACAGTTTTTCCTCATCGATACCATGATACTCATGGGACAGGAGGTTCCGGTATGTTACCAGTCCGATCATATCCCGTGAGAGATTGTCACTGATGAACCCGTTTTTCCTCAGGAGCGTGAATATTTCCCGGTACGTTGAAGGGATTCCCATGTTGTGTGCAATACACACTTCATTTCCCAGATCAAACACCCGATTAAGGAGTGTAAACATGATCATGGATACGGCATAGAAATTGCGTTTGTCGGACAGATCCTCTTTTGTGTAAATGTCAAGCTCGCTGAGATCTTCGCTATAGCGCCCGATATCTGATGAGATGGATCCGATTCTTTCAATATTGTACCTGATCTCTTTTACCATGTCACGAACTCCCGGTGATACCCAGTGTGCGGAAACAATTCCTGCGGATAAATGGTGCAATGTCAAGATATTCCCGAACGGTATCGGCCATGATTGCATGAAGTGCGAGGGTATCCCTGCAGGACAGGATTTTTCCTTCGCGGAGAACCTGAAACCTGATAGTGATGGGAAGATCGTAAAAGAGACTCACATCGATGTCCTCCGATCCGTAACTGAGCAGGTCCATCTTCACCGGTTCAGGGACTTGTTTGGTAATGATGCAGATGTCGATATCGGAAATTTCCCGGGCCTGGCCACGTGCCACGGAACCGAACAGGATGATCGCAATGACCTCATCACGTGCTGCGAGTTCATCGATAACGGGTCCGGCCGGTTCGATACCGGGGATGGTATTCTTCGGAACTGACAGCTGCATGAAACCTCGTTATTATAGAAGCATGGACGGATGCTCATATATGTTTTTAGTGTCCCGTACAATTTCATTTAATATTTATTTGAAAATTTTTTAACCAAGGTTCGATTGATCCGGACCATATTTTCGACTATGGGCTATGATCACGCTTTTTTGGCCAAAGATTTTTTAACGACACCACGTCGTGGGCAATTCACATAATGGTAATGCTCGTGCTTTTTGTAATGGTGCTTTATACCAATTTTTAGCCGAAGTTTTATCTTCCGGCTCGCACAGTCTTCCAATTTTGAATGAGAATGTTTATATACCAACACATAGAATAACGTGATTATACATTGTCATGTCCGTATTTGGGCATTATTCAGGTGTTTGACAAAATGACGTTTACCAAAAAGAATGAAGAGGCAGTATCACCGGTCATTGGTGTGATCTTGATGGTCGCAATCACGGTGATCCTCGCGGCAGTTATCGCCGCGTTCGTGTTCGGTATGGCAGGAAACATCAGCAAGACCAAGGTTATAGCGGCAACGGCACAGAAACCGACTGCTACGACAATTACGGTCACCTATCAGGGTGGACAGGATGCAGCATCATTCACTGGTGCCAACGTCACGGTAACTGATTCGGCTGCTACACCAGGGACAATAACATACTCTACAGCCGTCAATGGTCTGGGTTGGTTATCGACCTCTGTTGGCAATTCAATTACGGCAACTGACACAACGGCCTATGGGGCGAAATCCCATGTTACCGTAACCGCCAATTTCAATGACGGCACCCAGCAGGTAATACTGGATACCTTCCTCTGATTATA
>NZ_JBEKZF010000040.1:0-1051 GCF_049510175.1 Methanoregula sp.
TTCCTCTGCCGATGGTCCAGAACAATATGGGGCATAGCTCGATCGAGGTCACGCAAATCTATCTACATCTGAACATCAGGCAGCGGTCCCAGAAGTACAGCGATGCCACGAGGTTCGGGATATGAACGACCCGGATGACAAGTGGCCGATGACCGTCGCCTATGATGGCATCTGTCGGATTGATTATCCCGGTGGAACATGGAAGAACATTCCCGAAGTGAAGGGTTTGGTTACCATTGAATATCAGCCGATGGACCAGACCATTCTCATGTTCATTCGGGATGAGAAAGAAGAACCGGTCCTGGTGGTCAAGTTCTCCTATGCTCGGTTCGTTTGGTTCATCAAGAACCAATTCGAGAGCATGATGGACAATCAGGTAAAGGTCGCACGGTTCATAGCCGAAACCTTACCCCAGATTGAGGCGATCATGGAGGCAAACAAGTGACGCATACAATCCGAATTTACAATCGCCGGCACCGCTATCGGTTCTTTTATCATCCCTGGAAACAGGTCTGCATGGGGCATTGTTCAAGGTGTAAAGAACAATTCAGAGCAGAGGAAAGAAGACGCCGGAGAATGTTCGACGGCATCCTAGCGTCCGAGCTATGGGTCATTTACGGGGGTGCACAAAACCCCCCTCCATCTTCTTTAAATGCTCCTTATAAAGAGGACAAGGCCGGACGGGACGATCTAGTGAAACCGGACCTAAAGAGAATGCCCGTGATTGCAAGGAGGGAACGAATTGAGTAAGTATCAATGTCGTTGGTGTGGGGAACTTTATCGCTATCCCGGCATTCTAAGACATTCGCCGACCTGTTGGAACCGTTCGTATATTGAGACAGAGATGCACATCATTAGGATAGCGAACAAAAAGCATCCCTACGGCCTCGATATGTTCATTGAAAGGGGTGCGGAAAACGTACCCCCGAAAACCGAGGGCGAATACTTAAAGAAAGGAGAAAAACCGGAGACTGAGGAATCCGGGTGTTTTGTGCAGGGTGAACCGGGTGCTAAATGACCGAGGCGACCACGACCCCCATCAGGATCATAG
>NZ_JBEKZF010000041.1:0-1028 GCF_049510175.1 Methanoregula sp.
AAAAAAAGAGATTACCGTGTTAACCACGGATTAGATGAGTTTAAAGATGGGGTGGTTATCTGCCTTCACATCGATACCAAGGGGTCGCATTGCCTCAAGTATTACGATATCCGTGTAGGCCTGTGCGGTGATCATTGCTTCTACATTTTCGATAGGACCGTACATGATAAGGTTTGCACCGAGCGTGCTGGCGATCATGTTACAGCCGATATCGGGGGCGGACCATGCTGCCTGCTTGATACCCTCTATCCCACCGAGGTAATGGTGTGACATCTGCTCGAGGAGGAGATCCTTACCCTTGTACCCTGCTGCCAGAACTGAGGGTGTTTTGCTGGTCCCTTTCCAGCGTTTGAGCCAGGTCCACGCAACCGTCATGTTGTGGTACGCACCCCCGGTCGGGTAACCGTGGATGGCCTTGCAGGCAAGGATCTCACGGTATGCACTTCCTGATCCGAGACCGAGCGGGGTTGCTGCTGTGTCAAGAATCGGGCGTTTGATCCCGCACTCTTCGGCAATCTGCAGCATTCCCTTCGTCTGACCTGCAACGCCTCCTTGAGCAAGGACTTTTTCCCTGCCGGGAACGGATGGGTCAGCCGGGTTAAAGGCAAGAACAATTGCCGCGTCTACGTCACTGTTCTTGAGTGCCTCCATGTTCTCCGCCTGGATCGAACCGTTGATCGAGTTATAGATCGCACGGTGGGCAAGCCCGACATCAGTTACATATTTGCAGGCATGTGCCAGCGCCTTGGGTACTGACGAGTCCATCAGGAAAGCGGTCTTGTTGTCGATTTTATCGAACCAGCTGATGTAGCTCTCGAACGCTTCTGGAAATTCCGCAAGGATCTGGATGAAATGCGGAATACCGGTTGCATCAGAGAGTTCCTGACACCGGTTCCATAACGCCTCTGCCTTCGGTTTGTCGATCTTTCCCGTCTTGTCATCGAGCACGATCTCGTGCTTGTTGTAGAAGATCGAGGCGGCCAATACGGTAGGGTACTCGCCGGGCTGTCCACCAAGTTTAGTGCCGT
>NZ_JBEKZF010000005.1:0-174442 GCF_049510175.1 Methanoregula sp.
GAAGGATCCTTCAGGATCCTTCGATGGATTAACAAGGTCCGTATGGACCTCGAAGGAGAGAAGGATCCTTCAGGATCCTTCGATGGATTAACAAGGTCCATATGGACCTCGAAGGAAAGAAGGACCATTCAGGGTCCTTCGACAGAATTATGAGGAAAAATCATGATCTTTAACCATCTCCGGGAAGATATCCGGGCAATCTTTTCCAAGGATCCCGCCGCCCGTTCCACTCTTGAGATCCTCATCTGCTACCCCGGGCTCCATGCCCTCTGGTTCCACCGGAGGGCACACTGGCTCTGGAGCCATAACCTGAAATTTTTTGCCAGGTTCGTCTCTCATATCAGCCGCTTCCTGACCGGCATCGAGATCCATCCCGGCGCACAGATCGGCCGGAGGGTTGTCATCGATCACGGCATGGGCGTCGTCATCGGGGAGACTGCTGAGGTGGGCAATGATGTCCTCATCTACATGGGGGTTGTCCTTGGCGGGACGGCCCTTGAGAATGTCAAGCGCCACCCGACCATCGAGGCCGGAGTTATCCTTGGATCCGGCGCCATTATCCTTGGTCCCATCCGGATCGGGAAGGGGGCAAAAGTCGGTGCCGGATCGGTCGTGGTCCGCTCCGTCCCCCCCGGAGCAACGGTTGTTGGTGTGCCGGGCAGGATCGCCGGGCCGGAGCCCGTGTCACCGGACGAAGTAACGGAAGATGTCATGCCCGATCCGATGCTCAGGGTCATAAGCAGGTTGCTGGACCGGCAGAACCAGCTCGAGGAGCGGCTCCGCACCATCGAGCAGGCGGGGCCCGGCCCGGTCACCTCCGTTATCCGGCAGGATTTTGTCTGCGAGAACGAGATCCGCGAAGCATTGAGGGAAGTGATCGATCCCGAAGTGGGCATCGATATCGTCGACCTCGGGCTCATCAAGGAGATACGGGTGAAGGGAACCAGCGCGGAGATCGACATGGTCCTCACCTGCAAAGCCTGCCCCCTCTCCGATCACCTCTCCGGCCAGGTGCAGCGCAGGGTCCTCGGGGTCTGCGGCATCGAGCACGTGACTGTGAATGTGCTTGACGAACCGTGGAACTGGGACCGGTTCGTGAAGCAGCGGGGTGTGCTCAGGCAGATCTGAAAACCGGTGAAATATCGAATAACCGAGCCGGCAAAAGACCGGGACCACCACTGAATCCTTCGTAGCGATCACCGTACTTTGCTGTCATATACCCCTCTGCCATCTGGGAGCGGGCAGAGTTATGGATACAGATAAACAGGATCTTTTTTTTCATAAGTACACCTATATCTTTTCACCACAGCAAAGGGGTGCGTCATTGTCTGCCCAATAACAGCGAAAAAGCAGTGATGTGATGTGACGCAAGCCGGACCACCAGCGAGGACGAATGAACATGACCGGGCGTCTGCATGTTCAGATAGGGGTGCAGCGATTTAGATCCTCGACTGCGTCATATGCATGTCTAACTGGTGCGACACTGATTGCTTTTAGTCCCCGAACCGGATCTTCTGTTTTGGTGCGAAGTTCGTCGCCACCGTCCAGACGTAGGCCTCACCCTTCCTGAGGCGGAAGAGAACCAGCTCGGGGCTCTCTGCTGTCAGGCCGAGATCGGCGAGAAATGGGCGCTCTTTAAAGGACCGGCGTTTCAGAGCCGGGTCGTTTAACCACTCAACTGAACCGGCAGCACGGAGTACGGTTCCGCCCCCGACACCTGGTTTCCAGAAGCCGAGCTCAACACGGGGATTCTTCGTGATCTCCCGGTAAATGTCCTTCTTCGTCATAGTCTGGAAATAGAAACCAGTCTTATCGGCAAACCACATCTGCAGGGGTCACACGCGGGGCTGATCGCCACTCGTCGTAGCCACCCACGCGACCGGGTTCTCGTTTGCAAAGCGGATGCACTCTTCAATGTCCATTGTTTATCACTCTCTCTACATTCTGTAATGCTGAAGATCTTAAAAAAGTCATCACCAGAAGATCCTGGAGACGAAAGCCCGATCCGCTGCTATCATACCTTCAGGACTCCAGCCTTGTTGTTACGTCAGTACCGTTACTATGCCAGGGTAAAGCGAATCGAAAACGAGCACGAGTGAACATGACCGGGCTTCTAGAGTTTTTCTCAAAATTTATCCGGGTTAGATGACTGGATGCCTCCCTGCATCCAGGATGTCGTGCTCCGGGAAGCGTCTTCAAATAGATCCTTCGAGTAATCCTTCGCTATGAAAACAGAATCATGTAAGATCGGCGATGGTGTCTACCGGGTACAGCACCTTGTCAAGCCGGGTGAGGCGGACCTGGGTGAGATGACCGATTGCAGTTCCTTCCGTGCTGCCCGGGCTACCTGCCATCGGGAGTAGTTGCCGGTGCCGGTCAAAAAGGATTTTGCCCCGGCCCTGCGCAGGTGCAAAATCGGATAACTCTCGGGTCCCCTACTTCTTCAGCTTGGTAAGGAACTCGTCGATCTTCTTCCCGTCGAGGATCGACTTTTTCTTCTTCGTATCGGCAGCATCGATCATGGCGTATGCCTCGTCGCAATACTTGTCGAAGAAGGCCCAGTTCATCTGCTGTTTCCGGCCCCAGGTAACACAGACCGGCCCGATTTTGGTGTATCCCGGCACGTATACGTAGTGCCCGTTCTTCTTGTTCGGCGGTTTCGTGGTCAGCGCCCACGGTTTGCCGGCATTGAATTCGGTCATCGCTGAATCCGGGAGGGAAAAACCGAGGCCGGTGCCGATATCTGCATAGACCGTACTTTTGACCTCGTCATGATTTTTCCGGTCGATCTCTGCGAACGCCTTGATCTTGTACACCTTCCCGGCCGCTTTCCAGCCTTTCGTGCGCCAGAGCTTGATAGAGTCGAGGACGTACACCCCGTCCTCAGTCCCGCCGTTCTCCAGGTGCCACTCTTTCAGCACATCTGTTTCGGTGATGGGTAAGATCTTCTTCTGCTCCGCATCTTCGAAGCGAAGTGTCTGGTGGGCCCTGCCCGCGATCACGCAGTCGCCATGATAGTCATTGCCGAACATCGGCGTCGGGATGCCATTGTGCTGGACATCGAAGTCATATTCCGCGGGCAGCCTGGGTGGTGCCTTGAGAATCGCCGACAATTTCAGGTTGCGGGCATCACGCTTCGCCGGCTTTTTGCCGAATTTAACAATCCTGGTCAGGTTCGTGCTTGTTGATGGTGTCATAACGTACCCTCAATTAAATTAATGATATTGAATTGAGCGGATAAAACTTCCTGTCAGGGAGGTCAGCACAAGGAAGGATAGTGGAATAAGCGAGGACGATCCGGCAACAAAATACCCGGCATCAACCCGACCGGTCCCTGATCGTCAGGCTGGCCACGCGGATGGTATTACCGCTCTCCTTGCAGTACGCCTCCACCCGGACAGCAACCCGGCTGACCATACTGCCGGTTGTAAGGATCACCGAGTCGTGCCCCCGCAGCGCCCGGAGGATACACTTGTCGATGACTCCATAGGTGAACTCCAGTGCAATCTGCTCCTGTGCGGCGCATTGCTTTGCCCGCGTACCCATCGCTCCGACCGCAATACCGGGGCGTGCCTTCACCCATGTGGTGAGCGACAACGTCTCCCCTTCGTCCACGTTGCAGACCGTGATAGTGCCTGGTGCGGGGTGGGCATAGGGTTTGCTGAGGTGGTTCTCGATGATATGGACCATGTCGAGGACGCTCCGTGGCTTCCGTTCGGGAATCGTGAACCCACGCTTCCCGAGTTCCGCCGAGAGTTCAAGAAGTGTCGGGACCGAGAGGTGCGCCATGCGGACGTACTTCGTGTTCCCGAACGCCACGTCCGGCACGTCCTCCCGTATGATCTGGCCGTCCATCAGGAGAATGGCCCGTTCAGCCCACGGGTACGCGAGTTCAACATCGTGCGTGGAGATGACGATCGTCTTGCCATCATGGTTCAGTTCATCGAGCAGTTCCATGAGGTCCTCCGAACCGGAAGGATCAAGGCCGCTCGTAGGCTCGTCAAAGACCAGCACGTCAGGGTCCATCGCGAGCACTCCTGCGATCGAGACCCGTTTCTTCTCCCCACCCGAGAGCTGGTGGGGCGGGCGGCGTTCGAATCCCTCAAGGCCGACCTGCCGGAGGGCGACTGCCACCGATTCCCGGACTGCCGGCTCATCATACCCGAGGTTGACCGGGCCAAACGCGACGTCCTGGTACACGGTAGGCGCGATAATCTGCCGGTCCGGGTTCTGCAGCACAAACCCGACCCGTTTCCGGAGCTGGCGGAGGGAGGCTGTATCGTACCGGATCACTTTGTTGTCAAAAAGCATGATCCCGGTGTCAGGACGGATCATTCCATTGAACATCTGGAGCAGCGTAGACTTGCCGGCACCATTGGGACCGACGAGCGCAATCTTCTCGCCCCTCCGTATATGGAAACTGATCCCCGAGATCGCTTCTCGGCCCCGCGGGTAGCGGTACCGGATATCCCGTGCTTCAAGAATAATGCGGCTCATGGTCATCCTCCTATAACAGCGTCATGCCCTGCGATGTGACGACGGCCGCAGATGCCGCCAGCAGGAAGATGCAGAGGGCCAGCAGCGGTCGCAGTTCTACGGGACGATTCTCGCCAAGAAGCGCGAATTTCCCGTCATAGCATCGGGCGTCCATTGCCCGGATCAGGTCGTCCCCGGCATCCCAGCTGGCGATGAAGGCCGCCCCGCACATCATGGAAAAAGTGTGGATCGACTCGCGCCAGCCCGAGTATCCGAGACGCATCACCTGTGCATGGTAGATCTGCTTCACCTGGTCCATGAGGAAGAAGATCGTCCGGTATATGATCATCGCAAGGTCAATGACAACTTCCGGAATACGGCATTGGCGCATGACCGTGAACAGATCGGTCATTGGCGTCGTGAGGGCGATGAAACAGACCCCGGACATCCCCCCGATAATGCGACAGAAAACAAAAAATCCCTGATTGACGCTCTCCCGGGTGATCGACAGCGAGAACCAAGATACGGGATGCCAGATCCAGAACACCGTATCTCCGCCATAGATGAGAACGATTCCGGCTACACTCACCAGAGCAAGAGCTACGAAATGGAGGAAGAGGATCGTATAGGTCTTTACATCCACCCGGGCAAGGAAAAGGATGCCAGATGTAAGGAGAACAACAATAAAAAGGGGAGCAAAATAGCTCGACGAGAGCAGGCAGAGAAGGATCGCACCGGTACCGGCCGTGAGCTTCAAGTATGTGTTGACCTGTCGGATCCCGTTCTTTTGCGCTATGTCCTCGAGAAGATCCTCAAACATAATTCCTACATCCCGGTGTTGTATTTCAGTTATACCTTCTTTTTCTGTCCGATCCAGTAACCAAATACTCCGCCGATCAACATCCCGCCGATAGCTGCCTGAAGACCAAACAGGGTAGACTCAATTTCCGCACTCGGAGGAACCCACTGGGGAATGAGCGGCTGGATCTGTTCCGATGAATTACCGGACGATCCTGAAATTTTCGCCGCTGCAATATCATCGGTTCCGACAAAACCGGCATTTTTCGTTGTTATGCTTGTGTACAGAAATAGTATGCAGAGTGCGGCGATCGCTATCACAGCAAGAATCTCCAGATTATAGTTACGGGCCATCAGCTTCCCTCTTTGCCGCATTAATCGTCTCTTCTGAGAAGATTTTCAGCCGTATAAGAATGTCAGGTTTGAGCTGAATGATATATTTGAATATGAGAGCAAGGACGATCCCTTCGGCGATCGCAATAGGGATCTGGGTTAAGGCAAATACTCCAAGGTACCAGATAAACGAGCTCACGACATCACCGGTTACCGGATGAACAGCGCCGAGTGCCAGTTGGAATGAAGTCACAACATAGGTGGATAAGTCTGCAAAAGCCGTAACAAGAAAAACTGTCGTGTAAATACCGACAGAAGTATTTTTTAGCAGCCGGTAAATCGTATATCCGACTAACGGCCCGATAATTCCCATGGAGACCGTATTCGCACCGAGTGTTGACAGGCCACCATGAGCAAGAAAGAGCGCCTGGAACAGGAGAACGATTATGCACACAATCGATGTGACCCATGGCCCAAAACAAATTGCCGAAAGACCTGTCCCGGTCGGATGAGTTGTGCTCCCAAAAGGAGTCGGGACTTTTAATGATGAAAGAAGAAAGATAAATCCTCCCGTCACGCCAAGCAGAGGAAGCGCTTCCCGGTCAGCACTCGTGATCTGTTTAAGGCGATAGATACCGAAAATGACGCAGGGTAAAGCAATGATCCACCAGATTATACACCATTGCGGTGAGAGGAATCCTTCCATGATATGCATAGTAATACAGGAACAAATTTACTTGCCTTAAGTAAATAAGAGTTGCCTAATACATGCATGACCCTTTTTAAAGACCCGGCCGTCCGAATGGCATAAACAGCACTGCGCGGGCGTGTCCCCTGCCTTCAGCCGAACCTGCCCATTATATTTATCGCATGCCAACCTGATCACCATGAAGCATACAAAGGCCGGTACGGGAAAAACCCCACCGGCACATTCCCCCGGAGGGTTCTTCTCCACCCACCCCTCCCGTGCCGACACCTTCACCGAATCGGTCATCCGGTAGATGACCCGGCTCGCGCTCGCGCACGATGCGATCAACCTTGCGCAGGGCTTCCCGGACTTTCCCTGCCCTCCCGAACTGAAGAAAGCGGCGTGCGAGGCGGTGAACGCCGACATCAACCAGTACACGATCACGTGGGGGGCACAGGACCTCCGATCTGCGCTCGCGGAGCGGGTACGGGAGTTCAACGGCATGCAGTTCGATCCCAAAACGGAGATCACCGTCACCTGCGGATCCACCGAGGCGATGATGGCGTCAATGCTTTCCATCATCCAGCCGTGCGACGAGGTGGTCGTGCCGGAGCCCTTCTACGAGAACTATGGCCCGGATGCACAGATCTCCGGGACCGTCCCACGCTTTGTCCCGCTCGCGGACGATTTCTCCATCGATGAGGAGACGTGGAAGGCCGCCTTCTCGAAAAAGACCCGCGCGGTCATCCTCAACACGCCCAACAACCCGACCGGCAAGATATTCGCGTGAAAGTAACTCGCGTTCATCGCGGACCTCGACATTGACTACGACGCGGGGGCAATCACAGACGGGATCTACGAGCACATCGTCTATGACAGGCACAAACACATCTCCATCGGGTCGCTGCCAGGAATGGAGGACCGGACGATCACGATCGGCAGCTTCTCCAAGACCTACAGTGTCACGGGGTGACGGGTCGGCTATGCCCTCGCGGATGCCGTACTCACCTCCCGCATCCGGAAGATCCACGACTTCCTGACCGTGGGCGCCCCGGCCCCCCTCCAGCAGGCCTGTGTCGCGGCCCTGCAGTTGCCGGCATCGTATTACCGGGACCTGGCAGCCGGGCACGACCGCAAGCGCCGGATCCTCTTCGACAGCCTCGTGGAGACAGGATTTGCGTGCGAGCTACCGGAGGAAGCGTATTACATCTTTACCGACATCAGCTCGTTTGGTATGAGCGATACCGTGTTTGCCCGCCACCTTGTGGAGACGGCCGGTGTCGCCGCGGTCCCGTGCAGCTCGTTCTACTATACGGGCGGGGAGACGAAACTCCGGTTCACCTTCTCCAAGAAGGACGAGACGCTTGAGGAGGCATGCCGGAGGTTGGAAAAATTGGGATAAGAACCTGCCGGGATTACTGGAAAATAGGTTTCAATCTCTTTTTGCGATGACTCCCCGCCACAGGGCCTCTCCGAGGCGGGGCGGGGCAGTGAGGATTTTTTATGAATTTTTTAGTCACTGATCCGCCGCGGGGAGACAATCGTCGTATCAGCGACGATTGGCTTGAGAAAATTCCGAAAGATTCTTCGATTGCGCCCCGTCTGGGGCGGCGGCGTCTATCGTAACAGGAGAAATGGTCAGACCTCAGCCGGGGAACTCTAATCTACCCATCCCGATAATACCAAGTAATACTTTTTCTAGTATTTTTCAAAACGTTAAAAAACAATCAGCAATCATACACTCATCACTGATACTCCATGACCATGGATGACGACCTCTCCCGGATTGGCATCTCGCTGCCGAAAAACCTGCTCGACCGGTTCGATGAAATCCTGAACTACCGGGGCTATTCCTCCCGGTCGGAAGGCATCCGGGACGCGATCCGCACCTACATCACCTACTACCAGTGGATGTCCGATGTCAAAGGCGAGCGGGAAGGCGTCATCACGATGGTCTACGACCACGACCAGCGTAACCTCCTCACCAACCTCACCGATATCGAGCACGAGTACCACGGTCTCATAAAAGCCTCGCTCCACTCGCATGTCACCCATGAACGGTGCCTTGAAGTGATCCTTGTCCATGGCGACGGCACCCAGCTCAAGGCGCTTGCCGAGAAGCTCATGTCCCAGAAAGGCGTGGAGTCGGTGAAGCTGACCACGATCCAGATCGAGGATTAAACCCCATTTTTCCTTTATTTAGCTCAGTAAAAATCATCGAAAAACAGATGACGCTCTTGGAGGCTACGGCAGGTGTTGCCTCCGCCCCCGCCGCTGGGGCAACCCCCAACTGCAATAATCCCCGAACAGGCAATACCCGCAGCATCGCAAAGCGCAGGAGCAGTGGGGACAGGCACTGTCCTCTCCTTTCAAAAGAAGTAATCTAATAATTATTGTTACAAAACAAGGATTTCTACAAAACAAAAAAAGGAGAATATTTACGATTACCCCCTGATTCCCGCATCGTAATGGTGCGGCCCCGGGTGTACGGCCGCTATAAGCGACCTGTCGAAGATCTCGTCCTCCGCGATCGGCCGGGAGATATACCCGAGCACCTGGAGTGTACGGACAAACTTCAGGGTAGAGGCAACATACTCCGCCGGCAGGGCAGCGCAGTATTTCGGCGAGACCCGGTACGTCTCCATGACGAAGTCGGGATCCACCATACCGGTCGTCCCTGCCACGACCCGGGCAGCGGCCCGGGGGTCGTGCCGGATCAGTTCGCAGGCAGCTTCATGGGTATAAAGGAACTTCGTCAGCAGATCCTTCTTTTCAAGCATCTCCCGCATGACGACAATGCCATAACTCGGGTTGAACGGCCAGAGCCGGTCCGACGGTACGACAATACGGGCGCTCCCGTACCGTCGGGCGGTCACCGCAAGGGCCGGCGTACCGGCAGCGGCTGCGATCTCACCCTCCCGGAGGGCATCCGGGAGGAAATCGGCCCACGCGTAGTTCTTCACGGCGATATCCGCGATCCCGTGCTCCCGCAGGAGTTCGCTGACGATCACGTCATGGATAGAGCCTTTCGGGGGTGTGCCGATCGCGTTACCGGAGAACTGGTTAAGGAATTCTTTCATGCTCCTGCACTCCCCGAGCGTGCGGACATCCGTGCCGGCCACCATGACCGTCCCCTCGACATGGCCTCCGGCAATACAGGCAAGGGAGAGCCCGCGGCCGATCCCAATGATCACCGGGGGAAGCCCGATATACCCGAGGTCAAGGTTGCCGTGCTGCATGGCGCTGATGATGTCCGGTCCCGAGGGAAAGAGCGTCCACGTGGCGTCCAGGCCCTGGTCCGCGAGGAGGCTGGTCCCACGGAGCAGGAACGCCGTATGGTACATCGTTGAGAGGTGCCCGATTCTGAGCTGCCCGGATCCTGCCATGGTTCACCCGATCTTCCTTGCCACCGTCATGATCGCCTCGCTGACCACGGAGAGTTCCGGCCGGAGCATCGCAACCGGGATATCGACGATCTTCTCGACAATGGAGGCAAGGATCGGTGCGCAGACAATCCCGGATGCCCCGTCCTTTTCAGCCCGAACTGCGGCGATGATGCATTCCTCGAGGGAGTTTGCGGAATATCCCCGGATCCGGAATGTCTTCCCGTTGACATCCGTCTCGCGGATCTCGAGATTATCGAGCAGGAACCGGGCGGCAATGATCACGATGAAGCGCTCGTGCGCAGGTTCAAGGACAGAGACGATCTTTTTTACCGTCGAGAGACGCGGGTCCCGCTCACCCACTGTGACCTTATAGAGGGTCGAGACCGGGATCCCGGTCAGCTCCGCGAGATCCTTCACGCTCATGTTCTTCCGCTCCAGCTCCTCGTTCAGGGCCGCGGTAAAATCCGTCTCGAAAATCCTCTTTGACAACATATTAACCTATAAGTGATACTAACATGGTTATAATTATTACTATAAGGTTAATTTTTCTGGCAAATTGAAAAGTTATATGAACATGCGTGCTATCATCCTAAGTATGTGCAGCGAACAGTTCATGGAACTCACCGTACTTCCCGGCACCAACCGGTGCGGAGAGATAGAGGGGTTTGACCGGATTACCCTTCACCCGGGGGATACCGTCTCGATTGTCGGGTCGACCGGATCCGGCAAATCGGCATTCATCAATGATATCGAGGTGCTCGCCCAGGGGGACACCGTCACCGGCCGCTCCATCCTGATCAATGGTGCCCCGCCGTCCGACGAGATGGTCCGGGACCCGGCAAAAAAGCCCATCGCCCTCATCACCCAGAACACCCGTGTCATCGCTGACCTCACGGTCTGCCGGTTCCTCGCCCTCCATATCAGGGCACGGGACACGTACGCCCTGGAGCTTATCAAGAGAACTGTAGCGCTTGCAAACGAATTTACCGGGGAGAAAATCTCCGAGTCCATGCGGATGACCTCACTCTCCGGGGGGCAGACCCGCTCGCTCCTCATCGCTGACGCCATCATGATCGGGCAGACCCCCATCCTCCTCCTCGATGAAGTGGAGAACGCAGGGATCTTCAAGGAGAAGGTGATCCGGTGCCTGAAACACTACCACAAGGCGGTCATCTTTGTCACCCATGACCCTCTGCTCGCCATGATCACCGATCGGCGGATTGTCATGAAGAACGGTGCGGTCACCGGTGTCATCGAACCGGACGGGGCCGAGCGGGAGATGGTCTCGCACATTGCCGGTATCGACGCCTTTCTCGTGGAACTACGGGAGAGAATACGGGCCGGTGACCTGATCAGGAGCGATCATCTTCCCGGGAATAAACCCCTTGTACCGGCATGAAACTCATCATTGTTGCCGGGCCTCCCAGTGCCGGGAAGACTGCGGTGATCCGGCAGATCATCAGGGAGTTCCGAAAGCAGGACCCGGCCTTCCTCAAAATCGATGTGGTAAGGGCGTTTGAGGACGAGGAGCTTCGGGAGGAGTTCGGCATCCCCGCCCGCAAGGTGTACTCGGGCGACCTCTGCCCGGACCACATGGGCATCATGATCATGCGGGATGCGATCCGATGGGCTGAAGGGATCAGCGCCGGCATCCTCATCATCGAGAGCGCCGGCCTCTGCCTCCGCTGCACTCCCTATACCACCCAGTCGTTCGGCATCGCGGTCCTCTCCGCGGTCTCCGGGAGCAACACGCCGCTCAAGATGGCTCCCATGATTGCCCTTGCCGATGTGGCTGTTGTCACCAAGACGGACCTGGTCTCACAGGCGGAAAAGGAGGTGTTCCGGGAGTGCATCCGGATGGTCACGCCGAATATCGATATCATCGAGACCAATGCGATCCAGGGAACCGGGATGCGGTACCTGATGCAGGCAATCGCGAGACACCCGGATATCGCAGATGCAGAAACGATCACCCTTCGCGGGACGCCGCCCCTCGGGGTCTGCACCATCTGCATTGGCAAGAAAGAGATCGGGTGGCAACACCATTTCGGCGTCATCCGCCCGCTCGATGAGGCGGATAACATCTACCGGGGCGACTGAGTATGGCGTGGGTTCCCCCGGGGAAGGACTGCGGCGCCTGCGGATCGGCAAGCTGCGGGGAGTTCGGGATACGGGTCGCTGCCGGTGAAAAGGCGTTGGCAGACTGCCCGTTTTATACGTGTTCTGATGGCAGGGCTCCGGAAAAGGCGGACTATTCCGGTACTGACGTGCTGGGAAACCGGTACGATTTCGTACTCACCGCCCTGCCGGGCGAACCGTCGGCCCGCAAGTTCGTGGTGCCCTTCCGGGCAGATCTCGTCGAGCGCTGGGACATACGCCCCGGCGAGATCGTCACCGGTCGCCCGGCAGGCCCCGGCTGCCCGGTTTATCATGCCCTGAGAGTGCTCTCCGCCAACCCGGTCACCGGTGTGCTCGGGTGCCACACGGTCGGCCCGCTCGCGGCCCGCAGGGAGAAGGGGAAGGTACACGATGTGCAGGCCTACTATGTCCATGCCTTCGAGGGAATTGCGCATGTGATCGCACGACCACCGGTGCTTGGGGCCCGCCAGCGGTTCCTGCCGGGATTCTGCATGATGTACCTGTCGCATACCGCAGTTGTGAACATGGTCCTGAAAAAGAAGGAGGGCATCCATGTCAGGCTCGAGGACATCAGGATACAGTGAGCTGATCGAATGATACCCAAGTACCGTATCCGTTGCGTGGAGGGGAACGAGATCGTTGAGAATATCACCCGCCTTTCCTGCACGCACGACCATAACTCCCTGCTCAGGACCGAGTACTGCAGCAGGAAACTCCACCTCGCACCCCACAAGGGAGTCTACCGATACCTGGCATGGCTCCCGGTCACTGCCCCGCTCCTCCCGTCAGGGGGGCCGGTCACGTTCACGAACGATGAACTCTCCCGCGAGCTCGGGCTGTCAAACCTCGTCCTCTCCTTCTCCGGGTATTTCCCGGAGATCGGGGCTGACCTGACCACCGGCTCGTTCAAGGAACTGGAGGCCTCGCCCACGATGCAGCGCCTGAAGGAACTGGGCAGCATGATTCCGGTGATCGCTTCGGCGGGGAACACCGGCAGGGCATTTGCCGGACTCTCGGCCCGGTGCAGAAGGCCGGTCGTGATCGTCATCCCGGAAAAGGCCATCCCCCGGCTCTGGACAACAGAGCCGGCAGGGGATATCTTCCTCGTCGCCGTAAAGGGGGATTATTCGGATGCGATTGCCGTGAGTAATACACTCGCCGCGGTCCCGGGGTGCGTACCGGAAGGCGGGGCGAGGAACGTGGCCCGGAGGGACGGCATGGGTACCGTGGTGCTCGATGCAGCGGTGACCACGGGCAGGATCCCCGATCACTACTTCCAGGCAGTGGGGAGCGGTACCGGGGCGATCGCCGCCTGGGAAGCCTCATTGCGGCTAATCCGCGACGGGAACTATGGCAGGACACTCCCCAGGCTCCACCTTGCCCAGAACAAACCGTTCATTCCCATTGTCTCGGCCTGGGCAGCGAAACGGCGCGAGATCCTTCCTGCCACGGACATGCCGGATCCGGCGGGGACGATTGCACAGGTAATGTCCGATGTACTGACGAACCGGAATCCGCCGTACAGTATCCGCGGGGGATTGTTCGATGCGCTGCAGGCAACGAACGGACAGATGTACGGCGTGTCGAACACGGCAGGCACCACGGCGATGAGGCTTGTCAGAGACACCGTTGGAATCGATCTGGACCCTGCCGCAGCGGTTGCCACCGCTTCCCTTGTCCAGGCTGTAGAAAAAGATATCATCGGTCCTGATGACCATATTCTCCTGAACCTCACAGGAGGGGGGTACGAACGTATACGGGAGGATTTCGCTCTCCATCCGGTCAGTCCTTCCGCGACCATAATACCGGGTGAGCCGCAGGAAGAGCTGGTCAAGATACTCAGGGAGTGGATCGCACATCATGGATGAAAACCAGATCGTTGCCGAGCTGAAAGGGCAGGGGATCGACCTTGTCTGCGCCATACCCTGCGACCGGGCCAAGGGCCTGTTCTTCCGGCTCCCGGAAGAGTTCCGGCATATCGGCCTTACACGGGAAGAGGACGGTGTGGGCATCTCCGCAGGGGCATACCTTGCCGGTGCCCGCCCCCTGATCGCCCTCCAGAGCTCAGGCCTCGGGAATATGCTCAATGCGATCCTGTCGCTGACGACAACATTCGGCCTGCCGCTCCCGATCCTTGCCAGCTGGCGGGGCGGGGCGGATGAAGTGATCCCGGCCCAGATCCCGTTCAACCGCCCCCTCCCCCGGATCCTCGTCGCGGCAGGCATCCCCTGCACGATCGTCTCCAACCGTACCAGCCCCCGGGAGATCGGCGAGGCGATTGCAGCAGCGTACAGGAACCATACCCCGCACGTCATCCTCGTCCGCCCCCGGTGCCTTGAGGAGACCGGCTGTGCATCGTCCACCATGACCGCCGGCGCGACCGCGTGTCGTCCGGTAAGTTTCACCTACACTCAGGAGTGGAAGACGCCGGTGATGACCCGGTTCGATGCGATCAAGATCATCGCCGCCCGGACGGACGGCGAGGTCCTGGTGTCGAATATCGGTGTCCCCTCAAAGGAACTGTATGCTGCAAAGGACCGTCGTGAGAACTTCTACATGCTGGGAAGTTACACCCAAGCATCGTCCATCGGTCTTGGCATCGCGGCCATCCGGCCGGACAGACGGGTGATCGTCATCGATGGTGACGGAAGCCTGCTCGGTTCCTCGATCCTGCCGGTCATCGGGGGAGTCGCACCGGAAAACCTCACGATCGTCGGTCTGGACAACGGGGTCTTTGGCAGCACCGGCAACCAGCCGCGCCCGGGATGCGATACCGCCGACCTCCGGCTGCTGGCAATGGGGGCGGGTTTCGGGCAGACATGGACCGTACACGAACCGGAGGAACTGGCGTCCGCACTTGCTGCGTCAGCCCGGGGTGGCCCCGCATTCATCCATGCCCGGATTAAGCCGGGCAACAGCGATGTCCCGAATATTCCTCTTGAACCGGCACAGATACGGGACCGGTTCCGGACGGCATTGGGGGGCAACAGATAAACGCTGGCGAAAGGTTAAATGGGTCAGAGCCACCCTATCACATTTATGCGAATAGGGTTGTCCGTCCTGTTGGTAGTCGTGGGTGTCGTTCTTATCGCAGGCTGCATTCAGTTGCCCGGAGTACATATCCTCGGGAATGCCCCGGACCCTCTCATCGGGCAGTGGGTCGGCGGGGAACTGCCTGCCTCTGACCTGCACGTGATCCTCTATGAGAACCAGAGCTACATTTACCGGAGCTTTTACTTAAACCAGGGAGAGAAGACCGAGTCCGGAATCTGGTCCCGGGATGACAGCGGACGTTTCTTTCTGCAATCCGCATCCGGAAATATCACGGGGTGGGTATACGATCCGGGTGATGACTCAATATACCTGACTGGACTCCCGCAGAGAAAATATTACCGGTCCAGGGAGTGATGATGTACTGCCCGGCATGCTCCGGATTTATCCGCGCGATCGTAAGTTTTTATATACGAGAGTGTTGGAAGTAAACTTCCATCAAAGGTGCCTTTTTCGTCATAATTGTTCCAGTTCGGCGAGTTTCATACAGCATCAGAATTGTCAATGGACATATATACTTAAAATCAGCACGCTGGTAATGTGAGTTCTCCGGACCCCAGGATCCGGGTCGTATCTCCAGCAAGGCGGTCACGCTATGACCACAGGCAACCTTCAATCGACGATAAAAAAGCAGATCAAACCGGCAATCGTCATCTTTTTCCTCCTCACGCTTGTCACGGGGATTGTGTATCCCCTGTTTGTCACCGGCATCGCCCAGGTGATCTTTCCTGTACAGGCCAACGGAAACCTCCTCGAACATAACGGCAAGGTTGTGGGTTCGGCACTGGTAGGGCAGCCGTTCGATTCCCCCAATTATTTCTGGGGCCGCCTCTCAGCCACCTCCCCGGTGCCCTACAATGCCGGTGCATCATCCGGCTCGAATCTCGGACCGAATAATCCTGCGCTCATCGATGCCGTGAAAGCCCGTGCCGGTGCCCTGCATGCAGCAGACCCCGGGAATACGCAGTTGATTCCCGTGGATCTGGTCACTGCCTCGGGCAGCGGCCTCGATCCTGATATTTCGATCGCAGCAGCCGAGTACCAGGTCCCCCGCATTGCCCGTGAACGGAACCTGAGTGAACAGGACGTCCATGCGTTGGTCGGGCAGCAGATCGAACCCCGCCAGTTCGGCATCTTCGGAGAGCCCCGGGTCAACGTCCTGTCCCTGAACCTTGCACTCGATGACCTCAGTGCGGGTCGCATCGCGGTCTCGTCCCAGCCATTGTCGTGGTCTGCCCAGCTCCAGATCTATTTCCAGACCCCCGTACTGGGCATGCGGATGTCAGACTGGATCCAGATCGTCCTTTTCATCATCGTCATTGCCCTCTGCGTCGTCCCGCTCGGAGGATGGATGGCAAAGGTATTTACCGGTAAGCCCAATTTCCTGACGCCGGTTATTGATGGTGTCGAACAGAAATTCCTTGCTCTGGGAGGCGTGGACGGGACTGCGGAGATGGACTGGAAGGAGTTTGCCGTCGCCCTCATGGTCTTCACCGTACCCTGTATCCTCGTCGTCTTCTTCCTCCAGCTCGTCCAGCAGTTCCTCCCGCTCAATCCCGCCGGGCTTGGTGCCGTGCCCTGGGACCTTTCCCTGAATACCGCAGTCAGTTTTGCCACCAACACCAACTGGCAGGCGTATGTGCCGGAAGTCACCGTCAGTTACTTCACCCAGATGGCCGGGCTCGCTGTCCAGAACTTCCTGTCGGCAGCAAAAGGTATGGCCGTGCTGGTGGCGCTCATCTTTGCGTTCTCCCGGCGGTCAGGCACCACCATCGGCAACTTCTGGGTGCTCCTCATCCGGAGCGTCATGATCCTGCTGCCCGTCTGCCTTGCGATCGCGATCGTGCTGGTGTCGCAGGGCGTCCCGCAGACATTCAACGGCCCGGTCACGGTCCCGCTTCTCAACCCGGTGAATGACAGCAACGGGATGCTCGTCACAACGCAGACGATCCCGCTCGGGCCGGTGGCGTCCCAGATCGCGATCAAGCAGCTGGGCACGAACGGGGGAGGCTTCTACAATGCCAATTCCGCCCACCCGCTCGAGAACCCCACGCCGTTCTCCAACTTCCTCGAGATGCTTGCGATCCTCTTCATCCCCACGGCACTCTGTTACACCTTCGGGAAGATGATCGGGTCGGGGCGCAAAGGCATCGCCCTGCTGATGGCGATGACCATCATGTTCCTGCCGCTTGCCGGTATCGCGATCTGGTCCGAGCTTGGAGGGAACCCGGCATTCACTGCACTGGGCATCGACCAGAACCCCGGGCATGCACAGCCGGGAGGGAACATGGAGGGAAAGGAAGTCCGGTTCGGGATCGTCCCGTCGGCATTCTTCTCCGTGGTCACGACCGTCACGTCCTGCGGTGCGGTCAACTCGATGCATGACTCCTTCATGCCGCTTGGCGGGCTGGTCCAGATGTTCGATATGCAGCTCGGGGAGGTGGTCTATGGCGGCGTGGGCTCGGGACTCTACGGCATGCTCGTCTTTGCCATCATCGCCATGTTCATTGCCGGCCTGATGGTAGGCCGGACCCCGGAACTCTATGGCAAGAAGATCGAACAGAACGAGATGAAGCTCTCTACCATCATCATTCTCGTCCCGATCTTCCTGATCCTCATCCTCACATCCCTCGCAGTGCTGACGGATGCCGGCAGGGCGGGGGTCTTCAACCCGGGACCGCACGGGTTCTCCGAGATCCTGTACGCCTTCTCGTCCACGTCCCAGAACAATGGCAGCGCCTTTGCAGGATTGTCGGCAAACAGCCTCTTCTATAATCTCACGACGGCATTTGCCATGTTCGTCGGACGGTACCTCGTGGCCATCCTGACCCTCGCCCTTGCAGGTGCACTCGTGGCAAAGAAGATCGTCCCTGCAGGTGAAGGTACCCTGCGGGACCACCGCCCGCTCTTCATTATCTGGCTGGTGTTTGTCATCCTCATTATCGGGGGCCTGAGTTTCCTGCCTGCCCTCTCGCTGGGGCCTGTTGCGGAATACATGAGTATGATTGCCGGAGGTATGATCCATGTCTGAACACGGGAAGACAAAAAATGCCTATGATACCCCAGGGCTCTACCGGAGGGCAGTGATCGATGCATTCCTCAAACTGGATCCCCGCACCCTGATCCGGAACCCGGTAATGTTCACGGTGGAAGCCGGGAGCGTGATCACCACGCTGCTCTGGCTCCAGGCCCTGGCCGGGGCGGGCGAGGCCCCTGCCGGTTTCATCGGTGCAGTCTCGGCCTGGCTCTGGTTCACCGTACTGTTTGCAAACTTTGCTGAGGCGCTTGCCGAAGGCAGGGGGAAGGCACAGGCCGAATCCCTGCGAAAGATGCGGCAGGATACATCGGCAAAGAAACTTCATCCGGGCCACGTGATAACCAAGGGAAAGGAACCCACATCCCTCGATTATATCGAAGTCTCATCCTCCACCCTCTGTAAGTCCGATCTCTTCTATGTCCGGGCAGGGGACACGATCCCGGTCGACGGGGAGATCATCGAGGGGATCGCATCCGTCAACGAGAGCGCTATCACCGGGGAGAGCGCACCGGTCATCCGCGAGTCCGGAGGGGACCGGAGTGCAGTCACGGGAGGGACCGCGATCCTGTCTGACTGGCTCATTGTCAGGGTCAGCGCGAACCCGGGCGAAGGGTTCCTCGATCACATGATCAGCCTCATCGAAGGGGCAAAACGGCAGAAGACCCCCAACGAGATTGCCCTCAACATCCTCCTTGTCGGCCTGACCGCGGTCTTTATCGTGGTCTCCGCCAGCCTCTACGCCTTCTCGCATTACAGTGTCGGGGCTGCCGGCGCGGGCACGACCGTGACGATCACGGTCCTTGTCGCCCTCTTCGTCTGCCTCGCACCGACGACGATTGGCGGGCTGCTCAGCGCGATCGGGATCGCCGGCATGGACCGCCTGATCCAGCGCAACGTGATCACGACCTCCGGCCGGGCCATCGAAGCCGCCGGGGACGTGGATGTCCTCCTGCTCGATAAGACCGGGACGATTACGCTGGGAAACCGGCAGGCCATGGAACTGATCCCGGTCGATAACACCGACATCATGGATCTCGCCGAGACCGCACAGCTCGCCTCCCTTGCCGATGAGACGCCCGAAGGCCGGAGCATCGTCGTGCTTGTCAAGGAAAAATACAATCTCCGCGGCCGGTCGGTCGCGTCCACCGACACCGGCACCGATACCCGGTTCATCCCGTTCACGAGCCAGACACGGATGAGCGGGGTTGACCAGGGAGAACTCCGCATCCGCAAGGGTGCGGCAGACGTCATGTTCCGGTATATCGGATCGCAGGGCCACACCATCTCCGACAGTCTCCGCCAGACCGTGGACGCAATCGCCGGTGCCGGCGGAACGCCCCTCGTCGTGGCACGGAACGGAACGGCCCTGGGCGTGATACACCTCAAGGACATTGTCAAGGGGGGCATCAAGGAGCGGTTCGTCCAGCTTCGGAAGATGGGGATCAAGACCATCATGATCACCGGGGACAACCGCCTCACGGCAGCCACCATCGCGGCAGAAGCCGGGGTGGACGATTTCCTTGCAGAGGCTACGCCCGAGAGCAAGCTGAAACTCATACGGGAGTACCAGACCGGCGGGCGGATGGTCGCGATGACCGGGGACGGGACCAACGATGCCCCTGCCCTCGCCCAGGCGGATGTCGCCGTGGCGATGAATACCGGCACCCAGCCGGCCCGGGAAGCGGCAAACATGATCGACCTGGACTCCAATCCCACGAAATTGATCGAGATCGTGGAGATCGGAAAGCAGCTCCTGATGACCCGGGGGGCACTGACCACCTTCTCCATTGCAAATGACATCGCAAAGTATTTCGCCATCATACCGGTCGCGTTCGCCTCGACCTATCCGTCCCTTGCCTCCCTCAACGTCCTCGGGCTGCACAACGGTATCCTCTCGGCGGTGATCTTCAATGCCATTATTATCGTCCTCCTCATCCCGCTCGCCCTGCGCGGCGTGAAATACCGGGCCATGTCGGCAGAAGAGGCGCTGCGCAACAACATCCTCATCTACGGTGCCGGAGGACTTATTGCCCCGTTCATCGGAATAAAAATCATTGATATGCTGCTGATGCTCCTGGGAGTGTGAGGTGGTCCATGGCTGACCCCCAGGTATGCCGTCCCGACCCGGATACTCTCCTTGCCCGCGTAAGCGATGCCGAGCGGCAGAAGCACCGGGGCAAGCTCAAGATCTTCCTGGGCTATATCGCCGGGGTCGGTAAGACCTACGAGATGCTCAGGGCAGCGCACCTGCGCCGGGACGAAGGCGTTGATGTCCAGATCGGATATATCGAGACCCATGGCAGGATCGAGACGGAAGCCCTGGTAAAAGGTCTTCCGGTCATCCCACGAAAGGAAGTGGAGTACCGGGGGGTCAGGCTCGAAGGGATGGACCTGGACGCGATCCTGAAGATCCACCCCCAGCTGGTTCTCGTGGACGAACTGGCCCATACCACGGTGCCCGGATCGCGCCATCCCAAGCGCTACCAGGATGTCGAGGAACTACTGGCAACAGGGATCGATGTCTATACCACCCTCAACATCCAGCACGTAGAGAGCCTCAACGACGTGGTCGCCCAGATCTCCGGCATCGTTGTCCGGGAGACGGTCCCCGACCGGGTGATCGACGAGGCCGCCGAGATCGAGGTGGTGGACCTTGCCCCGCCGGAACTCCTCCAGCGGCTGAGGGAGGGCAAGGTGTACGTACCGGACATGGCCCGGACAGCGATCGAGCAGTTCTTCAACGAAGGCAACCTCTATGCCCTCCGGGAACTTGCGCTCCGGCGGGCCGCCGAGCGTGTTGACGAGCAGATGCTCGCGTACATGCAGACACGCGCGATACCCGGGCCCTGGGCAGCAAGCGAGCACCTGCTGGTCTGTCTCGGCCCAAGCCCCCTTTCCGAACGGCTGGTCCGCACCGCCCGACGGCAGGCCGACCGGATGAACGCGAGCTGGAGCGCCGTCTATATTGAGACCCCGTCGCACCACCGCCTTTCAAAAGAGGGGAAAGAGCAGCTCTGGCGTAACCTCCAGCTTGCTGAAAAGATGGGTGCCACCACCGCTACCCTCTTCGGGCTCAACGTGGCATCCACCGTTCTTGACTATGCCCGCCGGCACAACGTCACAAGAATCGTTATCGGCAAAACCCTGCGGCCCCGCTGGCAGGAATACGTATTCGGGTCGGTCGTCGACCAGCTCATCCACAACAGCGGCCCTATCGATGTCTACGTCATCAGCAGCGGGAAGGGCGACCCGGAGAAACCGGCCGAGATGGAGCCGCTCCTACCGGCAACGCCCCCGAAGGATTATATCGCCAGCTTCGGGCTTGTCGTGATCGTCACGATCATCGGGTGGCTGATCCACTGGTTCATCTCGCCCACAAACCTGGCCATGCTCTACCTGCTGGCAGTCGTTGGGGTGGCATGGCGGCGGGGCCTGCGGCCTGCCATCTTCACCAGCATCATCAGTGTCCTTGCCTTCGACTTCTTCTTCGTCTCACCCCTGACCTTCAGGATCACCGACACGGAGTACCTCATCACATTTGCCGGCATGATCATGGTGGGATCGCTGACCAGCTTCCTTGTGGCACGTGCGAAAGATTATGCCGATGCGGCCGGCATCCGCGAGAAGGAGACCGGGACGCTCTATGCTCTCTCGCAGGACCTCGCAGTCGCAGTCACAACGGATGCGATCACCAAGGCAGTCCGTAATAATATCCATGAAATTTTCGAATGGGATTCGGTATTCCTGCTGCCAAAACAGAACAGTCTCGTGGTCCACTCGGCAAGTCCCGGCCTTGTCACCGATGATGACGACGTCGCCGTCGCGACCTGGGCGTTCCAGCACGCGGCCGTTGCCGGGTACGATACTGACACCCTGCATGGATCGCGGCTGCGGTTCATCCCCCTCCAGGGTACCCAGGGCGTCGTGGGGATCATGGGGGTCAGACCTGCGGAGCCAAATGGCGTGATCACGCCGGAACAGTCACGGATCCTGACCGCATTTGCAAACCAGGCCGCCGTGGCACTCGAGCGGGTGAACCTGACCATCACGAGGAAATAACATGTCTGTCCGGTGGGCATGAGGCATCAGGCTCTGTTTCAGGTGTTGTCGCGATCGGGTGAAGTCAATTTCGAAAAATAGGGTTTTAGAGAAGATCCGATTTTTTGTACCAACGGCAAACCGCATATTGACGGAGCGGACAGTGCCTGTCCCTCCGGACCGCCCTTGGGCTTTACTATGATGCAGGTATTACATTCTCACGGATTATCGCGGATAAGTCAAATCGAATTCCGATAGAATCGTTTTTTGAACCGGTCATTCCTTGTGAAATGCTTGTCTTCCCCATGATCGCTTGGAGAATTTTCTGATGATTTCTCCCAGCAAAAAATGAAAAGGATACCGGCCTCGATGGGAGATACTGCTAGTGGGATGGTTTTCCCGCACCATGAAGGTGCTCGCCCGGCACCCAGCGATCCCCGTCCTTCCGGAGCTCTTTCTTCCAGATGGGGACGCCTTTTTTGATCTCCTCGATGATATAGCGCGAGCCCGCGTAGGCTTCGGGGCGGTGGCCGGCGCTGACAACAATGATCAGGATATTCTCGCCAACGGAGAGCCTGCCGGTCCTGTGTACTATATCGACGTGGGAGAGGTTGTGCAGTTTTTTTGCATCTTCGGCAATCTTCTCCAGTTCCTTCAGTGCGACCTCCTCGTACGCCTCGAGCTCCATCTCCCGGATATCATCGTCCCTCACAACCCCGTCGAAAACGACAACCGCACCGGTCCCGGGGCTCTTCGCATCGCGGATCAGTTTCCCGATATCGACATCTTCGTGCTGGATGGCAATCATGGCAGGCCCCGTAATATCAACCGCCGGCAACCGGCGGGAAGACCGCAATTTCGTCTCCGTCAGCGATGATGGTCTTCCCCGCATCACCGGTCTCGACCCTTTTCCCGTTCCACATCACGATGACAAACTCGCGGAAATTGCCGTGTTCGTCGAAGATGGCAGCGTAGCCTTCCTTGTTCTTCTCTGCTATCTTCCTGACCAGGGTTGCAAGGACGGTACCGCTCCCCGGCTCTGCCAGGATATCGGTCCCGAGCAGCTCCCTGAACCGGGCAAAAAATCGTACTTTGACGGTCATCTCTTCTTCCTCGCGGGTTTTCGGGAACTCGTCGTGTGTTTTTCTCCGCATACAGGGCAGGCAGGATTCCGTTCCACGGCAATTTCTTCGGCATGGGCCTCACGCCCGTCCCAGATGAAGAGCCGGTTTGTCAGCAGTCTGCCGTCATGGATGAAATACTTGAGCACTTCGGTCGCCTGCACCGTCCCGATGACACCTGGGGTTACCCCGACCACTGGAAAAACTTCCTTGGGCGGTGCCTTCGGGAAGATGCATGCAAGGCAGGGGGTTTTTCCCGGGATAATCGTGGTCGCCTGGCCGTAGAGCCCCCGGATCGCCCCGTGGAACAGCGGGATATTCTTCCTGATCGCCGTTTCGTTCAGGAGGTACCGGGTGGGAAAATTGTCCATCGCATCGACGATTCCATCGGCCCTGCCCACGAGCTTGTCGCAATTATCCCCGCCGATCATGGTATCAATCGCGTTGATAGTGATATCCCCATTGAGTTCCTGGAGCTTCTCAATTGCCGATACGGTCTTCTTCCTGCCGACATCCCGGTCGGTGTGGAGGATCTGGCGGTTCAGGTTGGACTGGTCGACGGTGTCCATATCCACGATCGTGATCCTTCCCACGCCGGCGACAGCGAGATAGATTGCGATGGGGGAGCCCAGTCCGCCGGCCCCGGCAATAAAGATATGCGCTTTCTTCAGTTTCTCCTGCCCTTCTTCCCCGAAGAGGAGGATCTGTCGCTTGTACCGTTCGAGTTCACGTTCGGATAACATTGTTCACCAGATGTTCAGCCGGAAAACCAATATATTCTACCGCACGGGATATCCGGATCCCGATCGGATTTGTTTCATGTTCACCTTTGCCGGGAGGATTATTTATGAGATCCTGTGTCGGCAATTTTTTCCTGATCTCTCATGCAGTACCGTTGCCGGCACTACTGCTGGCAGGTTGCGTCTTCCTCATGCTCATGGGAGTGAGGGTTCTTCTCCTCCCACTCGGGCAGCCCATGCTTCTTCCGGTAATCATTGATCGCCTTGTGGATGCCTTCCTCGGCCAGCACCGAGCAGTGCATCTTGATTGGCGGAAGACCCTCGAGCGCCTCCGCTACAGCCTTGTTGGATACTTCCCATGCTTCCTCAAGAGTCTTGCCCCGGACGAGTTCCGTTGCCATGCTGCTCGACGCGATCGCAGCACCGCAGCCGAACGTCTTGAACTTCGCGTCGGTGATCACGTTGTTCTCGATCTTCAAGAAGATCTTCATAATATCACCGCAGACCGGGTTCCCAACTTCGCCGACACCGTCAGCGTTCTCGATCTCGCCCACGTTGCGCGGGTTCTTGAAATGGTCCATGACCTTGTCACTGTACATTGCAGCCACCTTCCTTTCCGCTCTTCTGGTACAAGGGAGACATGTCCCTCAGCCGGGATACCACCTTTGGCAGTACCTCTAAGACGAAGTCCACGTCTGCTTCCTTATTCACATCGCCAAGGGTCAGGCGCAGCGATCCGTGAGATATCTCCACCGGGAGGCCGGTCGCAAGCAGGACATGCGACGGCTCGAGCGAGCCCGATGTACAGGCGCTGCCGGTCGATGCGCAGATGCCTTCATCGTCAAGCCAGAGCAGCATCGATTCCCCTTCGATGAACTCGAAACTGATGTTGATGTTCCCGGGGAGCCGTTTCTCCGGGTGGCCGTTGAGACGGGCATTGGGGATCTTCGCGAGGATCCCCTTCATGAGCCGGTCCCGCAGGGCCCGGATGCGCATGTTGTGTCCTTCAATGTCGGCAGTCGCCAGCTCGATTGCCCTGCCGCAGCCGACAATGCCGGCAATATTCTCCGTCCCCGCCCGGCGCCGGCGCTCCTGACCGCCACCATGGATCAGGTTGTCGATCTTCACTCCTTTCCTGATATAGAGGGCGCCGGTGCCTTTCGGACCATAGAACTTGTGGGCGGAGAGGGAGAGCAGGTCGATATTCTGAGTTTTCACATCGATCGGGTCATTGCCGATTGCCTGCACTGCATCGGTATGGAAATATACCTTATGCTTCCGGGCGATGGCCCCCAGTTCCGTGATGGGCTCGATCGTGCCGATCTCGTTGTTGGCATACATGATGGTGATGAGGATCGTCTTGCCGGTGATCGCCTTCTCGAGATCGGCCGGGTCCACGAGGCCGTACTGGTCGACCGGGAGGTAGGTGACCGTGAAGCCTTCCTTCTCCAGGTACTGGCAGGTATGGAGTACCGCGTGGTGCTCGATCTTCGTGGTGATGATGTGGTTCCCCTTTTTCCGGTTCGCATACGCGATACCCTTGATCGCCCAGTTGTCGGATTCACTGCCTCCGGAGGTGAAATAAATCTCGTCAGGTTCGGCCCCCAGCGCCTTTGCCACCTGACCGCGGGCGATATCGATCGCTTTCTTCGAGTCCCGTGCGATGCCGTAAATAGACGAGGGGTTACCGAAATGCTCGGTAAAGTAAGGGATCATCGCGTCCAGTACTTCCTTCCGGACGTATGTGGTTGCGGAATGGTCCATGTAGACGGTGCGTTTCTCACCCATGCTCATCACGATATACCTGAATATGTGCCTTGATCGTCTGATTATTCTTTCCTTTAGAGATCAGGAAAGCCGTCGCGGGATTGCACCCCGGAATGCCGGGCTGCGGTAAATTATATCTGCTGCCACGACCAATTCACAATTGTGAATACATTCTATTATGTCGGGAATGTAACAACATAAAGGTTGTGTTGTGATGGAAGCTCCCTGTCAGAAGATCGTGTGGGACGTCCTGCCAGCTATCCGGGCTGCGATTGCGGTGGAACTGGTCAGGTGCGGGGTGTCCCAGGTGGAAGCGGCGCGAATGCTCGAGATCGCACCCTCCGCAGTATCGCAGTACCTCTCGGGAAAACGCGGGTACCGGATCGAGTTCGAGAACGATGTGAAAAAGTCCATTGAACTGCTGGCGCAGGACCTCAAGGAGGGCAGGAAACCCAATCTTGTCCAGCGCACCTGCGACATCTGCCGCCAGCTGCGGGAAGGAGACGAGAACCAGTGTAAGAGCCCCACCGATTCCCGGGAACGGTGCGGCTCATAATATTATAATAATCCCGTTTTTGTCGTTCGTGATGCCGTCATGAGTATTTCTGGAAAAAAGCAGGCCCTTCTCGAAACGATCCGGAAGCGCGGCCCGATGCTGGTTGCATTCTCCGGGGGTGTCGACAGCACGCTCCTTGCCACACTCGCCCGTGATGTGCTGGGGGAGAAGAGCCGTTGTGTCCTTCTCGACAGTCCCGCGGTTCCCCGGGCAGCTGTGGAAGAGGCCCGACAGATCGCTCTCGACCTCGGGCTCGGGCTCGATATCATCCCGGTCCCACTCTTGGAGAACGTGACGTTCTGCAGCAACCCGGCCAACCGGTGTTATCATTGCAAAAAGATCTCGGCAGCATATCTCAAAAAGCGGGCAGCCGAGCTCGGCCTTTCCTGCATTGCCGATGGGATCAATCTGTCCGATACAGGAGAGCACCGCCCGGGCCTCCTTGCCTCTACGGAAGAGGGGATCGTCCACCCGTTCATCGAAGCCGGGTGCACGAAGCAGGACATCCGGGATATTGCACGGGAGTACGGCCTATCGGTCTGGCAGAAGCCCTCGGCCGCCTGCCTCTCCTCGCGCATCCCGTACGGGGACACGATCACTTGCGAGAAACTCCATATGGTCGAGGAGGCCGAGGCATTCCTGACTGCACAGGGCTTTTCCCAGCTCCGGGTGCGGGCGCACGGGAACATTGCCCGCATAGAAGTACATAAAGAGGAAATGGGGCGAATACTGGAGCATCAGGATGCCGTGGCTGAGAAACTCCGGTTGCTCGGGTTCTTGTATGTCACGCTCGATCTTGGGGGCTATCGCAGCGGTAGCATGGACGAGGTGCTGAAGTAAAAGCACGCTGCCGGTTCCTAACGGGATCACCATACTACGGACGATACCATGTTCAGAAGACTACCTTGTATCAAGGTTGATGGCGAGAAGACAAGAAAAGACCTCCACGAAGTGATCGAAGAGGTCCCGCTCGCCCTGTTCGTGAACGGGCGGCACGCGATGACCGCGATGATGAGCCCGGTGCAGCTCGAAGACTTCGTGACCGGCTACCTCTTCACCGAGCAAATCATAAAAAGCGTGGACGAGATCGAGTCGATCAAGATCGAGAAGAACCGTATGAGCGTCATTACGAAGAACCTCTTCAAGGTGCTCGGCCCGAAAAAGACCATTCTCTCCGGTTGCGGCGGGAGCACATCCTATATCGACACTGAGAAACTCCCGAAGATCCAGTCCGATTACACGATCAGCACGGCGAACATCTGGAACTCCATCAAGGCGGTACTGAACTCCGAGCTCCACGTCACCACGGGGGGCATTCACATCGTGGCGCTGCTGGACCGCGAGAAAGTCCTTGCCGTCTCCGAGGACATCGGGCGGCACAACGCCCTCGACCGTGTGATCGGGTTCGGGCTCCGCAACAAGATCGATCTCTCACGGACCTACGTGATCGTCTCAGGACGCATCTCCTCGGAGATGGTGCGCAAGTGCCTGATCGCAAATATCCCCATTATTGTCTCACGCGGTGCGACCACCACTCTTGCGGTGGAGATTGCCGACAAGACCGGGCTGACCGTGGTCGGATTTGCACGCGGCGGCAAGATGGTCATCTATACCCATATGGAACGCATTGATGGGGCTGCACCCGCCCCGCAGTGATCAGTTCCGGAGGGTTTTTTTCAGCTTGCAGAGCTGGCAGATCTCCCCGCTGCACGGGTCCCCGCACTCCTTACAATGCCGGACCGGTTCCTCTTCCATGCGGCCGGCGCACTGCGCCTCGATCTGTGCCTTGCTTTCCATAAGGTGCAGCATCGTGCCCGGGTGATGGGATTCGAGCGTGGCAAGTATGCTCCGCACTTCACCGCGGAGGGCATGTACCGCATACGGGCATTCGGGAAGCTCTGTCCATGCCCCGTGCAGCATGAGGTACACAGCAATTTCCTTCTCAGAGATGAACATGAGCGGCTTGATGCGGGGGATGAACCGCCCCTGAGAATCACTGCCGGAGTCCCGCACAAGCCGGGGCAGGTCGCCCCGGAGCACGTTCATGAAGACCGACTGCGCCTCATCGTCAAGGTTATGCCCGGTGGCAAGTTTTGTCGCCTTCCCCCATTCTGCTGCCACATTGAGCGCCTTTCTTCGCAGGATCCCGCAGACGCTGCAGGCCTCGGGCTCCCTGCCCCTGAGGAACGCATCGAGTGTTCCCTCGAAGAGTTCCGTAAAAGAGATGGTGGCATGGTCCAGCCCGTACTGCGCGACTAACCTGTCTGCGGAGCGGATGGTATCCTCGCGGTAGCCGGCGATCCCTTCATCGATGGTGACGGCAGAGAGGCGGACGGAGTCCCATGAGGGCAGGAGGTGGGCGAGGATCATCAGGAGGGCCGTGCTGTCCTTGCCACCGCTCAGGGCAATGAGCACATGATCGCCCGGGATGATCAGGTTCCGGGAGCGGATGGTTTCGGCAACGCGATCTTCGATATCTGCGATAAAATGCTCCCGACAGAGGTGGCGGCCAGTTATCCGGTCATGGAAAACGGCCGGCCCGCTGCAGAGCGAGCACCCGGGAGTTTTTACCGGAATGTCATCGCGGGCCACTGCCTCATCCCCCGTGGGCGATCCGGATGATCCGGATCACGTCATCGTTCTCCACAACGGCATCTTCCGTAACGAGCGTCCCGTTCCGTGCAACGATCACCTCAATGGGATCGAACCCGAGGTCCCGCAGGAGCGCTTCAACCGTCACCGGATCAGAGCCGGCTTGACGGCAGCTCTTGTCCGGAAGGATGATCTTCATAGCCTGATGTGGTACTGGGAGGGCTTTATGCATAAACATCCGGTTGGAGGGCGCTCTTTTTGCAGCGACGGTTTAATAAAAACCTGCGATGAACAGGATACTGGATTATGGACAGGATGGCTGACTCTGCGCACATTGTTGAGGAGATCGTGAAGCTCAAGGAGGAGCGTAACGCGATCCTTCTCGCCCACAATTACCAGCCGGCGGAGATCCAGGACATCGCGGACCTCACCGGTGATTCCCTTGAACTATCCCGGGCTGCGGCCACCATGCAAGGGGGAGTGATCGTCTTCTGCGGCGTGGACTTCATGGCCGAAACCGCGGCGATCCTCTCTCCCCAAAAGACCGTCCTGCTGCCCGCGGAAGATGCCTGCTGCCCGATGGCGCAGATGATCACTGCGGACGAACTCAGGCTCGCAAAGGAGAGGCACCCGGACGCGGCCGTGGTCTGCTACGTGAATACGACCGCGGACGTGAAGGCCGAGAGCGACATCTGCTGCACCTCCTCAAACGCGGTGAAGGTCGTCAACTCTGTGGGGCAGGACACCATCATCTTTGTCCCGGACCGAAACCTCGGGCAGTACGCCCAGCGCTTCACGAAGAAGACGATCCTGCCGTGGGAAGGGTTCTGCATCGTACACGACCGGATCACGCCGGCACAGGTGAAGGAGGCACGGGCAATCCACCCGGATGCCGTGGTGCTGGTGCATCCCGAGTGCCGGCCGGATGTGATCGATCTCGCTGATTACGTTGCCAGTACATCCGGCATCATCCGGCATGTCTGCACTTCAGAAAAGAAGGAGTTCATTATCGGGACGGAAGTCGGGATCCTCCACCGTATCGCAAAGCAGTGCCCGGATAAAACATGTTATTCCCTATTGTCAGACGCAATCTGCCGGAACATGAAAAAGACGAGCCTCGAGAAGGTGCGGAACTCGCTCGCAACTCTGCAGCCCCGTATCACCGTGCCGGAAGAGGTCGCCGGCCGTGCCCGGCGTGCGATCGAGCGGATGCTCTCCCTGCCGTGAGAGGTCCGTGCCAGACCGGTCCTTCCCAGAAAGATCGTTATAAATTTTCTTAACGCTCTTGGGGGCTTCGGCATATGATGCCTCCGCCCCCGCCGCTTGGGCATCCCCCGCAATCCGATGTTCCCCCAGAAGGTTAGTGAAAAACTCTGAAAACTAGGAGAAGTATAGGATGGGGGAAAAACAGGGGGTCAAGGGGTGCTCCCCTTGTGTTGCCTCCCCCTCTGGGGGAGAGAGGGGGTCTCACTCGTATCTGACGAAAAAATATCCGATTACCTGATGAGGATAACTTCATCCGCCATCGGGGCCCCTACTGGAAACTTCGGCGTATATCGCCTCACCCACAGCCTATTTCTTCTCATCGGTATCTTTTTGCGCCATGAGCCGGTTGTACATCTCCTCGCCCACGCACTCCTTTGCATACTTGCACCACTGGACGCAGGATATGGTGTCGTTGTAGACCACAAAACCGCAGTTACTGCACTTCACCGATATGTCATTCGAGAATAGTTCGACTTCTTCCCCGCACTGGGGGCATTTCTTGATCGCGAGTGTGGGGGTGCGCAGGTTCGCGGCACCCGGACAATGGTCAAGCATGAGGCTACTCCGGCAACAATGTCTGCGCCCGGGCATGAGAAGCCAGCGGTCGTACAACCCGCTCGTCATCAATGTTAGGGTTGTTGACGAGAGCCGTTACCGGAACCATCTCCATGTCGCCGGCTGGCCAAGGTCCGAGCAGGTCCCCGAGGGCTGCGGGAGTAACGGAACCATCCGCGAGCCAGCGTTCCTCGTTCTCCCGGGTCAGGATCACGGGCATCCGGTCGTGGATCTTCCCTACCAGTGCATTGGGCCTGCAGGTGATGATCGCGTAGCTGGAGTGGCGCTGCCCGCCCGGGCCCTGCCAGGTATTGCAGAGACCGGCAAAGGAGAAGAGCGGTTCTCCAAGAAGCCGGAACCAGAACGGGAACTTCCGCTTCCCTTCCTTCTTCCACTCGAAGAACCCGGAAGCCGGCACGAGACATCGCCGGTCCTCGAGAAGCGGGCGGAACATGGGCTTTTCCGCCAGCCCCTCCGCCCGGGCATTGATCGGCCGCGGGGAGGATGCGGGGTCCTCTGCCCGGCAAGAGACCAGCCCCCATTTCATGACGGCAATCTCATTCTTTCCCCCGTCACGGGCGATCACCGGCATCTCGTTCCCCGGGGCGACATTGAACCGTGAGTGGGTGCCGATCATCGGGTTGTGCACCCGGAACCGGTTGCCGAGCTCATCGATGCACACGAGCGAGTACCTGCCGCACATCACACTTCACCTCTCCTCCCCCGTTCATCAATCTTGCGATAGGCGCCACGCACTTTCACACCCCGCCAGCCTGAGCATTATCCGCCACGGTGCAGCAGGGATCCGGTGCCATGCTGATCGAACTCTCGCGAGGGGTCACTATCCACCCGGGCACGTTCACTGCCGTGATCGCACCGGAGAAGAAGATCCTCTCCGCACTCAACAGCAACCCGGATCTCCAGCGGTTCCTCTTCCTTTACGTCAGCGGCAACTACTCGCGCATTCTTTCCGGCATCAGCCGCACGTCGGTCAATTTTGAGGTCAGGAGGCCGTTTACCGCCGATCAGCTCCTGAACGTGATCCACGAATCTGGCCACACCATCGTCTTTGTCGAGCACGACCCGACCCTTTTTGACGGGGCGGAACGGCTCCTTGACCCGGTCGCATCGGCACTCCGGCAGGCCGGGCGGGAGGCGCTGGTGATCCTCTGGACACCGGTGAGCGAACGGTCATTTGCCGCACTGGCCCGGCAGGCAGACCGGATCATCGAGATTATTCCTGAGGACCCGGCCCCGGACGGGCACGGCTTCCACGCACGGGGATCCTGCCGGGAGGGCAGCGGGGCTCCCGGGGCCCAGAGGACGCTGGAGGTGTCCTGAATGGGCAGGAGTTTCGTGAGTATACGGCAGGGAGTGAACGGCATGACGGGGCGCTGGGCCGGGTCCCAGCGGGCACTCATGACAGAAGACCGGCCATACTCAGAACGGCTCGTGGCTTTCGCCAGAAAGCATTCGAGCGAGGCGTTCTATGGCTGCGACGACCCGCTGGAAGCGGCAATCTTCTCGGCGCTGGTCGAAATAACCCGGCGGCAGGAGGAACTGTCCCGGGACGGGAGGGAACCGGATGTGGATCCTTGACTCGGCATTCCGGGGGGGCGTTGACCTGTGGAGCAAAGACGGGGCGGTGCAGAGGATCCACCACGAGTATGATCCGCCGTTCTACCTCCGCCTCCCGGACCCGGACGCACACCACGCGATGATCACCGCACTGGAGGAGGAGTACCGTGCAGAGCCCTGCATATTCAAAACTATCTTTGGCGAATGCAAGGGGTACAGGGTCTTTGCCGGGCGCACGGTGGCAGAGGCGATCGAGCGGCAGACGCAGTATGCGGCAGAACTCTTCAACGTGGACGTGAGGCAGGATCAGCGCTTCATGGCCGAGCACGGGATCATTCCCTGCAGCAGCGATATGGGTTTGAGGTTCTCGCCGGAGTTCACCCACGACCTGCACCAGATGGAGATACGGATCCGCGGGGACCCGGCCCTGACCCGTACCTGCTCAGAGATCTCGGTAGTTCACGAGCGTGCCGAACGCCTCGCCGGAAACGAGCGGGAGGTGCTGTCCGATCTCTTCGCGCTTGTTGCCGCGTGCGACCCGGACGTGATTCTCATGGCCCATGCCGACCGCTGGATGCACCTCCTGCAGGAGAAGGCCCGGGAGAACGGGCTCGCCATGCCGTTCAGCCGGAACGGGAAGTGCCGCACCATGAGCTCCCGGTCCTACTGGAGCTACGGAAGGGTCGAGCACAAGGGGGCGGCGCTCATCCCGGACGGCAGGGTCCTGATCGATACGGAGCAGTCGTTCGTGTACCGCGAGGGGGGTCTTGCCGGTGTGCTCATGGGCGCCCGGCTCTCGGGGCTCTCCCCAAACCTCGTCTCCCGGTTCACCCCGGGCACGCTCATCTCCGCGTACGAGACCTACGAGGCGGTGAGACGGGGAATCGCGGTGCCATTCCGCAAGAGCGATGCAGAAGCCCTGCGGAAATGTGCCTCGCTCAGGACCGGGGACCGGGGCGGGATGCTGTTCCAGCCGGAGCCCGGTATCTATGAAAACGTGGACGAGATCGATTTTACCTCGATGTACCCCTCCATCATCGTGAAGGCGAACCTCTCCCCGGAGATCATCGGGAATGAGGAGAGGAGGGGATTCCTCCCCATTGCCCTCGAACCCCTGCTCGAGATGAGGATCGCAACAAAACAACGGAAAAAAACCGATCCTGCGGTCGCCGGCATCGATGCGATCCTCAAGTGGATGCTCGTCACCTGCTTCGGCTACACCGGCTACAAGAACGCGAAGTTCGGCAGGATCGAGGTGCACGAGGCAATCACCGCGAGGTCGCGCGAGATCCTGCTGCAGACAAAAGAGATTGCCGACGCGATGGGGTTTACCGTGCTGCACGGGAACGTGGACTGCCTCTGGGTGCAGGGCACCCCGGTCACCGCATTACAGGAGAGGGTCAACCGCGGGACCGGGCTCCGTATCGAGATCGAACACTTCGACTGGATCGTCTTCCTCCCGCAGAGCGACGGGTCCGGGGCATACACCCGTTACTACGGCCGGCTCCCTAACGGCAGCGTGAAGGTGCGGGGCATTGCCGCACGCCGGCACGACACGCCGGACTATATCCGAAAGATGCAGGCGGGGATGCTGAGCGTGATGGGCCGGGCGGGGGCGATCGCAGAACTGGACGCAGCGTGGGACCTGGTCCGCGGGATCTACACGGATACTGCTGCACGGCTCGCGTCGGCGCCGGTACACGAGATGGTCATCAGCCGGAGGATCAGCCGACTGAACTATGCCCACCGCTGCATTGAGGGGGCGGCAGTCGATGCGTACCGCAGGAGCGGCACGGATATTGCCCCGGGCATGAAGATCCGTTATGTCGTGAGGGATGCCCGGAACTACCGGGTGGACCCGTCATGGTGTGCGGAGCGCTTCGATGTCCCGTACTACCGGCAGCTGCTGGAGCGGGCCTGGGCCGAGATTGCGTATGCGTTCCGGGCGGGAAGAGAGCCCGGTAAACAGCCAGGTATCCATCCTTCACCGGGACAGATGCCAACCGGCCCGTGGCCGATACAGGGGCCGTGTTCAGACGAAAGACGTAAGAGGGCAGGTCACCAAGTATCCGGCAGGTTATGGCCGGAAAACCGTTGATTTCTACCGTAAAATATGTTGCCGGCACGAGACCGGTCTTTCGCCTCTCCGAGATCATTCCCTATCTTGATGAACCGGTGTCGGTCGATGAGATATATCGCACCATCTCCCCGGAATTATCCCGCTTCGGGCTCACCGCAAAAAAGCTTGACGGGGATTTTGAGATCTCACGGGCTCTTCCGACCCCATCATATATCCTGAATGACGGGGAGCGGGAACGCCTTGAAACATTCATCGCCCGCCGGGAGATGCCATTTACCCTTGCCGAAGCGATCGAACGGTACATCACCCGTAAGGCAGGGAAAGAATGGCATGATCCTGTAATAATCGAGCGGCTTCGCAGGGCAATCGTCGCCCAGAAGGATGACTACTGGAAACCGTCGCACCGGCGATCCCTGCAGTACACGAAAGGATACAGCGTGCTCGGCTACCTTGCGTACCACTTCCCGGTCTATTTCATGCAGACGGAGCACCTGCTTGCCGGGCTTGCCCGGGACGGCCTGCTGAAAAAATCGATGACCATCCTCGACGTGGGCACTGGCCCGGGAGTAGTCCCGCTTGCCATCGCTGATCTCTGGTCCCGGCTCGATGATGCCCGGGCTGCGGTCTACTCCCTCGAACGCTCGGAAGAGCATATCGAGGCATTCCTCTCCCTGCGGGACGCGTTTGTGCCCCGCGGGGGAAATGTTTCAGTCAAGCCGCCCATAAAGGCAGATATACGGGAACCGCTCCCTCCAGCAATCCCGGAAAAGGTCGATCTCGTCATCTTCTCCAATGTACTCAATGAACTGCCGGAAAGTTCTGTGGACACACAGGCCGGGATTGTGGAGAGGATCGCAGACCGGTTGAAACCGGACGGATCCATCGTCATCATCGAACCTGCCGATCAGGAGAATGCCACCCGCATGCGGACCATCACTGCCGAGCTGGAGAAACGAGGGCTCATGATGTATGCTCCCTGTTCGTTCATCCGGGGGATGCCCTGCACGGCACCCCGGTGCTGGAGCTTTGCAACGGCTCCTGCCATTCGGCCGACCCGGCTGATGGAGACCCTCGCCCGGTGCGATGAGTCGTACCGGTACATGAATACCGATATCAAGTACAGTTATGCCGTTCTGCGCAGGGACGGGAAGCGCAGGTCGGCGTACCGGGTCGCCCCCGACTCCAAGTTCCTTCGGCTCTCGAAACTGCACCTGCACGTGGGAAACCGGGTCAATGTAGCGGTAGTGAAGATGAGCGGTGAGCTGGGGGATGCAAAAAATCGTCTCTTCAAGATCTGCGACGGGACGGCAAAGACCCCGGTCTATGCCGTCATCCCCTCATTCCATCTGACGTCCGGGAACGAGGCGATCAGAACGGCACCGTACGGCACGGTGCTGGAGATGCTGGGCGTGCTGGTCCGGTACAACAAGGCGCATGATGCCTACAACCTGCTCGTGAACAGGAACACCTCAGTCACGATCCCTGAAATGCGCGACAAGGAGTAAGTACTCGCTGCATCAGGAACGAACGCACTGCGCGAGCCGGTAATTACTCTCACCGTCAGATCACCGGATGGGACAATGCGGGAAACCGACCTCATCTTTATCCACCAAGCCGGGAGGGATGGACGGGTCCTCCGGAAGCATCCGGTACAACCCGGTAATGCCAGGTTCCAGCACGGTTCTTCCCGGAAGGGAGTACTGGCAGAAGAAGAGTTTTGAATCACACGCACCAAATAGTATGATTACTTTCACAACCGGGCCCCTTCCGGTCCGGGAACAGGTGCAAACCGTGACGCTGGCTAAAGGCTGTGTGCTCTGCTACCAGGGCGCAAAGATGGTGCTCTTTGTTACGGGACGCTGCCACCGCTCCTGCTGGTACTGCCCCCTCTCTTCGGAGCGGAAGGGGACGGACACGGTCTTTGCCAACGAGGTCCCCATCGATGTCCCGTCTCAGATCATCGAGGTGGCGGAGAGCATGAGCGCACTCGGAACCGGGGTCACGGGAGGCGAACCTCTCCTCTGCCTCGACAAGGTGATGGAATACTGCCGGATGCTCAAGGACCATTTCGGCCCTGACCACCAAATCCACTTGTATACCGCACAAGCACCGACGGATGAGGAACTCGAAAGGATGCAGGGTCTTCTCGATGAGATCCGCCTCCACCCACCCCGGGAATGCTGGGACACCTTTCTCGAAACCGATTTCCTGCGCTCGGCGAAAAGAGCCAAGGAGATGGGCTTTGACATTGGGATCGAGGTGCCAGCGCTCCCCGGGCTTGAACTCCTGATACCTGCACTCCCGTACCTCGATTTCCTCAACGTCAACGAACTTGAGTGGGGCGAGACCAATGCCTACGAGATGAGGAAGAGAGGCTACGAGCTGGCCGACGAACTGCACAACGCCATCGACGGTGCAAAGGGGTGGGCCGCTGAGTTGTGCCGGCACGACAAGGTGCACTGGTGCTCCTCGGGCTTCAAGGACTCCGTCCAGCTCCGGGAACGCCTGAAGCGGATCGCACAGAACACGGCCCGCCCGTTCGATGAGATCACGGACGACGGCACCATCGTCTACGGTGTCCTTGAACCCCTGCCGGGACAAAAAGACGCCCTTGCCCGGTTCTGCAGGGAGAGGCTGGAACCAGATAGTTTCGAAGACTGTGGCGACAGCATCGCGATGGCATGGTGGCTCCTTGAGAAATATTCCGACGAACTGCCCGGGAAAAAATATGTGATCGAGCGTTACCCGCACGGAGGTATGGTCGTGGAGATGACCCCGCTTTGATCGTAAGGGATCTGATCGAACCGCTCTATGAACAGCATCTCGTACGGCAGTGCCGGCATATCCCCAACCACATCGCCATCATCATGGACGGCAACCGCCGTTATGCAAAGATGTTCGGACTCGACACTGCTGATGGCCACCGGGCCGGTGCGGACAAGACCGAGCGGATGCTCGACTGGGCGCACGAGCTGGGTGTCCGGCATATTACGCTGTACACGTTTTCAACGGAGAATTTCTCCCGGCAGCAGGATGAGGTGGGCGACCTGTTCGCCCTTTTTAAAGAGAAGTTCATCAGCGTGCTCACCGATGAGCGGGTTACACGGTATAAGATTCGTGTCCAGATGGTCGGGGACCCGTCGATGCTGCCGGAAGACCTCCTTCAGGCGGTCCGTGCAGCAGAAGAGGCAACGAAAGACCATACGGGTTTCCACCTCAACATCGCGCTTGCCTATGGAGGGAGAAATGAGATCGTCCTCGCCGCCCGGGAGATCCTCGATGAAGTCCGGAAGAACGGCGCCGATCCGGACAGCATCGATGTCCGCATGGTCGAGGAGCACCTGCACCAGGGAAAGGGGATACCTCCCGTCGACCTGATCATCAGGACCGGCAATGAATGCCGCACCTCGAACTTCCTGCCGTGGCTTGCAAACGGGCATGAATCGGCGGTCTATTTCTGCGCCCCATACTGGCCGCTGTTCCGGAAGATCGATCTCCTGCGTGCCATCCGCATCTACGACCAGAGGATTGCCGCACAGAAATGCTGAACGTCTGTCCTAGATATCCCGGTATACAATCGCTTACTATATTTCTTTTGAGCGCCAGATCAACAGTTGATCGGTCATGACGGCAAAGATGGAACAGAGTCTGAAATGGCACGAGACCACGGTAGTCCTGAGGGAGGACATCTTGGCACAGGCACAGGCATCCGGCCTGGACATCAACGACCTCTGCAACCGGGCACTTGCCAGCGCAGCCGGCATCCGCTATATCCCGCAGATGCCCGTCGGTGTACCGGCTACGGCACCCGTCATCATCGCGCATAATGGTGCAGCCGCTGCCGGGGATGTAATCCTACCCGTGAACTCGGCTGCTGGTATCCACCCCGTCATCAATGCGGATGATCCCCAAGCGGTCACCACGGTGAAACGGGTGCCGCGGCCCCCGGCACAAAAAGCGCCTGCCACATTGCCCGGGCGGGTCTCTTCACTGGAAAAGACGCCGAAGGCCCCGGCCGTTCCGGCAACCGCTCCACATGTTGAAAAACCCAGAAAACCGGAGAAAATGCCTGAAAAGAAGGGAAAGGGATCGGCAATAAAAAAATTCGTCGCAGAGGCCATCGTTCGCGAGGATGCGGAAGAGAGTCATGTGACGAAAGATATCCTGTACCAGGCCTTTGCCCGGTGGTGCCGTGAGCTCAGGATCACACCGGTCCCGGACCGGAGAGCCATTACCGTCACCCTCAAGAACCAGTTCGCCCTGAAAGAAAAGACGATCAACGGTGAAGCGTCGTGGGTGAACGTCCGCCTCAAATAAACCGTTATTTCCCGAAACGCCGTACCCGTGACTGGTAGTCCCGCAGCACCCGCAGGAAGTCGACCTTCCGGAACAGTTTCCAGTTCACATCGGAGAAGAAGAGCTCTGAATAGACCGATTGCCAGATGAGGAAGTCGGTGAGATAATCACCCCCGCTCTTGATCACAACATCCGGTGTATAATGGAAGGTCAGGTAGGACTCGAGCAGTTTTTCATCCACGGAAGCGGGAGATACATGGTCTTTTGCCATCTTCCGGATGCACGCGGTGATCTCCTCCCTCCCGCTTTTACCGATCGCAACGATAACGTCCATGCCTGTGCCGGAAATTTCCTGCCGGTCACCGACGTGGAGGACAAGGCGGGCAATCGTGCTGATCTTCCGGATCTCCGGCAGGTACTGCTCCATGGTTTCGGGAGCCGGTGTGGCAATATGGAACACGAGACTGCGTATCCTGGCAGGTGGCAGGGACGTGTGCCGGGAACCGTACGCGGATATCTCGTTGCACCATGCCGTGACCGTATAGAGATTGCCCGGTGCATCCGCAAGATCCTGCCCGCTGATCATGAAGCAGACGTGCGCAGGCAGTTCTGTAATCTGCCGCTTGAGCAGCTGTGCGTAAAGCCAGTAGATCATTTATTACCTATTATTGCCGGTCACAGGTAAATATCCTTGAGGGTGATGAAGAGGCAGAGGATATACAGCAGGGTCACGAGCGCAAACACGATCCTTTGCACAGCGATGAGAAACGTGGTCCCGAAGAGTGTTGCAAGGGAGGGAAGGGTCATCTCTTTCCGGGAGGATGACAAAAGACAATCACCACACCGTTCACGACGGGAAGGCCGGGGAGAACAACCGTTACCGGGGAACGGGCAGCCGAACGGTCAGGATTGGTCCGCGACCGGTAAAACCGGTGTCCGGAGTTCCAGTCGGCAAGACAGGAGAGATTATAAACATTCTGATGAAATGAACAACCAATAAATGTATTCATATAAGACAGGAGTTGCACAGATTGACCGGGTCTCCGGTGGTTTTGAGGCAGGGACCAAGATCCTCATCCGTGCTCCTCCCATGAGGTATGCCGACCAGATTGCATATGCTCTTACAAAACCACTCCAGGGAGAATACGCCATCGTTCTCTCTACCAACGAACGGACAGCAGAAGTTGTTGATGCCTTCAAACTGGCCGGCGCAGACAAGCGGTTTATCGGCGTTATTGATGCCATCACCAAAAGTTCCACACCCGGTATTTCAGTTATTGGCGGGAGCCGGAAATCGATGGGACTGCGGGTGCATGGTGATGTCATGAGGCAGGTATGCTGACGTTCATCGGCCTCGGGCTCTTTGATAAAACCGACGTCTCGGAAAAAGGGCTCCGGCACATCCGGGCTGCTGACTGTATCTATCTTGAGAGTTATACCTCGCGCCTCGCAGGTACATCCCGCGAGGAACTCGAAGCCTGGTACGGGAAGCCGGTTACTCCCCTCTTCCGCGAATATGTTGAGCAGCACCCGGATGAACTGCTCGCGGAAGCGCAGGAGAAGGATGTCGTGTTCCTCTGCGCCGGTGACCCCATGGTCTCGACCACCCACGCGGATCTCCGCATGAGGGCCGCTGCCCGTGGCATAAGGACTGCGATCGTGCATGCCGCATCCATTTCCAGTGCAGTCTGCGGTCTCTCCGGTCTCCAGAATTACCGGTTCGGGAAGTCCTGCTCCCTCCCGTTCCCGCAGAAGAACTGGTTCCCGACGACACCTCTCGATGTCATCCTTCAGAACCTTTCCCTCCGCCTCCACACGCTCGTCTATCTCGATATCCAGGGGGAACGCTTCATGACCGTTCCCGAAGCGGTCGCACTCCTGGAACAGATGGCCGCAGAACGGCAGGCACAGATCCCGCTCTATGTGGGTATCGCCAGGGCAGGATCCGATGAACCGTTTGTCCGGGCCGGTACGGCAGAGACGATACAGTCCGTGGATTTCGGCCCGCCGCTCCATATCCTTGTGATCCCGGCGGAACTGCATGACATGGAACGCGAATACCTAGAGATGTTTGCCGGCCTATGAATATCCCGCAATGCCAGGCCCTCCTTGCCGTCACCCTTGCAGACGCCCGGTGCAGTGCCCCAAAAGAATCGCTGAACGGGCGCACCGGGCAGTCAGTACTCCGGATGGCGTCTGCGTACGAAAGCGATGGAAAGACGTTCATGACCGGCGGGGATCCTGTTAATGCACTCGCAGCGTTCATGTACGGCCTCGGGTGGCTGCACTGCGGCATCGCATCCGGCCTGCTTGTTACTGCCGGAGGCAGGTCTGCATGCCCGTTTGGCGGGAGGTTCGAACCCGTCCCGGCTGCCCAGTACGTGAAACTTGACGAGAAAACAGGGCGATATGCACGATTGCTGGACACCGCGATCGCTTCAGTTACGCCGTCCCCGGATCCCGGGACACCGGGATATGCATTTGCCGTGCATGTCCGTTTCATCGCAGGGTTGTACCTACACTATGGGAAACAGCAGGCATCCTCCAGGAGATGTGAGGAAGCGCTTGCCTGCTTCAGTTACGGTCACGGGTGGCTCGACGCCGGGGTCGAGACCGGCCTCTTCTCCATTCTTGCAAACAGGGAAATGTTCACGGTGGACTGAACCCGGGACGATGTGTTTTGCACGATGCGTGAATCCGGGTTATTATAAAAAGGTATATACTATGCCTCATAACCGGTTAAGATAACAACCGCCAAGGCGGGCATCGCAGGACGTGATCACCGTGGAGAAATCACAGCTCAAATGGCTCTATATTTCCGTGGGTTTCTCCCTTGCGGTTCTCATTATTATCCTGTATTTTACCATCAACGAGAATACTATCACCTATATCAGGAAGATCAATCCCCTCTTCCTTCTCCTCGCGTTCCTCACTCACCTGCTGACCATGTGCTTCTGGGCGATGCGGATCAAGAAGATGTCCGGCTCGCTCGGCTACCGCATCGGGTTCTGGTACAGCCTGAACCTCGTCTTTGCCAACCTGCTTGCTTCTGCAATCACCCCTGCACAGGCGGGTGGGGAACCCGTCAGGATCCACGAGCTCTACAAGGCAAACATCCCCCTTGGGGATGCGACAGCAGTGGTTATCATGGAGCGGGTGCTTGACGGCATTGCGCTCGCGGTACTGGCGGCATTTGCCATGATCGTCTTGACCGACCAGTGGAAGAGCCTGGGTGCGGTCTCCGAGATCATGGTCTTTGTCACGTGGATCTTTGTCGCCGGATGCCTGTTCCTTTTCTACCTTGCCATCCGCAGGCCTGACGTGGTGAAAAGAGTTGTCAACCGCTGCACGGTCTGGCTGACAAAGACTTGGGAGAATGCCCGGGTCGAGGAACTCTTAAAGCGGGCGGACAAGGAGATCGACAACTTCCATGATGCGGTCATCAAGTTCGTCCATACGGCCAAGGGCGGCCTTGTCTGGGGGATGCTATTTACGCTCCTCTACTGGGTCTCCGAGATTGTCACCGCCTCCCTCATCCTCGTCGGGCTTGGGCAGCCCCCCCTCTTCCTTGAATCCTTCGTGATCCAGCTGATCCTCGCGATCCTGATGATGTTGCCCCTGACTCCCGGGAGTTCGGGTATTGCCGAAGTCGGCGCAACGTCCATGTACGCACTGTTCATCCCGGCATCCGTTGTCGGCATATTCGTCGTGCTCTGGCGCATCGTCCTCTATTACTTCAATATCGCACTCGGTATCCTTTCCAGTATCATCATCGTGCGCAGGGAAGCCAGAGACAGCCTCGATGAGAAGGCCTGACCACCGAACCCTTATCAATGCGAACGGCAATCACTGTGCACAGGCATGACACTGGTCCGGTGCGAGGTCAAAGGCGTATTCATGGCCATCAGCGAAGCAGCCACCGTCCCCCTCGTGATACTCTCTGATGGCACTGGCCGCCTCCTGCCGATATTTATCGGCATCTGGGAAGCAGTATCCATTAACAGTGCAAGGAACAGGGAAGTGCTGCCCCGGCCGTTCACCCATGATCTCTTTCTCGACCTGTGCGGAAAATTTTCCATCTCCATGCGCTTTTTGCAAATCGACAGCATAGAAAACGGCGTGTATTATGCCCAGCTCGTTTTTGTCAACACGAAGCACGAGGAGTATCTCGACTGCCGCCCGAGCGATGGCATTGCGCTGGCACTCCGGGGCAATGTCCCGATTTTTGTAGAAGAGAGCGTGCTTGCTTCGGCAGCACAGAAAGATGGAGACCTGCCGCACGTGGTCGACCTCACTTCGTTCCTTCAGAAGTAAAATCGTATTATTTCCTGCGGTGCTCCAGTTCATCCATCACATCGGACAGGTCGACTCCTGCCGCCCGGAGGGCGACAAGCAGGTGGAAGAGGAGGTCCGCCGCCTCGCTGGCAGTACTCCCGGAGACCCCGTTCTTCACCGCAAGGATGAACTCGGTCGACTCCTCCCCCACTTTTTCCAGCACTTTGTCGATCCCTTTTGCGTCCGTAAGCAGCCGAGTGGTGTAGGATCCTTCTTTCGGGTGATCTGCACGGTCGCAGATGACCGCCCAGATCTCGGCAATGACCTGGGGATCGGCCGTCGTTTTCATGATGCCTCTTTCTCCAGCAGTACTTCTCCGACTTCGAGTCCGTAAAACCTTCTGCAGAGGATGCGCGCCTTCTCGATATTACACCCTCCCTTCCCGATCGCAATACCAAGGTCGCTCCTCTGCCGGACAAGCACATTCACCGGCCCGTTCTCCGCATTCCTTTCAACCCCGATAATCTCAGCAGGCTTGAAGATGTTGGCAATGAACGCATCCGGAGTATCGGCAAATTCGACCATCTCGATCCGTTTGCCGAGCACGTTCTGAAGTCTGCGGATATTCTCACCCTTTTTTCCGATCGCAAGACCCATGTCACCCTGCCGGATTACGTAGATCACCCGGTCGAACCGGTCGTCAATCACGCAGTCAAGCGCCGTTGATTTGGTGAGAATCCGCAGTTCTTCAATATACCTTCGTTCTTTAAAGCCGATATTGCGCTCCATGGTAAAATCAATCCTATTGTATCCGCTGATTCAAGGATATTCGAGATTTGACAGCTGAATGGGTCTGGTGAACCCGGCTTCTGCACTGTGATTTTATGAAATGATCACACTGCTATTTTAAAAAAGTTGTGAAGAGTGCGCGGAAAAGATTAGTTGTAGGTATAGGTGACCGAAACTTGCGCGGTCACGGTCACGTCACCGGGCTGGACGGGGGTCGTGGCCAGGGATTTGGCTGCTCCTGTGGTATCTATCTGGTAATTGGAATAGGTCACCGGCATATAGCCCTGGGTGATATCAACTGTTCCCATACCGGTGATATTGACACCGAGCGCACCGGCAACGGTGTCCGCGTCAGACCGTGCGTTTGCTACCGCCTTTTTCAGGGCATCACTCCGGAGTGAAAGGGCCTGGGCATCAGAGAGCATGAACTGGATGGAGTCTGCCCGGTTGACGCCGTTTGCGACGGCGATATCGATCACTTCCCCGGTCCTGCTCACATCATGGAGCGTAACCGTCAAGGTGTTGGTCACCTGGTAGGTCTTGACCTTGGGGTTCAGGATGCCGCTGGTGGAATCGTCATAAATCGCATAGATGTTATAGCCGGTGGTCTTGAGAGCATCCCGGGGGATGCCGGCAGCAACAAGGGCATCGATCACTTTGGACATCTGTGCGGCATCGTCTGCCTGTGCAGTCTTGACATCCGCGTTCTCGGTCTGGACGGAGAATGTCACCTGAGCCCGGTCGGGAGTGCCGATCACATTCCCGCTGCCGGAGGCATGGATTACTTTATCAGTTGTCGAGTCAGCTGATGCAGCGGAAACGCTGCCGACTACGGCCATCATGAAGATGGCAAGGATGGCACCGAGATAAGTCAGTCTTCGTATCATGGTATTCACATGATCTTGACCCGGAATGAGGTTAAATCTTACTTTGACTGCGAATCTGGTCGCAGTTATGAAAAGTGGTGCACGAGAAAGTACAATATCTCCGAGAGTCAATAGTAGAAACGATCGAGCATGGGAGCAACAATCGTAGAGAAGATCTTCTCACGGAAATGTGGCAGGGACATACGGGCAGGCGAAGTGGTCATGGCCCCGCTTAACGGGGCAATGATACACGATATTACCGGCCCGCTTGCCATCCAGAAGTTCTACGAGATGGGCGGAACAAAGGTCTTTGACCCAGAGCGCGTCATCATGCTCTTTGACCACCAGATACCCGCGGACTCCATCGAGGCGGCAAGCAACCATGTCTACATGCGGAAGTTTGCCGCGGAGCAGGATATCCACAATTACGATATCAACGAAGGGGTCTGCCACCAAGTGACGATCGAGAAAGGGCGGGCCGCACCGGGCGAGATTGTCGTAGGTGCGGATTCCCATACCTGTATGTACGGCGCAACCGGGGCATTTGCAACCGGTATCGGGTCGACCGACATGGGGTTTGTCCTGAAGTTCGGCGCCCTCTACTTCAAGGTGCCGGAGACGATCCGTGCGGAAGTATCAGGAAAATTCCCAAAAAGGGTCGGGGCAAAGGACCTGATCCTCTCGATTGCAGCAGATATCGGTGCCGATGGCGCGACCTATAAGGCAATTGAATTTACCGGGAAGACCGTCAGGAAACTCGACATGTCGGGCAGGATGACCCTCTGCAACATGGCGATCGAGATGGGGGGCAAGGCAGGCATTATCGCGCCGGATAAAGTGACGTGGGAGTACATGAAGGGCCGGCGGAAGATGAAGCCGTTCGAACTGGACAGCGACCCCGACGCGAAGTTTGCCGAGAGGCGATCCTACGATGTCTCGGACCTCGAACCGCAGGTGGCCGTCCCGCACAACGTGGATAATGGTGTGCCGGTTGGCAAGGTGGCTGGAACGCACGTCGATCAGGTCTTCATCGGTTCCTGTACGAACGGGCGTTTCGAGGACCTCGCGGAAGCAGCAGAAGTGCTCGGGAAGAAGAAGTTCAGCCCGGAGTGCAGGGTCATCATTATTCCGGCTTCCCGCGATGAGTACCTGAAGACCCTGAAAGCCGGGCTCATCGAAAAGTTCGTGAAGGCGGGGGCACTGGTCGAGGCGCCCTGTTGTGGACCGTGTATGGGCGGAGCGTTCGGCCTGATCGCACCCGGCGAGGTCTCGCTCTCAACCTCCAACCGAAACTTCAGGGGACGCCAGGGGAGTACGGAGGGCAAGGTCTATCTCTGCTCCCCCGCAACCGCAGCGGCAAGCGCGATCTCGGGCGAGATCGCCGACCCACGGGAGGTGTGACGATGGCAGCGAAAAAGTCAGCACCGGTAAAAAAGGTCGTCGTGAAACTGCCACAGGCAGCACAGAACATGCGAGCCTGGAAGTTCGGGGATAACATCGACACCGACGCGATCATCCCGGGCAGGTTCCTCACCATCAACAACCCGGAAGAACTCGCAAAGCATGCCTTTGAAGGCACCCGGGACGAGTTTGCGAAAAAGGTACAGGAAGGGGACGTGATTGTTGGCGGCCGGAACTTCGGCTGCGGCTCGTCCCGCGAACATGCCCCGCTCGCCCTGATGGGGGCCGGGGTAAAGGTCGTGGTGGCACGGTCGTTTGCCCGGATCTTCTTCCGGAACTCGATCAATGTCGGGGTGCTCCCCGTGGTCTGCCCGGAGGCGGATAAGATCGTCGACGGGGCAAACGTTTCCCTGAAGATCGGGGATGGGTACCTTGAGGCGGACGGAAAAAAGTATACCATCGAGCCCGTGCCGGCGTTCATGCAGGGCATCATCGATTCCGGTGGGCTCGTGGACTATGCGAAGAACTTAAAGGAGGCGCCGGTATGTACCGGATAGCGTCAATCGGCGGGGACGGGATCGGCCCGGAGATCATGGCCGAGGGAAAGAAGGTACTGGAAGCCGCTGGCGAGACGTATAACTTCGATATACAGTGGACGGACTTCGACATCGGTGCGGACCGCTATATTCATTCGGGCAAGCTCATCACCGAAGAGGAGTTCGAAGAACTCGCAAAGTTCAGGGCGATCTATTTCGGCGCCATCGGGGACGGGCGGGTGAAGCCGGGGATCCTGGAGAAGGGGATCCTGCTTGCGCTCCGCTTCCGGTTCGACATGTACGTCAACCTCCGCCCGATCAGGCTCCTTGACGGGGTCGAAACTCCGCTTGCGAATAAAGGTCCAAAGGACATCGACTTCGTGGTAGTCCGCGAGAACACCGAGGACTTCTATGTCGGGATTGGCTCGCGGTTCAAAAAGCACGAAAAGAAGGAACTGAACGTTATCCGCGACATCTACAGCGTGAAGTTCGGCCTTGACGTGGAGAGCGACGCCGAGGAGATCGCGTACCAGATCGGGGTCATCACCCGCGAAGGAGCACGCCGGGTCCAGATCTACGCGTTTGACCTTGCCATGCAGAGGAGGAAGAAACTAACCTCGGTGGACAAGGCGAACGTGCTCTCTGACGTGTACGGCCTCTGGCGGGACGTGTTCACCGAGACCGCGAAGTCCTATCCCGATGTCACGACCGAGTTCAATTTCGTGGACGCAATCACCATGTGGTTTGTCAAGAATCCGGAGTGGTTCGATGTCGTGGTCACGCCCAACATGTTCGGCGACATCATCACCGATCTCGGCGCCATGATCCAGGGGGGCCTCGGGCTTGCACCAGGTGGCAACATCAACCCGAAGGGGACCTCCATGTTCGAGCCCATCCACGGCTCGGCACCCAAGTACAAGGATCTGGGCGTTGCAAATCCTATCGCCACCATCTGGGCCGGTTCCCTGCTGCTCGATCATATCGGCGAGCACATGGCGGCGGTAGCAGTGGTCACTGCCATCGAGCAGAGCATCAGGGACGGCGTGGTGACAAAGGACCTAGGCGGCACGGCACGGACCACCAAGGCCGGCTCATATATCGCCGACTGCGTGCGGAAAGGGAAATAATTCTCATTTACCCCTGCTCTTATAAGGAACGGACCAACGGTCCTTAGTGGGGGCATCATTTTCCCGCTCCATACCCACCCGGTTGGCCGGACAGCTCACTTCAGGTTTTCCTGCGATGCCGCAGATATATCCTCATCATCATCCTCGTCCGATGATTTCGAGAGGATGGAACGAAAATACCCCCGGGGCCCTTTTGCCTGCCGGCCGGCAACCCGTGCCCGGTACTCACTGACCGTCTGGACACCGGAAACATCCTTGATGAGGAACTCCGCCTCTGCACGGCCTTCCTCGACCGCCATCCTGTCGGTGACATCCATCAGCGACCCGGCAATCGCAACGGTCTTCCCATTCTTTACCACCGGGATCTCATTGACATCCACCCAGCACTTCCGCCCGTCATGGGTGGCCATCTCCAGACGGTATGGCGGCTCCCGGCGCCCGGAGGCAATGGCCCGGATCGTCCGCTCAAGGCCAGAAGCGTTCATGGGATGATCGGTGAGGTAATCGGTCCAGGTCCGTTTTCCCTCACCCGGGCGGCAACCGAGCAGGTCACGGATCCTCGGGCTGACAAAGACCATCAGATGGTCAGTCGTGTGGGTGTAATACATCTGGCTGCCACTCTCAAGGACGAGCATCAACTCCCCATCCCGTTTCCGTATCGCCTTCTGCTCGTTCTTGAGCGGCGTGATGTCCCTGCCGATTGCAACGATGGAGACGACCGTCTTGTCATCACCAAGAACGGACTTTGCCGACCAGCTGATGCAGCGCATCCCTTTCTTCGTCTGAAGCCACTGTTCGACGATGCAGGCATACGGGGGGCGAAACAGCTTGGTCATCTGGGTAGCGATTACGTCAGAGTAACGCTCTTCGGTCACCGGCATGAAGATGCTGTTGACAAGTTCTTCCCGGGGTTTCGCGACAGTTTCGCAATAGGCCTTATTGACAAAAAGGAGCCGGCCTTCAAGATTAAACCTGACAATAAGATCCTGCTGGTTCTCGATAAGATCCCGGTATTCTGCATCCGTGGTATCCATTTCTGACCGCCGTTACCTGTGCCGGTTCACTCCTGTATTACCGGAGAGTAAGGAGGGGTGTGCTCCACTTATGATCATCTGTTGCGGAACTATTAATGTTGCACGATACTCACGGAAAAAAGGAGGCGGAATGACGAGGATCGCAGGTGACGGTCGATCACGCCATGTTACTGAAAGGTTCAGACAACCGCACTGATCTTCTGCTGGTCTTCCGCGGCCCTGCGGATCTTGACAGCAGGTGTTTCTGGAATCTTCACGATGGGAACTGACCTTTCCTTCCCGTAGATTACAGCACGGAGCATGGCCAGAGAGAGGGTGAAATTGCCAGTCTCGAACAGATCAATATTCAGCGCCTTACCTGATACGGAGACGTGTGCAAGACCACGGGTCAACCCGAGATACTCATTCCAGTTGCGGGTAAGCTCCTCGACCTGTACATACATCCTGCCTGAGACTGCTTTTGCCAGATCGGGCTTCCGGATTGCATACCGGTTCCCGAGAATATGCAGTTCAACGATATCGTGCACTACTCCCTCGCTGTCGAGTGCCCCTGACCTTGTTCGCTGGAGATAGCCTGCTTTTTCCATCATACACGACCACCTTCTGTCGTATAATGGCGTTGCCGCAGTGGGTATATAGTCTCCCGGCATGCGCAGGGTGAAAGTGAAAAAAACCCGGACGTGAGGCAGGAAGTATTTCCCACCGAGATACAACTAGAATCAGGTTTTCCGGTCCATGCAGGCGTTCAGCACAAGCTCAACAAACGCAAGTGTACCGTTGATCCCTGCGAGCGGGATGGGGAACAATCTTACGCTCCCCCGCAGAGGGGGGATAATCCCCACAAATGCAGCATCTCCGCGGATGGAGCGCTCAAACGACGACCCGATCACCAGATCGGGATGATGTGCCTGTATCAGTTCCCTGACCTGCGAAAGGCTTCCCGACTCCTGTATCGGGTAAGCAGACCCGTTCACCCTGTTTCGCGAACCGATGCAGCAGATGTCCGCATCCAGATACTGTTCGAGCATGCGTGCAGCGAACATGGCATATGCATACCCGGCAAAAATGGCCACAGACGGAGGGTCGTACCGGTGCAGGTATTTGTCACACGCCCGCACAACCCGTTCCTCCTGCATCTCCAGTTCCGCGAGAACCAGATCGCTGTCGGACCCATCGATTTTATCGACAATTTTTGTAAAGGTGGCACGGATCTCATCGAATCCCAGCGTCCCGCCAAGATACTCGCCGACACCGGATGCAAAATCCCTGTTGGTGCCAACTGTGTAGGCCGATGCATGGTAGACCCTGTCAAGCCGGTCCTGGCAGAACACGGTCCCGACCGGAACCGATGCCATCGCAAACAGCCGTATCACCTCATGAACGTTTCCTCCGGAGAACGGATCAAACAGGCACGCACCATCGATATTCACGCCACCGGCACCTGGATCGAGCCGGGGTTCCAGCATCGCGAGAGCTTTCGAATACCCGGTCTCAACATCACCGGAAAATCCCGGACTGTCGACGAGGATTACGTTATGTCCTTCGAGCATGGACCGGATGTCCTCACCGAGAATGGCGGGAACGCAGGTCGTAATTACCGCGATCCTCTTTCCGGTCCCGGAGAGCCCGCCGATCACTTCCAGGAGCCGGTCCTCCGACCCGAAGATCACATCGTTCTCAAGGATAAATGTCCCGTGAAGCGGGGCGTGGAGGAGGGTGGTCGGGTAATAGTAGCACCCGCTGGAGCCATGGATGACAACCGCAACTCCCTCGAACCCTGCAAGACAAGCTGCTGCACCGGTCATCGCACATGGCCAGAGCGGATTATCACATTCAGGCATGGATCGCCCGCCTCCAGCGGTGGAGCATCCGCCGCGTTCCGGCAGTGCCTACCGCAGCACTGACGGGCAGGCGGACACTGTACCCGTCAGTTCCCATCGAGAGATCCAGTGCACGTGCCAGTTCTTCAGCGGCCCTGATATCATCTGGCCCGGAAAGGGATCGGTCGAAGGCTGCATGCGATCGCCGGAGATCAGTAAAACCGGCGATCATCTCGGATTGCCGGGCCCGCTCTCCTTCAGCAGCCCGATACTCGTCAATACCACAGGCTTCTGCCACGGATCCGATGAACGAGAGCGTTTCCGAAAGGCCGAGAGGGAACGATGAGACGTAAGGGATGTCAAACCGGTCCCGGAGGTACTCGCCAACCGGTATAAGCGTAGGGCTTCTGAGGATGTTGAGCTGTGCCGCACCGAGCATGGAAAGCTGGTTATAAGTGATATCATGCACGAACCGCAGGTTCACGGACAGTCCCAGCAGGGAGAGAAGCCGCGCAATCTCGGCATAGTTTTCCTCTACTTCGTATTCAAGGTTCATCTCCCCGATGATATTAACCCCCCCGTCTTTCCCGCACGGGACGGCGTTATCCGCAAGCGCAATGAGAGCGTTGTTCACCCCGTCCTGGAATGTCCCCCCGAGAAAACCTGCTGTCGGTATGGGCACGACCGGAACGCCGTATTCTTCCATGCAGACACCTTCGATATCGTCCCCGATTGTATCGACAATACAGGTAGAGAGCACAAAAACGGCACGCACATCCCTTGCTGCAGCATTCCTGATAGCACGCCGGAGTGCTTCTTCGCCGCCAAAAACAACATCGGATTCTGACAACCCGGTCGATACCAGTTCCGGCATGACGGCATGGTCATTATCGAGCCAGGTCGCATGGAGCAGGGATACGTTATGATGGCTGCACCCTTTGGGGCCATGGACAACGGTAACGGTATTGCGGATATGGGACGTCACCGAGATTGCCCCAGTGAGGGTACAGCCGCCGAGCCTAGAAGAATTCACGGGCAAGGGATTCAAGCTCATCGATCTCAAGGGGAGTCGGTATGGTTAACCGGTTATTTTCCATGATACGCTGTGCAAGGGAGCGGTAATGACCCGCCTGGACCGAGTCCGGGCGGTATTCGATCACGGTCTGCCGGTTCATCTCGGCCTCCTGAACGATGTGGTCACGGGGAATATACTGCACCATCGAGCTGTTCACCCGCCGTGCAAATGCGGTGACCAGTTCCTCTTCCCGGGGCTGGTCCTTTGCATTACAGATCACACCGGCGAGCCGGCATTTGCTCTTTACCCGGGACGAGAGACGCTGGATGGCCTTGCAGATGTTATTTGCGGCATACAGGGACATCAGTTCTCCGGAAGTAACGAGATAAATCTCCTGTGCGTACCCTTCCCTCATCGGCATGGCGAACCCGCCGCAAACCACGTCCCCGAGCACATCGTAGACAATAACGTCGCCTTTAAGAGCCCCGAATTTCTCGAGGATCTGGAAGGTGGCGATAATTCCCCGTCCTGCACATCCTACACCAGGTTCCGGCCCTCCGGCCTCGACACAACGAATACCGTTGTATCCGGTAAAAACAATATCCGAAAGAGAGATTGCTGTCTCCCCCCGAACCCGGACAAGGTCCATGACGGTCGGGATAAACCGGCCCTGCATCAGCATCCGTGTGCTGTCCCGCTTGGGATCGCAGCCGATCTGCAGAACAGAGAGCTCCCTCCCGGAGAGTGCAGCAGAGAGGTTGGCCGAGGTAGTGGATTTCCCGATACCTCCTTTCCCGTACAGGGCGATCTGCTTCATCACCGTACTATGGGGCGGCAATTTATATTAGATCTCCTGATGTTAACAAAAGTAAACTTGTGTTGGCGGAATATATTACGGGCATATCCTGCCTCCCGGTTCCCGACCCGGTTTTCGCACTACCAAAAAATAGTGGTGGATTGGCAAAGGCACTGGTTCTTTCCGATCTCCGCAGTATCAGAGTATATTTAGGTGACAGGAACAATAATCGTATCTGCCATGGATTACCTGCAAACCCTGCTCAAATTCGTAGCAGGGGGGAGCATTATTGTCGGGGTAACGCTCCTTGCCCAACAGGCAAACCCCCGGTACGGAGGCATTCTTGCTGCGGCGCCCATTATAACCACTCTTGCATTTCTCTTTACTTATAACGAGGTTGGCAGCGCCACTGCCCAGCAGCTGGTCCTGGGGACCTTCTTCTTTGCCATCCCGTCGCTGGTGTTCCTCATTTCCCTGTATTTCCTCATGAACCGTTTCGGTTTCCTGGAAAGTCTCAGCGTGGCGTACGGCATCTGGATCGGATGCGTGCTCGTTATCCGTCAGATAATTCCTGGTATCTGATACGGGCTGCGCAATGCGGGGAGATCAGTCGGGACCACGGAGCAGGGCAAAAAACAGCATCACAACCGGGATCACTTCCAGTCTGCCGACCCACATCACCACAATAAAGATCCATTTCGAAATGAACGGCATATCCGGGGAGACATAACCGGTATTAATACCGCAGGTTGAGAAGGCTGAGACGACCTGGAAGACGATTTCCGTTATGGAAAAAGTTGTGAGATGGTACTGCATGACAGCGAGGCTCGCAATGAAGATGGTGACAACGGAAAGGATGATGATCAGCATATTCTTCGCCGTCTCCAGCTCTGCGGTCGCTTTCGGTATGACCCGGCCCTCGATCTTCAGCGGTACGAGGACTTTCCCGCTCACGTACAGCCGCCGGAACCACCACAGGAGTGCCCGGTAGGCAAATGCGACCCTGTCGATCTTGATCCCCCCGGACGTGCTCCCGGTTGTGCCCCCGATGAAGGTGAGCATCGCAAGGAAGAGCAGGGTGACACTTGCCCACGTCTGGAGAGCCACAATCTGGAAACCGGTGCTCGTCAGTGCCGATACCGCCATGAAAAGACCCTGCATGAGGGCCGGGATCGTATCGAGATTGGAGAAAAAGATCAGATCGTAGGTCAGCACCACGGTTCCCGCACCAAGGAAGAGGAAGAACAATTTCACCTGCTCATCCCCAAAGAGGCTCCAGCGGCGGTGTTCCAGGATCAGGAAATACAACTTGAACGGCAGGGCACCCGCGATCATGATGGGGATGAGCAGGAGTTCCAGCGCAACACTGTTATAATAAAGAATGCCCCCATTGTGCAGGGTGAACCCGCCGGTCGAGATGGCCGAGAGGGCAAGGTTGACCGATTCCCAGAGCGACAGTCCGGTGAACAGGATAAGACCAATGGCACAGAAGGTAAGAACCGCGTAAATTTTCCAAAGGGAGCGCCCGGCAGCAACAATGCTGGGCATCAACGGTTCTTCCCTCCCCTCATTACGGAAGATCTTTGACCGGAACAATCCCGTGCTGCTGGCAAGGGCGACGGTGAATGCAATGATCCCGATGCCGCCGACCCACTGCATATAAGAGCGCCAGAACAGGAGCGTGTCGGGAGCTGTATCGAGCGAGCGGATCATGGAAAACGAGGTACCTGTCCAGCCGGCCATACCCTCAAAAACAGCGTCCGTGAATCCCATATGCAGGCCGAGCATGAACGGGATGCCACTTACCATGGCACAGGCAAACCAGAACAGTGCAACCGAGCACAGAGAGGTGGAAAGCCGGCTGCTCTGACCGCTGTGGGGAAGGTTTTTCAGGACCCTGCCGGTGATGAAAAACAGTACTGGTACGGTTGCCATGGGCAGAAGCATATTCCACTCGGAGAAGAGGACGGCAACGATGAGGGGGACGCATGTTACCGGCGCGATGAAGGTAAAAATATCACCAAGATCTGCGATGATCGTTGAGAGATACCCGAGCCGGCGCATCACTATTGGGTTAATCCCCGTGCTCTATTAGTGTTTGCCCGGATATGCAGGATTGCAGGGAAAAAAGATGTGAGATTTTGGTCTAGGCCTTGTTCGTCCAGAGGCCGTGGACATTGCAGAATGCCCGGGCCTTGACACTGACATCGGAAATACAGAACTCAGCCTCCGGTTTATCACCCGGCCTGAGTTCGTGGACAAAGACGTTTGCACCGGACCGCACTTCGATCCATTCGATATAATGCTTCTCTTCCATGGGATGGGGAACCGACCCGACTTTTACGATGATCCCCTTTGCTGATTTTTCAACGACAGGAACATGTTTCTCCTTGCCTGTATCGTCCATCTTCTCAGGCTGGAGGGTCATAGGCTGCCCGCAACAGACCATAGTGCCTCCGGAAGCATGGACTACTTTTGTCGTGTTCCCGCATACGCCGCATTTGTATACTTCAGATAGTTTTGTCATAAGCTACTCTCCATTCCTACACAATCTTCATTTCCTTATGCTTCTTCAATATATCATCCGCAAGCCGGTTGAGCGCCACTACTGCTGCCTCATCTGGCATTCCTTTGATGACTACCGGTTCAAGGACCTCGACCTTGACATGGTCCAACATCTTTACGATCATCTCGGCTGATTTACCCCCCCAGCCAAAGGAGCCGATCACCGAGGCAAACCGCACCTTTGGTTTCAGGACGTTTGCGAGGTACGTGGCATAGACAACCTGCGGGTGGGGCCCGAAGAGCACCGTCGGCGTTGCAACAACGATCGTCGACGCATCCACGAGGGAATACGCCAGCTCACCGATATCTGTGTGCGTGAGGTTGAACGGTTTCACATCGATTCCCCGCTCGATAAGTGCTGCCGTAAGGTGATCCACCATCTTCCGGGTGCTGCCATGCATCGAGACATAGGGGATGACAACCACGTTTTTGACATCGTCCGAAACCCAGTCGGCATAGGCATCGAGGATCATCTTCGGGTTGCGGTGGACCGGTCCGTGGCTGGGTGCGATCATGGCGGGGTTGAGTTCCCTGACCTTCTGCACGTAACCCTTGATGCTGCTCCTGAACGGCATCATGATCTCGGCGTAATACCGTTTTGCCGACCGGTATGCCTCCGCTTCATTCGTCACGTACAGCTCGCTCGACGCGGCATGGAACCCGAAGAGGTCGCACGGGAACAGGATCCGGTCTTCCTCAAGGTATGTGATCTGCGTTTCAGGCCAGTGAGTCCATGGGGTCAGGAAAAACCGGAGGGTCCGGTCACCGAGCGAGAGTGTCTCTCCGTCTTTTACCACCTGCATCGTTTCCGGTTGGATCTGGAGCAGGGAGACCAGCAGGTCGCGGCATTTTTCATTCGTCACAACTCTTGCCATGGGATACATCTCGAGGACCATGGGAAGGGAGCCCGAATGGTCCTGTTCAGCGTGGTTGATGACGATATAATCGATCCGTTCGATACCGAGTTTCAGGAGGTTGACGATCAGTTCCTCCTCCTTTGCCGGGTCAACTGTATCGATCAGTGCAGTCTTGTTGCTCCCCCGAATGAGATACGAGTTGTAACTCGTACCTTCCGGCAGTGGGATCAATTCGTCGAAGATCCTCCGGTCGAAGTCCAGTGCCCCGACCCAGTGGATCCCCTTGGCAATTTCGCGTGATACCATGACTTCACTCCTTCACGAATTCGTTCTTTGCGGCAAAACAGATCGGGCACTGCCAGTCGTCCGGAAGAGCAACAAATGCCATCCCGGGGGGGAGATCCTGTCGGGGTTCCCCTTTTTCTAGGTCGTAGACATGCCCGCATACTGAACATACATATCGGTCCATAAAAGTCCCCTAAAAGGTTTAGGTATTACAGAATGGCGTCATGCCGTTAAAAATGGTTTCGATAGTGCATGCGGGGGAAACAATGCAGTTATGCGCAGGACCGGGTTACGGATCAGGATTCGCATAAATCCTGTAACGGTTGACAAAAAAGTGGAAAGACTGGTTTTTCCGTGCAGCCATTTCAAGTGAGAAGGACTTGAGGATCTCGAACATGAAATCGATCCGGGAATCGAATTTTTTGGGAATGCGGGCATTGAAATCCTCCTTCGTCAGGTCATCTGTGGATGGCAGGTCCGCAATACCCAGTTCCTGCGCAACGCCCCCGGTAATCCCGGCATAATACCAGCTCTCGATCTCCCGGATCACGATCACGATACTGCCCCCGTCAATATTGCTGAACCGGCAATAGAGGATCTGCTTTTTATCCCGGACTGAATGTTCGAAATCAATATCCGCGACGAAGATGTAGTCGTTCTTCATCAGGCTGACGCTTTTTAAAAACTTGTTCACCTTCTCGCGCCTGATGCAGGCATACGGTACGATCTCGACCGAGTCATACCGGGGTGCGAGGAGGGGTTTTATAATGCGGCCGAAGAACCGGACGTCATCCTCTCCCTCGACCATGATGAACAAGCGCTTTTTCATTCACATTCCCAGCAGGTTCTGGATGTAGAGTTCCTCGATGCCGATCTCGTTTTCAAGAAACGTCCTGACCTCATCCTTGTCAGCAGGCCGCGAGACAACGGAATACCCCTCATTGTCGCGGGAGATTAGGAGGATATCATCAAGACGGGTATGCTTGACGACTTCCGTGCTGTGGGTGGTGACCATGATCTGTTTTTTCGCCGAGGCTTCTTTCATCATGCCCATGAGCCGGGCAACAAGGAACGGATGGACATGGCTTACCGGATCCTCGATGATGATGAGGGGTTTGTCCTCAAAATAGAGTGCGATGATCAGGGCAAAGATCATGATCGTCCCGTCAGAGAGGGAGGATGCGGGCAGGTCATGGCTCTTTACATATCGCTCGCGAAGGGTAAGGATGAGCGAAACGTCCATGAACTTCTGCACCGAGAAGTCCTCCACAAAGGGGAGGGTGTCGCGGAGCAGGTTGGAAAACTTGCGCTTCTTCTCCGGGTCCTCAATGATCTTCTTCAGCACGAGGGCAAGGTTCCCTCCGTCTGCCTCAAGTTCCCGTTTGCCGGTAATGACGACGCCTTTCTTCGACAGTTTCGGGTCGATATCGTACACGGTAATCCGGTCAAAAAATTTATCGAGGTGCGGGAGCGGAAAACCATAGATCGTCTCGAGGAGGAGGGTCTTCTCCGGCAGGTGCTTGTTGCGGAAGAAAACCGGTATGATATCGTCCTCTCTGAGCGGGCACCCTTCAGGGATATGGACCGTATAGTGGATCTCGCCGTTCTCATTCGAGACCTCGATCTCTCCCCTGCCGATTGGCTTGCCTTCAACAATCGTGGTACCTTTACGCCGACAGGTCGAGATCTCGCAGCCGATTTTGAGCCGGTCCCGGATGATGGTAAATTCATCAGCCCGCCCGCTGAACCGGAGGGCAAATTCATAGGATGACTCGCAGGCCTTCATTCCAAGGAGGGATGATCCATTCAGCTTGTTCCCGGCAAATTCCATGGTGCTTTCGGGAATGTAGCTGACGCTGATGACGAGGTCGCGTGTCGTGCCGATCTTTGCATTCCTGAGGTACTCTGCACCACCCTGCATGGCAATGGCGTTCACAGTCCCGGACGTCGCGATATCGTGCAGGAACCGGAAGATACTGATGAAATTGGATTTGCCGGCTGCATTCGACCCGATCACGACATTGAACCGGGCAAGGTCAATATCGAGCCCGGAAAAACTCTTGAAATTTTCCACATGGATCTGCTGTATCGGCATGCATATTCCTTACGTCATCGTCACCCTTGTACAAAAAGAACATATTGGTCTGGAGCGGATGCGTGAAACTCCGGGTTCGGAGTGGTTGGTTCAGATTCTGCACCGGAACTATCTGTCAGGGAATTATTTTCCTTTTGGGCCGGAACTGAGTGAGTCGATCCAGCGGGAGATACGGTGTGAATTCCGCTCGGGAAACACCCCTTCTGCCACCGACTTCACTTCCTCAATGGAGTAGAAGGCATTGGGGTTGAAATCCTTGATGATCCCCACAACATGCTTGAGATCCTGACGCTTGATGATCGTAAACACCATCTTCACTTTGCCCGTACCACCTTCCGCATCAATACTTGTCACCCCGTAATTGTGCAAGCGCAGGAACTGCACGAGCTCGACCGGGTCCTCCTTGGTGATGATGCGGACACTGGTAAGACCCAAGGAGAGTTTCTCTTCAAGGGCCATACCGACAAACGTGCCGGTGGCAAAACCCGCACCGTACGCGATATAACAGACGGCATTGGTCAGGTTGTTCATGACCTGCCCGATGGCAACGAGCCAGATGATCACCTCAAAAAAGCCGATGAATGCAGGGAGGTACTGGATCCCCTTTGACATGAAAATGACCCGGATCGTATCGAGGCTCATGTCGCAGACGCGGGCGAAAAAGATCAGAAGCGGTACTATTACAAAGGCAAAAACACCGGGCGTAATGACGGAGTCCAGCATTGTTACCTAATGTTCAGTCCCGCGCGTTAATAATGTGTGGTGAGGTTGTGCCACTGCCACGTTCTGCCAGACAGGGGACGGGCCTAAACCATCTGATGTGACAATAAAAAATAGAAATCCATTATAATGATGGCGGTTATTTACACCTAAAAAAGGTTACTCCCGCTAATCCGCGATAATTGTAGAATTTGTAATCGTGAATTTCTGGCTCGCCGTTCCGCTCTGCTGGCCTTCGATATTCAGGACTATCACATCCCATAACCCGACCAATGCCCCATTTGACTGTTTGAACGCGACCGGCCCGCAGGTAATCTGTGTCGCTGAACTAGCATCCGCATTGACACAGACAATTTCAGTAGACCCCTGCAAGAAGGAGACTTTTACTCCCGTGGTTTTAAAGTTCTGGCCATTGATGGTGAAGGAGACACCGGTCTGGTTCATTCCTACCGAATTCGGGGAGATCGCGGTGATCACTGGCCCGCCTTCCCCGATAGTGAATGCACTCGGGAGTATATCGGACCGTCCGTCAGGATTGACAACAATGACATCGTACGTCCCGGAATCCTTCTGGTACATGTTGAAGGTGGTGGTTATACTCGTTGAGGAAACCGATGTCGCCGTTCCCGTCACAGGAGCACTTCCCGGCTGTACCAGTTTGGGTATTGCACCGGTCACGAAGTTATTTCCGGTAATGGTTACCATCACCGACCCGTCCTTCACACCATTGGTCGGAGTGATGTTGGTCACAGTCGGCCCTTCGCCGATATACGTAATATTCGCAGCGACCGTTGCCGTGGGGGTGATGACAGGCACAGAAGATACCGTCACATGCGCTATTTTGACAGGGTAAACCTTCTCGACAAGAGTCCGGGGACTTTTATCGGTTTTACTATCGATAAAATGCCCCCAAGATCCATCCGAATTCTTATAAATCCAGGCACGGGTGTAACCATCGGTTGCAGAATCGTATTTGGTTATGACATACAACTGCTGTTCACTTCCAGAATTCGTCTTTGCGATGATATCACCGGCAACATATTTTGGTACCGGTGCGGCAGTCGGGACAGTTGTGGACGTGGACGTACCACCGGAATCGCTTGAACAACCGGCAATTATCATACTGGCAACAAGGATAAGGCAGAAGAGTATTCCAGACCATTTTTTGTCTATCATAACTTTTATTTTCTCACACACCTGTATATGATTTTTCCGTCATGGCGCCGGCAACGCGTCATAACGGACAGGAAAAATCAGACTACACGGGAATGTGTGGATGCCATTTGACGATAAGAATGCCGCGGATCAGGCAGACAGCACAGGTATTGTCACGTAATTCCAGGAAAGGTACCAGTGAACAACGGCCAGTATCCCCATAATAACCGCAGAGAGAGCGATAAACGGGAATACCTGATGGAGACGGGTGATCGCATTCCGGGGTACGGGCACATACGGATATCCGTTTCTCCCCGGGAGTCTTCTCGGTTCTCTTTCATGGAATCACCGTTCCGTACATACAGCGTGCCTCCCCATCCCCGATACCTGGTGCCAGCCTCACTTGTATATCATCCGTTGCCTGATTATCGGGATTATATCCGTGACTCTAGCAGATCCCGGATTGCCTTTTCCCGCAGTTCCGCGGCCATCCCCTGGGTTGCCATCCGTTCATCAAAGCCCGGGAAGGTTGCCTGATAGAATAATCCCAAGGGAATCCGTGCATCCGAGTTGTAGTCCCATTCGCGGGCCTTTGCGCAGGCACGGTCGAAACTGGCAGGGTCATGATCCGCAAGATCGTACACCCGGGGGGTATAATAATCGGCTGCCGGGAAGAACGTGGCGCAGATCTGGAGCACATCGACGAACGCGAAGCCGCGGTGGGCAATCCCGTTGCGGATCAGGGTTTTGAGCTGGTCCATCTTCTTCGTATAACCCCGTGCAACATAGGTCGCCCCGCTAGCAAGCATCAGTTCGATCGGGTTGAGAGGGAATTCCGCAGTACCTGTGGGCGTTGATTTGCCTCTGAACCCCAGTGGGGACGTCGGTGTGTATTGCCCTGTCGTGAGCCCGTAGACACGGTTGTTGTGGACAAGGACCGTGATATCGATGTTGCGCTTCGCCGCGAAGATGAGGTGATCCAGACCTTCCGCATAGCAGTCCCCGTCGCCACAGCAACAGATGACAGTCAGATCGGGATTAGCAAGCCTGATGCCCGTCGCTACCGGTATCGTCCTGCCATGGAGAGAGTAAAAACTGTTGATGTTGAGGTAATCGGCCATCTTTGCATGGCAACCGATGCCGGACACGAGGACGACATTGTCAAGCGACCTGCCTTCATTTTCCATCTCCGTCAAGATATTCTTGAGGGTATGCTGGAGAGAGAAGTTGCCACAGCCCGGGCACCAGGTGTTCTGGACATCCGTGATAAGCGCCCGCCCGGTCATGAGACTGCCTTCCTGACCTTTGCTAGAAGGCTCTCGTACGTGAAGGGGCGCCCGTCATACCTCATGATCTTTTTATCTGCAATGATACCGTGCTGCTCCGTGAGCGTCGCAAGCTGGGCCGTGGCATTCTCCTCCACGCAGATCAGTTTCTTCGTCCCTTCGAGTGCCTTCTTCAGCTGGGCCACCGGGAACGGCGAGAGGACCACCGGCTGGACCAGCCGCAGCCCGAGCTCAACGGCGACTTCACTGCACACGCCCTTTGTGGAGCCCCAGCAGAGGAGAGTCCCCGGTGCACCGGCAGACCCGAGGATATTAACCTGGGGATATCCGTTCATCTCCGCGATCAGCCCCTCCCACTTGCGCAGGCGCTTCTCCGTCATCCGGGAGACCATATCCGCTTCTTCCGTTGTATACCCCGATTCATCGTGAGCATAACTGTTCACTTTCACCACGGCATCCTTCGTTCCGGGGAGGGCAAGGGGCGAGATGCCAGAGAGAGTGTCAGCATAACGGTGATATGAGGGGTTGCCGTCCCAAAGGGGAACAGATCCTGTTATTTGTGCCGGTAAACCGGCAGTATCCACGCTATAAGTACCTTCGGAGAGGGTCTTGTCGGGGAGAATGAATGCCGGGACCTGGTACTTCCATGCGATATCCATCGCGATGGCAGACCAGACGAGTGCTTCCTGCGCATCTCCGGGTGCTACGATCAGACGGGGAAATTCCCCCTGCCCGGCATGCAGGACGAACAGGAGCTCGGACTGCCCGGTATAGGTAGGGAGGCCCGTTGACGGCCCGGTCCGCTGGGAGACCACGAGCACGAGGGGGAACTCTGCCATGCCGGCAAGGGAAACCCCTTCGGTCATGAGGCAGAATCCCCCTCCGGAAGTGCCTACTGCTGCACGTTTCCCGCCATACGCAAACCCGAGTGCCATCAGGATCACTGCGATCTCGTTCTCCGGATGCACGACGGTTATCCCGAACTTTTCCTTCTGCTCTGCAAGGAAATGCAGCAGGCTGGATGAAGGGGTCATCGGGTATGAGACATACGCATCAAGCCCGCCCCTGACCAGACCAAGGCCGATCGCCTCGTTTCCGGTCAGGAGGGGAAGGGGCGTGTTGCTGCATCGTTCAATTTGGTGAGCCGTGACCAGCTGTTCATAGGCACATTGTGCCACCTTCAGGTTCAGCTCCACTCCCTTTGGTATGTGAGACCGGAACACAGCCTCAACGATCTCCCAGTCAATCCCTGCCGCTTTTGCAAACCCCCCGATGATTGCCGAATTTCCCATGATCCCGGGTGCTTTCTCGACGGTGAGGACGGATTTTACGGAAATGCCCTGGCCATCCGATTTTACCAGGTCCGCATTGAAAACGATTGCCGTGCCTACGTGCATCTGTTCGCGGTGCAGGCTCACCGTTTCCTGACTTAAGGCCAGGACAAAATCGACCGTATCCCTGCAGGTTCCGACAGACTGTTCAGCACCCCGGATCACGGCAAAATTATGTCCCCCCCGTATCAGGGACGGGTAATCAAAATACAGGTAGATGTGGTAGCCAAGGTGGTTGAGCAGCTGGGCCACCATCGCACCAGCACTGTTGATGCCATCCCCGGCCTTCCCGCCAATCAGGACTGATACTTCTCTCATGTGTGCCCCCGCATGGTACGGTGATGCAGTTGCGGGTATATAGATTGGCATTATGGTATTACCAAAAGCGTACTCCTGCAGGCATTTGGTTGCCCGACAAAACGATGGAAAACGCTGGATCTACGAAGTATTGTTGCATAGGTATATTCAAATACGCAGAGGGATCAATCTTCATCGCTATACAGAGTACCAGATCTTCCAGTAGATTATATCACAGGGTTTGAACATCATGCCCTGTTGAAATTATCACCACCCACAACATCCGGAACAATGACAACGAAGGCAAGGAGGTGAACTTAGTGAATACAAATGATCTGATATCGGACAAGAAGGCCTACTACCTTCACACGACGAGCGGCATGGACATGGATGGCCTGATCAAGGCAATCCGCCATCCCAACCTAGGGATCCGCTGGAGGGCGGCACTTGCCCTTGGGGATATCGGCGAACCTGCCATCAAACCCCTGATCCGGGCACTCAAGGAGGATGACCAGGATGTCCGGTGGCTGGCCGGGCTTGCCCTCGGCCGTATCGGCAAATTGGCAATCCCCCAGCTGATCCGGGCATTATCCGAAAAGGATTATGACGTGCGCTGGCATGCGACTCAGATCCTTGCAGAGATCGGTGAACCATCGATCCCGCCGCTTATCGCGCTGCTGAGAGAGGAGGACAGCGATGTCCAGTGGCGAAGTGCCTTTGCCCTGTCCCTTATCGGGGAACCTGCAGTCGATCCACTGATTCTTGCACTGAAAGACAAGACCTGGTGGGTCCGGGTCAGGGCAGTCTGGGCGCTCGGAGAGATTCGCGACCGGCGCGCTGTGGAACCGTTGATCCAGTCAGTGGATGACCAGGACTGGTATGTCCGCTGGAGTGCGGCCGATGCACTGGGAAAGATTGGGGACGAGAGGGCGGCGATGTGCCTTGGAAAGGCGCTGAAAGAGTCAGACTCGTTTGTCCAGGTGCCCGCCACATGGGCGCTTGGCAAGCTCGGCAGCGCTGCGCCGGTCGATACCCTGATCCAGTCCCTGAAAAATTCCGACTGGTACGTGCGCTGGGGTGCAGCTGATGCTCTTGGCAACATCGGGGACATGAGGGCACTGGGGCCGTTGAAGAAACTGCTTGACGACAAGGATGAGTATGTGCGCCGGGCAGCAGATGAGGCCATCGGGAAAATCCAGAAAAAACAATAAAAACCTGAGAACCGGCTGGGATTCCCGTCTTTTTATTTTTTCAGAAGCTGCTCCAGTATCGATTTCATCTCATCGATTTTATAGGGTTTTGACAACTTGCCGGAAAACCCGTATCCTGCATAATCCATGATCACAGGATCATTGGTATAGCCACTTGAAACAATGGCTTTCACCGCAGGATCAAATTCCTTGAGGCACTGGATGACCTCTTTTCCTCCCATGCCCTCATGGATGGAGAGGTCGAGAATGACCACATCAAACGGGACACCGGCACTTTTTTCTCGTTTGTACAGATCGATCGCAGCTGACCCGTCCTTTGCAAACATCACCTCATGACCAAGAAACGTAAGGATTTCGAGGGTTACATCAAGGATGATCTGCTCATCATCCATCAGAAGTATTTTTCCCTTGCTGGCCATAAAAAACCCGTGACAATTTTTCAATACTTTCCCATCTGCTACAATATAGCCTATCATTTGTACCGATAGTGCCGGTTCCGGTGGTTTGCCGGGGGCTGCATCATCCCATAAAAACCGGCTTGTGTGCGGAAGAAGCAGGAAACGCCGGGAGATCGTGCTCACTTCTTCAGGGCCCGGAGCCGGGCTGCTTCCTCCTTGTCTTCCACGCGGAGGAGAAACGTGCCGTGGCAGGGCTTCGTGTAGGGAAAGATGACAAAATCCCCGTCGAGCCCTATCGCAATCGGTGGCAGGCCGATGACATGGACATCGAAGACCTTGAACCCCGGCGGCACATCAATGGATTCCTTGAAATTGCTTCTGATATAATCCCGGGACTCCTTGAAACTTGCATCCCGCAGCACGATCTCATAGTTCATTGATTCTACGCAGCCCATGGTGCCACCTCATCGATTGCCTTCTTGAGCGGCAGAGGGTTGTGAACTGCTTTTGCCGCAATGACCGTGCAGGGGAAGTCAATCTTCTTCACCTGCTCATCAAAATGTTCGCCATACACAAGGGCATACAGTTTTGCACCGGAGATCGCTCCCATGGTCGCCGCATAACTGACCCCCGCATCGTTGTGGATGAAAACAAAACACTGATCAAAGTCCCGTTTCTTGTCGGTGATCAGTCCCACGGCCCGGTCGAGGTCGATCACTTCCCCGAGATAGTGCCGGTCCGGATCCGAGATGACCAGCAGGGTATTTGCTGCCTTGTTGCCGGCAACAACCGGTGTGATCCCGGCCTTTTTCAGCCGGTTGATGAGATAGAGTGCGATACTGGTCTGCACCGGTACCTGCGGGCACCCGAGCACAAGGAGTGCCACTCTGAGTTTTGTTGTCAGTTCACCTTCCACGATTACCAGTCCCCTGCCATATGGTATAGTTTCTTTACTCAGCCACAGGAAATAACCTTACGCATCACGGCCACACCTGCCGGAGATTTCATTTTACACCGGCGTTTCGCCATGGATCCAGGCAAGATAGGGGAGATATCCGGCGGTTACCGGGAGTGCGAGAATCTCCGGCACGTCGTAGGGGTGCAGGGCCCGGAGTTCCCGGATGATATGTTCGGTATTCTCTTTCCGTGTCTTCATGATCAGCAGGTGTTCCTCATCGTCACAGAACTCCCCCTCCCAGCGGTACCAGGATCTCACAGGTGTCATATTCACACAGGCAACAAGGTGACGGTCAAGGAGCGCTCGTGCAATCTCCGCGGATTTCGAGGGGGGAACCGTGGAAACGATCACACAAATCTCCTGAGCCGGGTCCGGGCTTTTTGATTTCACCATGACGATGAATGTTGGACTGCGGGATAATAAGCCTAGTTCTTCCCCTGGTATGCAGCCCGGTGGAAACGCACATACCGGAATGAGGAGTTAAATTCTAGAGAATAAAGCGCAAACAGTGAGTACTTATGTACGCATCACGCATGAGCAATCTCCCGCCGTATCTTTTTGCGCGGATCGACGAGATGAAAGCGGAGCAGCAGAAAAAAGGCGTTGACATCATCGACCTCGGCGTAGGGGATCCGGACCTTCCCACGCCGCCCCATATTGTGACTGCCCTGTGCGAGGCGGCAAAGAAACCAGAGAACCACCACTACCCCTCCTATGCCGGCATGCCGGCCTACAAGAGCGCCGTGGCAGGCTGGTACAAAAAACGCTTCGGTGTCACCCTCGATGCAGGAAAAGAAGTGCTCGCTCTGATGGGTTCCAAGGATGGTATCGCCCACATCGCCGAGGCGTTCGTCAACCCGGGGGATTATGTCCTTACCCCGAGCCCCGGCTACCCGGTTTACCGCACGGGCACCCTCTTTGCTGAGGGCTGGGTGCATGAGATGCCGCTCCTGAGGGAGAATAATTTTGTTCCCGTGCTCGCGGATATCCCGAAGAACGTGGCACGATCGGCAAAGATCCTCTACATCAACTACCCGAACAACCCGACGGCCGCAGTTGCACCCCCGGGATTCTACAAAGAAGTCGTCGACTTCGCAAACGAGCACGATATCGTCGTAGTCTCGGACAATGCGTACTCCGAGATCGCGTACGACGGGTACCGTGCCCCGTCGTTCCTCGAGACGAAAGGCGCCATGGACGTAGGTATCGAGATGCACTCGCTCTCCAAGACCTACAACATGACCGGCTGGCGGATCGGCATGGCAGTTGGGAATGAGGAGATAATTGCCGGCCTCGGCCAAGTCAAGACGAACGTGGACTCCGGGGTCTTCAATGCGGTCCAGCACGCGGCGATCACCGCACTCAGCGGTCCGCAGGACTGCGTGGCGGATGCGTGCAGGATCTACCAGGAGCGCCGGGATGTGCTGATCGCGGGACTGCGTGACCTCGGGTTCGATGTCCCCTCCCCGAAAGCCACATTCTATGTCTGGCTGCCGGTGAAGGACTGTATGGCGTTCTCCGCCCGGCTCCTCAACGAGGCGGGTATCGTTGCAACGCCGGGCATTGGCTTCGGCGCTTGCGGGGAGGGCTATGTGCGGTTTGCGATTACCCGCCCCGTGGCACGGATCCAGGAAGCAATCGAACGCATGCGGAGGATGAAACTGTGAAACTCGCCCACCACCTCACCATACAGAACGGCCACCTCCACATCAACGGGCAGGACTGCATTACCCTTGCAGAGAAATACGGGACGCCACTGTATGTGACAAGCGAGGATCGGGTCATCGAGCAGTTCGAGAGTTACAGGAACGCCCTCGGTGCCCGCTACCCAAAGGTGCAGGTGCTCTTTGCAGCCAAGGCAAACGGCAACCTTGCCCTGATGCGGGCGCTGGCCCGGAAAGGTGCCGGGGCCGATGTCTTCTCCTCGGGGGAGCTCCATCTTGCCCTCGAGGCTGGTATGGCACCGGAGAAGCTGCTCTTCAACGGGAGTTCCAAGACTCCCGCGGATCTCCGGCTCGCGGTCGAGAAGGACGTCAAGGTCTCGCTCGATTCTCTCGACGAGCTCCACCAGCTCGATGCTGCAGCACAGGAAGCGGGAAAGACTGCGAAGGTCTCATTCCGGGTGAACCCGGCGCTCGAAGTACCCACCCACCCGAAAATTGCCACCGGCCTCGCGACCAGCAAATTCGGGATCCCGCATAAGGAGATCCCCGCAGCATACCGGGAAGCCCTTGCCTGCAAACACATCCGGCCGGTCGGTATCCACTGCCACATCGGCTCCCAGATCCTCGATATCGAGCCCTTTGCCCGGGCTACGGAAGTGATGGTCCGGATCGCAAAGGAGCTGACGGAGATGGACGTGAAACTCGAGTTCATAGACCTCGGGGGCGGTCTTGGTATCCCGTACCACCACGACACCGACCCGGCTCCGACTGCCGGGGACTATGCGGCAAAGGTGGTCCCGATCTTCAAGGCCGGTGTCGGAGCCTGCGGGATTACACCGGAACTCTGGGTCGAGCCCGGCCGCTCACTCGTTGCCGATTCAACCGTCCTCCTCACCCGGGTCAACTCCACGAAATCGGCACATAAGCGGTTTGCGAACGTGGATGCAGGGTTCAACCTCCTGATCCGGCCCGCGATGTACGACGCCTACCACGAGGTTATTGTCGCCAACAAGGCAGACGCACCCCTCACTACGGAATATACCGTCACCGGCCCGATCTGCGAGACCGGCGATATCCTTGCTCCGGACCGGAAACTTCCGGCACTCGCCGCAGGTGACATCATCGCGGTCCTCGATGCCGGGGCGTACGGTTATGCGATGTCCTCGCAGTACAACAGCAGGCCGCGTTGCCCCGAGGTGCTCATCAGGGGAACGCAGGCCGGGCTCATGCGCAGGGGCGAGACGGTCGGCGATCTCACGGCTACCATGGAACGCCCTACCTGGCAGAAATAAGCGGAGGCGGTCTTCGTGCTCTTCCACTATGCGCTGGTCGACGATCTCATCACGAAAGAGGAGTTTGAACGGCGTGTAGAGGCAAAGATCGATGAATGCGGCGACCTGGTCGACGAGCCCACGGCCGCGATGATGGTAGTTGGCGAGCTGGGCCGCGAGCACGTGAAGATCAAAGGCCTTGCCGCAAAATCCAGCCTCTTCTCATTTTTCGGGAAAGTGATCGACAAGACCGAACCCAAGGAATTCGATCGGGCTGACGGCGAGAAAGGCTGGGTCGCCACGCTCCTGCTCGGGGACGAGACCGGGACCACCCGGGTTGTCCTGTGGGATGAGAAGGCCGGGGCCGCACCCGACGTCGCCACCGGTGAAGTGCTGGAAATTATCGGGCGCCACCCGGGGAAAAATACAATGGAGATCTATGCCCTTGCGCTCCGCAAGGCCAGCTGCGAGATCACCTGCTCTCCCTCCAAAGAGGGTGCCGTCGCAGGCAGTCTTTCCAACGAACCGGTGGAGCTCGATGCGGTCCTGATCGCCCGCGGGGAGCCACGCTCGTATACCAGGCGGGACGGGACGAACGGGGATATGGTTGATGCAATAATCGGTGATACTGCCGGAACCGCACGGGTTGTCGCATGGGTACCGGACCTGCTCCTCCCCATTTCCCCGGGAACTGCCATTCACATCACCAATGCAAAACCAAACATGCGCGATGAGGGGCGGAGTTACAGTCTTGACGAAAAGAGCACGATCACCATCACCGGTCAGGTCATTTCAATCCCGTTTTCGCCGATTGGTTCCATCAGTGACCAGGGCACCTACTCCGTTCAGGGCAGCATGAAGCAGGTTCAGCAGCCAAGGTCGTTTACGACGAGGACTGGCACGCCCTCATGGGTCAGGAACGTGGTGATTACTGACGGGAGGGATGATCTGAACGTTGTGCTCTGGGGGGAGAACGCGCTCATTCCACTCGCTATGGGCGACTGCATCGAGATCTATCACGCAGCGGCAAAGCCCGGGAGGTTCGGAGATATCGAGTTGGGAGTCGGAAGGGGCAGTGCGCTGCGGGTGCCAAAAGAGACGGATCAACCGATTATCTTTCGCGGGACCATCCTGCCGGGACAGGGATGTACATTTATTGATGACGGGAAAGACCGCTACCTTATCGAGAGTGATTTTCCTCCGGGGACCGAAGTGGAGGTGACTGGGACCCTCTCCGGCAGCCGCATCATCCCGGATAAGGTAGTACCGTTAGATCTCAAAGCAGAGGATGTGATGACCCACGTGCAGAAACTCATGGATAATCTGACCTCGTGAACCACACTTTCACCCCCCGCAATCCGGGTGTTTATATGCCAGTCTTTAACATCTTGTTGTGCCATAGGAGTGTTACAAGAAATGGCTGAAGGACCATTAGAAATTGAAGATTTGCCGGGCGTCGGCCCGAGCACTGCAGAGAAGCTCCGGGAAGCCGGTTATCTCTCTGTCGAGAGCATTGCAACTGCATCACCTGCCGAACTCTCCGAGGTCTCCGAGATCTCGGAATCCATCGCAAAGAAGATTATCAAGGCAGCCCGCGAGGCTGCCGATGTCGGCGGGTTCAAGACCGGGAAAGACATCTTCGAACAGAGAAAGGATATCCGGAAACTCTCGTTCCGGGTCCCGGAACTGGATACCCTGATGGGCGGGGGACTCGAGACCCAGGCCATCACGGAGATGTACGGGGAGTTCGGTTCCGGTAAGAGCCAGATCGTCCACCAGATGGCAGTAAACGTCCAGCTCCCCGAGGATCAGGGCGGCCTGAACGGCAGCGTCATCTACATCGATACCGAGAACACCTTCCGGCCCGAGCGTATCGAGCAGATGGTAAATGGTCTCGGACTCGATGATGTCCCCGATGTGCAGGAGTTCCTCAACAATATCCATATCGCCCGGGCACACACATCCGATCACCAGATGCTTTTGATCGACAATTCCCGTGAACTGGCAAATGAGCTGAAAGACAGCGACAAGCCGGTCAAGCTCTTCATCATCGATTCCCTGACCGCCCACTTCCGGGCGGAGTACGCCGGAAGAGGAACACTTGCAACCCGCCAGCAGAAACTGAACCGGCACATGCACGAACTCTTCAAGCTCATCGATGAACACAATGCCGTGGGCCTCGTCACCAACCAGGTCATGTCCAACCCGGCCGTATTCTTCGGGGACCCGACAAAACCGATTGGCGGCAACATTGTCGGGCATACGGCAACATTCCGTCTTTACCTCCGCAAGAGCAAGGGGGGCAAGCGTATTGCACGTCTCGTGGACAGCCCGAACCTCCCCGATGGCGAGGCACCGTTCATTGTTGAAGAGGCTGGTCTCAAATCGTGTTGAAAGCACTCCTCACGGATATAGACGGGACGATCACTGATCCCGCCCGCAGGATACATACCGGGGCCATCGAAACGATCCGGTCGCTGGTCGGCCAGGGGGTCGTTGTAGTACTCGCGAGCGGGAATACGTCCTGCTTCATGGAATCACTCTGCAAGATGATCGGCACGCAGGGGAGCTTCATCGCAGAAAACGGCGGGGTGTTCCGGGTGGGATATACCGGCCCCCTCCGGATTACCGGTGACCAGAGTGCCTGCAGGAAAGCACTTGAAACAGTACAGGTCTATTACCGCACACGGGGAAAAGAGCTGGATCTGTTCAGTCCCACCTACCGGTTCGCTGACCTGGCATTCGCCCGGACGGTACCGGTCGGGGAGGTAAAAGAGATCGTAAAGGACTACCCGGTACAGGTGATCGATACTGGATATGCCATTCACCTCCAGTCACCGGGGGTCAACAAAGGGACCACGCTCGTAACTCTTGCAGAAACAATGGGCCTTAACCCGGCAGATTTTCTCGCGATTGGCGATTCCGTCAATGATATCCAGATGCTTAAGGCGGCAGGGATCGGCATTACGGTTGCCAATGCCCATCCCGACACAAAAGCGGCAGCAGAATATGTTGCAGAAAAAGAATACGGAGACGGGTTTGTCGAAGGGATGAAAAAATATTCTTCCTATTTCCGTGCCAGGTAGCGGTCAACAACAATATAGTCCTTGATATCCTTTACCGATTCAAACGGTATGATAAGCAGTTTGTCATCTTCAAGGTTGTAGCCTTCTGTGGAAAAGGCCTGGTCCGGGTGGATGATCATATCCAGGATCTGACCGGAATCGAAATCAACACGGATGTTTTTCAGGGTTCCGATGAGCTTCCCGTCATTGCTCATGATCTTTTTTCTCGACAGGCTGCGGGCAAATACACGAGTCATAAAAAAATTGACGATGTATAAATATTTAAAATGTTCTAAATTGGCGTTAAAAATGAGTTTTTCAGGATTAATAACAAAAGAACGTTATTTGAACATTTCAGCGGCTATTCTGACGTCAGATCCCCGCAGGGTTTTCCTGCCTGCATGGTCCGACATCTTCTTTGCTTCCTTTGCAAGAAACGTGCCGTAGTCCTCCATCAGTTCGGCAAGGGCTTCCGTGGCATCGGCACTGACACGTTCGGCACCGGCCTTCTTGATGATCCGTTCAACTGCAGCCTGGGATAATTCTGTCATAAAACATTGATTCCTCCCATAGCATTTGGCGTCGGATATCTAAAGATATTGTATTTACAGCGAGGGAAAGACCCGGATAATATCCGACTGAGTGATGATGCCGACCGGCTTTTTGTCTTCAATAACAATCAACCGCCCGATCTCCCGCTCCTTGAACCGCCGGATCACTTCAAACAATTTTGTGTCTGAAGGCGCTTCGATGACATCCGCGGTCATGCATTCCGAGACTTTCGTTGAGAGCGATCGTTCCTTTTCTATTGCTTTTGCAATATCGCTCATCGTAATGATGCCGGATAGTTTCCCATTGTCAACCACCGGGGCGCCGTGGATATGATCGCGGTTGAAGAGCGTAAGCGCATCCCGGAGCGTATCGGTACTCTTCAGGGTCTTCAAGGGGCTTGTCATATAGTGCCTGATCGATTTCTTGGGGAGGGAGATCATTTCAGATGTGGCAATGAGGAGGGCCTGCTTCGACTCGTCCTTGCCGAATACCTCACCGCGGATCAGCAGCTTGTTGACCGGAGTCGGGCCGATTGTCACCTGATCGCCGATCTCGAAAAGTTTTGCACTGCCGACCAGTTTGATCAGTGCATGGCAGACATCCGGATGGCAGAGCGTGGTGAAATCGATCTCCTGGACATTTGCTCCCCGGACCTCCTCACCGTTCCGGCTGATCTTCACATCATAATCGCCACCCGACACGTCCAAGTTGAGCTCCTTGTAGGCTAGCCCCGTGGGGATGTAACCGCCTTTTGGGCCGGGCACCCCGTCCACGAGCCCGATCGCCTTCAAGGCCTGCATCTGGTTGCGCACGGTCCCCGGGTTCCTCTGGATCATGTCGGCAATATCTTCTCCCTTGATGGAGTGCGACTGCCGGTGGTAGAGAGTAATTAACGTGATGAGGATATCCTTCTGGATCAGGGACAAGTCCATAACGATAAACCGTATGACGTTCCTTAAATATATAGGTAGGCGATTTGTGGAATTTGAGAAGATGCCAACGGTGCCAACTGCGGACGAGATCCTTGACCGGAGTTTCCGCCGTGCGGCAAAGAAGATGAAGGAGAAGACCAACAAGGAGCGGGCGAACGAGGAGTTCGTCCGGGCAGTGGGTGCCGCGGTCCACGACCGGTTGGTCTACATCATCCGCGGGTTCCCGGAGTTCGACAAGATTCCGCCGTTTTACCGCGAGATGGCCGACATCCTCTTCGGCATCGAGAAGATCAAGCAGTCGCTGGGCGCAGTGGGCTGGGCAGCGAAGCATACGAAGATGGTCGGCAACCAGATTGCAATGCAGTCCCGCAGGGCCGAGGATACCCTCGTCCTCAGGAAGCGGGCGGTGGCCCGGCTCGCGTCCATGGTCCACCAGATCGACAAGGACCTCATCTTCTTAAATGAGGTGCGCAATGTCCTGCGGCATCTCCCCAACGTGGAGGACGCGTTCACCATTGTCATTGCAGGCTACCCGAATGTGGGAAAGTCGTCTTTCATCCGGCGGGTCTCCTCTGCCGACCCGGAAGTGGCCTCGTACCCGTTCACCACGAAAAACATTATCGTGGGACACCGTGAGATGGGGCGCGAACGGATCCAGTTCGTCGACACGCCCGGCATCCTCGACCGTCCCGCTGAAGAGAGGAACCAGATCGAGAGACAGGCACTCTCCGCAATCATGAATGTCGCGGATGTCATCCTTTTCATCGCCGACTCTTCGGAGCACTGCGGGTACCCGATGGGCGTGCAGCTGAGCCTGCTTGAGGAAGTGAAAGGGATGGTATCGGTCCCTGTCGTCGTAGTGGCCAACAAGTCGGACCTCGTTGCCGCTGAAGGCTATACCATGATGTCGACCGCTGACGGGACGGGAGTCGATGAGGTGCTCATGGAGCTCCTCACTCATAAGCCGGCACCTGAGGAGAGGAAGAAGGCTGTTGATATCCGGTCTTCCCTCCCCCGCGAAGCCGAAGAGACGGCCAATGTTGAGTACGATTTGGAAGGGGAAGTCGTGCGGAAACCGAGGTCCAAACGGGCCAGAAAACCCCGGACAAAACTGGCAGGTTCCTGAGGGGATCAAACATTATTACCGGAGATGACAGGGCGCAGAGGAAGTGAGTGAAAACCTCAATACCCCTTGCGATTAACCCCGCCGCCCCCGAAGGGGCACCTCCGCGGCGGATCCGTGAAAAAATTCCCTGCCCCGCCGTGCCTCGGAGAGGCCCAGAGGCGGGGAACCCTCATACGTGTTACAAAAAAGTTTTAGCTGCTGTTGACAGCAACCCATCCGAATTCGATTTGATGATGGGTAATATTTTTTTAGACCATCATCGACAGTCCCCACCCGACAAGGAACCCGAGGATCGTCCCGCCGCAGAGGGGTGGCAGTCCCGCCTGGGGTTTCCCGGACATCACGAAGTGGAGCAGCACGGCAAGCCCGCCAAGCGAACCGATGATGGCGCCGATTGCCGGGAGGTTAATCATTCCGGCAAGCTTCCAGCCTTTGACAAAGACGTTTGCCGAGACGACAAGGATCGCGGGCATGATCATATCGCCCATCCCGATAATGAAAGCCGCCCGCTCTCCCCCGTCAGCCAGTTTCCCGATCCCTTCCTTAATAAATGAATAGTTCCTGCGCTTGGGGATGACAAAGAGAATCGGTGTCTTCTGGTCGATTACGCCTTCTGCGAGCGTGATCATGTGTTTGGTTTTATAAACGGAGATCGCATCGTAGACCGCCAGCAGGACGAGAAGGATCAGGACCGGGACGACTTCAAGGGAGACACCGAAGATCGAGGCAACCCCCGCCCCGATCAGGATCCCGAGCCCGTCGATGACATACCATTCAGGGTATTTGTATAAGAGGACCGTGGCGAGAACGGAAAGGACGAGCACGACCACCGTTGCAAGGTCGGTCGCGCCCATTGAGGCATAGACCAGCGCCACAAAGATGTACACAAAGGTCAGGAAGATTGAGATCCCGATCACCGCGGTAATCACTTTTTTCAGGTCATACTTTATCAGCACCAGCAGCAGCGCAGTGAAGACAAGCAGGATTGCGATGAAAATAACAGGGTTGGCGATGGAGCTGGGGTCCTCGAACGCGACAACACCTGAGGCCTGCACGGGAAGCGAAATGAGGAGCGCTCCGATCTCCACTGCGAGGAGCAGGAGCGGCATTGCAAGGAGGGGAATAAGGTTCTTGGTATCCATGGGGTATCTCCGGTGTTCCTGATGTTAGTTAGATTAATTAGTGTGCTCTCATCATCTAAAAGCATGGAGATTCGCGAGTACTTACCCGACATCCTGCTGACTGCCGTCATGGTTGTATCCACGCTCGTCCTTATCCTCCGGTTCTGGCAGGACCTGACGATTGCGGTTGCCGCTGCCCTGATGATGCTCTCGATCGGTGGCCTCTTTCTGTCGCTTGAAGTCAAGATGCGCCGCCTCGAACAGAGCGTGATCACCCGCGAGCGGATGTTGCGCTCCAACCTCGAGGAGATATCCACCCGTATGGTGAACAAATACGACATGGCAATCAGTCATCTCGACGAACTCGTGGCTGAACTGTCCAAGCGTGCCTACAAATAACGTGCGGCACATACCGGATAACCGGACGTGACCATCGATGGGTGTCGCACTACGGGATATCATTGCTGAATATAAGACGCCGGTCACCTGGGAGGCGCTACCGGGCATTGCGGCGATCGACGCGAACAACGCCCTGTATCAGTTCCTCACCATCATCCGGCAACCGGACGGGACGCCCCTCATGGACCGGCGGGGACGGGTCACCTCCCATCTCTCCGGCATCCTCTTCCGGATCTCGAACTTCATGGAGAAGGGGATCAAGCCAGTCTTTGTCTTCGACGGGAAACCAACCCCCCTCAAGCAGGCCACCATTGACGAGCGCCGTAAGGTCCGGGACACTGCCGGGGAGAAGTGGAAGGAGGCGCTCGAACGGGGTGACGAAGCGGAAGCCTTCAAGCAGGCACGCTCCTCGACCCGGGTCGATACCACGATCATCGCCACCTCCAAGGAACTGCTGGGACTGATGGGGATCCCGGTCGTGCAGGCGCCAGGAGAGGGCGAAGCGCAGGCATCGTACATGGTGGAAAAAGGGGATGCCCGTTACGTGGTCTCGCAGGATTATGATACGCTCCTTTTCGGTGCCCCGACTCTTGTCAGGAACCTGACGGTATCCGGCAAGCGCAAGATCCGGGGCCGGCAGGTCATCGTGAGCCCCGAGCGGATCATCCTGGCGGACACCCTTGCCGGGCTCCACCTCACCCGCGAACAGCTGATCGAGATTGGTATTCTTGTGGGAACCGACTTCAACCCGGGGGTTGAGGGGGTGGGCGCGAAGACGGGTTTAAAGATCGTGCAGAAAGGCGAGTTTGCCCAGAAGCTCAACGAAAAACAGCCGGACTTCGATCCGGCACCGGTGATGGACATGTTCCTCCACCCCCCGGTGACAGATGACTATTCGCTCGCAGCGGGGCATCCCGATGCTGAAGGAATCCGAAAGATGCTCTGCGACGGGTATGATTTTTCATCGGAACGTGTGGACAAGGCAATGGCAGGATTCACGGTGAAGGCAGGGCAGAAAACGCTCGAGAGCTGGTTCTGAACCGGAAAGGGGACATCCCTCTCCCAACACCTATTCAGTGGGTCTCCCGTTGACCCCCCCAAAAGCGTATCCCGCCACTTTTCAGCACTTCGTTTCGCAGTCAAAGGCCAATATACCGTCGCTTCCCGCCTTCGCTGCGCACTGCTCCACGCATGCCTTGCAGCTGGCAAACTTCGGATCGGTGACCAGCGAGCAGCTCCCGTCGCTGCCGGATGTGCACTGCGCATACTGCCGGCACTTGTCTCCCATCTGGTACAGCATGGTGCAGGCCTCGGGCGCATGTGTCCCGCACGCAAGGTCAAGGCCGTGACAACTCGTAAACCCGCACGTTGTACCGACCGGGTTTCCCGTGGAAACCGGTGACGTCACCGGGGGGACGTTCGTATTACTTCCATATGAGGAGGTGGTGCAGCCGGCAACAAGCAGGGTGACGGCAAGGACCGCTATGCAGGCCGAAAAGAGGAGGACGGGATATTTCATGGCTGCCACATCTGTATGTACGAGCTTCATCCCGGCACTATTTATGGATTTATTTGACGGCGAAAATTTTCGCCGTTTTACGATACATGAAGGTATCCCTGAGGCCCGGGATATTGCCATCGAGAAGGCGTGCAACTGCCCCTCCGGCCGCCTTGTCATTCACGAATGGAAGACCGAAAAGGCAATCGAGACGGCGCTGGAGAAGTCGATCATAGACATAGAATACCCGCCGCGGGGCGAACATGGGCCGCTCTGGGTCCTAGGCAGGATCACGGTCGAGTCCGCTAACGGGAAGCAGTACACGGTCAGGAAGCGGCTGACCCTTGCCGGTGTGGGAAATCCGAGAACAAGCCGTTCTGCAACGGCAGCCATGTTGAACGGAAGGCGTGAAGTTCTCTTTTTAGACCCCTATACTCAGTGAAACGCAAGGTACAGGAAATAAACCCCTATAATGACGATCATCACGCCAATGATCTTGTCGAAGACCTCCCCGCTCACCCGGGCCCGGTCCTTGATCTTCTTCCCGAGTGCCCCGCCCAGGGAACTGATCACGATCAGGGGTATGGAAAGCCCCACGGCATAGACCAGGATCGTGAAGAGCCCCTGAAGCGCAGTCTGGTACAGGGTGATGTAGGTCAGGACGATGATGAGCATCGGTGCTCCTCTGCCCACTGTGATGGCGCCAAAAGAGAGCCCGAGCAGGAAGGCGCCGGTCACCGTGTAGGACGTAGGTACCCGGAAGAAGTCGAAGATGCTCCGGATCGGTGGTTTGTAGAGCTGGAGGAGCTGCAGCCCCATAAGAATCAGGATAATTCCGCCGATCGCCCATGCGATCGCGCTGTTGAGGAAGAGCAGGTATTTCCCGATAAAGCCCGCGATCAGGCCGAGCGGCAGGAGCACGAGGACCGTCCCGAGACAGAACGAGAGGGTCAGTTTGAGGATGTTCGCAGGGGAGAGTTGGGTCTTCCCGCTCGTCAGGTACCCGATCAGGCCGAGGCAGAGGACGCTGTTGCAGGGACAGATACCGGCAATCAGGCCGAAGACGAAGATGCCGAGCACGGAGGGGTCGAACGCTGCCATATCATTACCCCCTCTTGAGGGGTGAAGGGAAAAAAGTTTGCAGCAGTATCCGCGGTTCGTCTGGATCTCCTGCCTGTATCATTGTTTTTATATAACAGGCTTATTGATCATTCCTGTATTGAAAGGAGGTTGAGATATGCCAATGTTAAAAGACGGAAAACTGGAACTGTTGTCGGATAAGAACAGCGCCCTCGTGCTCGTGGACTTCCAGCCCGCGATGTTTGCCGGGGTCGCCTCGGGAGACAAGACGATCATCCGGAACGCAGCCTATTGCGCTGCGAAGGCGGCAAGCATCCTGAACGTGCCGGTCGTGCTCTCGGCAATCGGGCCACAGCGCAACGGCGATTTCATTGCGGATGTCACAAAACTGTTCCCTGACCAGGAAGTGTTTGCCCGGGCGGTACCGAGTTTTGACGCCTTTGAAGACGAAAAGACATGGAATGCTGTTAAGAAGACGGGCCGGAAGAAGCTGGTCGTTTCAGGGTTGTGGACGAGCATGTGCTTTGCCTATACTGCCCTGCATGGGCTGAAAGAAGGGTACGAGGTGTACGGGCTGATGGATGCAGCTGGGGATTCGACACCGGACGCCCACAAGTACGGCATTGAACGAATGCTGCAGGCCGGTGTTGTTCCCATTACGGTGGAATCGCTCGTTTCGGAATGGATGCATGACTGGGGCAACCCGAAGTCGATGGAGCTCATCAAGGAAGTGTATTCCCGGTACGGCTACATGATCGGGCTTCAGTAAATCCGGAATAATGACGGAGCGGGTGAGAAACGTCATACATCACGGGGATTCCCGAATGATATCTCCGGCAAACCTGATAATCCCGGACAACATGATTCCTGAGCAGTGATAGTATGGAGATCATACCGGGAATCCACCAGGTGGACGGGGTCAATGGCAATTGTTACATCCTCGTCCGCGACGGCCTGACCGTAATTGACACCGGCATTCCGGGCAGCGGGAAGAAGATCCTTGCCTACATCCGGGAGAAACTGCACCGCGATCCGCGGGAGATCAGGACCATCATCCTCACCCATTTTCACATGGACCATACCGGGGGCGTTGCTGCCCTGAAGAAAGCCGCAACCGGCGCAAAGATTGCAATCGGTGAGGCGGATGCAGGGTACATATCCGGGAAGACCCCCCTCCCGGTGTATCCGGGGTTCCGCGGCGTACTATTGCGCATTGCCGGAAAACTCATGAAACCCGGCCACTTCCCGCCGGATATCCTGTTGAAGGACGGGGATCGGATCGACGGACTCCTCTGCATCCATATCCCCGGGCATACGCCCGGCAGCATCGGGCTGCTCGATGACAGCACGAAAACATTCTTTGCCGGTGACATCCTCCGCTATGACGGGACAGTCATAGCCGAGGGGCCGGCACCGTTCACGATGGATCCAATAGGCTCGCACCAGTCGATCCGGAAGATCTCCGGACTGGACTTCGACCTCCTCCTGCCGGGGCATGGTGTGCCGCTCCTGTACGGGGCGTCCGAAAAGGTACGGGAGTATACCTGGACCTTGGCACCGGCAGCCTGAAGTACGTTGTCACTTTTTGGACCGCGGGCACACCAGGGTTTCTCCTGCCAGACCTTCCATGGGCATGTATAAACCCCGGAAGCGAGCACCCTATACATACAGAAAATATTCTTTTCATCCCTCCCGATATATCACGAATCACACCGGTGAATCCATGCAGATAAAATCGTGCAAAAAGACGTACAACAATGAGACCCAGCGTGCAGTGCCCCTGCAGGAGACCCTTGCCCGGATCGAACCGAAAGTACCCGCAGCAGGGATAACGAGGGTTGCCGACATCACAAACCTTGACCGGATCGGCATTCCGGTCTTCTCCTGCATCCGGCCCACAGCAATGGACGGGGCGATCACGGTGTATAACGGCAAGGGGGCGACGATCGAGGAATCACGGATATCCGCCATCATGGAGGGCATCGAGCGATATTCGGCCGAGGTGCATGACCGCGATCTCAGGGTTGCTCTGTACCAGGAGCTAGAAGGCCGTGAGCCCGTTGTCAATCCCCAGGACCTGATCCTGCCGGAAGGTGCATTGACGGACCGGTTCATGTCCTGGTGCGAAGGCTACGATATTGTCAACAACAAGACGTTGTGGGTCCCGGCCTATGCAGTATTCCACCCGGTTCCCCCGAGACACCGGGGACTCTTCCGCACGAACACGAACGGCCTTGCCTCGGGAAATACCCTGGAAGAGGCGATCTTCCACGCTCTCTCCGAAGTGATCGAACGGGACGCATGGTCACTCGTGGAAACGACACGGGATACCGGCCCTGTAGTGGTGGGGATCGATGATCCAGTGATCCGGGACATGCAGAAGAAATTTGCCGATGCACAGGTCGAGGTCAAGGTAAGGGACATCACGAGCGACATCGGCATCCCGACGATTGCCGCAGTAGCGGACGACGTGCTCTTAAAAGATCCGAGCCTCCTCACGATCGGCATCGGTACGCATACCAGCGCACGGATCGCCGTGATGCGGGCACTCACCGAAGTGGCACAGAGCCGGCTCACCCAGATCCATGGTGCCCGCGAGGATACGACCCTTGCCGAGATGCGCAAGCGGATGGGATACGACCGGGCAAAGCGGATCAACAGGTACTGGTACCGGGACAACGGGACGGTGGATTACGCAGATATTCCCTCATCGGATACCGATGATTTCCAGAAGGATATCCAAAACATCATCGATGCACTGGGAAAGAAAGGACTGGACCGGGTCATTGTCGTGGACCTAACCCGGGAAGAGATCGGTATCCCGGTCGTGCGGGTGATCGTGCCGGGCCTCGAAGTATTCGCCATGGACCCTGAACGCCGTGGCGAGAGGGTGAAGCATGCAGAGGATCATCGTCTTTCTCGGGCCAAGCCTTGATCGTGATTCCGCGGAGCAGATCCTTTCCGCGGAGTACCACCCCCCGGCGAAGAGGGGCGACCTGCTCCGGGCGGTTGAAGACGGGGCCGCGATCATCGGCCTGATCGATGGCGTCTTCCACCAGGAATCTGCGGTGGCCCACCGGGAGATCCTCGCTGCCGTGAAAAAAGGCGTGAAGGTCGTCGGAGCATCGAGCATGGGGGCACTCCGGGCTGCCGAGATGGACACGCTGGGTATGACCGGTATCGGCGAGGTTTACAGGATGTACAAGAGCGGGGAACTGATCTCGGACGACGAGGTCGCACTCGTCTTCGATCCCGAAACCGGGCTCTCCCTCTCCGAACCGCTCATCAATATCCGGTTCACGCTCCGCGAAGCGGAACATCAGGGAATGATTACCCCACAGGATCACATGGCCCTGCTTTCTGCAGCACAATCCGTTTTCTACCCGCAGCGGACATACAGCCGGATCGTGTCGGCGGCGGGTGGTGCAATCTCATCTGAGACCCAGGAGCGGTTCCTCTCGTGGGTGAAGCTGCATTCCTGCGACCGGAAGCGGGAGGATGCGATTGCTGCGCTGGAGTATATCCGGGGGATTGCGAAAGCAATCCCGGGATCAAAAAAATAAACTGTATTCGGCAGTCGGCATCACTTGCGCTATGAGGGCTCCCCGCCTCATGGCCTCTCCGGGAAGGTAATCGCCGCATCAGCGAGGATTGGCTGGAGAAGAATCCGAAAGGAACTAAGTCCCACTTCACATTTCATACGTGAGATGTTTTTACTCATTGCCGACCGTGTAGACCTGGACGATAGTATTCTCATTCCCAACTTCCATCAGCCCACAACTTAAGAATATCAAAATCCCGCATCATGGTCGCCCTGCTCAGTGCCTGTGCCCGGCTCAGCATCCTCTCTTGAATAAAATCATATTCGCAGAGAATTATAGAATTCCGGAGCAATGTTGCCCGGATCGGATGGTGCCGGTATATGACACGTTCCTGTCGTCTGAAATACCATTTTATTCTCTGGAATGTGAGCCAGTCAAGTTTCATGGCGAGCGTTGCATGGAACCTGAACGCGTCGGCAGAATCCAGATCATAGTTCCGTAATGAGCAGTACGGGGAGAGTGCCTGGGAAAGCTGATACCGGAATTGTTTTAAGGTCTCATCTGGTGTAACCGTAACAAAGACAACCCTGGTATCGTCAAAAAATCCGTAACCCCCCACCTCATATTTTGGAAACTCCTTCTGGTTCGTACTTATTCTTGTGAAATCTTCGATGAGTTTTTTTTCATGGTGGGTCGAAAAAGGCCCGGCCAGCGTAATATGCGGGACAACCAGTTTTTCCCTGAGATTAAATTTCTCAGACAAATGGTTGCTTAATGTGCGAATCTGATGCTTCACTGAACCCATTAGGCGGATATCTATCAGATAATGAGTCATTTTTCACATCCTAGTACAAAAGCCAATCCGACAACCTCAATTTACTATTTCAGGTAATCTTTTGGAGTAAATGCAATACATTCTGTTGTGCATCTCCGGCACGAAATAATCTGGGTTGTTGACGTGAGGAAGTACGTCTCGGCTCTTCGCGTTCATCATATTCGGGCGTCTGGTTATGTTCGTTCAAAAAAGATTGTTTATTACTATTACCAGAGACCTTTCCCTCACTCTACTTTCGCCCAGACATACGCAAACCGCTGGAACGCGGTGATATGGCCGAACATGCCGAAGAGGACGAGCATCCAGCCAAAGAGCGAGAGGCTCCAGAAACTCAACGGGACGAGCAGGTCGACGATCCCAACGACCAGGATCATGACCAGCCGGTCCGCACGCCCGAGCAGCCCGCCGTAGTACCTCCCGACACCGACAGCCTGCGCCTGCGTCCCGAGATACGAAGACATCAGGACACCGGTCAGGGCAAAGACACCGATCTGCCACGGGACCATCCCCCCGGCAAAGATGCCGGTGATGATGAAGATATCCGCATACCGGTCCACCGCATGGTCAAGGAAATCCCCGCGCTTGCTCTGGGCCTTCATTTCGCGGGCAACGGCCCCGTCCATCGCGTCACAGAATGCATTCAGTGCCACAGCGATGATCCCCCAGAGTTCCATCCGGAGGAAGAACAGTATGCCGGCAGCTGCCGATGCGAGGAGGGCGGCAATAGTGAAGAAGTTCGGGGTAAGCCGGCAGCGGATCGCGATGACAACCAGCGGGTCGAAGTACACTTTTACATGGGAGCGGTACTGGTCAAGCGTCATGGTCCGATCTCCAGGTAGGATGACCAATCGATATGGCCAAAGTCCGCCAGTATCTCTCCCCTGACGAACTGCTCGATCCGGTCGGCACAGTACGGGGCATCGCGCCGGGTGGTGTCGAGCTCGAAGATGTGGGACGGGTCATGCCCTTCCACGGTCTCGATGAGGCAGGAATCGAGCGCCTCCGCCTCCGCATTTTCCCGGATCTTTGCCTCCCGGTACTTGCGCTGCGCAAGCCGGGCCTTCAGCTCGTCGGGACGGCAGCGGAGGACGACCACCCGGTCGCAGGGCAGCAGGTGGGCGAAGTGCCCCTCGACAAACCCGTCCACCGGGACGAACTCCGCTGCCCACCGGTCTACGTCGATGATCTGCGCATCCCGCTTCTCGTCATCACCCACCACGTACGGCCCGACCGTATCGGTGAGGTGGACGACCCGGTGCCCCCGCCGTGCCAGTTCCTCGCCGATCATCGACTTGCCGGTCCCGGGTGTCCCGGTGATGCCGCACATCATAGGGAATTGATCACCCTGATGAACTGCCCGTTCTCCCAGTCCTCCCCGATACTGACGCGGATGTAATGGTCCGGAAGCCCGGCGAAACTGCGGCAGGAGCGGACGACAACTCCCTGCCGGGCAAGCTCCTCCACCATCTCGTCACTCTTGTGGGGGGCGACATCCACCATCACGAAGTTCGCATCGGACGGGAGGACCGGGTATTTCACCTCCTCCGCGAGCTGCTTCCTCCAGCGTTTCACCTGGGCGACATAGCGTTCTGCATGGCCCTTATCCGTGAGCGCTGCCGCGGCTGCCGCGGCGGAGACAGAGTTCACCGTGAAGGGCGTGCCGGCACGCTGGTACCACGGCGGCAGCCAGCGGGGCGTGAAAGCATACCCGATCCGCAGGCCGGCAAGGGAGTGTACCTTGGAGAAGGTTCTCCCGAGGATCAGGTTCTCATGCTTCTTCATCAGCGGGAGATAATCGATTCCCGAGAACTCCACGTAGGCATTGTCAAGGAAGAGTACTCCTTCAATGCCTTCGAGAATCTCCCGGACGATCTCCGGGTCCGTTGCATTACCCGTGGGGTTGTTGGGGGAGCAGAGGAGGGTGATCTTCGCATCTTTGCCTTCGCGGATGAGTTTTTTCACATCAACGGAGAAATCCGCTTCCCGTGGGACCATGACGACTTCGGCTCCCTGCCCCATCGCCGCGAGGGCATAGAATGAGAACGTCGGGGTCGCAACCGTCACCTTCTCCCCGGGATCGACAAGCGTACGGATCAGGGTCTCGATGACCCCATCCATACCGACACCGGTCACGAAGTGGTAGTCCCCGTAGGTGGCCCGGAGGGCGGTCATGAGGGCATTGACCCGTTCGTCGGGATACCGGTTCACGGTTTTTAAGGCCGCTTCCGCCGCTTCCAGGGCTGCCGGAGAGAGCGGTTCCGGGTTCTCGTTGCTCGCGAGCCGGGCGATGCGGGTCATGCCGTACTCGCGGGCGATATCCTCCGCTTTTTTGGCAAAGACGTAGCCGCTCTTCTTCTTATAGCAGGATCTAACCAATCGTTCCATTGATGACCTCGACCACGCGGTCGATTTCAGCATCGGAGATCACAAGCGGGGGAACAAGACGCAGGTTCCCGTCCGCTGCACAGTTGACGAGCACACCCTGTTCTGCGCACTTCTTCTGGACCTCCGGGCATTTGTCGCCGATGGTCATCCCGATCATGAGCCCCCGGACACGGGGGTTGTATTTCGCAAGCCCATTCCTGAACCGCTCGCCCTTGGCTGCCACACCGGGCAGTACCTTCTCGATCACACCGATCGTGGCCATGGCAGTAGCACAGGCAAGCGGCCCGCCGGCAAAGGTGCTGCCGTGCTCACCCTTCTTGAACTCGAGCCCTTCACGGGCAGAGAGAGCACCCATGGGAAAGCCGCTCGCGATCCCCTTTGCCAGGGTGACGATATCCGGCTGCACCTTCGTGTGCTGGATAGCAAGCCACTTACCCGTGCGGCCCATGCCGGACTGCACCTCGTCCACGATCATGAGCGCTCCGGTGTTATCGCAGATCTCGCGGATGCCCTCAAAGAAACTGTCGGGCGGGATAATGACGCCGGCCTCGCCTTGGATGGGCTCGACAATGACACCGGCGGTATCGCTGTCAACCGCCTTCTTCAGACCTTCCAGGTCGCCATAGTCAACAAAGGTAACAGGCATCCCCAGCGGCTCGAACGGCTCGCGGATCCCGGGCTTGTGGGTCACCCCGAGCGACCCGATGGTACGCCCGTGAAACCCGTGGACAAATGCCACAAACTTCTTCTTGCCGGTCCGGACGCGGGCGAGCTTGAGCGCCCCGTCAGTCGATTCCGCTCCCGAGTTGGAGAAGAATGCCTTGTGCATCCCGGTGATCTCGACAACTTTCTTGGCAAGATCGCCCTGGTGCGGGATATAGTAGAGGTTCGAACAGTGGATGAGCTGGTGCACCTGGTCGCAGATCGCCTTGACCACGGTCGGGTGGCAGTGGCCGGTGCTGCAGACCGCAATCCCTGCCACGCAGTCGATATACTCCTTCCCATCCGCGTCCCATACCTTCGAGCCCTCGCCTTTCACAATGGCGATCTCACGGGAGAACGCGGGCATGTAAAAGCGCTCGTCGAGCGCTTTCATCTGACTTGTTGTTTCCATGGTTACCACAGTTCAATGTTCTTTTATTTTTCACCGGTCATTCGTATTCGATCGTTGCCGGGGGTTTTGCCGTAACATCGTAGACCACCCGTGCCACACTGGGGATGTCCGCCGTGATGCGCGACCCGATCTTTGTCAGGTGCGCAAACGGGATATCGATCGGATCGGCCGTCATGCCGTCACGGGAGTTGACCGCCCTGACCGCCACGATCCAACCGTGGATCCGGTTGTCGCCCTTGACACCGGTCCCGAGGCCGAGGAGGGCGGCAAAGCACTGCCAGGGACGGTACTTTTCCACCAGTTCGTCCTCGACGATCCAGTTCGCCTCGCGGATGACGGCGACCTTCTCCCTCGTCACCTCGCCAAGCACTCTCACCGCAAGCCCGGGACCCGGGAACGGCATCCGGTGCTGGATCTCCTTAGGCAGGCCAAGGGAACCTGCAATCTCCCGGACCTCATCCTTGTAGAGGTCGCGGATCGGCTCGATAACCTTCGTGAACTCCATGTGGAGCGGCATGCCGCCAACATTGTGGTGGCTCTTGATCCCGCCCTCGCTCTCGATCCTGTCGGGGTAGATCGTGCCCTGCAGCAGGCATCTGGCCCCCTGCTTCTTTGCCTCCCGCTCAAAGACCCGGATGAACCGCTCGCCGATCGCCTTGCGTTTGGCTTCAGGATCCGTTATCCCCTTGAGAGCATCGAGGAACTCGTCACCGGCATCGACAATCTGGAGCCGGATGTTACCGAAGATGGTCCGGATACGGTCGGTCTCGCCTTTCCGCATCAGGCCGGTATCGATGTAGATCGGTATCAGGTTGTCCCCGATGGCACGGGCGGCAAGGGCGGCACAGACCGAGCTGTCCACGCCTCCCGACAATGCCATGACCACCTTGTCGCTGCCGGCAGTGGTTTTGATCTCAGCAATGGACTTATTAATGAACTTCTCTGCATTGACCATGGTCTCTTCCCTACGTTGTCCGTTTGTTTGCCCTGCACGCCTCGACAAATCCCACGTACGGCGGCGAAGGCCGGGTGGGCCGTGACTTGAACTCCGGGTGGAACTGGGTGGCAAAGAAGAACGGGTGTCCGGGTAGTTCAAGGCACTCCATCCGGTTCCTGTTCGTCGCCGAGAAGACCATCCCGGCCTTCTCCAGCATCTTGATGTACTCCGGGTTCACTTCGTACCGGTGACGGTGCCGCTCGATCACCTGTTTCTCGCCATACAGCCGGTGACAGAGGGTTCCTTCCCGGATATCAGCGGTATAGTTGCCAAGCCGCATTGTCCCGCCCAGCTCGTGGAGCCCTTCCTGTTCCGGAAGGAGGGCAATCACGTGCGTGCCCTCGCCAAACTCCTCGCTCGTTGCATCGGGAATGCCTGCCTTGTTCCGGGCGTATTCGACCGTCGCCAGCTGGAACCCGAGGCAGAGCCCGAGGAAGGGGACATTGTTCTCCCGGGCAAATTTGATCGCCTCGATCTTCCCCTCAATACCCCGTTTGCCGAACCCGCCGGGGATCAGGATGCCGTCGTAATCCTTCAGTGTGCACCGCTCGTACCGTTCTGCATCCAGCCACGCGATCTTCACTTCGGTAGAGAGCGCCCGTCCCGCGTGCTTGAGCGATTCCTTGATACTGATATACACGTCCTCGATGCCGTACTTGCTCACGATCGCAACCGTGATCCGGTTCGTGTACTCCTTGTTTACGATCCGGTACCAGGATGTGTCCGCCTCTTTCCGGTCAAGCCCGAGATGGGTGGAGAGTACGTCGGCGATACCCTCCTTCTCCATCTCCATCGGGACGGCATAGGTATCTGGTGCGGTAGCCGCGGAGATAACGGCACTCTGGGGGAGATCACAGAACGCCGAGATCTTGCGCTTGGTGCCGGCCCCGATCGGGTTCTCGCTCCTGCCAACGATGATATCGGCATGGAGGCCCAGTTCCCGCAGGGCTTTCACCGAGTGCTGGGTGGGCTTGGTCTTCATGTCGCCCATCGTGTCCTCCGGGATCAGGGTCACGTGGATCAGGATGAAGTCGTGCGGCGGAAACTCACCCCGCATCTGCCGGATTGCCTCGAGAAACGGCATGCTCTCAATGTCGCCTACGGTCCCGCCGACCTCGACAAGGCAGATATCCGCCTTTGTCCCGTCCGGGAACTCCTCTTCGGCTGCCTGGCGGATGCAGGTCTTGATCTGGTCGGTGATATGGGGGATGATCTGGACGGTCTCCCCGAGGAAATCGCCCCGGCGCTCCTTGTCGATGACCGTGCGGTACACCTTGCCGGTCGTGATGTTGTGGGAGGCCGTGAGCTCGATTTCGAGGAACCGTTCATAGTTACCCAGATCAAGGTCCACCTCGCTCCCATCCTTGAGCACGAAGACCTCCCCGTGCTGTGCCGGGTTCATCGTCCCTGCATCGATGTTCAGGTAGGGGTCGATCTTGACTGCTGTCACCCGGTAGCCACGGTTCTTCAGGATCCTTCCCACGGATGCTGCAGTGATGCCCTTGCCCAGACCGCTCATCACACCGCCGGTAACAATGATGTACTTCACAAGAGATCTCCCCGATTGCTGTATATTTTGCCCCAATCCGTATTAGTGTTATCTTACCGTTGTGCACGTTCAAAACCGGGAGCGTGTGCGCTGCCTTGGCATGCACGCAGTTTCCGGTACGATTCTCATGAGGGTGAAAAATGGATGGAGATAAGATTAATCTGCACCAACACGAAAATATCCGGACATGAAATTCCGGTATATTGTGACGCTCTGCGCACTCTGTGCACTCTGTCTCTGCATCATCCAGCCGGCCCTTGCCGCCACCGGGCATGACAATGCAACAGATTATTATAACCTTGGGGAGATCTCCATCAGCGCTGGCCAGTATGACAAAGCAGTAGAATACTTCGATTCGGCGCTTGCCGAGAACACGACCCTACTTGGATTAAGTGATGCACTGATGTACCTTTACAAGGACAAGGCTGGCGCACTCACCGATCTTGGCAGGTATGATGAGGCCCTTAAGACGGTTGATGCGGGCCTGATCCAGTTCAAAAACAATTCGGGTTTATGGAATAACAAGGGATACGTTTTCTACAAGATGGGACGATACAGTGATGCCATTGACGCGTACGACCATGCGGTCACTATCGATCCTTCCTACGTGAAAGGCTGGATCAATAAAGGCAATGCCCTCGTCGGTGCCGGGAGATATCAGGATGCCGCAGATGCCTTCAACAAGGCCCTCACCCTCGACCCGGGCAATAAGGATGCAACGGACGGACTTGCCCAGGCACAAAAAGGAGGGGCATCATCCTTCTCTTCCACTACAATCGCCCTGATCCTCATCGCGATCATTGTTGCCGGTGGTGCCGTTTGGTATGTCAAGTTCCGTAGGCCTGAAACGAAAGAGCAGTCGGAAAAGAAATCCAGGGAAAACAAGAAATAATTTTGTTACTCTGTAGAAATCCTATTTCATTTTATAATTTGATAATATTCTGTCAGTTATGAGTGTGCCCCCCTCTCTCAAACCGAAGAACCGCGGTTCTTCTCAAGCCTCCGCTTCCCTTTGGGAACGGAGGCCCCCCAGAGGGGGAGGCAACGCAAGGGGAGCATCCCGTTGACCTCCTAGTTTTTATTCCTTCCAATTTTTCAGAGATTCCTTTACCAACCTTATGAGAGACTATTGCAATATGGGGATGCCCGATCGGGGGGAGGCAATCGTCGCATCAGCGAGGATTGACGGGAGAAGAATCCGTAAGGATTCTTCGACTGCGGAATACCGAAGTCGAAGAGCCTGATGGCTCTCCTCCTGTCTCATCTCTGATGAGATTCGACACTCCCAAGAGCGTCTACAATGAAAGCCGATGATTTCTAAAGAGCGAATTATTTTAATCTTTTTTATTTTGCCTGCGTTACCGCAAATGCGGCAGATGTCCGCGAGAGCAGGGCCTTCTCACCGTTCTGTGTCCAGACTTCTCCTTCGCAGAACGCCACCCTCCTCCCTTTCCTGATTACGCGCCCTTCGGCATAGACGACACCGTCGCGGACTCCCTTGATAAAACTGGTAGACTCGGCTATGGTGGCGATACCCTCGCTATCGGAGAGCTGCGAATAGACCGCAAGCGCCATTGCCTCGTCTGCAAGTGCGACCAGCATCCCCCCCTGGAGCCAGCCCACCCCATTATGCATGTCTGGCCGCACCTGCATTTTCAGGACGGCCCTGCCGGCCTCATCAATCATGACTTCAATTCCCATCAGGCAAAAAAAAGGGTTGGCCAGTTTCCCGTCTTTTTTTATCTTGTCAAGATAGTTCATTATCCTCCCATGAGATTTTGATCGGAGGGGGATTAAGATTGCCCTTCCCCACTCTTAATATGCCGGAACGTTTGACCTGTTCTGCATGCAGGACAAGGATACCAACGAGATGCTCGCAGACTTAATCTGGTTGAACGCCGTGATCGCTACCGAACTTATCCAGATCACCGAGAACAGTTCAGCGATCCTCAGGAAATCCTCTCCGCCGGCCAGCTGCCTTGCGGAACACCACGCCCTGCGCGAGACCGCACTCGCCATGGCTGAAAAATACCGGCCCGGAACCATGCTTGCCCAGCACCTCGGCCAACACCAGTAATGTTATTGGGAAACTCCGCCAATAATTACTCAGATAAACCCATTCCGGCAAACGTACGGCAGGGCACCGGCACCTGACGGGTAACAATACAGATGCTCATGCAAACGAAATAAAAACAGGTTGTTCCACACACTATGACGACTGCCCCCGGGATTCCCTACAGTCTGGTGATCCCTGCCTACAACGAGGAGTTCCGGATCGCGCCGCTCCTTGAAGGTATCAGCCGGTTCGAAGGGGAACTCATTGTCATCTGTGACGGCACTGACAGGACTGCGGATGTCGTCAAGAGCCTTGCAGACCGGCGGGGAGATCTCCGGATCCGCTGTCTCCGGTTCGATTACCGTCTCGGGAAAGGCGGGGGGGTCATTGCCGGCCTTGCCGCCGCACGGGCACCGCTCGTCGGGTATTTCGATGCTGACGGCTCAACCAGTATCAGTGAGATGCTCCGCCTCTTTTCCGCAGTCACATCTGTTGACGGTGCGATCGGCTCGCGCTGGGTCCCCGGCTCGCGACTCACGGTCAGGCAGGGAGTGCTGCGCCGGATGGAGAGCCGAGGGTTCAACCTGCTCATCAGGCTCCTGTTCGGGCTCCCGTACCATGATACGCAGTGCGGGGCAAAGGTCTTCAGAAAAGCCGCCATCGATGCCGTGATACCGGCCATGGTCTCGCGGGGTTTTGAATTCGATGTCGAACTGCTCTGGAGGCTCCGTTCGGCCGGGTTTACGATCACCGAAGTCCCGATCGAATGGCAGAACAAGGGCGATTCAAGGGTTGAGAAGCGTGACATGGTCCGGATGCTTGCCGGCCTCATCAGCGTCAGGTTCCACCGGGGCCGGCCATGATCCTCTCATCACCGGAAGAACAGAAGAAGGAGGCGTTCCGGCTCTTCGAGGACGGGAGGTACCAGGAATCGCTCCAGGTCTGCAACCGGCTGCTGGAGTCCGGAAAGGACGCTGGCCTCGAAGTCCTTGCGGCCACCAATTTCTACTATACCGGCCGGCACGAAGATGCGGAGGTCTTCTTCCGCGATCTTGCCGTACGAATGCCGGACTCCTCCTACGTCCACAGCTACCTCGCAAAGGTGCTCGAGGCAAGGGGCGATGAAGGGGCGATTGCGGAATATGCCGCTGCCGTCCACCTGGACCCGACCAACCAGGATGCCGTGAGGAGCTATGCCGAGTACCTCCTCTCCCGGAAGGATTACCGCGGGGCCCTGCCGGTGCTCCAGCGCCTCGTCCTGCTCGCAAAAAAGCCCGGCGACATAAAGACCCTGATGCGGGCACTCATCGAGATCGGCGAGGCAGAAGAGGCCCTTGCCACCCATGCCCGGCACATGGGAGAGACTGTACCGTCGCAGGAATATGTTGACGCTCTCATGAAGACGAAGAATTACCGGGCCGCTGCGGATGCCGCACAGCTGATCTGGCGCGAGACCCAAGACCCCGCCGTCCTCCGCACCTACCTTGACGCACTCTCCCGGTACGATCTGCAGGGTGCACTCGAAGCCTACGCTACCCACATAAAGAACCGGCCGGACTGCTCAATCCTGTTCGATTATATACTCCTCCTGAAATCCAGCGGCGACCTGAAACAGGCACAGGATCATGCCGGAGAACTCCTTGCCCTGTGCCCCCACGATCCCCTCTACCGTCTCGTGGAATGTGATCTTCTTGCAGCAGCGGGCGATGCAAAGAAGGCCCTTGCGCGGTATGAGGCACTGGTGCGGGACGAACTTGCCACCAAGAATGACATGGACGTACTGGGTCTTGTCATCGGGAAGTACCGCGAGTATCTCAACAACAACCTTCCCCCACATGATGCGGCACGCCGGTTCCTGGAACTCGTCTCCCGGGACATGAACGTCGTCAGCCTGCTCGAGACCGCACGGTTCTACGAAGACTGCGGCAACCCCGCCGAAGCACGGTCCTGGTATTACCGTGCGTACCGGGCTGATTTCCTTGCCGGTGGACCCGACTATGCACGCTTCCTTGCAGAGAACGGGGACGAGCGCGAGTGCGAGAAAGTGATGCTATATATCCTATCCAATGTCAGGAAAGGGACCGATCTTACAAAAATTGCATCCATCATCGTCCAGGAAAGAGGCAGGATGCGCTCCATGAAGCGTCTGACCGGCCAGCTGATAAAAAAACTGGAAGAGCGGAGGACATCCCTCAGTTCCGAAGGCCTGGAACTGCTTGCCATTGCTTTTTTCATTTCCGCGTCCAATGCTCTGGAAGAGGCCGACTACACGGACTGCAAGTATCTCTGCCTCTGCGGGATGGACGTGATGCCCGCCCACACGCAGGCTATCCGTCTTGAGGATTACCTTGCCCTCGTCCGGAACTGCAAGGAGCGCTCCCTTGCCGATCGCCCGGTCATGCATGACCGGCCATTACAGAAGCGCACCGATGCTGCACCTGCCGCACAGGAGATCAGCGACCAGCTCGGGCTCACCGAGCAGGAGCAGAAGATCGTCACGTTTCTCCGGTCGCACCGGAAGGCGAGCGAGATGGAGCTGCGCAAGATCCTTGGGACACGGCGGGTGGTCGGGATCGTCAACAGGCTGGTAGAGAAGGCTGCTGCACAGGGGGTGTCTCTGATCGAGAAGAAAGGCGTGGGCGAGGATGGTGAAGTCTATGAATACACCGGATCCTGAACGGATGGTAAAAAGCCGGCTTGAGAGCATCAATATCATCAACGCACTCAGGCGAGGGACTGTACCGGCCGGAGGGCTCGAGCGGATCGCGGTCGGGCTTGACGTGGAAGAGAGCGTGATCGCAAAGCAGCTGGATTACGTACTGCAGGGTGGCGGCGATCTCAAATTCATACGGGGTGAGTACGGGAGCGGCAAGACCTTCCTCGTTGCCCGGTCCCTGGAGATAGCACGGAACAAGGGGTTTGTCACGTCGCACGTGATCATCTCGCCCGGAACCCCCCTGCACAAACTGAAGGGTATCTACCAGCAGATTTGTGCAAACCTGCGGGTGAACGAGGAAGAGCACGCGATGAAAACGATCGTGGACAACTGGCTCTTCGGTATAGAGGAGCGATTATTGTCCGTCAGCGGTGCCGGGACGGAGGATGCCGCGCTCGAGGCTGCCACCGAGCGGGAGATCGAGGCGGCACTCTCCGGCATCTCGGAGATGAACTCCGCCCTCGCGGCAACCCTGCGAACCTATTACCGGGCGAACAATGCCGGCGACTTTGCGCTTGCCCAGGCAGCCCTCGGGTGGATCTCCGCCGAACCCAACATCGGCAGGAACCTCAAGCAGAAAGCAGGGATCCGCGGTGACATCGATGACTCCATTGCCTTTGCCTTCCTCCGGGGCCTGGTCTCGATCATTCACGGGGCCGGGTACAGCGGCCTCGCGATCGCGGTCGACGAGATGGAGGCCACCCAGGGGCTCCAGCGGAACCAGCGGGAGAAGGGGTACCAGACGCTCGTCCGGATCGTCGATGCGCTGGACCGGGGCGAGATGCCCCGCTGTTATTTCCTCTTCACGGGAACACCGGCGCTCTTTGAGGGGTCCCGCGGGATCCGCTCCCTGCCCCCGCTCTATGACCGGATCAGCGTGGTGCAGAGCGATACGTTCAAAAATCCCCGCCAGCCGCAGATCATCCTCTCGAAATTCGATACCGCCAAGCTCGAACTGGTGGCCCTCAAGGTTGTGGATGTCTATGCACAGGCCTATACCGAACCGGACCGGGAGCGGATCTCGCACCGGTTCATCCGTGCGATGATCAGGAAGATCACCACGCGGTTCGGCGGCAGGGTGGATATCATCCCCCGTATCTTCTTAAAAGAGTTCGTCGACATTCTCGACAAGTGCGAGCTCTACGAAGACTACAACCCCCACGATGCCTATGATTTCGATGCGGAGCATCTCAAAGGGGAACTCAAAAAAGAGGAGGAGGCCGTGATGGTCGTCACGTTCTGACCACCCGGCGGGGATATGACATTATTATACGCGTGGAAAGCAAACCCTTCTGGTATGAGACGGGCGTTCCTGCTGGTTCTTCTTGCAGCCCTGCTGATCATGGCAGTACCGGTATCCGGCGCCGTTACCATCACGATCAATGCCTCACCGTCTGTTGCGCCTATCGGTGACACAATCACCCTCAGCGGAACCGTCAACGGGACACCGACCATTGCTGTCTTCCTCTTTGTCACCGGCCCGGACCTTGATCCCCGCGGCGTTGCGCTTGATAACCTCAACATCCCCGCAGGCAGGGGACTGTTCACCACAGCACCGGTCCATCTGGAAAACGGCAGCTGGACCTATATGTGGGATACCTCCATCATCCTTGGCACGCTCAAGCCTGGCAAATATACCGTCTATGTCGTGGATACGCCGGTTGATCGCCAGCGGTTTATCAAGGAGGAGTATGCGACCACGGAGATTGAATTTCTGCCTTCGGACAAACCTGTCACTGAAACGCCGCTTGATCCGCTCCTGCCGGTCCTTGCGCTGGTATACGCCGGGTTCCTCCTTGGTGTGGCGGGGCTGAAACGGGAGTGATTTTTTCATCAGACCCTGATTGATTTTTTTCATCGCGATCATAACCCGGATGAGAAAAACGGATCCGGACTCGATCTTACAAAGAGATATAGATTTCAGATTTGTGTACACCTGTTTAACTTTTTGCAGGCAAACCCTGCTTGAAAAAATTTGAGCAGTCCCTGCTTGAAAATTTTTAACCGCGATCACGATCACGTTTGAAAATTTTTAACCGCAACAATGATCGTGATTGAAAAAATCCGATCGCGATAAATCCGAAAGTCTGGTAATTGTTCACGCCGTACAGACCTTTATTTCCCATGGAGATTTTTCACGCTGCAGATCGCGATCACGATCGCGTTTGAAAATTTTTAATCGCAATAATGATCGCGTTTGAAAAAAAATGATCGCCCCCTGCGATCGCGATCGTAAAAAGTTAAACAGTTGTACCTTTACGGCCCGGAGCAATGCCCTACGCAAAAAACGGACTCGAAAGTTTCACCTCTTTCGGGCTTTGCTCTATACACTTACCCTGATCTGGAATTCCCCTATACGGGTGTCCAGCAGATCGGAAGTATTGTCGAAAGAGGACTATCCCCAACGCCTCCTCCCCCGCTCCGGGTGCAGGGCTGGCGTAAGGGGGCTTTGTATAAATGTTACCGATATCCGGAAAATATTAAAAAAAAAGATTACAGTTCCCTTCTCACTTTCACGGACTGTGCATGGGCATACAGGCCCTCGGCTTCTGCGATAGTCTCAACGATATCGCCGATGGTCTCGAGGCCATCGCGGTCGAGGATCTCGACGCTTGCGGTCTTGCAGAAGTGCGCCACGTCGAGGCCGGAGTACATCTTCGAATATCCCGCGGTCGGCAGGACGTGGTTGGTGCCGACTGCATAATCCCCGCATGCCACCGCGGAGTATTTGCCAACGAATATCGCACCGGCGTTTTTCACTCTGGTGACGACCGAAAGCGGATCGGCGACCTGGATGGAGAGGTGCTCGGGGGCGACGATGTCCGATGCCGCGATCGCCTCGTCCATGTCGGCCACAACCGTATACCCGGAGTTCTTCAGGGCCTCGACGATAATCTCCTTCCGGGGCGCCACCGCGACCATCTTCTCGATCTCCTTCCCGACCTTTGCCGGGAGAGTGGGATCTGTGGTGATCAGGATGCAGGCGGCGTTCGGGTCGTGCTCTGCCTGGGCAATAATATCCGCGGCAACGACTTGGGGGTGCGCCGTGCTGTCGGCGATGATCCCGATCTCGCTCGGGCCTGCCGGAAAGTCGATCTCCACCTGCTCGCGGAGCATCATCTTCGCGAGGGTGACGTAAATGTTTCCCGGCCCGACGATCTTCTGGACCGGGCGGATGCTCTCCGTCCCGAGCGCCATCGCGGCAATCGCCTGGGCGCCACCGGCCTGGTAAATCTCGGTGACCCCGGCTATGTCGAGGGCGACGAGGGTCAGGGGCTTGATCGGCGGAGGGGAGCAGGCGCAGATCTCTTTCACCCCTGCAACCCGGGCGGGTACCGCACACATAAGGGCGGATGAGGGGTAAGCGGCACGACCGCCAGGGACGTAGATCCCGACGCGGTTGAGGGCAGTGGTCTTGACGCCGAGCATGATGCCGGGTTCCATCTCTTCCAGCCAGAGATCGCGGGGCCGCTGGCGCTCGTGGAAGCGCTCGATGCGGGCTTCGGCCTCGACCAGGCTTTCCACGACACGGGCATCGACCTGGTCATACGCTGCTTCCCGCTCTTCGTCGGAGACCGCGATATCTCCGAGTTCCACGTATTTCTTCGCGAGGTCCCGGAGCGCTGCATCGCCCTCGTCCCGCACCATCCCGATGATCCCGGTGACGGTCCCCCGAGCATCCTCGAGGCTGGTCTTCCGCGCCCCGAGCCACGCCTCGATCCCGACTGCCTTCCACATAGTGCGAATATTTTCGGCTGGAAAGGTTGTTAAGGTTTCTATCTTCGAAGAATTGAGCGAAGTAAAATTCGAGAACGAGAAAAACGCATCAGCGTTCTTCGAATTCCGAAAGGCTCTGACAAAGCTGTCGTTGATCGAAGAGCCTATGGCTCTTCTCCCCCTTCGGGATCGGAGGGGTTATCAAACTCTGATGAAACGAAGGAAGGCGTTAGTCGACCTTCGACAGTCGAAGATGCTTCGCATCTTCTCCTCCTCCAGGTCTGATGACCTGTCGGATTCTGACGAGCCTTTCAGGCCATAAGGGCTATTGCCATTCACAGCGCACATGAGAGCAGGGATTGTAGGATCATGGGAAGCATTTACCTCAACAACAATGAATCCATCATCTTGTCAACGCACAATGTGGTCATCAACACCATACCGGCCGAGGCAATTCTTACCAACCAGCGCCTTATACTCGTTGACAGCCGTCATACCCAGTTGCGGCCACAGGATATACCATTTACCGCACTGGAGACTGTGACGATCGGTGACTCGTCCGCGATGGACCCGGTCCTCTCCCTCTCGTTACTCATGAAAGACGGAACCCGGCATACGCTGGGCATCATCTTTCCCCGGGCCCCGAAGACAAAACGCATGGGCGAGCGCGACGAGTGGGCGGTAAAACTCAAGGAGGCCAGTGTCATTGCACAGCAGGAGCACGGGGTGCAACCGGCCGAACTCGACCCTCCCTGGATCCCCGGGGACATTCCGGAAGAAGCGGGTGAACTGGGAAAAGGGCCGGAATCACCGGATGATAAATTCCGCAACCCCCCGCTTGCACCACGGAAACCCCGTGCCGGTTCACCTTCGGGCAACCGAACCGCCATTGCAGCAGGCCTTGTCATCATCCTCATCATTGCCGGCGCGATCGGTGTATATTTCTTTGCCCCGTCGTTTACCGGGAAATCCGGCACTCCTATAACACCGGTTGCCACACCTGGGGTGACAACGACCACCGCGCAGGTCCCGGAAACCACCGCACAGCCAACCACAGCAATAACGCAACGAACGCATACCACACCCGGAATAACAGCAGTGGAGACAACCGCCCCCCAGTCCCTCATCCCTCAGACGGCTCAGACAGGCGTCTGGGTGCAGATCGATTACGCGGGCAATTTCACCGCCTCATTCGGTACAGCAGGCCGTATGCGGGATGTCACGGGATCCGGGAGACAGTTTTACCAGGTCCCGGCCAAGGATGAGATCGTGGAGGCTACCGTCAAGAAACTTGACGAGTCCGGTGATGTGCTTACCGTCTCGCTCTATAACAACGGCCAGCCTGCCAAAAGCAGTACGACTTCGCAACCCCACGGGACGATCGATATTCATGTCGATTTACGCACTGCATCAGCAGCAGTAGCCAATCAGACTACCACCGGTTGAGAATTTCCTCCTGATTTAGTGGCACCGGCAGACCGTGCAGTCTTCGGGCATATCCCGGGGCCTGCCCTCCCATTCCTTTTTTCCGGAACAGATGACCATCGCCCAGTCCCCGATCTCGTTGCTGTCGGCCACCCGGTGCGTGACGACAATGCAGGGGATCTGCATCTCCTTCACAATCTTCCGGGTCAGCTCCTTTACCGCGAGCGTGCTCTCGACATCAAGGGACGAAAAGGGCTCGTCCAGCATCAGGAGCGCCGGCCGGATCGCGATCGCCCGCGCAAGGGCCGTCCGCTGCTTCTGGCCACCGGACAGGTTGCCCGCTTTGACGGTCGCAAGGTCTCCAAGATGCATCAGTTCCATCATCTGCACAACACGCTTAACAATCTCCGGGCGGGGCAGTTTCCGGGCCCGGAGACCGTATGCGATATTATCGCGGACAGATAAGTGGGGGAATACAGCAGCGTTCTGGAAGACGTAGCCGATCCAGCGGTCTTCGATTGCCATGTGAGTTCCCCGAGCCGACTCACAGAGCGTGGTGCCGTTGAGCCGGATGCACCCCGCATCCGGCTCCATCAACCCGGCAATGATGTTGAGGGTGGTCGATTTCCCCGACCCGTTGTTGCCCATGAGCGCGAGGATCTCACCGTCACGGACCTGGAATGAAAGATCCATGGTGAAGTCACGCAGCTTTTTGGTGAATTCTGCCTCAAGCATGCAGCACCTCTTTCCGGAGGATAAACCTCACCGTGATCATGATGACAAAGGATATGATCACGAGCAGGATGGAGATCGTCAGGCCGACATTGAAATTGCTCTCCATCCCCACGTAGACGGCAAGGGGCATCGTCTGGGTCACCCCGGGCAGGTTGCCGGCGAACATGATGGTCGCCCCGAATTCCCCGAGGGCACGACCGAATGTCATGACCGCGCCGGAGACCAGCCCGCCCGCGGTGAGGGGGAGGGTGACGGTCATGAACGTCCGCAACGGGGAAGCCCCGAGTGTCCGCGCAGTATACTCGTAACTCTGGTCGAACTGTTCGAACAAGGATTTTGCCTGCCGCAGGTAGAAAGGAGAGGCGACAAAGATCTGGGCCATGATGACGGCAAGGGTCGTGAAGGCGATGGAGATCCCGAGCATGTTGAAATACCGCCCGAGAAGGCCGACCCTGCCATAGAGTACGAGCAGGGCAAAGCCGGCTACTGCGGGGGGCAGGACCAGGGGGAGATCGATGAGTGTATCAACAATTACCTTTCCCGGGTAGGTTGAACGGGCGTGCACGTAGGCAAACGGGGTGCCGACAAGGATCACCACCGCAAGCGAGATCACTGACGTAGTCAGGCTCAGCCGGAGCGCACTGATCACGATCGGGTCCGAGAGCGAGGACCAGAACAATTCAGGAGTTGTACGGAAGAAGAGAGCCGCAATCGGCAACGCGAGGTAGAGGGTTACGACAAGGATCAGCAGACCTGCAAGACTGTACTTGAGGGTGCGCCGGTATTTTTCTGGTAGACTACCTGCGGGTCTCATAAGGAAAGCCCGTGCCGGGCCGGTTGCTCAATGATACATGCATGACTGCCATTGATAAAAACAAAAAGGATTAGGTGGAGATGGGCCTGAAGCCGTAGTCCTTGAGGTCCTGCTGGCCAACGGTGGAGAGCATGAAGGTCTCGAAATCGGCAGCTGCCCCCTTGCTCGTGGACCCTTTCAGAAGACCGATGGTATAGGTCTGGAGATAGTTGTCGCTCTTGGGGATCCTGATCGCCTGGTATTTGCTGCTGCCAGCAGTGTACGTAGATTCGTAGACGAAACCAGCATCAACTTCGCCGAGCTGGACTTTGCTTGCTACTCCCGGCTCAGACGTCTCGTACGTCACCACGTTGTTGTACACGGAGTTGTTCCAGTCCTGGCTGTAGGTGGACTTGGCGAGGTTGGCAAGGACTGCAACGGTTGCAGTACCGGCGGGGACGCTCTTGTCCTCCATTGCAATCTTGACACCCGGCTTTGCAAGATCGTTAAGGGACTTGATGTTGGCCGGATTGTTCGCGGGCAGGATCACAATCACGTAGTTGGAGGTGAGGGGCTTGACCGTCCCGTCAACAAAATACCCGCCCTTGGTGAGTTCGGTAGTATAGGAGTTGCTGGCCGAGATGAAGACATCGGCATAGGCACCGTTCTGTACCTGTGTCCTGAGGGCCTGCGTGCCGTCGAGGTTGAAGACAACGCTGTGGCCGGGATACATCTTCGCGAAGTCCGCCGCCAGCTTCGGCGAGACGCCCGAGAGGGAGGCTGCCGTGAATGCTACGACATTCCCTTCTGAATACGTATAAACCGGCTTGGGGGTGCTTGTCGCCATCACCGGGGCAGGGGTTGTCAGTGGTGCAACCGTAGTTTCAACAGCAGCGGGTGCCGAAGTATTGGTGACCGGTGCAGCGGTGGTTTCTGCGGCAGCAGTTGGAGCTGGAGTGGTGGACTGTGAAGTGCTGGATGTGCACCCGGCAATGAATGCCGAGACAAGCAGCAGCCCGCAGACAATACTGACAAGGATAAGCGTGTGTGCTTTTGATGTCTGTTGCATGGTAATCGTTCCTCTACACTGGAATGTATGATCGCTATCAGGTAAAACTATTTTCATTTATTTTTTAATAATGTTAACCAGATTTTACGGGAAAATGCCATTCGGAAGGCATGGTTTAATGGAGATCATTTACAATTACATATGCCCTGCATGCAAGGACCTCTGTATGAATCACAATTTCCACCACTGAACTGCCGGTACGTGACAGGTATGGTATTCCGTCGTTGTACATTAATTATAATTAACAATATTAGAAAGTTAAATAAAAAATATTATAAACATGCAGTTCTAATCCTTCTTGTGTCCCTTTGGAGACACGCGCCAACCGGACGCATGCACACACAAGCATATACACACACTCGAATCATGAGCCGGCATCGATCGCGGGTTCGCAGGTAAAAAAAAAGTCCGTGATCGAATCGCAGTAACCTCCTTTGCGGGGACTCCGCGGCTCATACCTTTTACTCATTCATGGTCAGGAAATATCCCCGGTTGGGTGGGAACCAACCGGGGGAACATTGCCATCTCTTTTTTGGAGCTTATGCTTTACACATATCTCATAGCACACCAATATTCCCAGGGTACCTTTTTCCGAATTATGTTTTGGCACCATTGCTACAAGAGACGGTAAGCATGAATCGTTCCATGAATATCCGGACTTTACCTAAAAAGCATATCTGCCCGGACAACAAAAATGAGATGATACTGAGGAACCATGAGCGACCCTTACCTGAACCGTGGTGAAACAATCATCCTGACCACACACCGGGTGAGCGTCGGCTCCATGCTTTTCGATGTAATGCTGACAAATGAGCGTCTCATACTCATGGACAGCAGGTATACCCGGTTCGAGCCCCGGATGATCTTCCTTCATGACGTTATTTCAGTAAAAGGAGGAAAAGTTCCTACCGGGGAACCGGCGATTATCCTCACGCTTGAAGAGCCCAGCGATTTGAGCGGGTCGCAGCAGGTCAACCTCATCTTCACCCAGCAGTCCGGCGAGCAGAGAACGCATGACCGTGAACTCTGGATAAAAAAGATCATAGAACTGGTCATATCTGCACGGGAAAAGGCTGTGCAGAAAACCATCATTCCTGCCCGGAAGAAGACCGGGATGCAGCCATCGGTCAGACGCTGGGTTGCTCCCGAACCGCTCCGCCCTCATTCACCGGCAACAGAGCCCGCTCCCCCGCTCCCGGACGTGGTGGTGACTCCCGAGGGTCCGGATTCACCGGAATTCTCCCTCGAAAAAATGCCTCCCGTAGAACGGGAAATACCTGAGGAAGTAAGCACCGGTGTGCCACGGGCTCCGGAAATCCTGCCGGCAACAGGTGATACTACTGGTGCAGGGAATGAAGAAACGGAAAGCCCTGAACCTGTTACCCGTCTGGAACTGCAACCGGAAGAGCCCATCCCGGCCTATGAAATGCCAGAAGCAGATGAGAAGACTGCACCGGATGAAATTCCTGGTGCCGGACCATCCATATCCCCGGAGTACACACCCGTTGAATCTCTCCCTGCGGCCATTCCTGCAACACCGGCATTACCGGAACCGGCAGAGGATCCCGTGCCATCGGTCCCGTTCGCCAGCACGGTACTGGCGGCAATGCAATCCCTGCAGGCAGATGCAGAATTACAAAAACAACCGGAGGTGGACAGATCAGCCTTGCCGGATACCCTTGAACCAGCTCATAGTGCGGCGGCTGAAATCGCAGGGCACGATGCCCCATCCGCCAAAAACCAGGAGATCGCAGAAGATCGGGATATACCGGAAAACCCCCCCGTACCCGATCCCGGTCTGCACAAGGAGCCCATCGCCATTCCGGATCTCCCGTTACCGGAGCAGGTAAGAGAATTACCGGGCACATATACTCCCGATATCCCCGTAACCGGGATCACCACCGGGCCACAGGAAAAAGATCTGCCGGTCCGGTCTCCCGATTTGCAAAAAAGCGTGCAGTCTTCCCGATCGGGAAGACCGGTCATCATCGCCGGGGCCCTGGTTCTTGTCGCCCTCCTCGTGATATGCGGGGGCATATTGTTCATCTTACACTACCCGCCGAGTCATGCCGGCGATAACGAGGTGGTGATAATCACGCCCGTAATCACGGTTATCCAGACCACGGCTCCTGCTTCTGTGACCGTTCCGCAAACAGGTGTGCGTGTGAATGTGATCTATCCCGGTACGTTCACCGGCACGGTCGGGAACCCGGGTTTCCTTCATCAGGTATCCGGTACCGGCAACCGCACGTTTTCCATCCTGATGACCGATAGTATCATCCAAGCAACGATCCAGAAGCAGGAAAATTCCGGTGAGGCGCTGACGGTCGAGATCTACAACAACAGCACGCTGCTTTCCCGTAATACGGTCACGGCGCCCATGGGCGAGATCAGTATGCTCATCAACACGAAAACCGCAAGGCCCCCGGGCATGACGACTCCTCCTGCCAGTAACAGGACCCTGCTCGGAAACGGCACACTGATCTATTACTGATGCGATACCGGGGAGAAGGGTACGGACGGCTCCCGGGCCGGGACTCTTCCTGAGTATATCGATCGAGCTGATCAGAGGATTTTATACTCCCGATGACCGGGACCGTCAGGTGTCCTGTGTCACAACCCCATCCTTATTAACCCAAATCTTCTTTAGTACTGATAGATGTTGCACGAGTTTGGCATTCACATGAAAGGCGGTGTCATCACCGAACGGGATCCCGATCTCACTACCGTCCGGATTCGGGCACCGGCCGGGATGCTCACTATCGAGCAGTTGCGGGGCATCGCGAAGATCGCAAAGAAATACGGGACCGGCGTGATCCACTGCACGATACGGCAGACCATCGAGATCCCCCATGTCAATCCCACGCGCCTCAAGAGACTTGCACAGCAACTCGAGAAGAACGGCACACCGGTCGGCTCCGAGAAAGACGAGATCGTCAACATCATCTCCTGTCCCGGGACCGAGCGCTGCAAATATGCAAATATCGATACCATCAGTCTCGCCAGAAAGATCGATGAGAAACTCTTCGGGAAGGAGATGCCGGTCAAGATGCGCATCGCCCTCTCGGGGTGCCCGAATGCCTGCACGAGCCCGATGCTCAACGAGATCGGCATCATCGGGAGGATCCGCCCGGTCCGCACCCCCGGTCTCTGCACCGGCTGCGGCTCCTGCGTCTACTACTGCAAGGAGAGGGCCATAAAGATCCGGAACGGGATCTCAGAACTGAACGAAGAAAAATGTGTCCAGTGCGGCATGTGTGTCAAGTCCTGCTCGTTCAACCTGCTCAAGTCGGCACACTCCCATTTCCTCATCACGGTCGGCGGGCGGAGGGGACGGCACCCGAAGATCGGACGCGAACTGATGACCGTGGAGACCGAAGAGCAGGTCCTCTTTGCGATCGATAAGATCATTGACTGGGTATACCGCCGGGCCTGGAGCGGGAGGCTGCTTTCCGAACAGCTGGACGAGCTCCATTTCGAGAAGTTCCAGGAGGAGATCATGAAGCAGGTGCCGGAAGCGGGTGCGGTGGGACCGGTCAAGAGTTGATGACGCGGAATATTTCTCAAGTCTTTTTTCATCTATTGTTTATGTATTCCAGCAGGTCACAGCGATTTGCTCAGTAGTAAAGAGAAGAATATTCGATTCTCGATGATTATTGTTAAGCTCGCAATAAGCGATGCTCTTACACGCAAAACGTCTGCCTTTGTTTTCCGCTGTCCCGTACGTTGTCCGGACCCTCCTTAAAAACGAGTGATTGACAGGACAGACAAATAATGTGTGATCACATCCGAGAACAGGTAATAGTACATCATCGCTCCATGGGGGAGTCGGCTGTGACCGCAGGTCGGGGCTGACTCAAGAAAAGGGTCATCAGACCATTTTCGAGATGCAACGAAGGGACATGAGAAAATATTTATCAGAATAGTGTTGAGTTGCCTGAGGGACGGGGACTGGATAACCTGCCCTGGTCGTATCCGTCGACCGGACCGCGTACCCGTCCACCACCGATCGGTCGAACCCGGGGATATCGGTGTCGGCTGCACTATCAAAAGCCAGCATGCGGCCGGCGGACCGCTCGACCGGTACTGATTCTGTTTTTTAACGCCGGGGCGATCTTCTCCGCAGGAGCAAGCGCATCCGCTACCGTAATAACCGTAATGATCCTGCTCATTTGAAGCAGCCCAGCTGGCAGCCCCGGATCTTGATCCGGTTTTTTGTGCAGTACTCGCCCACCGCACTCCGGGAGACTTTTGCTCTCTCCGCTACGGTGAACTCCTGGGGACGGGTGATCGTCTCAACAATTCCCGCTACCTGCAACGCCTTCCTGATCTTCTCGTCGCTCAGGGTAATCCGGTTTGGTGTACTTTCCTATGGGGTTTACTTCTTGCGAACGGGTAACCATCGGCAGGAATGAAGTAATTGTGGGTAACGGGAGATGGGAATATTAACCGGGACAGGTGAAAGAAAAATGATGGCGCAAAAGGGGGAATACCTGTCATGAAACCGAAAAAACTCGATATTTGCGGGAAGACCAGCCCGTACTGCCTGTCCGTGGTGGCAAAAGAAGCAAAGGCTTTAAAGCAATCCGGTGAATTACTCATTACCTGCGATAATTTCCCCGCCGTTACGACCTCCATCCCCCGGATTGCACGGGAGGAAAACCTGTCGATGGATGTTCAGAAACCGTCGAAAGACCGCTGGGAGATCACGTTGACGAGAGAATAATCCATACCCCCGGGCCGTTCCATCATGACAACGCATTTTTTCCTTCTTTCCAGCTCCGTATCTGTCGAGCGGCTCTCATGGATAGAGGAGAGCCTCAAGTTTTTCTTTGTCCAGCTCTACCCGGAGACGCTGGTGCAACGGTCCAGGACCGACAGCCCCGTATTCACGTTCCTTGTCACGGGCGATGCCCTCTACAGCCTTGAGGAGCCGGAAGCCCAGCAGGTCTGGTACGTGATCCTCTCCCTCGCGTCCGTCCGGATCATCTGCGACCGGCAGGAACTCGACCTCCGGGGCATCTCGATCGAGCGCCTCCGGATGAAATATCCCGACCAGGTGACCGACCAGAACGGCTTGGCCGCAAACAACCAGCCGTCCTTCTGGAAGGACATAACGGCACTCGTCCGGCAGAACCGGCCACCCCTTCCCGACGTAATCGGCTGGCTCCAGATTGAATCCCCGTACATGCACCGCTCGGCATGGCATGGCATCCGGTGCCTGTCAGCCGGGCTCGAGGCTCACCTGTCACCGGAACTCTACGCGTATCTCGACGGCATCCACATGGGCCATACTGGGCAGAGCCCCACGGAATCAGAGAATATCGGGAGGGGTCTCGAAGAACTCCATGACCGTGCAGGCAAGCAGGGACTCACGAGCCAGTTTCTTGCCTGCAACCGGTGTGCGACGGCCCGGGGCTACAGCACCTGGGACGACGGGCAGGGGACCGTAATCTCGACCTGTACGATCAAACCATTCCATATCCGGGACATGAACGCGATGATCGACCGGTTCGTGCACCCTCACGTCATCCTCGCGGACAATGCTGGTTCCATCCAGTTCCCGAAGAAAGGGCCGGCTGTCTCCTTCGACCGTGCGGATAAGAGCAGCACCGCACCCCCGGTCACGATCCTCGTCACCCGGAGCCCGTACAGCACGGAGCACGCGTTTGGTGCCCTCTCGTTTGCGGTCGCCTGTGCCCACCAGGGGATCCTGACACGGGTGATCTTCCTGGAGGACGGGGTCTATTCGGTTGCCGGGAGCCACCGGGCACCCCCGGAGTCGCTGCCCTTCAATATCCATGCCGTGATCAACGCGGTGGCAGGCAGCGAGAACCTCCACCTGTTCGTCCTCATACCCTCGCTCCAGAAGCGGGGCCTTTCCAAGAACAAGAACCTCAATGCTGTTCTCGATATCGGCTTTCCGGGCCTCGGGAAGATCCTGTTCTACCCACCGGGGAACGTACAGGCGGAACACCAGCGGGTGCTGGTGTTTTAAGGGGGAAATGACCCCGATACATGTGGATGAGTAAAAATAGAAGAGCAACACCCGTCATTTTACAGGAAGGAGATATCATTACCCGCAACACGAACTTCATGAATATGCCTGCCCGGGCAGGAGGGCGGCAACGTAAACAAGCGGACAGTTTCATCTGGTATCTCCTGCTCATCGCCCTCGCAATCGCCCTGATCGCCGTCCCGGCATCGGCTGGGGAGATACCAAATGCCTCTGCCCTGCAGAACCCGGTTATCGTGAAAGTCGGCGTCTATATGGTGGATTTCAACCATTTCAATGTCGGGGAGGGGACCGTTGACGCGAATTATTACCTGACCCTCACATCCGATACTCCGTTATCGATCAATGACGTCGAGATCATGAACGGGCATGCAACGTCCACTGATACGATCCTTGATACTCCTCATGAAAAAGAGTATCGGATCTTTGCGACCATGACCGCCGATCCCGACCTCCGCCTCTATCCCTTCGACCGGCACACGCTCCCCGTCGAGATCGAGCCCAAATTCAAAAACGAGAGCGAGATGGTCTTCGTGATTGACCCGGCAAATACCGCTCTCGATCCCGAAGCAGACCTCCCGGGATGGGAGTTTGCCGGTACCAGGTATGCGATCACAAACATATCTTATGTAGAAAATGAGATCCCGTATTCCCGGGCCGTCTTCGATTATGGCATCAGGAGAGACACCGCGTCGACCGTGCTGAAATTCTTCCTGCCGATCATGCTGATCGTCATTGTCTCCCTCTCCTCGCTCCTGATGAAGGTCTCGTCCCGGCTGGGGCTAAACGCCTCGATGTTCCTTGCCGCGGTGCTCATCCACTGGCGCGTTGCCGATGCGATCCCGCTCGTTGCCTACGCGACCTTTCTGGATATGTTCATGATCATCACCTATGCGACGCTCGTCATGGTGCTCGTGTCGGGGATCCTTATCCTGAAATTCACGGAAACCAAGGATACGATCCGTGTCGAACGTGTTTACAACTGGTCGCTCCGCATCATCCCGGTGATCTCGATCATGGCGTACTTCCTGCTGTTCCTTGTACTCGTGGCATAGGGAGGATCTGCTGATCGACTATAATCCCTGTATTGAAAGGAGAACAGATACACCATGATGGAAAACCTGTTAAAACCGGCCGACCGGGTCGAAGTGACCGTCCTGGTCGACAATTATATCGATATCCTTGTACCTCCGGTAACCCCCGTGGACCACCGGTTGCCATTCGACCCGTGCCACACGCTCCTTGCCGAGCACGGCCTCTCCTGCCTCGTCCGGGTTTTCGCCGGGAGATCTGAGCATGCGATCCTCTTCGATGCCGGTCTTTCCCGGGACTGCCTTTTCCATAACACCCGGGAGATGGGTCTCGACCTTTCCGCGGTCGAAGCCGTAGTCCTGAGCCACGGGCATTTCGACCATACCGGCGGACTGGCAGAGATCTTCTGCGGGGCCGGACGGCAGGTCCCGCTCATCGTCCACCCGGACGCCTTCCTCCGGAGGAGGCTGAACAACCCGGCCAAAGGCCCGGTCGAGTTGCCGCAGCTCGATGCGGTTGCATTAAAAAAGGCCGGGGCAGACATCCTCCGGCGGAAGGAGCCCTCGACCCTTGCTGCCGGCCACCTGCTCGTGACCGGGGAAGTAGAGCGGACGACCCCCTTCGAGAAAGGGCTCCCGGGGATGGAGGCGTACGTCGATGACCGCTGGACGCCCGACCCCATCCGCGACGACCAGGCGCTTGTCATAAATGTCAGGGGCAGGGGCCTTATCGTTATCAGCGGGTGTGCCCATGCCGGGATCATCAATACCGTTGAGTACGCGAGGAAGATCACTGGGGTTGAGAATGTCCACGCGGTCATGGGCGGGTTCCACCTCACCGGTCCGCTCTTTGAACCGGTCATCCAGCCGACCATCGACGCGATGAAACGGATCGATCCTGCATATGTGGTGCCTATGCATTGTACGGGTTGGAAGGCAATCAACCGGTTCGCGGAGGAGATGCCGGGACGGTTCATCCTGAATACGGTCGGGACGATGTATGTGTTTGGCGGGGAGTGAGGTTTTTTCTGAGCAGCAGGATTTTCGAAAGACCGATCACCCCTTCACTTCCTGTCGCCCATAAACGAACCCGATCCTCTGCCGGGTTATTTTCGGCGATATCTTTTTAACATAACCCATGCAGATACACATGGTGAAAACCATGAAACTCAGTGCACGAAACCAGATACCCGGCACCGTGAAATCAATTAAGAAAGGACCGGTCAGTACGGAAGTCGTGATCTCCATTGTCGGGGGTTTTGAGATTGTCTCGTCCATCACCACCCATTCTGCAGAACATCTGAGACTGCGGGAAGGTGCGAAGGTCTACGCGGTCGTGAAGGCATCCGAAGTGATGGTAGGGATTGATTAAAACTTTTTTATTTTTTTGATGACGCCGGATCCTGATTAAAACCGGGTCGCAAGCAGGGCATCGAAATATTCCGAAGGATAGGCCCCGCAGTCCGGGGCAAACCAGACCTCAATTACCGGCTCTCCGATGATGCAATGCAGTTCGACAAGACCATTTTTGTGAATGATATGTACCAGGCCGGCTGTTGTCTCCCGAACGTAGAGTTCCTCATTGCCCAGAAAAGCCGCAATATCCTCATCTGTCACCGGGCGGGAGAGGCAGTACTCCCGGCGTGTCCAGCCGGGGTAGGGCGATGCCGGGTTCGGAAAGGGGGATGGCATAACGATAGAGTATTTTTACGGCACCACACGATAATACGATCCATCAGCGCAGTTCCTGTACACGTCTTGTTCACCAACCATCACTTCCCGAACGCCTGTGATCTCTCTCATGCAGATTACGGTATATGACAGCGGGTGTTTTGTAGCCAGGGAGTTCAACCGGTCATCCATTTTCCGGTATTAAGGACTGATAGAGTTATGGTAAACTCCCCTTATTAAATTTTTATAGTTAACTTTTCTTAAAAGTAAATATAATTACCAAAACTTATATGATTGGACTTCCAACAAAATTGTGATACCTATGGGCTCAACAAAAGACGTCATGGAACTGTTTGCAGAACGGGATATTCGCCATATGTTACCCGAATATGACGGATGGAGAATCGAACGGGTACCGGGATCCCGGACTCCCGGATGTTTTTACCGGATTTCCCGAAGCAAAGGGGCAGGTACGGAGATTGGATTTATTGCGTTATCCCTGGACCCGGTACCAAAAGAAGAATTGATCAACACACTCGATCTGCTGCCCGATGACCAGGGTTCCCTCACAAAAAAGTACCTGCTCACACCCCAAGCAACCGATACCTCCGGGATTCCACCCCATGTTCGGGTTCTGCTGATGAATGCGTTTGCCTTTGCAGAAGGAAAACTTGTCTGGCTGACAAAGAAGAAGAATGCCAAACGAATTGTCCAGGAACAAGCAGTCGCAGCCTGAACCATTGGTTCTCCATCCATGCTGACGCGCCACCACGTCCTCCTCGGACTGCTCTGTTGTTTCATCCCCGGCAGTGCGATAGCGGAGTTTGATCCATTCCTGGCCGTTCTCGTCAGCACCGGATGCGGAATCGGCCTTATCCTTCCGGATATCCATATGAAACGGCCCAAAAAAAATCCGCTCCTCACGGTTGCCTGGGGGATCGTACAGGCTGGCAAGTGGATCTGTTTACCGGTAATGTGCCGGTTATACCGCCGGTTGTTAAGAACCACGTGTGAACCGAATGACAAGCGGCTGACCCATTCGGTCCTGGGGATTTTCTTATATTTTTCAATACTTTCAGGTATCACGTATATCCTGGTCTTCAGTCTGGGAAATTACATTCCTGTTTCTCTGGCAACGGCATTTCTCAGGGGACTGTTGATGGGGATGCTCCTCCACCTTGCTGAAGACCTGTGTACCCGGAAAGGGATCACGCCAGTCTATCCGTTAAATAATACCAAGATCGCCGGATCAATACGCCCCTGCGATGTTCTCGACAACCGGATACTCCGTTATCACATCTACCATGGCACGATCCTCTTTTTTTTCCTTGTATTCCTGTATGCCATGCACTGGTCAGTATACGAGATGATTGCCGGCGGCGTTCTGGGAGTGGGGGCATGTGTCGGATCCATGGTTTTTCTCTCAAAAGTAAGTATAGAACGGGCAGGAACTGACCGCTCCGGCAACCCCGATGCGATCACGGTATGAAGTGCCTGACGGGATTTTTAACAGCAGTCAAAGAGCGGGGGGACCCTTCTCTTATCGTGAATTATCGTACTGTGCCGTAACCGGAAAAGTGTATGCTGTACTTCGGTGTATTCCGCTATATAAGAGGGCGGGTAACTCCCGGTCCTGAGGCCGGTGTTCGGGAAATGCACAAAGGCTATTGCCGAACAAATCCTGCAATCTACTGACTATACATATGGTGCAACCCCTGCTCCGCACCATCGCCATCTGCCTGCTGGTGCTCGGTGCCTTCCTGTCCGGGTGCAGCCACGACCAACGACCACACAACCGGGACCGTCCAGGTCGCCTCATCGCCCTCAGGTGCGGAAGTCTACCTCGACAATGAATCCCATGGCACGACTCCGAACACCATCACGGCAGTACCGGCCGGCAGCCATACGGTCGAGCTCCGCGAGAACGGTTATGACACGTGGTCGGCACCCGTAACCGTCACCAGCGGGAGCGCGGCAAAGAATGATCTCCCCCAGATCCACATAGACGGGTAATGGACGTACCCCTCAGTCCACAGTGATTCCAACCCGGTCCTGCTCCTTGTGCATGTTGACGGCTTCAATGTCGGCTCCACGGATGCCCGGGAAGTGACGGTATCCGCGAACCTGTACTACAAGGGGCGGCAGTACTGCTGGAATACCATCTATCTCGGGACCCTCAGAGCCGGCGGGCATGTTGCCAAGGACACCATGGTCTCCTGCACGCTCCCGTCCGGTCTTTCCGATACGGACCTGATCGTAAAATTCGAGAACGTGGGGGTTACGCAGTAATACGACATAAAAGATTTTTTTCAGGATAACGAACTCCCGATAGGGAATCCCTGGCGCGTGTGCAAAAAAAGGGAGGCAGATTAGATCTTCTTGTACAGGTTCGCGTAGATGACCTGTCCTTTCTTCTTCTTGTGGCGCTCGCCCATGTCGCCGATGAAATGCGAGAACTTCGCCTTGGTGCCGTCGACTTCGAGCTCGACTTCGCCGACAGGCTTGAAGCCGGGCATCATCGTGTCGATAGAGCCGAAGATGATGATCTCACCATCGACCATCTGGCCGCCGACCTTGCTGTTTGCATTACCCTTGACAATGACCTTGCCGCCCTCTGCATGGGTGCAGAGGTGGACATCGACATTGCCATTGATAACCATCTCGCCGCCGGTCATATACATGCCGATATCAGACCCGGCATTGCCCTTGACAAGGATCTTACCGCCGGACATGCCCCTCCAGTCGCCGCGGTATGCAGCGCCGAGGTAGTTGCCGGCATTGCCCTCGATCGTAATCTCACCGCCCTTCATGGCAAGCCCGGCGAATGCCGCGACATCTCCCTTCGCGAGGATCTTGCCACCTTTCATCCAGGCCCCGACATAGAGGTCAGCACTGCCTTCGATGACAAGTTCCCCGGCGGTCATCTTGAAGCCGAGGTACTTCACCTTCTTCACATCTCCCTTGACAACGATCTTCGTGTCCGCTGCGGTTGCACCTGCGTTGCCGCTCACGTCAAAGTACTTGCCGAGCGTGGATGTGGTGTTGCCCTCATGAACGGAGAGTCCGGCGATCTCTGCCGCAGTCTTGCCTGCGAATGCATCGGGGGATATATTGTCCGCCTCAAGATACAGTGCAGGCACGTTCTTCATGGTAATGGTAACGGTTTCCATCTCTCTCACCTACACCTGGGTTGCATCTACCTCAAGGGAGAACGGGTTCGGGACAAAGTGGTGCCCGAGCGCTTCATAGTTGTTCTGCGTCATACTGTAGTACTTGATGAACTTCTCGTTGATGTCGCGGGCGACCTGAGCATTGTCCTTGACCTTTACATCGACCCAGAGCGTGCGCTTGTGGCCGTTGCTGACAATCTCGCCGTTGCTGACAACCTGCACGCCGCTCTTGAAGACGGCTGCGCAGCGTGAGAATGCCTTCTCGATGTCGTCGGGGTTTGCCACCGGCTTGTCCGGGTTGAAGTTGTAGACTGCAACATCCGCATCCATGCCGGGTTTCAGGCCGCCGCAGACAGCAGTCAGGCCGAGCGACTTTGCCGGGCCGGCGCGGGTCATCTGGGCAAGCTCATAGAGCGAGAGTTCCTTGTCGAGGGTACCGATTGCGGTCTGGGAAAGGACCTTGTCTTTGTGCTTGAAGGCGTTGATCTGCGTTTCACGCGCCTTTGCCGACATCAGCCACTTGATGACGCGGGGGTACCGGGTGAACGGCCCTGCGTTCGGGTGGTCGGTGGTGATGTAGCAGCGCATCGGGTCCTTCATCATCAGGGCGATCTCGAGACCGATTGCCCACTGGATCGCGCAGACCGAGATGTTCGGGCTGTAGATGTAAGGCACGACACCGGCTGCGGTCTCGAGCTCAACATCGACATTCGCCCACTTCAGGTGGTTGAGGCCGGTGAGGTGGTGCTCGAACGGGCCGTCAGCAGTCATCGTCGTGGTCTCGTCAAGGGTGACGTTACCGGTATCGATGGTGATGTTCTTGTTCTTGTTGACGTAGTCCGTGACTTCCTTTGCCTTGGACTCAAAGTCTGCCCAGTTGGTTCCACCATAGGAGTGGAACTGGGTGTGGGTGAGGTGCATGACCTGCTCGCGGCCAAACTTGTTCTTCGCCTTGATGCCCTCGGCAAGTTTTAAGGTATCGAGAGTGGTCTCGTAGCATCCCGGGTTCCCGAGGTTGTTCGGGTGGATGTGCATCGAGTGCGGGAGGCCGAGATACTCGTTTGCCTCGATGAGCCCCTTGATGATCTCTGCGGGAGTGATGTCGAAATACGGGACAGGGTCGTGGATGGAGAGACAGTTCAGTCCCCATCCCCATGCCTCGGTGCCGCCGGGATTGACGACCTTGACAGCATACCCTTTCGTGACGCGGAGGAGCCAGGCGATGTAGGCTGCGGTGTTCTCGATCTCCTGGTTTTTCAGGTACTCGAGCACGAACCAGTTGTTGCCGAAGACCGGGAATGCACCCTCATCGATGATGGGGGTGTCGCGGATCTCCTCGTGCACGTGGCGGGAGAATAGCGGGGGCATTGCCGCTTCCATCGCGGTGGTGTAGCCCATCTTCGCATACTCGTAGCCGGTCTTGAACGTAGTCGGGATCGATGCCCCGCCACCCATCCGCTCCATGCCATGGGTGGGTGTGCAGCTGAAGAGCTTGTCTTCGGGCCGGTAGATGCGGCCGAGATTGACCTTGGGGCCTGCGATGTGGGCGTGGATCTCCACGGCGCCTGCCATGACGGTTTTGTCCTTCGCATCGATGACCTTTGCCGAGGAGCCGACCTTGTCGACGATCTTCCCGTCCTTGATTGCGATATCCTTCTTGTCGCCCTTGATGCCCTGGACCGGGTCAAAGACGTGGCCGTTCTTGATGATATATTCTGACATGATTACGCTACCCCCTTCAGCTGTTTGAGGCGGTCACGGACCTTGATGAGGAACTGCTCATCGGTGAGCATACCCTCCGGCGGCTCGACGACCTTGCGGCAGTCGATCGGAACATTGTCCATACGATAGCAGTTGCCACCGCATTCGACACCGTTGAAGGCGACCGGGACGTGGAGCTTCGAGACACCGGACGTAGGGGTCAGGTGCGGGTCGACGCAGACGGAGGGGACGGCGGCAATGTGTTTCACGGCGCTGATCGGGAAGTGTGCTCCCGGATCGCTGCCGATGGTGAACATGGCGTCGATCTCTCCACGGGCGAGGAGGTCGATCGTGCTCGTGTCGCCCGGGTTGTAGCGGGCAAAGCCGCGGGTGAGGTCGACCGCGTACGGGAACCCGAACTGCCATGCGAAAACTTCTCCGGAGCCGGTGACATTATAGTGGCCCCGCATCGGCATGATTGAGAATTTCGTGTACTCGTTGAGGTCCTTGGTAACCGCGATTGCCTCATCGATGTTGTGGTTCTTACCGAGCGACTGGGTAACGCCCATACCGAAGAAGATGATACCGAACCGGCCGCTCTTTAAAACGTCCGCAGCCTCGCGGATCTTCTCGCTCGGAATGCCCGCAACGACATCGGGCAGCCACTCGCCCTTGAAGGCAACGCGGAGTGCGTTTAAGAGCTCGTAGTCCTTGCCCTGTTCCACCTGGAGGTGGATGTCGGCCATCTTGGCGGTGTCGGTGACACGGGGGTCCACGACAATCAGCTTGCGGCTCATCTGTCCCTTGCCGGTGAAGAAACCGCGGGGGAAGATAGAGTACCGGGACATGTGCCGGGGGTGGGCGTGTGCCGGGTTGCAGCCCCAGAAGATGATCCGGTCCGCACGGTTCTTGACTTCCCCGAGCGTACAGGAGGGGAGACCGATATCCTGAATCGCAATCAGGGACGTGCCGTGGCAGGTGGCTGCGGTATTGTCACAGCAGGACTTGGAGATCTCGGCGATCTCGTTGCCCACACTCTGGGCCTCGCAGTTGGTGGAAGACCAGCCGAACATGAGCGGCTTTTTTGCCTTCGCGAGCATCTGGGCGGTGTACTCCACTGCCTCATCATAGGAGACCTCCTTCCACGAGCCGTCTTCCTGATGCATCCGCGGGCGGGTGACACGGTCAGGGGACTGTGAATGCAGGAACTTCTCGGTGCCGATGACGCAGGAGTTGTAGACTTCCAGGAGCTTCTTGCCGTCATCCGAAACAACGACCTCAAGGTCATCGCAGAGCGTTCCGCAGAACGGGCAGATCACATCGGTAATTGTCTTGGTCATGCTGTTTTCACCCCGCAGAGTTTCTGGACGAGTTCGATACCCAGGAGGATCGGTTCGTTCACGGCAATTTCCACGGTGACCGGGACGCCCTTGAAGGTCGGCATGCCGGTCGAGTAGGTGTTGGGGTCGATGATCGCGTTCGCCCACGGGCCCATCGGGATAAAACCGAGGCCCGGGTGGGGTCCCTGGGTGGTCTCGACAGCTTTCACAATAACGCTGCCGAATTCGCTCGTGACCCGGACGTTGGTGTTCTTCCATGCGCCGAGTTTCTTTAAATCGGACTCGTCCATCTCAATAATGCCGGCGGCAGTGCGGTACAAGGGCTTCTCCTTGCCGCCTTCGATCGCTACACCCTGCTGGATGGTACGTCCCGAGATCAGGTTTAAACTGATATTCTTTGTCATGGTAATCCTCATAAAAACGTTAGAACAGTGATCAGGTACCAGGGCTCCTGCCTCAGGCCTCCGTCGGAATCATCTCTCCTCTGCCGGAGAGGCGGATCACATCATAGGGACAGGCATTGACACAGACGCCACAGCCTGCACAGAGTTCCGCCTTCACGTCAAGGTGTATTGACTTCCCGTTCCTGACGGCGTAGATCTTCTCTTTTGTCACCGGGTCCACCGTATGCAGTTCGAGTGCATCGACCGGACATGCGACGACACAGTTGCCACAACCGGTACATCGCTCCATGTTTACGTGTACTGAAAACGCCATGCATATCACACACATTGTCGTCGATGGATCCAATGTTGTTGAGCAAGTTAATTAAAGATATCTGAATTTACAATAGGTTAACTACGCGTGATTAACTTCATCCCCAAGGTTAGAGTAAAATAGTGTACTTTCCGGGGATTCCGGCCCGTTTTCCTGCAGATTACGGACAGATCCTGCGAACATCCGGGCCCCGAATTTATAATCACGTGCAGAATGGGCGATTCCGATATATAATGGTTTACTCCCTGCCATTGCACCCTGCCACCATCTTCAACCGCTTCCCGACGTGCTTTCTCTTTGCGCGGGAATCTGTGGTCGCATTCATGTAATATGTACACATATCACAGAGCGGACCGGGACGAACTTCCGCTCATGATACCCCCATCGTGAAACATGGAACAACAGATGCAAAAAAGGGAGGAGGCTTCAATCTGCCTGCGCATTCACGGGACGGTCCGCAAGAGGCCGGTCTCTGAAGTATCGTACCCGCCAAGACGGTTGAGGATTGTCTTGAATTCAGGAGACCGGATCGCCTTTACGAGCGCCCGGATCCGGGGGTCGTCCGCATGTTCCCTGCGGATGGCGAGCTCGTACCGTTCCTGAGATACCGGCACGAACGGGAGCCCGAGGGCCTTGGCCGCACTGTAGACGCAGAGGCCGGCCTCCGCTTCGCCGCTCTTCACCGCAAGGGCTGCTGCGATGTGCGTAGTCACTTCGCGCTCGTAGCCCGGCATGGAGGCCGGGTCGATCCCCGCCTTCTTCAGCTCGTGATCGAGGAGCATCCGGGTGCCGGAGCCTTGCTGGCGGTTGATGAATGCCCGGCCCGGCAGGTCGGCAAAGGAGAGCCCGGTTTTTGAGACGACTCCCTGCTGCCGGCCGGCAACACAGATGAGATCGATTGCCGTCCCCGGCAGGTACTTCCGCAGGTAGGCGGTGTTGTACGTCCCGTCCGGTGAGAGGAGATGCGTGGGGGCGGCATGGCATTCGTCCTTTTTCAGGGCAATGATCCCACCCATGCTCCCCACGTGAGTTGAGATTAAAAAAAACCCTGCCGGGCGGAGGAGATCCGCAAGATAATCGAGCACCGGGTCGTGGCTTCCGGTGACGAGGAGGGCGTTCTCCGCTTCCCGTATCGGCACCATCAGCCGGGCATCGACCACATCCCCGGCATTGAACCCTTCCGATTCGCGGGGGACACGGATGTACGCGTTCGCCCGCACGGCGCTCATCTGGACGCCGGCACCTTTGGACAGGGGGGAGACGGTCCAGCGTTCTCCGATCTTCCCCAGCGTGCAGAGCACGAACTCGTCCGAGCCGATCTCCTTGGCCACCGCGGAGGTGATGCCGGCCCGTACGACCACGGGGTCCGGGACGGCAAGGCCGTAATTCTGTAGGAACGGGAGCACGAGCTCGCGTATGACCGTCAGGGCCGAGAGTGGGTAACCGGGAAGGCCGATGACCGGTTTGTTTTCTACTCTTCCGATGATCGCCGGCTTACCGGGCTTCGTCGCGATCCCGTGCACAAGCACCTCACCGAGGTCCGCTATCACGTCCGCGGTGTAGTCCTTCGTACCCGCTGACGATCCTGCCGAGACGATCACGATATCGTTCTCGTTGCACACTTTTGCAACTGCATTGCGGATCTTCTCCGGCTTGTCCTCGACAAAGGGGTACCGGGTGCATCTCGCACCGACAGTTTCGAGCATCGCCTTTGCCATCACCGTATTGCTCTCGACCACCTGCCCCGGTGCGGGGCGGGTGCCGGCCGGGACCAGCTCGCTCCCTGTTGGGATGAGCCCGATCCTGACGGTGATGATGTCAAGCCTGGTGATGCCGTAGGTGGCAAGGGCCCCGATCTCGTGGGGCCGTACCAGGTGACGGGATGGCATCACCATTTCGGACTCAGCAAGGTCCTCGCCGGCCGGGCGGATGTGTTGCCAGGGAGCCGCCGCTTTCCGGATGGTGAATTTCCCCTCAGTCTCCCAGACGTCCTCGATCATGATCACGGCATCGTAACCGGGTGGAACGACATTGCCGGTGTTCACCCGGCCGACCTTTTGGAGTGTGACCGGGTGCTGTTCGGAGGCGCCTTTCGTTTCTTCGCTCACCACTGCGATCCCATCCATTGCCGCAAGGTGGATCTCCGGCACCGAATAACTGCCAAAAATAGGGTGGGCCGTGACCTTGCCTGAGGCCGCTTCGAGTGGGACGATCTCTGTCGATGGCGTGCAGGAGAATTCGCGGGCGAGAAGAGCAAGTACGTCGTCGAGCGGCATCACCTTCAGGTACCGCTTCACCATAAAATTACCTCGACCTCGCTCCCCTTCTCGAGCCCTTCATACCCTGCCGGGATGCAGACAAGCCCGTCGCTTTTCACGAGCGTGTTCAGGAGCCCGGACTTGCCGAAGAGCGGGGTTGCAATCCCGTTCGTAACCTTGACCCGGACGTACTCCTCCCGCCCCCGCTGGGACGGGATGTTCTCCGCAAGGGTCGCCTTCACGGTCCGGAGCAGAGGCGTATCGAGCCCGAGCATTTTATCGAGGAGCGGGCTGACAATGACTTTCAGGACCACAAGAGCCGAGGCCGGGTGCCCGGGCAGGCCAAAGACCGGCTTTGTATCGATCCTGCCGATGATCGTGGGCTTACCCGGCGCAAGTGCGACCCCGTGGACCAGCACCATCCCTTTCCCGGCAATGACCCCCGCAGTCATGTCCCGGTCATCCTTGGAGCTACCACCCGAAAGGAGGAGGAGATCGCAATCCGGAAGTGCTCTCGCGATCACGGTCTCGAAGGCCTCACGTTCGTCCTGGACGATCCCGTAGAGTCTCGGTTCGCACCCGTATTCCGAAAGCCATGCCGCAAGCATCGGGGCATTCGCATCCCGGACCTGCCCCGGGCCGGGCACAGAAGTGGCCGGAACAAGCTCGTTGCCGGTCGAGATGATCCCTACCACCGGCTTCTTCGCGACCGTGACGGTCGCACACCCGCAGGCAGCGAGGACCCCGGCATCCTGAGGGGAGAGCCTCCTGCCCATGGAAAAGACCGTCTCACCTTTTTTAAAATCCTCGTCCCGCAACAGGACGTTCTCCCCATGCGAGACCGGTTTTTTCACAAGGATGGTGTCGCCGGCTTCCTCGGTATATTCCACCATCACCGCCGCATCGGCTCCTGACGGGAGCACGCCACCGGTCGGGATATACACACACTCCGCGTTCCCGAGGATGAGGTTTGTATCGTGCTTCCCCATTGTCACCCGCCCTATGCATGTGAGGAGGGCGGGGACGGAGTCGCTTGCGCCGGTCGTGTCCGCCGACCGGACTGCATACCCGTCAACGACCGACCGGTCGAACCCGGGGATGTCGGTGTCCGCTGCGATATCCGAAGCCAGCACGCGGCCGGCGGACTGCTCGACCGGTACCGATTCTGTTTTTCGTGCCGGGGCGATCTTCTCCGCTGCAGCGGCCGCATCCGCTACCGAAATTACCGTGAGGAACCTGCTCATTTGAAGCAACCCAGCTGGCAGCCCCGGATCTTGATCCGGTTCTTCGTGCAGTACTCGCCCACCGCACTCCGGGAGACCTTCGCCTTCTCCGCAATAGTGAACGCCTGGGTACAAGTGATTATCTCAACAATTCCTGCTTCCTGCAGCGCCTTTTTGATCTTCTCGTCACTCATGGTTATCCATGTTTTGTGTACTTGCTTATTGGGTTTACCTCTTGTGATCGGGTAAACACCGGGGGTGAGGAAACGGACGGTTCGCCGCTGTCCGTTGTCCAGAGGGGAAACCACAGGCCGCAAGCACGTCCGATTCTTCGATGTGACTCCCCTCAATAGGATCGATAGCGAGCGCGGAGAGTGTGAGAATAGAGCGAGGCAGGTGAACACCGAATATGTTGTTTGTTTCTATGTAGCGGACATTGTTCCGCACGTAGTAACTACTATTGTTCTGCACATAGAGGCGGCAACTGGAACGGTCTACGAGAATGCCCAAGGCAGCAAGGTACGCCGGCACACGGTTGACCGGCATTGTCATTGACAATGCAATGCAGAGATCGATGATGATGGAACCGATCCGGGTATCGGGATAGAACGGGTTATCCGCGAGACAGAACCGGTGACAGTTACGGCAATAAAACCGTTTGATGTCGACATACACAGTTCTTGGTCCTTTGTCAGTAACCAGGTGCGCGAACTGTTTTCTTTTTGTATCATAACCGGAAAGAGGGGCGCCACATGTCGGGCATTGTGAGTGCTCTGTGAAGATAACCCCGTCAACTGCAGAAATCCCGGTCTGGACAATATCGGCAAGAAGCGGGGGTATGCGGGGCGGTTTCATCCCGTGCGCGCTTCCCGGGATCCTGCTGTTTTGGGATACATGGCGATCACTTGATTTTTCCGCATGATTAATGGATACATTTTACAATGCGCCGGCATGAAATGCTATTGAACCCCCCGCTATTAATCACTTTTTGAGATCTTTTCATTGGGTTTAAATAGGGCCGGACAAGACCTTTCATTGTTAGAGGTGTGATTACATGGAATTCAAATACGTACCAACCACGTGTCCGTATTGCGGGACCGGGTGCGGCTTCAACCTTGTTGTCAAGGACAAGAAGGTTGTCGGCGTCCAGCCCTGGCACCGCAATCCGGTCAACGAAGGCAAGCTCTGCCCCAAGGGAAACTATGCCTGGGAGTTTGTTAACAGCCCCGACCGGTTAACCAAACCGCTCATCAAGAAAGATGGCAAGTTTGTGGAAGCCAGCTGGGACGAGGCCTACAAACTCATCGTCTCCAAGTTCAAGTCCTACAAAGGAGAGGAGATGGCCTGCCTTTCATCAGCCCGTGTCTCCAATGAAGAGAACTACCTGATGCAGAAGTTTGCCCGTGCTGTTTTAAAGACGCCCAATATTGACCATTGTGCCCGGCTCTGCCACGCATCGACGGTCGTAGGGCTGGCCGGGGCATTCGGATCCGGTGCAATGACCCAGTCAATTGCAGACATTGCCCAGTCAAAGTGCCTCCTTGTCATCGGCACCAACACGTTCGAGCAGCACCCGCTGATCGGGCGCCGCATCATGCAGGCAAAGGCGAATGGCGCAAAGATCATCTACGCCGACCCGCGGCTCACGCCGACGGGAAAAATCGCCGACCTGCACCTGCAGTTCTACTCCGGTACCGATGTGGCATTACTGAACTGCTTCATGCAGCTGATCCTCAAGAACGGCTGGGAGAACAAGGACTTCATCAAGAACCGGACCAAGGATTTCGAGAAGGTCAAAGAGGTCGTGATGAAGGAGACCTACTCCCCTGAGAACGTCTCGAAGATCACCGGTGTTCCCGCAAAGGACATTATCACTGCGGCAGAGTGGTTCGGCAAATCCGGCCAATCCGTGATCCTCTACTCGATGGGTATCACCCAGCACACGACCGGTGTCGACAACGTCAAGTCAACCGCAAACCTCCAGATGCTGACCGGCAATCTCGGAAGACCCGGCACGGGCATCTGTGCGCTGCGTGGCCAGAACAATGTACAGGGCGCCTGTGACATGGGAGCCCTCGCAAATGTATACTCCGGGTACCAGTCGGTGCTTGTCCCCGAGATGCGCAAGAAGATGATGGACGCATGGGGCTGCGAGATTGCCGAGGGCAAAGTCGGTCTGACGGTTACCAAGTTGATCAATGTCCTTGCCGATGAGCCCGGTAAGGTCAAATGCCTGTATATCATGGGTGAGAACCCGATGCTCTCCGACCCGGACCTCCATCACGTGGAGAAGGGCCTGAAGAATGCTGAGTTCATTGTCGTGCAGGACATCTTCCTGACCGAAACTGCACAGCTTGCAGATGTTGTTCTCCCGGCAACCTGCTTTGCTGAAAAGGACGGTACCCAGACCTCAACCGAACGCCGTGTCCAGAAGTGGAGAAAGGCGCAGGATCCGCCCGGAGAGGCAAAGGCTGACTGGCAGATCATCTGTGAGCTCGGAAAGGCGATGGGATACGAGAAGCAGTTCCCGTTCAAGAGCGCAGAAGAGATCTTCACGGAAGTCGCAAAGGTTACCCCGTCCTATGGCGGGATGGATTATACACGCCTCGAAAAGCCCGAAGCACTCTACTGGCCCTGCCCGACAAAGGAGCACCCGGGTACCCCCATCCTCCATAAGGAGAAATTTTCCCACCCGGATGGTCTTGGTATCTTTACTCCGATCGAGTGGAAACCCCCGGCAGAAGTTCCGGACAAGGAGTACCCGTTACTCCTGACCACCGGCCGCTGCATCTGGCAGTGGCACACCGGCTCGATGACCCGCCGCTCTGTTGATCTTGAGCGCGAGGAGCCCACGGGATGGATCGAGATCAATCCCGAGGACGCAAAGGCGCTGGGCATCAAGGACAAGGAGATGGTCAAGGCGATCACCCGCAGGGGAGAGATCACGATCGGTGCCCGCGTGATAAAGACCATCAAGAAGGGTGTTGTCTTCATACCGTTCCACTATGTGGAATGTGCTGCAAACACGCTCACCCACAATGCACTTGATCCCGTTGCATCTATTCCGGAGTTCAAGGCCTGTGCTGTAAAAATTGAGAAGATCAAGGAGGCCTGAACATGGCAAAGAAAGGCGATATGCTCTACGCGTGGACCAACGACGCAGAGATCAAGAAGAAGGCCGAACTCGGCGGTGCGGTCACCGCACTCTGGAAATTCGCACTCGAGTCCAAGGCTGTCGATGCAGTGCTTGTTATCACCAAGGGAACCGACCTCTACGATGCACAGCCGGTGCTGATCTCCGACCCCAAGGAACTTGCAAAGACCGCCGGCTCACTCCACTGCGGGACACTCCTGCTCCCGAAACTGATACACAAGTACCTTGACGGCGCCGAGAACATGAAGATCGGTGTCACGGTCAAGGGCTGCGACGCGATGGCGTTCTATGAGCTCGCGAAGCGCAAGCAGATTAACCTCGACAACATTGTCATGATTGGTGTCAACTGCGGTGGCTCGGTCAGCCCGGTTCCCGCCCGGAAGATGATCACCGACAAGTTCGAAGTCGATCCCGACAAAGTACACAAGGAAGAGATCGACAAGGGCCAGTTCATCATCGAGTACGAGGGCGGACACAAGGGCATCTCGATCGACACTCTCGAAGAGGCCGGTTACGGCCGGCGCTCCAACTGCCGCCGCTGCAAGATGAAGGTGCCCCGGCAGGCAGACCTTGCCTGCGGTAACTGGGGTGTCATTGGCGAGAAGGCCGGAAAGGTGACCTTTGTCGAGGTCTGCTCCGAGAAGGGTGCGAACCTCGTCTCCGGTGCTGTCAAGGCCGGAATTCTCGCGACCGAACCCGCAAATCCCAAGGGACTCGACATCCGCGGAAAGGTCGAGGGTGCAATGTTCAAGCTCGGTGACAAGTGGCGCAAGCATGACTTCGAGTCGCTGGGTGAAGGTAAGGACCGGTTAAAGAAGATCATGTCCGAGACCTCACGGTGTATCAAGTGCTACTCGTGCATCTTGGCATGCCCGATCTGTTACTGCGTGGACTGCACCACCAAGAACCCGGCCTATGTGACGCCCGGCCAGCTCCCGCCGAACTTCATGTTCCACCTGATCCGGTACGCCCACATCGCAGACTCCTGCGTGAACTGTGGCCAGTGCGAGGAACTCTGCCCGGCCGAGATCCCGAACGCACTCTTCATGCACGCACAGCAGCAGGAACTCGAGAAGATGTTCGGCCATGTCCCCGGCGTCAACATGGAGCTCCCGCTCATGGCATATGTCGAGGAGAAGGAGGAGCGTGCACGGCTCCACAACACCGGCAGCGACATGATCTACGAGAATGTGTTCAACCCTGTCAAGGGACACTAAAATTTTTTCTTTTTATTTCAATTTGTAACAGGGGTTTATACGGAAAAGAGGTGCAGAATTTTTTCTGTTGCAATACTGCTTATCTGGATTCTGATCACTGAGCCTGAACACGGTCTGTATTTATCAGGGAATGATCAGTGATCGGCTGTATCGAATCGTTCGAGATAACAATACTCATACGCCTGCTTTTCACCGGGTTTGAGTGCAAGAAGGAGGCCGTCGGTATGGTCCCGGCAGACATAGGAAACAACGTACCCGAATGACTGGATACCGATGGCATCCTTCTCGCATTGTTCACACTTGGGTTTTTCCGCCATGGTTACTTCTCTTGGATTCTTTTTTAAAGATTAATCAGGGAAATGATCAGATATCAGGTGTATCGTTCGAGATAACAAACACCGTACGATTTTTTCTCACCGGGTTTGAGTGCAAGAAGGAGGCTGTCAGCATGCTCTAAACAGACATATTCAAAACCGCCCTCCATTGACTGGAACCCGATGGCATCCTTCCCACAGTATTCACACTTTGGTTTTTCCGTCATGATCATTTTCTCTGAAACTTTTCATAGATACATCTTTTTAATGTAACACCTAGATCCTTCGGATTACTCACAGATTTCAATCGGCTGTTGAGACTTTACAGAGCCCGCTTCTCATCCATACCGGAAGTTTCCGGCAGGACGTGGATCGCCGTTGCTTTTATTCCGGCCATGACGACAGTTCCAACGCCGATGTTGAGATCCTGGCAGGACCTCCTCGTGATGAGAGATATCACCGGAAACCCGCATTCGATGGCGAGCCTGACGAACGGCCCGTTCGGCATTATCTTCGTTACTTTCCCGGAGAACTGGTTCCGCACACTGGTCCGCGATCCCCCGGCATCCGGCAGGGTGATCGTCACATCCTCCGGCCGTATGTAGAGGGCCACGTGCTGTCCCGGCGGGCACCGGCTGATTGCCTCGAACGTCTCCCCGCCAATCTCTATTCCGGTATGCCCGTTCTCGTTGGTCCTGACAATCCCTTTCAGGGGGGCGTCGATGCCGACGAACCGTGCAATCTCCATTCCTTTTGGCTGGTAGAAGATCTCGGTGCTGCTCCCGACCTGTACCAGCCTTCCGTTCATAATTACCCCGATCCGGTCCGCGAGGCGCTGTCCCTGGATCATGTCGTGGGTGGCCATGACCACCGTGGTGCCGCGCTCATGGTTGACCCGTAGGATCAGCTCCTCGATCACCTCCGATGAGACGGGGTCCAGATTCGCGGTGGGCTCATCGAGGAGGAGTACTTCCGGTTCGGTCACCAGCGCCCGGGCGACGGCTACCCGCTGCATCTCTCCACCCGAGAGCGTTGTCGCCTTCCGGCCGGCAAGGTGGGAAAGGCCGACGAGATCGAGCGCGGTCCGGACGCGTCCTGCACGCTCTGCCTGCGCAACGCCCCTGAACTTCAGGCCGAAAGCTACGTTCTCTTCTACAGTCGTGTTCATGACCGCGGGTTTCTGGAAGACCATTCCCATCCGCCTCCGGATCGCAAGCCGTGTTGCCTCGTCTGCCGAGGTGTCCTTCCGGTCGAAGAGGATCGTTCCGGAACTAGGAGTATCGAGGAGATCGATCAGCCGGATGAGCGTGGTCTTGCCGCTCCCGCTTGGGCCGATAAGAGTGAAGATTTCTCCCTTCCGGATCTCGAGCCCGATCCCATGCAGGATCTCCCGGTTGCCGGCCCGGCGCGAAAGACCGGTGATATCGATTATGCCCGTGGCGCACCTCCCATGATGCGTTCGAAGTCTGCAGAACCGGCAGTGATCAGGTTCATGATGATCACAACGACGAGGGCAATGGCAAGCAGGATGATGCCCAGGGCGATGGAGAAGCCGAAGTCGCCCAGCCCGGTCTGGAGGGCGATCGCGGTGGTCAGTACCCGGGTCTGGCCTTCGATGTTGCCACCGATCATCATCGCCACCCCCACTTCCGAGATCGCCCTCCCGAACGCGAGGATCACGGCACTCAGGATGGCAAACCGTGCCTCCCTGATCACCTGCATGACATTCTGGAACCCTGTGGCGCCGAGCGAGGTGAGCGTGTCGCTGATGTTCCGGTCGATGCTGCTCAGGGCAGAGATGACGAGCCCTGTCGTGATCGGTATGATTAGTACCACCTGGCCAAGGATCATCCCTTCCGGGGTCCAGAGGAGGCCGAAGAACCCGAGAGGACCGCTCCGCGAGATCAGGAGGTAGATCAGGAGGCCGACGACTACAGTCGGGACCGAGTAGAGGGTCTGGATCAGCACGATCAGAATGCGCTTGCCGCGAAAATCATGGAAGTGGATGAACCCCCCGACCGGTATCGAGATGCATGAGGCAAGGATCGTGGCGGTGAGGGATACGTACAGTGAGAGAGCCGCGATCTGGAGGACGTCGGGGTTGAGGGTCACGATCAGGTTGATCGCCTGAGAAAAACCCGAGACAATATCACTCATGGCCGATCCCTTCGTTCACCTGTGACGCCGGGTGCATGATGATGAACTACTTGGAAAAAAAAGAAAATCATCAGGTTGTTGCTGTTGCCGCCGGGACCGTGGTTGCCATTGCCGCCATGGTAGTATTTGTTATTGCTGCAGGAGCGGTAGTTGTCACCGGAGCAGGCGTCAGGTCTGTTGCGGGAGTGGAATAATCCCCGACCCAGCCTGCGGTGGCGGTCGGCACAGAGACGCTCATCGGGATGAAGAGCGACTTGCCGTACTTGTCCACGCCATACGCCCCGATATCGGCCTGGGTCTGCGGCGAGATCAGGAAGTTGATGAAGTTATTCGCCATCTGGATCTTCTCGACCGGCTGCTTGTCGTTGTACACAGCCATGACGCTGTAGATGTTGAGCAGGCTTGCACCTTTCGTGACCTGGGGAACGAGGGTCAGGTTGCCCTTGTATGCGAGGTAGGTACCCTCATCGGTAAGGGTGTATGCTCCCTTGTCGCTTGCCATCTGGAGGGTCTCTCCCATTCCCTTGCCTGCCTCGATATACCAGAGACCGGATTTCTCGACATTAACCGTGTAGTTATATCCGGCTTTCTTCCAGATGTTTATTTCAGCAGTCTGCGTACCGGATCCGTCACCGCGGGAGACGAAGTAGACATTTGCAGTCTTGTTGGTCCCCTTGACGAGCAGGGTCGTGAACGCGTTCTCCGGTGTCATGTTGTTAATCCCTGCCGGATCGGTAGGCGGGCCGACGATGATGAAATAATTCGATGCAAAGGACCTGCGGTTCAGGCCTTTCCCGGTCTGCATGAACGCAAGTTCTGCTGCCGGGGAGTGAACGAGAAGGACGTCTGCATCGCCGTTCGTGGCAATCTGGATAGCTTTGCCACTGCCCTGCGATGTGATGGCAAGTTTCACGTTATACTGGGATTCGAACTTGGGCTGCAGGTAGTTGAGCAGGCCGGTATCGTAGAGACTCGTTGTCGTCGCGATGACCAGTTTCTGCTGGGCTGCTTCTGTTGCAGCGGGTGCTGCGGTTGCAGCCGCCGTGGTTGCAGCCGGAGATGTCGACGGTGTCGAGCTGGTACATCCGGCGAGGAGAGTTGTTACAAACAGGACTGCAATAACGATGGCAGTCAATCCAATACACACACTCTTTTTCATAATATGATCGGGATTTACATTGATGAGGGAAATTATTGAATGTTTCTTTTTGCTCTCTGTATACAAAAAGAAATTAACCAATTGATAAACAACTGATATGTCAATAGATGCCGACAGTCTGACACAAAAAAAAGTGAATCTCCCCCTCTGCGAATAATTTATACTTTTCATAATATTCCATCAAAAATTACCGAGCCGAGAATTTCATCCGTCTCTTTCTGGTATTTCTCCCTCATGAGTTCAATCATCTTCCGGCTGCCTTTTGCGGTTGTGAGAATTCCTAGGCGGCTCGGCCCACATGATCAGTTCCTCCCGCTCCCATCAAGGCAAAATATGGCAGCAAATACTAGTGCGGGACATCGAGGAATTCCGCGAGCCGTTGCGTTATTGGGAATTTCATCCGGATGGTGTTGTCGGCAAATGCGATGATGATTGAATGCTCCAGTAACTAGATGCGAACTGCGGCATCAAAGAGGACATCAACGGACAGGGCTGGAATGGATCTTCCCCCGGTGTGTAAAAGACCGGTTCTCCGGGTTTCTGAAAAACTTGTACGGTAAAAGGAAAAAGTGGTTTTTATGTGGCTGCGGTTGCATTTACAGCCGGAGCAGCAGTGGTTGGTGCCGCCGTGGGGGTGGCGGTCGGAGCCTGGCTTGTTCATCCTGCAAAGCAGGCTGCAATGAACAGCATCACGAATATTGTGGAAATTAATCCAACATGCACATCTCTTCTCATAATTATACCGAGATAAATGTGGATAAGAACAGTATTCAATGTTTCTTTTTGTTCTCTGAAAAAAGAGAGTAAACAATTGATAAACAACTGATCTCTCAACAAATGCCAATGATTTGATGTAAAAAAAGGAAAATCTCCGGCTCTGCCAAGGAATCATATTTTTCTTAAAATTTCTTCAAAAATTGCCGTTCCGAGAATTTCACTGGATTCTTTCAGATATTTCTCGTGCATCAGTTCAATCATTTTTCTGCTGCCTTTTGCAGTTGTGAGAATTCCTACCCGCTCGGCCCGTGTGACCAGTTCCTCCTGCTCCATCATGGCAAAATACGGCAGCACATAATAGTGAGGGACATCAAGGAATTCCGCCAGTCTCCGGGTCGTGGGGAATTTGATCCGGACCGAATTCTCTGTAAACGTAAGGGATATCGATCGCTCCATCACCTGGATGCGGATTGCTGCATCAAAGAGAGTATCAATCGAGAGCGCGGCCATGTAGACTTCCTGTACCTGATTGTGTGCAACGACCTAATATAGTATCATTATTCAAAAACAGAAGGTCCGGCTTTATACTGTCGATGTCCGGAAAGAAGATACAATATCTAAAGTACTCGAGGACGTGCCAAGTATCATTATACCAATACAGTTCAATAATTCTCATAACATATGGCCGAACAACCTGCACCGTCTGCATTGCAGCAGCCCTCGCTAACGTCAATTTTTTTCGCGTTTTTCCTGCTTGGAATCACTGCATTCGGTGGTCCCGCCATGGTCTCCTACATACGAAAGATGGTGGTCGGGCAGAAAGGCTGGCTCGATAGTGCGGTCTTTGACGACGGGGTTGCGCTCTGCCAGGCTATCCCCGGTGCAACGGCCATGCAGGTTACCGCTTATGTCGGTCTTCGCATACGGGGTGCGGCTGGCGCACTTGCAGCTTTTGCGGGCTTTGGTCTCCCGGCATTTTTCCTGATGATGGCACTCTCGGCACTCTATGTTTCAACATCCGCACTCCCCCCGGTGAAGGCGCTGTTCCTCGCGCTACAGGCAATCGTTGTGGCGTTGGTTGCCTACTCGACGCTCTCATTCGGGAGGACGTCACTCAAACAATGGATTCACGTACTCATTGCCGGGATCGCGGCAGCGCTCTTTCTCATAGGTGTAAGCCCTATCATTGTCATCGTCATTGCGGCCCTGCTCGGTATCGCCATCCTTCCCAAACCCGAGAAAAAACAGGAAAATCCCGTCACAACGTTTCAACGTCCGGAAAAATCCTTCCTCATCATGCTTACCATGGCAATAGCTTTTTTCGTGCTGCTCTACATTCTCCAGCCCGATCTCTTTGAAATTGCCGCTACGATGGCAAGGGTTGACCTGTTCGCGTTCGGCGGTGGATTTGCTGCACTCCCGCTCATGTTCCATGAGGTCGTTGATGTGCATTCGTGGCTGGATAGTACAACCTTCATCAACGGTCTGGCACTCGGCCAGGTGACCCCGGGCCCGATCGTTATCACCGCAACGTTTGTCGGGTTCCTTGCCTATGGATTCTGGGGCGGGATCGTCGCAACGATCGGTATCTTTACCCCTTCATTCCTGTTCGTGGTCGGGACGGTACCGTATTATGACCGGCTGCACAGTTCTCAGCTGTACCAGAAAATGTTCCAAGGCATCCTGTTCTCGTTCGTGGGCCTGCTCCTGAGTGTGACCGTCAAGCTGGCGCTTGCGGTTCCCTGGTCCTGGTTCCCGGGACTTCTTGCAGTGGGGGGGTTCATCTCCCTTCTGGTGGGTGTCGAGATCCTCTGGGTGGTTGTTGCCGGGGTTGGACTCGCCGGAGTTGTGTTCGTTTTTATGCACTGATTGCACGTTATTCCCCCGGGAGGACATGAAAAACCGATCGGCTTCTTCAAACTCGTGCGGCCCTTTGACTTATCCCCGGAAAATTTGTGGGGAGATGTACCTGGCTGAATAGCAAACAAAGGGATGGAAATGAAACGTTCCTTAAAAATTGTAAAAATTATTTCTTCTTCTTGTGGTCATCGGCGACAGGTTTCATGAATACGACCTCGGCTCCGACATCCTTTGCGATCTGCTCGATCTCGAACTTCCGGAAATGGATGGCCTCGATCTGGACCTGGCCACCGGTCACTGCAACAACCCGGTACTTCGGTGACTCAACACCCTCTCCGACTTTCTGGCGCTCACGAATATAGATCTTCATGGGGTTCCTCCTGCCAATAACAGTCCGCATGTCATGAACATTTGCACTGCGGGGTATTAGCTCTGATATACCAACTGGTTTACGCGGACTTATACCTTCCCTTTGCGATACCTGAACTGAGTGTGTCATCACGAAAAAACGGTTTGAACTCAGGAGCGGGCTGCAGGGAGAGACCCTCGTGCGGAAAGGGATGATGAAGAGACGGCCTGTAAGCGAACAGATCCGCATCGCCCCTGATGTCAACGTGATCAAAATCGGGGGGCACGGTGCGATCGACTACGGACGCGAGGTGATGTACCCGCTCTGTGAGGAGATCGGGGAACTCTCGAAGAAACACAAGCTCCTCGTGGTTACCGGAGGGGGCGGGCGGGTGCGCCATATTATGGACATCGGCATGGACCTCGGGATGCCGACCGGTGTTCTCGCCGAACTCTCCGCAAAAATCTCCGAGCAGAACGCGATCATGGTCTCGATCCTGCTCTCGAAATACAGCGGCACCCGGATCCATACCGGTGATCTTCTCGAACTCCCGATGCTCCTGAAACTTGGGATACTGCCGGTCATTCACGGCACGCCGCCGTACGGACTCTACGAGCACCCGGCACGATCCGAGACCGTCCCCCCGCACCGCACGGACACCGGTGCTTTCCTGATCGCGGAAGTACTCGGGGCAAAGAGTTGCATCATTGGGAAGAATGTGGACGGGCTCTATACCGAGGACCCCCGGAAAAATCCGGACGCAGAGCTCATCAGGGATATCACTGCGAAAGAACTGATCAGGATGAACCTTGATGATATGGTGCTTGAACCCATGGTCGTTGAACTCCTGGAAGACGCCGTCCATATCCGGGAAGTCCGGATCATCAACTGCCACACGCGGGGAAATATCGAAAACGCAATCAACGGGAAGAATACCGGTACGATTATCCGGGCCGAATAACAAAACGATCCCGATGCGGGCGACGGCGTGTGTGTGTCATATTTTAGGTGGCCGCCTGCGGGAGATTAATCTCTTCCGTTTCAGGGGGTACGGTAAATGCAATTGATTAACCAGCGGTATTTATTATTGAGACTTTTAAATTACGTGAGTACTATGGGTTTCAGTTCAGACATTATGCACGATTTTGTGGCAAAGGAGATCAAAAATATCTACTCCAGTTATGACGGCTGGAAGTGCACGCCGCGGCAGCTTGAGACCGGGTACGACACGCTCGTGGTACTGGAACGGCGCAATAGCGGGCACCGGGACTGTGTGAAAGTCCTTGTCACGTTCGGCAGATCTGTGCCGTCTCCCCTTCCGGAAGAACTCACCCGGGCCGACCGCACAACTGACGGGACCGTGACCCGGTTTGCATATGCGGTCATGGTCCCGGCCAATGCTGACACCTCCACGGTGCCGGCAGGAGTCAGGATCTATACCATGAAATCCTTTGCCTTTGAGGGCAAGGAGCTCACCTGGGTGAAAAAGCCGGTCCGGAAGAGCGAAAGCGCACCGGTTAAAGTGCCGGCATAACCCAGACACTCTTTTTTACAGCATCAGCCCTGCAGCGATTCAGGATAGCTTACCGGGAGAGGGTACTCGGTCAGGATCGCGTCCGTGGAAAGGTACCGGATCATCCCGGTTGTTTCAGTTGTATACCCGCCAATCTTCCTGAGCATCGCATGGTAGGTCGGCGACCTGATCAGAGTGATGAGCATCCTGATCCTGGGATCTGTCAGCAGCTCCCGCCGCACGGCAAGCTCGTAGTCCTCGTATGCAACCGGGACGAACCGCAGCCCATTGGCGCTGGCAATGCTGGAGGTGCAGATACCGGCATCGGCAAACCCGTTCCGGATGGCAGCTGCAACTGCCGGGGAATCATGCACTTCCTGCAGGTAGCCGCTCACCTGGAACGGGTCAATTCCTTCGGAGGCCAGTAGGGTGTCAAGAACGGTCCGGGACGGTGTATCCTTTCGGGTATTGATGAACCGGGCACGTGTGAGGTCCGATACGTTCAGGCCATCGCGGGAAACGATACCGATTTCGATGGTAGCCACATGGATAAATGCCAGTTCGCTGTCATCCGGGATTTTTATATGGGATTTGTATGACGTCAGCGGGGAACGGGCGGGCAGTACCAGAGGGGCCGCGTGGCAGGCATTGCTGCTGAGGGCAAGGAGTCCTGCGATATTTCCAGGATTTGTGGCGTGGATATACAAACCCTCATCATGGGCAAGGCCGGCGAGTTCCTCCAGGGCCGGGTCCAGCGTGCCTGTCAGGATGAGCGTGCGCTCGATGCTCCCGGGATCGGTGGTAAGGAAGACCTCAAGCTCGGTCCCTGCATCATATCCCTCGAGCGGTGCCGGGATATGGGTGTAGCCGTTCGCCTTAACGGTTGCCATCTGGACGGCCGCCCCTTTCCCACGGGGGATCCCGCACAGGGTTGTGCCGATACGGCCTACAAAGAGCGGCACGAACTCGTCAAACCCTGGATCCGATGTGAGGGCCTGGGCCAGCCTGACAGTGACCGGGTACCGTGGCGCAGGGGCAAATCCCCAGGATTCGAGCAGCGGTGCGGCAAACTCCCGGAGTACGGTCTGGGCAGCAAGCGGGTAGCCCGGCAGCCCGAGGACCGGCTTCCCCTCAACTCTGCCCAGCATCACCGGTTTGCCGGGCTTAACTGCCACACCATGGAAGAGCAGCTCCCCCAGCGAACGGATCACATCCTCGGTAAAATCGCGGGTTCCGGCAGATGAACCGGCAGAGATGAGGACAAGGTCATTCCCCTGTACCGCTGACCGCAGGGTCTCGCGGATGAAGTCGGGGTCGTCCTGCACGATCGGAAGGCGGGTGCAGTGAGCTCCCATCTGGGAGAGGAAGACCTGGGCCATGACCGTGTTGCTCTCCACCACCTGTCCCGGCCCTGGGCGGACACCCAGCGGCACGAGCTCGCTGCCGGTGGGGATAATTCCCACGTTGACCGCAAGGACCTCAACGGTTGTTATGCCATAGGTGACGAGCGCCCCGATATCGAAGGGCCGGATTACATGGCCGCGGGGAAGCACGAGCTTGTTCTCCTTGATGTCCTCACCGGCCGGGCGGATATGCTGCCAGGGCACGGCAGCCCGCCGGATCTGGAAGCTGCTTCCTGCTTCCCAGACATCCTCAATCATGACAACTGCATCGAACTCCGGCGGGATGATGTTGCCGGTATTCACCTGGGTAAAGTGTTCAAGGGTTATCGGATTCCGGTCACTGGCACCGAGAGTATCGCGGCTCCTGACCGCGATCCCGTCCATGGCGGAGATATTCACTTCCGGTACGGAGTATTTTGCAAAGATCGGTTCCGCCACAACCCTTCCTGCTGCCTGCATGATGGGAACCTTCTCAGTCCGCCGTGGCGCAGTAAAGGATGTCGTGAGCAGGGTGAGTGCCTCGTCAAGAGAACGAAGCTCGAGGTAACGCTTTACCATGCCGCAATCCCTGTCGCATCATGTTCCGGTATTATGTCCCACACATTCATGGCAGTCTTCCAGTGTAACTATGCATCCTTAACCGAATGCTGGTATTAATGTGAAATAATTTATCCTGCTGTTCCCCAATAAACAATTTGTTTGATACTATGGACTGACATGTCTGAAAAATGAGGGCTTGCCTTTTCAGGCAACCGTGACGCTCTTCTCTACTTTTCCCACTGCAGCCAGGTAGACCGGCCACTGGGTCTCCGGGTCCAGACCTGCGAGTGTAGTTATCAGTTCGTCATGGAACATATCCGTGGGAAAAACCTCATACCCGAGGTTTGCCGCTGCCATGATGAGGTTCTGGCAGGTATGCCCGGCCTCGATAAAAACGCTCCGGTAGCCCCGGTTTCCCAGTGCCCAGGTCGAGCGGTATGGTACAGCAACCCAGAGGAAGGTAACGGCGGCCCGTGTCATGAGCTTGAAGTTTAAGCTTGCCGTGCTCATCTCGAGCGTCAGGTCGGAATCGAGCCGTTCGGCAACGATGCTGTTCGATCGCGGGAGGTACCGGTACAGTCCGGTCTCCAGCCCTTCCACATCGCTTGCCACAAAGTAGGTCTCCAGCGGGTAGCGCGCACCACTTGACGGCACATTGCGGAGCTGGATGCTCTCTGCCACCATCTTCCTGAACCCCTGCGTGCACCAGAGCAGGTACGAGAGTTCCTTAAGATTGATACTGGAGCGGGAGAAGAACCCGACCGGCTCCCAGTTCTCGATGGCTTTCCTGACCGGTACGTCCGGGATCTTGAACCGTTTCGGGCTGGGGAGCTTGATAATTGTCCGGCCTTCCCTGACCGGGAGTTCATGGGGGGGTTCCGGGACACGGAGAAGAAGGTCGACCGTGGAATAATCCGGGTACTGCGTTCCTTTGATGAATTCTTTGCCGATATTTTTCATGACATCATCCTCATTAATAGGGGTATTTTGAAACTGAAGGAAAAAGGGTGCCGGTTGTTCCGGCCTTATGTGTGTGACGGGCAGGCCGGTTCATGCCGCTGCTTTCAGGTACAGGTTCGCATATACGATCTGGCCCTTGCTCTTGGGGTGGCGTTCCCCGAGGTCGCCGATGTAGTGGTCGAGCTTGAGCATGACACCATCGACTTCCTTCTCAACGGTTTCGACTTTCTGGTAACCGGGCATCATGAACTTGATATTCCCGAGCACGTACATGTCGCCCTTGACCATCTGGCCGCCAACACGGCCCTCGACATCCCCCTTGATGATGACGGTGCCGCCCTCTGCGTGGGTGGAGACGTGGATGAAAGCGTCCTTCTCGATGATGATGGTACCGCCGAGCATGAAGGTGCCGATATCGTTACCGGCGCTTCCCTTGATCCGGATCGTGCCGCCCTTCATGCCTCTCCAGTCGCCGCGGTAAGCGCAGCCGACGTGGTTCTTGGCATCGCCGTCAACAAGGATCTCACCGCCCTGCATCTGGATACCGCAGAAGGAGTCAACGTCGCCGGTGACGTGTATCTTTCCGCCCTTCATCCAGCCGCCGACATACATGTCAGCATTGCCGTTGACCGTGACGGTTCCGGCAGTCATCTTGGAGCCGATGTACTTCACGCGGGTGCAGTCTCCGGCAATCACGATATCGGTGTCCGCTGCGGTTGCACCGGGAGCACCGCTGACTGTGAAGAAGTCCCCGATCTTAACATGGATCTTGCCCTCATGGCCGGGAAGTGCTGCAATCTCTGCAGCGGTCTTTCCTGCGAATGCGTCAGGAGTGATGCTGTAGCCCTCAAAGATGAGTTCGGGGACCTTGGTGGGTTTTAACGTAACGGTTGCCATGATCGCACCTCAGGCCTCCACATCGACATCGATCACGAGCGGGTGCGGGGCGAGGTAGTCCCGGACCTGATAGTTGATGAGATCGACTGTATAGTCTTTCGTAAAGCTCTGGGTGATATCGCGCTTGACCTGCAGGTTCTCGGGCATCTTGACATTGACCCAGACCGTCTGCTTGTGGCCATTGCTGACAACTTCGCCGTCCTTAACCACGATCTCGCCGGACTTGATGAAGCAGGCAGCCCGCTGGAATGCCTTCTCGATCTTTTCGGGGTCGGAGGGCATGTTCTTGTAGTTGAGGTCGAAGATGCCGACATCTGCGTTCATGCCGGGTGCGAGGCCTCCATAGATATTGGACATGCCGAGACACTTTGCCGGGCCGGAGCGGGTCATCTGGGCGATCTCGAAGAGAGTGAGTTCGCGGTCGATGGTGTGGAGGTTCGTGGCGTCGATGACCTTGTCCTTGTGCTTGAACGAGTCGAGCACTGCTTCGCGGGCCTTCTTGGACATCAGCCACTTGATGACGCGGGGGTACCGGGTGAATGGTCCGGCATTGGGATGATCCGTGCTGATGAACGTCCGGTTCATGTCCTTTGCAAAGAGCCCGAGCTCGAGGCCGATCGCCCACTGGATGTCGCAGACCTTGATGTTCGGGTCGTAAACATACGGGACAACACCGGCAGCGGTCTCCATCTCGACGTCGACATTTACCCACTTGAGGTGGTTGAGGCTGTGGAGGTGGTGTTCGAAGGGACCGTCTGCGGTCATCGTGGTGGTCTCGTCGAGAGTCACGCAGCCGAGGTCGACCGTGATCGCCTTGTTCTTGTTCACGTAGTCCATGACTTCCTTTGCCTTGGACTCGAAATCGCCCCAGCCGGTTCCGCCATACGAGTGGAACTGGAGGTGGGTGGAGTGCATGACCTGCTCGCGGCCGAACTTGTTCTTCGGCTTGATGCCCTCAGCAAGCTTGAGGGAGTCGATGGTGAGCTTGTAGTTGCCGGGGTTCCCGAGGTCGTTCTGGTGGATGTGCATCGAGTGGGGGAGACCAAGGTACTCGTTTGCTTTCATGCAGCCGATGATAATCTCCCGGGGGGTAATCTCGAAGTATGGGACCGGGTCATCGAGGGTTAAGCAGTTAAGGCCCCAGCCCCAGGCAGCGGTGCCGCCGGGGTTGACGACCTTGACGCCGAAGCCTTTCGTTGTCCTGAGGAGCCAGGCGATATAGGCCGCCGTGTTCTCGATCTCGCCCTTCTTGACGTAGTCCATGACGAACCAGTTGTTCCCGAAGACCGGGAGTGCTGCCTCATCGATGATCGGGGTATCGTGGATCTCCTCGTGGATATGCGGGGAGTAGAGGGGGGGCATCGCGGCTTCCATGACGAACGCGTACCCCATCCGGGCATAGTCGTACCCGGTCTTGAAGGTGCTCGGGATCGAGAACCCGGACTCCATGCGGTAGCCGTTTTTCTGTGCCATCGCGCTCCTGCTGACTCCGGATAAGAGCTTGTCCTCAGGCCGGAACAACCGCCCGACATTGACCTTGGGTCCTGCGACATGGGCGTGGACATCCACAGCACCGGCCATCACGGTCTTGCCCTTTGCATCGATCACCTTTGCAGAGGAGCTGACCTTGTCAACGATCTTCCCGTCCTTGATGGCGACATCTGCGACATCGCCGTCCATCTTCCGGGTCGGGTCGACAACGAATCCACCCTTGATGATAATTTCTCCAGATGCCATCTTCAGCTCACCGCCGGGTTCTGGGGGTATTTCCGGTCTGCCTTTGCTGCGAGCCAGATCGGCTCAGTGTTAGTCAGTTCGCACATCCGCTCGTACACACGGTCGAAGAGTTCCTCATCGCTCGGTACGCCCGGCAGGCCCTTGATGACCGACCGGAACTGGATCGGGACGTTATCCATACGATAAATAACGCCCGGCTCGTCCACACCGGCAATCCTGACCGGGATGTGGAGATCGGCGATCTCGCTTGCCATGCAGAAGTTCGGGTCGATTACGATGAACGGGTGTTTCTTTAAGTGCTGGACAGCCTGGATGGGGAAGTGTGCTCCCGCATCGGCGCCGACATTGACAAAGCAGTCCGTTTCGTCCCGCATTGCAAGGTCGATCGAGCTCGTCTCGCCCGGGTTCATGTGGGCATGGGTGCCCTTGCTGAGGTCGATACAGTACGGGAACCCGAACTGCCAGGACCAGACCTGGCCGGGGCCGGTGATGTTGTAGTGGCCCCGCATTGCCATGATCGAGCACTTGGTGTGGGTGTTAAGGTCGCGGGTCAGGCTGATGGCGGCGTCAATGTTATGGTTGCGGCCGTCCGTGTGGGTACAGCCCATACCGAAGAAGATCATGCAGAACTTGGCCTTCTTCATGATCTCGACGGCCTCCTTGATCTTCTCTCTCGGGATACCTGCAACCTTCTCAGGGATGTCAAAACCCCGGAGCACGGTCCGGAAGGCATCGAAGAGCTCGTAGTCATGGCCCTGGTCGAGCATCAGGTGGTGATCGGCGAGTTTTGCGGTATCGGTCTCGCGCGGGTCGATGGAGAGGATGGTCCGCTGCATCTGGCCCTTCTGGGTAAAGAAGCCGCGGGGGAAGATCGAGTACCGGGAGGTGTGGCGGGGGTGAGCGTGCATCGGGTTGCATCCCCAGAAGACAACGACATCGGCACGGTTCTTGACTTCTCCAAGGGTGCAGCTCGGGTAACCGTTGTCGAACATGGCAAGGAATGAGGGTCCGTGGCAGATGGTTGCGCAGTTGTCAAGGACGGCACCGGCCTTCTCGGCAATCCGGGCGACAGCGCTCTGGCCCTCACAGTTGGTGGAGCCGAAGCCGTAGATAAGGGGTTTCTTGGCCGCGAGCATCGTCTTGGCCATCCAGTCGATCGCCTCATCATAGGTGATCTCCTTCATGGAGCCATCCGGCTGGCGCTGCCGCGGGAGTTTCGGGCGGGTGGGGTCGTTCGCGTGGTGGAAGAGGTTACTTCCGATGATGCAGGAGTTGTGCACTTCAAGGATCTTTGTCTCATCATCCGAGACAAGGACTTCAAGGTCATCGCAGGATGAGCCGCAGTACGGGCATCCGACGCCTTTGATCAGCTTTGGCATGATTAGTTCCCTCCTTTCCAGAGTCCGACAGCGCCTTGTACGAGCTGGAGGGCGGTCTTGAGTTTTTCCTGGGGTGCCGGCTCGATGATCACCGGGAACCCGCTGTATTGCGGGGTACCGGTCGATTGGGTCCGTGGCGGGACTACCTGGTTTGCCCAGACGCCCTGCCGGATGTGGGCAAGGCCGGGCGGACAATACTGGGTCGGCTCTATTGCCTTCACAATCACGCTGCCGCATTCGCTGGTGACCCGGACATTGGTGTTTCTCCAGATACCGAGTTTCTTCATGTCTTCAGGGTTAATCTCGCAGATCGAACAGGCGTCGAAGTAGTTGGGATTGGTTTTTCCCTGCTCCATCGCAGCGCCTTCCTCGATCGAACGCTGGGTAATCATGTTGAACTTGATTTTTGCCATGGTCCAACCTCGTATTATATCAATACCATCGCGCCGGTCTCGCCCCGTCCGGAGAGGGTGATCACTTTGTACGGGCAGGCCCCGACACACACGCCGCACCCTGCGCAGAGTTCCATCTTCACGTCAAGACTGACCGATTTCCCGTCCCTGACTGTGTAAATCTTCTCTTTCGACACAGGGTCGAGCGTGTAGAGCTCGAGGGCATTGACCGGGCAGGCAACCACGCAGTTACCACACCCGGTGCAACGATTTATGTTCACATGTACTGAAAACGCCATGTACATCACACACAATATTGTGTTAACTTTCAATTATTTTTTGAATTGTAAATAAACTTTGTTAAAAGGGATCGATATTAATTATAATACATTAACTTAATTTTTAAAAATTTTGGAGCGGTTAACAAACGACGGCAATAAAGTATCCGGGAAATCCCGGGAAAAATGTACCCGGATCCGATCCTGGTAATCCGTTCTGGTAACCGGTATCTCGGAAGAGTCAGAGAGAGATGTCGAAGAATGCTGGTGAATTCTTCTCCACAACCACTGCCCTGATGGTCAATGCGCAAAGGGAAAAGTATGGTCGATATTGTCAGTTACACCTTGGTCAGCATAACCTGCTTCTGTTTCAGGCTGGTCGTCAGTTTCCAGAGAGCGCATATCCATTACTGCCGCAAGCAGACAACTCTTGTGCGGCGTTCCGTTTCCACAAAGACCACCGCCCCGGTCCTTGCCGAATACGAGGTGCTCAAGTCCCGGAAATAATTTTTTTACCTATGGCCGGGCACACGAACCGCTGGCCTTTTTTCATTCCACTCAAGGATTTTCCACAAAAAATGAACTGGTGTTACCTGGCCCGTGTAAGGAGTCATAGGCTCTAATACGAAGACGGTGAATAATGAGACAATGCGCTGTATTGTGCTTGCCAGCGGGAGCAAGGGGAACTGTACTGTCATCGAAGGATGTTCCGGCACCCTCCTTATTGATGCCGGCCTGAGCGCAAAAGAACTGCTGATTCGCATGTCAGCAGCGGGAGTAAACCCGGAAAATGCCGATGCCGTGCTGGTCACGCACGAGCACGGCGATCATATCCGGGGGCTGGACGTGATCGCCCGGAAGCTCGACATGCCGGTGTACGCAACGGAAGGAACACTCCACGATTTCCTGAACCACCGTCGCACGTCGCAAAAACCACTCCGTCACCACACGTGCCGGTATCACGAACAGTTTTCCCTCGGTGATTTTCTCATCGAACCGTTCGCGACCTCACACGATGCGGCGGAGCCCTGCGGGTATGTCATCAGCGAAGGGGGTCTCCGTATCGGGTACTGCACGGACACCGGCATCATGACCTCTCCCATGCTCGATCACCTCCTCCCGTGCGATGGCATTATTCTCGAGAGCAACCACTGCCCGGAGATGCTCGCAAACGGCCCGTACCCCGAGTCCCTGAAGCGCCGGATCCGTTCGAAGCGGGGGCACCTCTCGAACCACGCCGCCGCCGAGTGCCTGCGGGGGTTTGGCAGGGATGTACCCCGTGTCATCCTCGCTCACTTAAGCGAGATTAACAATACACCGGAAAAGGCGATGGCCACTGCCCGCGAAGGGCTCGGCCTCTTCTTCGAAGAGGAACGGGTCCTTGTCGCCACCCAGTGCGGGACGCGGCCTGCGTGCCCGCAGGAGATCCGGCTCTAGCAGGGGGAACTGCCCGGTGCAACGGGTTTTTTCACTCCCCTGAAATCAAAACGTTAATCCCTGCACCGGAGCAACATCTCACACGAGAAACGCCATGCTCTTTATGGATTTTGCAAAGACCTGCGAGAGACTGGAGGGCACATCCGGCCGGCTCGAGATGATCGATATCATCAGCCGCGTCCTTCCGGATCTGTCTGAAGAAGAGCTGCCGGTCTTTGTCCGGTTCGTCATGGGGAGGATCTTTGCCGACTGGAGTTCGAAAAAACTCGGCATCGGTCCGAACCTCCTCTACGAAGCGGTCGGGTACGTGGCGGGCATAAAAAAAGAGCAGGTGATCGAGAAGATCAACCAGACCGGCGATGTCGGGGGTGCTGTGGAGGAACTCCTCCTGCTCAAATCGCAGACCACCTTTTTCCATGAGGAACTCGACCTTGTCCATGTGTACAATGGACTGATCGCGATCGCCGGTACCGAGGGGAAGAAATCGCAGCGGGAGAAGCTGCTCGCGGTCCGCAGGCTGCTCGCGAACGCTCACCCGCTCGAGGGCAGGTACCTCGCACGGATCATGCTCGAAGAGCTCCGGATCGGTGTCGGTGAGGGCAGCGTCAGGGAGGCGATCGCCAAAGCCTTCAGCGTGGATTCTGCTCTCGCAGAGCACGCGATGCAGGCACTCAACGATCTGGGGGAGGTTGCCCGGCTCGCCAAAACCGGGCCGGATGCCCTTAAGGATGTCCGTATCACCCCCTTCCACCCGCTCCGGATGATGCTCGCACAGCAGGGCACCATCGCGGAGATGATCAAAGAGCATGGGCAGATCGCCGCTGAGTTCAAGTACGACGGCTCCCGCTTCCAGTTCCACAAGAAAGGCAACTGGGCCCGCCTCTATTCCCGTCGGCTTGAGGATGTCACTGCTGCACTGCCGGACGTGATAGAGCAGCTGATGAGCGCAACCACCCATGACGTGATCCTTGACGGCGAGGTCATCGCCATCAAGGACGGGAAGCCCATGCCGTTCCAGTCCGTGCTGCGACGGTTCCGGAGACGTCACGACATCGCGGAGGCGCAGGAAGCGATCGAGATGGTGCCCAATGTCTTCGACATCCTCTACCTTGACGGTGAGACCCTGATCGACCTGCCGTTTGCCAGCCGCCGGAAAAAACTCGAGAGCGTGGTGACGGGGTATATTGCCCCGCAGGTGGTCAGCGATAACGCAGAGGAGATCAGGAAGACCTACGATGCCGCCCTCGCTGCCGGCCACGAGGGGATCATGATCAAGGTTCTCTCCTCACCCTACACTCCGGGCCAGCGGGGGAAGAACTGGATCAAGATCAAACCGGAAGTGGATACGCTCGACCTCGCAGTGATCGGTGCAGAGTGGGGTGAGGGGAAAAGGGCGCACGTCTTCGGCTCGTTCCTCGTCGCCTGCCAGGACCAGGGAAGACTCGTTCCACTCAGCCGGGTCGCCACCGGCTTTTCCGATGACCAACTCACCGAGGTCTACGAGCTGCTTAAAGATGCCGTGATCACAAAATCGGGAAAGGAAGTGCGGTTCGAACCGTCGCTTGTCTTCGAGGTGGGATATGCGGAACTCCAGGTCAGCCCTACCTACGAGGCAGGCTTTGCCCTCCGCTTCCCCCGGTTCATCCGGATCCGGGACGACAAGGATATTTCCGATATCGAGACGATCGAGAGCATCCGGACCCGGTACCAGCGGCAGGCAAACTCTGCCCAGGCATATCAGAACTGAAAAAGCGTCCGCTGGGTCCGCAGCTCGGGGATCAGGGTGCTGTGAGCGACCCAGGCACCCGACCCGATGACAGTAACGGTCCGGGCCACCGCCGTATCCAGCGTGGGGAATGGAAGCGGGGGCTGTGCCATCGCCTTCCGCGTGGCCTCCCGGATCACCCAGGTCCCGAGGGGTGCCCAGTACTCATTCGAGATGCTCCGCACCACGATCACCCGGGCGCAGCGCTGGATGTGTTTCAGGTACTCGCAGACCGCGAGCCGGGCGGAGTAATAGGCACCCGTGATCGGGGAGTATCCCTTTTTGGTCATCCCTTCCCGGTCCTGCACGATCACATCCTCATCCCCACCCCAGAGCGTGTGCTTCCCCCAGATCTCGATCATCTCGTACTTCCAGTCGCCCGGCACAAGGATACAGGCAATCCGGTTGCCGTAGATCTCCCCGGAGAAGAAGAGGATCTCTTCCAGGGAAGGGAACCGGGCGATCTCCCTTTTCAGGTTGACCGAGAGGGTGTCATCGACCGCTGTGATTGCCCAGCGGGTGGGGACGAACTTCCTCCTCCTCCCGAGAAGCCCTGCGGTCATCAGCTTCGAGATCTGGTAGACATCAACTGCCGAATCCTTCAGCGCAACGCAGGCTTCGGTGGCCCCAAGATCGGTGTCGGACGTAATCCGGTCCACCACCCGCTCCACCCGGGCGCTCCCGATCACGTCCATGGTTTTTACTGAACCGGTCATCCCGATCGGCGCAACCGTCCCGTCAAAACTGAGGCTGAACGACACCGGTCTCTCGAACGCCACGTCCACATCGAGCGGAACCGTGGAGAGCGCGATCTCCTGCAGACCCTCTGCAACGGCCGAAAGGGACGCGCTGCCGCGGAGTGTGCGGGCCCGTATGCCCACGATATCCTCCATGCCGAGGTTCTGGCGGATCCAGTCCGGCGGGTTGTCGGAATCGTTGATCAGGAGCGGCCCGCCCCGGACATCGGGATACCCGAAACTGCCGATGAAGACCGAGGGGGAACTGCCCTGGTAGCTGGTGGAGGGCGTTGCCATCGATGCGGCCTGGGCATGAAACCGGCTGACGATCGGGCAGCGGGGGAGCCCGCACAGACCTTTTCCCTTGCACTCAGCGCACCGCATCATCCCGGGATCACCAGTACCTGCCGGGGTTCACTCCCGCATCTCCCCGGGACACCGGGAAACGGGGAGCCGGCCATGCACAGGACAACCGGATCATGGGTCGTGGAGCACCGCGGCCTTCACAACTCTGTTCTCCGGTTCCGGGAACGTGACACGCCAGCCCACATCATAGCGGGCCCCGCATTCCGGGCAGATGAGGATCACCCGGTAGACTTCGCGGGTGGACTTGACCGGGTTATCCTTCTCCGCATTCACGCTGATAAATGACATGTGGAACCCCAGCTCGTACCCGCAGGAAGGGCAGATGCGGAACTCCCTGCCCGCCTTGATCGTGGTGATCTCCCCCGGTACCGTCATACGAATTCCTGATGATGCATTGAACTCACAATATTAACATTTCCTGCGTCCCGCAACCGCGAGGATGATATCGCTTGCGTTCTTCCTGCCGTTGATCGCCGCATGGGCCGCCCGGAAGGGCCGCGGGACGAGCGCCATGGTCTCGGCAATTTTCTTCTCCAGCTTTTCGGGAGTGACATGCCTCCCGTCAATGCATGTCCCCGCCCCCATATCGACAATCTTCTTTGCATTGTTCTGCTGCTCGGGATGGGCCGGGTCCATGACGATCAGGACCGGTTTCTCGAACAGCAGGGCCTCGTGCAGCGTGGTAAGCCCCCCGTGGACGATCGCGATCTTTGAGAGGGCCAGGTGCTCGTACAGGTTTGAGACATAGCCGTGAGAAATGAAGTTATCCGACGATTCCGGCAGCACCGTCCCGGTATAAAAGACATCGAAGAGCAGATCCTTCCGCTTATCAGCGATCGACCTGAGCATGAGATACATCGGGAGCTTGTACGGTTCCCCGCCAAAACTGGTGAAGATGGTCTTATCGCCATACGTGTACCGTTCCGGGTCGAACTGGTAGAACGGGCCGGTGAAGCGGTACCGGGCTTTTTCATGCGGGTGGATCCGGATATTGTATTCGCTCACGGTATCTGGTTTTGGATAATCGGGAATGATGACGCGGGTCGCCAAGTGGAGGTAGCACCCGATGAGGAGGTTGAGGGTCTTCCAGATGGGATTTGTCGTGCCGTTGGGCCCGTTGAAATGGTTCTGGTTGGTGATGAAGACTACCGGAACATTATGGAGCCGGGCATCCAGAACCCCGCTGTACATCGTGTCGCAGACCACGCAGTCATAGCCGTATTTGCGGATGAGCCTGCCGACGCCCAGGGCCGACCGGACCAGGTTGAAGGGAAGGAATTTGGAGTACCAGAGGGTCTTTTTGAGGCTGAAGAACCCGTTCTCCCCCTCGAGCCAGACCTCGCGGGAGATGCGGTGCAGGCTCGTGCACCCGTGCTGGTTCATGAAATCATAGGACTTGCCATAGCCGGCAAAATGAACCATGTGCCCCTGCTGCTGCATATAATGCCCGAGATGGAGACAGCGGGAGGCGTGCCCGAGTCCCTCGCCGCAGACAACAAAGAGGATCTTCATTTCGTCCTGCCTGAGGGATATGTCCTGATGAATGATGAATTATGAGGTCTGGCCACCGGGTTCTCCGGGGGGTACAGACGTTTCATGGACAGTCATTGGGGTTTTAAAGGAATTAAACCCGGACCCTGCCGATCATTGTGCCGAAAGGCAGAGGATTATAGGTCCGAAACGCCAAGGGATAGTGGGAGAACCGCCATGACCGGCACGGAGAATGTACCAAAACTCGCGACATTCGGCGCTGGTTGTTTCTGGGGCGTTGAGGAGGCATTCCGCAGCGTGGACGGGGTACTTGGTACTGCCGTGGGTTACATGGGCGGAACCCTGAAGAACCCGGGCTACGAGCAGGTCTGCACCGGTGAGACCGGCCATGCGGAAGTGGTGCAGGTCACATACGATCCCGCGAAGATCAGCTACCAGCAGCTGCTCGATATCTTCTGGTCCAGCCATGACCCCACGCAGCTCAACCGGCAGGGACCGGACTTCGGGCCGAATTACCGGTCGGTTATTTTTTACCATGACCCGGAACAGGGTAAGATCGCACGGAAGTCGAAGATTGACGTTGAAACCTCAGGAAGGTTCGGGTTTGGGAAGATCGTCACCCTCATCCAGCCGGCCGGGGAATTCTACCGGGCTGAAGAATATCATCAGCGGTATTTCGAGAAACACGGTGGCGGAAGCTGCCATATCTGATCCCCGATGCTTTTTTACCGGACCGTAATGCGCATTGTTTATCAGCCGGGCCGGGATAACTTCGTAGCATGGACGTTTCCGGGACTATCCAGCTCATCGCAACCCTGATCGAAGCAGGGATTGCACTCGTCGCATTCCTGATCGCGTGGAAGAAGAAGAAACCCTATGGCTGGTTCATCGCCGTCACGTTCGGCCTCTTCGTGGTCTTTGACCTTGCCCGCATCTTTGCACTGGTGGTCTCTCCCGACAGGTACGCACTGGTGCTCCTCATCGCGTGTCTCTCAATGCTCTATGCGGTGTGGCTGCTGTGGAAAGAGCCGTAATACTTTTTTTTAAACGGTACTTTAAAAGTGCTTGAGAAAAACAAAAACAGAGTAATGGGCCCGCTGAGATTCGAACTCAGGACCTCCGCCATGTCAAGGCGACGTCATAGCCAACTAGACCACGAGCCCGCTTAATGTCTGATGCTCTATAACATCTGTCCTTGTATTATTAAAAATTAGTGCACTTGAACGGACCCGGGAGCCTGCCCGTGGGAAAGTGATTCCGGGTACTTTATGTTCCGTACGTTCCAAATTCTGGTCTGGTATTACTATGACCGATGGAACACCTACGCAGCAGCAGCTCTTCGTGTACGAGCATGACGCAGGCCGCCTTGAACTGCTCATCCGTATCGTGTACTGGATCCTGATCGCCATCGTCCTATGGGTCTATGGGATCATCGCCTGCATCTGCCTCTTCATCCAGTGGTTCCACATCCTGATCCTCGGGCGCAGGAACGAGAGCCTCTCGAATTTTGCCAAGGGGTACCTGGAATACACGGTGCACGTCCTCCCCTACACCTACTTCATGACCGATAAGCGGCCGGATATTATGCCGGTGACCGTGAAAATACTCGAAGAACACTGATGCGTTCTTCTCCTCCTCCAGGTCTTTTGACCTGTCGGAATTCGAAGAATCGTAGGAACGAAATTACTGCCGGCCGCAGCCGTCAGAATCTTTGCCTGAAGACAGGATAGAGTGCCAGAATATTACTGCCCGGTTTAAAAAAACAGGTCCTACCCCATCCGACCCCCCTCATCCCTATTTTCCCGCAATTATCTAATATCCGTCGTAAAATTGCCAGGTTTCGGCCCAATTTTTCCTGAGGTGAGGGGGGGTCGGATGGGGTAACTCATAAAACCGGAGCCCCGGCCGTACTTGAAGATACCGGGTTTTCCCGATGACAACTATCTGTTCCTGCCGTTCCGGTTCGGAAACGGAAGTACACTGCCCGACCCCCCTGACCCTCCCACCTAAGAGGATGGGGTTTAGAGGAGATACGGGGGAGGCCTGTCAGATCTTATCGGAACATTTTCTTAGAAAATCATTTTTTTTGCTCAAATGATATTTTTACAGACCCCCTTTAATGGTAAATATCCATTGCTTCGTCGATATTCTATCCGTATTCTGATTAAAAAGGAAACATACGTTTTTGGCAGCGTTTTTGATCTTCATTCTGGACTTTCACCACTACGAATCGTTCCTGCTTTTTTTACGTCTGCTTAAATGCCTGCCGTGCCATGGCAACTCTCTCCTCAAAGCCGGGCCCTTCAAGTTCCTCTACAACGGATTCGAGCACCACCGGGACGTCAATGTGCTGGGGGCATTTTTCACGGCACTCCCCGCACTGTACGCACAGGGATGCAAACTCGGGCGTCCCGAGCGCGACAGCGCCGCCCAGCCGGGCCGCATACATGAATTTTTCCCCGTCGGGATTGTCGGCCATGTACAGGTTGTTATATTCCTCGAAACAGAGGGGAATGTTCACTCCGGATGGACAGGGCATGCAGTACCGGCAGCCGGTACATCCGACTTTCATCAGTTCACGGTACTTGTTTTCTACTCTTTTTACCAGCTGCTGTTCCGCTTCTGTCAGAGAATTCGGGTAGGCCCGGTCTGCCACCTTCAGATTTTCCCGGATATGCATCTCGTCATTCATCCCGGAGAGGACAACCGTGACCTCCGGATGGTTCCATACCCAGCGGAGAGCCCATTCCGCAGGAGTCCTCTTCACAGGGGCCTGGTCCCAGATCGTTCTCACGGCAGGAGGCACGTTTCTGGTAAGATTCCCTCCCCGGAGGGGCTCCATGATGATGACGCCGAGTCCTTTGGAAGCAGCGTATTCAAGACCTGCCGTACCTGCCTGGTTCTTCTCGTCAAGGATGTTGTACTGGATCTGGCAGAAGTCCCAGTCATAGGCGTCCGCGATCCGGTTGAAATCCGTTCCTGCGCCGTGGAATGAGAACCCTGCGTTCCTGATGCGTCCGTCAGCTTTGGCTTTGGTCAGGAAATCCGCCACACCGAGCTTCTCGACCTCATCCCACAGGTCACCGACAAGGGCATGGACGAGATAATAGTCGATGTGGTCGGTTTTGAGTTTCTCCAGCTGGGCATTCAGGAATTTATCCATATCCTCCCGCTTTTCGATAAGCCATGACGGGAGTTTTGTTGCGAGTTTTACTTTTTTGCGGTACCCGTCGGCAAGGGCACGGCCCACGAACGGCTCGCTCGCACCCATGTGATAGGGCCAGGCCGTATCAACATAGTTCACACCATGGTCGATGGCATAACGCACCTGCTTTATGCCCCGCTCTTCATCGATCGAGCCATCCGCCTTTGTCGGAAGACGCATGCATCCGAACCCGAGGATGGAAAGCTCATCCCCGGTCTTGGAAATTTTCCGGTACAGCATTTTTTCACCCTGTTTTCAGTCTAGTCGGAACAGTCACTTTTTCGCATTCATCTCGATGTCACGCAGCCACCCGGCTACTTCATCTCTCGCAGTTTTCACGTCCCCTCCCCGGATGGCAAGACCTTCGAGGACTGTTGATTTCGGGCATGTCCTCCGGACATCCGCCACACTTCGCCCGAGGCCGCTTCCCTCGTGGGTGCAGAACGAGACGATCGTTTTGCCGGCGAGATCATATTCCTCCAGAAACGTGAAGACCGGCATCGGCATCGTTCCCCACCAGTTGGGATAACCGAGGAAGATCCTATCGTAGGATGCCATGGTCTCCAGATGGCCGGTAAGTTTCGGCCGGGCACTGGTGCGGAGTTCCTCCTTTGCTACATCCGTGGTTTCCGTATAATCCTTGGGATATGCATGTACCGCTTCAATATGAAACAGGTCACCTCCGGTGATCTCCTTGATCATCTTTGCAATTACTTCCGTGTTGCCGACCGGCAGGTTGACAATCGTCCCGCCGACATAGTTGTTGCCTGCACGTGAAAAGTACGCGATTAAGCATTTTGCCGTATTCAGGTTCTTTGTGCTCATGAGGGTTTTCCTCCTATAATGGCTCATTCCCCGGATCGGATTGCCCGGTATTCCTCATCCGGCACGGGTTCCAGCCATGCAGCTTCTCCCCGCTGGACATTCGTGCTGATCGCAATATGACTCAACCAGTGGTCCGGCGCAGCACCATGCCAATGTTTCACACAGGGGTGGATCATTACTACGTCCCCTTCACGGATCACCTGTGCATTCCGGCCTGCTTCTTGGTAGTACCCTTTGCCTCCCGTGACCAGCAGGATCTGGCCGCCGGGGTGTTTATGCCAGTTGTTCCGTGCGCATGGCTCAAACGTTACATTGAACGCCGGGCAATGGAACGTGCTGTCATCAGGGACCAGCACGTGGAGCCATACGCTCCCGGTGAAATGGCCATTTGCAATTTTTTCCCCGGCAATCTTCTCCCCTTTGGGAAAGATTACCCGTTCCGGTATCTTTTTCGCTGTAACCATACTCGTTACTCCTCAATAACCCGATTCCATACTCCAAGTTATTCCTGCATTTTTAGAGATTGCAGCATTATCTTCACGACGATCCCCTCCTGTCATGGTGAATAACCATCAGTCCCGGATAAAATTCGTGAAAACGATCTCTTCCCGCTCCGGGAGCTGCACCCCGGCCTTAAGACCTGCCTCTTTGCACTTCAGGAAGAACGCCATGTTCCGTGCAAGTATGCGCATGGTCTGCAGCCCTTCTTTGTCCTTCTTCACATCTTCCGGCTGTGCCCCGTGGACCATGTTCCAGTACCGGGACGAGACAACCGGCATCTCCGAGATGGTGAAATACTTGTTGAGCTGGTCGAAGGTGGCCGTTGTCCCGGCCCTCCGTGCGGACACAACCGCGGCTGCCGGTTTCAGGTAAAACAGCTTCCGGCCCGCCTGCATGTTGGTATAAAAAACGCGGTCCATGAAGGAGGTCATTGCACCGGATGCTGATGCGTAATGTACCGGCGATCCGAAGATGAAACCGTCGGCATCTTTCGCAAGGTCGAGGAACTCGTTGACCGTGTCGTCAAACATGCAGCGCCCGGTCTTGGCACACGTTTTACAGGCCGTACAGCCGGCAAGCGGTTTTATGCCGATCCAGAAAATTTCCGTCTCGATACCTTCTTCGTTCAGGGTTTTTGCTACTTCGTTAAGTGCAGTCCAGGTACAGCCCTTCCTGTGAGGGCTGCCGTTTACCAGTAATACTTTCATGTATGTCCCTCCTGAGGATTTGGATTCCCCGGTACGACACCGGGTAATACAATAAGCATAATGATGATGACGAATGCGAGCCCCAGCATGAGCGTCCCGGCTGTCAGCGAGGCTGCGACACGGACCGCGAGGAGTTCCGGGGCGGCGAGCGCTGCGGAGCCTGCGGCCGCAAAGACGGTAACGAGGATGCCGAGGCCCAGGGAACCGCCCAGCTGATGGGCAACATTGACAAGGCCGGAGGCAGCGCCGGCATCTTCTTTCGTGGCGCCGGCGATACCGGAGGCGGTGAGCGGGCCCAGGGATGCCCCCTGGCCGATGCCGATGAGGACCATCGGCAGGGCTATCCCCGTAACATAGCTGGTATCAGCAGTGAGCCGGCTCAGCCAGAACATCCCGATAAGGGTTACCAGGAGACCCCCGGCAAGGAGGCGGCCGTTACCAAACCGCTTTGTCAGCTGCGGGACAACAACGGCTACGACAAAGTTGGCAACCGTCATAGGGAAGAAGGCAAGGCCTGCTTCGAGCGGGCTGAAGTGGTAGACCCCTTGGAGGAACTGGGTGATAAAGAACCAGAAGCCCAGCATGGCACCAAGGAAGAGAATCCGGGCTGCATACGCCCCCGTGCGCTCGCGGCTCGCAAACAGCCGCAGCGGCATGATCGGCTGCTCTGCCCGCCACTCGTTGAAGACAAAGAAGGCAAGCAGGAGAGCGCTTGCAGCAAGCGCCGTGACTGTTATAGGATCGCCCCAGCCGGCCGTTGCGGAGTTGACGATGCCGTACACGAGCGCAGTCATTCCCACCGTTGAGCTGATGGCGCCGGTTAGGTCGAACCTGCCCGGGCGTAACTCGGACTCGACAAGGTAATGCTGTGCAGCAAGCATCATGGCAATCCCGATCGGTACGTTGATGAAAAACGCAACCCGCCACGAGAGCCAGGTGGTCAGAACCCCGCCGAGCACGAGACCTAGGCTGGCCCCGACACCGGCAACGGCGCCATAGTAGGCAACCGCACGCGTTCGCTCGGTCCCTTCTGGGAAATTTGCCGTGAGGAGCGCCAGAGTCGACGGGGCAAGGATTGCGGCGCCGACCCCTTGGAGTCCACGGGCTCCGACTAGCCACATGGCAGACGGCGCTAGGCCTACGGCGAGCGACGCAAATGTGAAGAGCCCGACCCCGAGAATAAACATGCGGCCTCGACCCAGGATGTCACCGGACCGGGCACCGAGCAGAAGCAGTCCTCCGAAGGCGAGCGTATAGGCGTTCTGCACCCAGGAAAGCGTGGTGTCCGAGAAGCCAAGACTGGTGTGGATCACCGGCAGTGCTGTAATGGTGATGGCGATGTCGAGGACGATCATCAGGTAGCTGGCAAGGATTATGGTGAGCACGGCATTGGGTCGGGAACGGGTCCCGGTCATGACAGTTGCCGGCATGGTTACACTGCCTCCATGGTACCGCTACCGATCAACCCTGCTGTGCTATTCTTCATGTATGTCACCCTTCTCCCGTGCCAGTGAGTATCGTCCATGTTCCTGTAGTATATATTAATGATGTATGACAGATATAGTGTATACAAACAAAGATGTTACATACTGACAGGTTTGATACTAATGGACACCACGCTGAAGAAATATAAGTATAGCTGGCCGATCGAAGCAACCCTGGACGTGATCGGGGGCAAGTGGAAACCGCTCGTCATCTACACGCTCAAGGACGGGACGCTGCGGTTCAACCAGATCGTGGACAAGGTCCAGCCCCGGATCACCCAGAGGATGCTGACAAAAGAGCTCCGCGAACTGGAGAAAGATGGCCTTGTCACCAGAAAGGTGTACCCACAGGTTCCTCCGAAAGTGGAATATTCGCTCACGGAAACAGCACAAACCCTCATTCCGATCCTCGACCAGCTCTGTGACTGGGGATCCGAACACATGGGGGACGATATCGAGTTCAAGTGCGAAGAATAAAGAGCACTTTTTCATCAGGTCATTTCCCAACAGTTATGGTGAAATTGTACTGTTTTCTCGTACCTCTTCCGTGTTTCGGAGCGGGACTTCCCTCTCATTATCTTTTTTGAATAACCGACTGGACATCAGTCCAGGAGGAAGAGAAGAATCCGAAGGATTCTTCGATTATCAACAGTCAACAATGTGTTATTTAAAAAAAAAGAGTTTTTCAGATCAGCTCATTCGAAATCTTGGCAAACGTAGCGGTAAAAATACCCGGCATCGATCGGATCTCGTCCATCACGGCAGCGGGGACCTCGCTGTCAACGTTCAGGACCATGATCGCCTGCTCTTCGGGGTTGACCCTGCCCACCTGCATGCCGGCGATGTTGATGTTATTCTTCCCGAGGATCGTGGACGCCCGCCCGATGACACCGGGCTTATCGAGGTGCCGGGAGACGATCACGTAGCCTTCGGGGATCATGTCCATCGTATAGCCATCGACCGCGACGATCCGGCTCCGGCCCTTGAAAAAGACCGTGCCGCTGACCGTCTCCTCGCCCTTGTCGGTCTTGATCTTGATCGTGATCAGGTTCTTGAACCCGTTCGCTTCCTCTGTAACCGTTTCGCTGACTTTGATGCCGCGTTCCTTTGCGATATACTCCGCGTTCACGATATTGACCGGTTGCTGGAGGATCGGGTCGAGGAGCCCTTTCAGCGCAAGCCGCGTGACGAACTTCATGCTGCCGGCATAGGCCGAGAGCTCACCGCCATAAATGAGCTCAACGGAAGCGAGCCGCCCGCCTGCGGTCTGGATCGCAAACCGGCCCATCTTCTCCGCGAGCTGGGTGTAGGGTTCGAGGACCTCCGCCTGCTCGGGCGGGACCATCGGGGCATTGACCACGTACTTCGCGGAGCCGCCCTTAAGGACCTCAATGCACTGCTTTGCCACCGAGACCGCAACGTTCAGCTGCGCCTCGACCGTGCTTGCCCCGAGATGGGGGGTGACGATCACCTGGTCGAGGGTGAGGAGCGGAGACCCGGTCGGGGGCTCTTCCTCGAAGACATCGAGAGCGGCCCCGGCCACCTTGCCGCTCTTGATTGCATCATAGAGCGCCTTCTCGTCAATGATGCCACCACGGGCGCAATTGATGATCCGCACGCCGTCTTTCATGGTCGCGATGCTCTTTGCATTGATGACATGTTTCGTCTCGGCAATGAGGGGGGTGTGGACGGTGATGACATCCGCGATCCTGAAGAGCTCCGCCATCGACATCATCTCGACGCCGAGCTGGGCCGCACGTTCCTTCGTGATGAACGGGTCGTAGGCCACGACCTTCATGTCCATCGCATTTGCCCGTTTTGCCACCTCGCGGCCGATCCTGCCGAAGCCGACAATCCCGAGGGTCTTCTCGTTGAGCTCCACACCCATGAACTTACTGCGTTTCCATTCCTTCTTCTTCAGGCTCGCGTTCGCCTGCGGGATGTTGCGGGCGAGGGCCTGCATCATCGCCATCGTGTGCTCGGTAGCCGCAAGGGTGTTACCCTCCGGGGCATTTGCCACGATGATCCCCCGGCGAGTCGCCGCTTCTACATCAATATTGTCCACGCCGACTCCCGCACGCCCGATGAACTTCAGCCGTTTGCCTGCTTCGATCACCTTCGCGTTGACATCGGTGCCGCTCCGCACCAGCAGGGCATCGTAGTCCCCGATGATGTTACAGAGCTCGTCCTCCTTCAGGCCCGTTTTGACGTCAACGTCAACGGCCGCCCTGAGGATCGCAAGTCCCTCTTCCGCCAGCGGATCGCTGACGAGCACTCTCGCGTTTACCATAAAAAACCCATACAATATCTGCACCGGACTTAAAGAGGATTATTCTTCGTACAACGGGCGCTTTCCTGCAACCAGAGAAAAATACACGCCCGGGGAAGTGGTTTCGGTGCACCATTAAAACGGTTATCATAATCATTAAACAGGGTGGCGATAAGATCATAAGTGGTGCGAGCATGAAAGATGTGCCTAATATACTGTGGCTCGAGGAGATCAGGAAGGAGGATATCATATCCGTCGGAGGCAAGGGGGCTTCCCTTGGCGAGATGGCCTCTCTCGGTCTCCCCGTCCCGAAAGCCTTCGTTGTCACGGCCCAGGCCTTCCGCAGGTTTTTAGTCGAGACCAGTCTTGAAAAGAAGATTTTTTCATCGTTCGAGCGGCTCGATGTGGAGGACAACGAGGCACTGGAGAATGCGGCCGACATGGCGAAGGCGCTCGTGATGAAGGCGAAGATGCCGGCGGCACTCCGGGATGACATCCGCAAGTCCTACAAGAAGATGTCGGACGGAGAACTCATCGTCGCCGTCCGGTCGAGCGCCACTGCCGAGGACCTGCCCGATGCCAGTTTTGCCGGCCAGCAGGAGACCTATCTCAATATCAAAGGCGAAGCGGCACTCCTCTCCTCGGTCCAGAAATGCTGGGCATCGCTCTACGGCGCCCGGGCGATCTACTACCGGGCAAAGCAGGGGTTCGACGACAATACCGTAAACATCGCGGTGGTCGTCCAGCAGCTCGTGCACTCGGAGAAGGCCGGTGTCATGTTCACGTCCCACCCGATCACGGGAGAGTCCCTCACGATCATCGAAGGCTCGTGGGGCCTCGGGGAGGCGGTCGTCTCCGGCTCGGTCTCACCGGACAAATATGTTTTCGACCAGCGGACCGAGAAGGTTGTTGACACATTCATCGCCAATAAAAAAGTGGAGATCATCGCCAACGGGGACCACGGCACGAAGCTCGTGGACGTACCGAAGGACCGGCAGGACGCACAGGTGCTTTCCGATGCGGAAGTGGCGAAGCTGGCGATGTACGGCAAGATCGCCGAGAGCCATTACGGGGTACCGCAGGACGTCGAATGGGGTGTGGTGGCGGGGACGATCTACATTCTCCAGTCCCGCCCGATCACGACCATCGGGAAGAAGGAGGCAAAGGGCATGACAGGACAGAAGTCAAGTGCAACCATCATTCTCAAGGGGCAGGGGGCGGCACCGGGTATCGCCACCGGCAAGGTCATCATCATCAGGGACGTAAAGGACACGGGGGCCGTCAAGGAGGGCGACATTCTCGTCACGAAGATGACGAACCCCGACATGGTGCCGGCGATGCGCAAGGTCGCCGCGATCGTAACTGACGAGGGCGGGATGACCTGCCACGCAGCGATCGTCAGCCGCGAACTCGGCACCCCGGCAGTCGTGGGCACGAAGACGGCAACGAACGTGCTCAAGAACGGCCAGCTCATCACCGTGGACGGCGAGATGGGCCTTATCTATGAGGGCGAGGTCGCCCATGCGGCACCGGCCCAGGCCGCCATTTCCCCGCAGGCCGTCATCGGCCATGCCCCGATCATCACCGCGACGAGCGTGAAGGTGAACGTCTCCATCCCCGAGGCAGCAGCCCGGGCAGCGGCAACCGGCGCTGACGGCGTCGGCCTTCTCCGGATCGAGCACCTGATCCTCGGGCTCAACAAGACCCCCGGCTGGTTCATCACCAACAACAAGGAAGAGGAGTTCGTCAGGGAACTCCACGACGGCATCAAGATCGTGCTCGATGCATTCCCCGGCAAGACCGTATGGGTCCGGACCCTCGATGCCCCGACCGATGAGTTCCGGAACATGGCGGGCGGCGAGAACGAGCCGCACGAGCACAACCCGATGCTCGGCTGGAGAGGCATCCGCCGTGACCTCCAGAGCCCGGATCAGTTCCGGCTCCAGGTCGAGTCGTTCAAGCGCCTCTGGAAAGAGGGCTATGAAAATCTCGGGATCATGTTCCCGATGGTCTCCCATCCAGACCAGTTCATCAAGGGAAAAGAGATGATGCGGGGATGGGGTGTTGACGTCGATAACGTCACACTCGGCATCATGATCGAGATCCCCTCGAGCGCAATCATGATCGAGGACTTCATCCGGGCCGGCATCAAGTTCGCCTCGTTCGGAACAAACGACCTGATCCAGTACACGCTCGCCATCGACCGGAACAATGAGAACGTGGCCGACATGTACAACCCGCAGCACCCGGCCGTGCTCAGCCTGATCCACAACGCGATCCAGGTATGCCGCTCCTACAATGTCGAATGCTCGATCTGCGGTCAGGCCGGTTCCGACCCGAAGATGGCGGTCTGGCTTGTCGAACACGGTATCTCCAGCATCTCGGCAAACATCGATGCCATCACAAAGATCCGCGAAGCGGTTGCCCGGACGGAAAAACACATCATCCTCGAAGCCGCGAGAACAAAAGATGCTGAATAAGGGTCAGTCTGAAGAAGAACTCTTCACGTTTCTCTCCCGGAAAAAACGGGAGGACATCGACCACGACTTTATTTTAAGCTCCATGTGCACCATCCCCCACTCCGTTGCGGTGAGGGCGCACTGCATGTTCATGGAGACAAACCTCGGCGACCCGGGGCTCTTCCCCGGCACGTATTCGCTCGAACGGCTCCTCATCCGCAGGTTCGGTTCCCTCTTCCACTGTGCCGAGGCTGGGGGGTACGCAACGAGCGGGGGCACCGAGTCCAATATCCAGGCGCTCCGGCTCGCCAAGGTGCAGAAGAGCGGGACGAGATCCCCGAATGTCATCGTGCCGGAATCTGCCCACTTCTCCTTCAAGAAGGCCTGCGATATCCTCGGCCTCGAAATGCGGCGGGCGCCGGTCGGGAAGGACTACCGGATGGATGCAGAGAAGGCGGCCTCACTCGTTGACAAGCACACAATCGCCATCGTGGGCGTTGCCGGTACCACCGAGTACGGCATGGTCGACCCTATTGCCAATCTGGCAAAGATCGCACAGCAGCACGACCTCTTCTTCCACGTGGACGCGGCATTCGGCGGAATGGTGATCCCGTTCCTCGACCGGCCGGTCCCCTTCGATTTTGCCCTCCCGGGCGTCACGACCATCGCGGTCGACCCGCATAAGATGGGGATGAGCACCATCCCCTGCGGCTGCCTCCTCACCCGGGACCCGGGACTCCTCACCACCCTCAACATCGAGACGCCCTACCTCACGGTCAAGCAGGAATTCACCCTTGGGGGCACCCGCCCGGGCGCTCCCGTCGCCGGGGCACTGGCCGTGCTCGATTATCTCGGCACGGAGGGTATGAGAGCGGTCGTCGCCGGGTGCATGAAGAACACCGGGCGGCTGATCGCGGGGATGGAGACGCTCGGGTTTCCGCAGGCTGCGACTCCCGACGTCAACGTCGCGACGTTCGTCTGCCCGGAGGACGCCGTGCCCGGGCCCTGGAGGGTTTCGTGGACCCGCCGGAAACACCTGCGGATTGTCTGCATGCCCCACGTGCACGCGGGCAGGATCGAGGCATTTTTAAAAGATATGGGTGAGTTACATGCTTGACAGACTGGTAGCATCGCTTGAGACCTGCCCCATGGTGAAACGCGGGGAATACAACTATTTCATCCACCCCATCACCGATGGCGTACCGATCGTCGACCCCGCTCTTTTGCGCGAAGTGGCAGCCGCGATGGTCAAGGTGCTCGACCTCAAGGGCGTGGAAAAGATCGTGGTCGTGGAGGCGATGGGGATCCACATTGGATCGGTCCTCTCGACCATGACCGACATCCCGATGACGGTGATGCGCAAGCGGGAGTACAAGCTCCCGCACGAGGTCCCGGTCCACCAGACGACGGGTTATTCCAGGGGCGAACTTTACTTGAACGGGGTCTACAAGGGCGACCGGGTCGTGATCATCGACGATGTCGTGAGCACAGGCGGGACGATGAAGGCACTCCTCGCGGCCCTTGAGATCGCCGGCGCTGATGTCGTGGACGTCTGCATCGCGATCCAGCGGGGCGACCCCGATATCGGCCGCCCCTACAAGTCTCTCGTGAAGATAGAGGTGGACGACCGGGTGCATGTTGTCAAGCGATTCCTCTGACCTCATCAGGCAGCTGGAGGAGCGGGGGGCGAAACGGGTCGCCCTCCAGTTCCCGGAAGGGCTGAAACGGAAGGCCGCTGAGTATGCCACGACGCTCATGGAGGCCGGCTTTGAGGTCATCGTGAGCGGTGATCCCTGTTACGGGGCCTGCGATCTGGCACTTGATACCCTTGGGGATGCGGACGTGCTCGTCCATATCGGGCATGCACCGGTCGATGACCGGCCGGATGTCATTTTCCTCCCTTACACGGTCGGTTTTGATATGTCCGTGCTGGACAACGCACTCCCGCTCCTGCAGAGAGCGCGTACGGGCCTTGTTACCACCGTCCAGCACGTCCATCTCATTCCGGAGATGGAGAAATACCTGCGCTCGAAGGGCGTTGACGTTCAGGTTGCCGGAGGCAGAGGCAGGACACCCCACCGCGGCCAGGTGCTCGGGTGCTGCTTTTCCACGGCAAGGGATACGAGAGCCGATCAGATCATGTTCGTGGGCACCGGGCTCTTCCACCCGGTCGGGATTGCCCTTACCACCGGGGCACGCGTCATCGCGCTCGACCCTCTCGCCGGCACCACACGGGAGGTACGCCGTGATGCGCTCCTGCGCCGGCGCTTTGCGGTGATCGAGAAGGCCCGGGGAGCAAAGAGTATCGGGATCATCGTCAGCACCAAGAGCGGGCAGCGGCGGATGGACCTTGCCCGGCGCCTCGCCTCCCTCTCCCCCTCCGCCGTGATCGTGACCATGCAGGAGGTCAGCCCGGACGAGCTGCTGAACCTCGGGTTCGGCTGTTACGTCAACACCGCCTGCCCCCGGCTCGCGTACGATGACCAGCAGCGGTTCCCGGCACCGGTCCTGTCGCCGCAGGAGTTCGAGATCCTCTGCGGTGCCCGGAACTGGGACGATTACGAGATCGACGAGATCCCATGAAACTCAAGAACCTTGAGATGACCCTCCAGCGCCTCGCAGGCTTCTCCCGCCCCCGGGCCGTGCTCGAGCAGTACCAGACTCCTGCCCCCCTTGCAGCCCGGCTGCTGTACCATGCGCTCATGAAGGGAGATATCGAAGGAAAAAGGGTCTGCGATCTCGGGAGCGGGACAGGAGTACTCGCCATCGGCGCCTCGCTCCTTGGCGCCGAATCGGTAACCGGCATCGAGATCGACGACAGGGCCATCGAAGTCGCCCGAAGGAACGCCACCATGCTTGAAACCGATGTGGAGTTCATCAGTGCCGACGTAAAGGATGGGGGGCTTCCGGGAAGGGCGGGAGCCTGCGATACCGTCGTCATGAACCCGCCATTCGGGGCACAGAAGGCCCATGCCGACCGGCCGTTCATCGACCTCGCCCTGCGTCTTGCTCCTGTCACCTATGGTATCTTTAATGCGGGATCTACCTCTTTTGTAAAGACCTACACGGAAGGCCGCGGGGAGATCGCCGAACGGGTCGGGGGGTCATTCCCGATAAAGAGGACCTTCGCGTTCCATACAAAGGACGTGCAGGAGATTGAGGTCGAGATCCTACGACTGATACGGATACCCTGATACAATGTCGCAGCGCTCGGCACTATTCCCATCCCCATCGCGGCCGCGGCGGTGCTGATGGCAGTGCTGCCCTGCCCGTGGAAGACCCTGTTCCGCAAGGGCACAGGGACTGCTGCCCAATAAATGCAACAGGCTTATAATATCCCGGTGAGAACCTGATGTGAGGAAAGAGTATGGATAAAGTCGGAGTCATTGCACTGATCGTCGGGCTGGTTTTGTGTGCCTTTGGGGGTTTTGCCATCTGGACATTCCTGCCGGAAGTCATCGAGGCAGTAAAGGGCCTGATCGGCATTGTCGTGCTGCTCGCCGGCCTGATGCTCGTTGTCTTTGGTATCCTGATATTCAAAGACTGATACCGAAACGACAGCCAAAAAATTTTAAAAAATATTCTCTCTTTTTCAGAGCTTGACGACAAGGCACTGGGAGCCGGCGGTTTCGAGCACCGGCTCTTTCTTTCCTTCAAAAAAGTCGTCGAAGGCCTTTTTCACGCCGGGGGCCGTGATGTAATCGTGGGAGATGATGATGCCGCCCGGGTTCATGCGGGCGTAAAAAAATTCGAGGCACTGTTTTGTGCTGCCGTAACAGTCCACGTCGAGGTTCACGAGCGAGAACGTCTTATCCTTTACCGGATCCGATGTGCCGGGGAAGACGCCCTTGTAAAAATGGACATTGCTGCCATCCTTGAGGTACTCCCGGACCGTGTCGTAGGAAGCGGCGAACTTTCCCTCGTAAAACGGCCAGACCATATCGATGTCTTCCACCTTTGGCAGGCCTTCGAACGTATCAAAGAGGTGGAGGGCTTTGTTCCCCTTTGCCGAACAGATGATCTTGGCAGATCCGCCCTTGTATACCCCGACTTCCGCGATGTCGCCTGGCACCTTCTGTGTCGTCTTCACTGCCATGTAGATATGGTAGGCCTCGATATCCTCGAGCAGGAGTTCGGTCTCATTCCGGATCTTCTTCAGGTTCTTGGCAAACTCCTTGCGCCGTTCGCACCCGTAATGGGAGAGCCTGCCCCGGTTCGCGATATCGTTGCCCATGAACGGCTCAAAGAAGATGGCCTTGCGGAATTTGAGAAGATACCTGCTGGGAATGACAGAGTCAAACACAGAGTAGAGGTTTTTCTTCCGGAGCAGGCTCATGTCCTATAAAATAGGTGTTCATGTCATTTATAAATCGCGATCACCGGAATCCCAGGTTCCGGGCGACCCGGCGGTTCGTGGCGAGGAAGCCGAGGGCGACTGCCGCAAGGAGGAGGAGGATCGCAGTAACGCTTGAAACAAGGATCGAAAGTCCCGCCAGGTATGCGACGATGACTGCGACAAGTCCCAGCACGTGCCCTTTCCGGTATGCCCCGAAAATGGAAAGGAGGAGCAGGATTGTCGGCAGGATGATGAACAGGGAGCGGATGTTCTGGTCCGGGTTGACCACATCGGCCGCCTTTCCCAGCGCATTGAGGATGACGGCTTCAGGGTCGATCCCGATCGCGGTCCAGAAGCCGGAGAGGAAACCGAGGCCGATCACGAACTGCCAGATATAGGTGCGGGACTTTTTTGCCATGCAGGGTCAGGTCCGTTATTCTTGCAGAAGGCCGGTCAGGGTTTTTCCGGCGGGACGGCATGCAGGCCGGGCTGCGGCAGTTCAGCGCTGAGATCCAGTTCGTCGAGGAAAGGCATCAGGCACGTGACATACGGTCCGGCATTCGTTCCACTGCCGGAAGGTGTCTCACCGATTGTGACAATTTCCGCCATCAGCGGGAACTCCTCCATGGTCTGCTCAAAGGAGGGATCGTTCTCCTGCGTGAACCGGAGGAAACTTTTGACCAGGATCACCGGGCGCTCGTACTCGGGGACTTTTTCGAACTCGGCCAGTACAGACTCAAGGCTCCGTGTCCGTGCAAGATCCTCCTCGAAAAAGAGCCAGATCGCTACACCATAGTTGTCCGCGATCGTCCCGAGTTTCCGGATGTTGACGGATTTTTTCACCGTGATGCCGATTGTTGCGAGTTTCTCGGCAGGGGTCGCCCCGGGCAGGGCAGCCCATGCGGTCTTTTTCAGCATACGGATCATGGGGCGGCAGGGGCTGTAAATATAACGATAGGTACTGGGTCAGAGAGGTTTTGAAAAAATCTCGATGAAGAGAAGGGAGGAATCAGCGACCTTCAACTTCGAGAGGACCAATCTGAAATCAAAGGATTCTAATGATAATGCACAATTGACTGTGAATATCAGAGAAAATTATCTGGTAATTCTTACAATAGGTTTTCTTTTTAATGACACACAATTGATTGTAAAATAACAAAAAATAAAGTTAAGAATTTTTTAATATTTCTGTCTCATACTCTTGTTTCAATGAGTTATAACGTGCCTCATCAAGTCGTCCCATCTTATATTCATCAGTAATTCTTCTGATAGATTGGCGAATTTCTTCATTCTTCTTGAATTTTACGAGACGTTCTTCGATCATTCCTTTAACCATCATCGGATTCGCTACACCCATCATCATCTCAGTTCCCGTTGCAGTTCCTGGGGTGGCAATGAGGACATTACCAAAATTGAGGATTCTGCCAAAAAAATCTTGAGCTAATGATGTATTAGTAACCCATTCCATCTTGATATCATTCATTACTCGGGAAATTAATCCATATTTTACAAAAATTCTTTTATTGGAGATGAAATATTCAGAAGTTGCCACATTTATCCATGCACCAACAAAGAAAAAAATTCCTATAAAAAAAATGAGGAAAATAAGACCTAATAATAAAAGAACCCAATTTGCTGCCCAACTCATCTGTCCAAACCAAAAAGGTACTTCCCCTTCAGTCAGAGTAATTTCTGTCGGTATACGAATTGCCATGATATCATTCGTAACTTTCTATAATATAGGGCTTTCTTTATACTCTCCCTGTTTAAATATCAAAATCTGATGGTCGATAACTAATATCGCGTTTGTATTTGGGATATTTCTAAACATAAAAAAAATTTATTCGTCAAATAATATCTATTTTGAAAAAAATCAGATGTTTCCTGGCCCGGCCTGTTTCTGGGCAAAGGCGTTCCGGATCAGGTCGGAATTGAATGCAGATGGAACCGTGCCGGTCTTGGCATATGTGTAGAGCGCAGTGACGTAGATGCCCTGCATAGCCGAGTAGATCACGGCGAGGACAATGACGACAAAGAGGAAAAGTGCAATACCAATAATAATTGGCATCCCGAAAAGTAGGGTGGCGACGACACCGAATGCTGCAATCGCCCCGATGACCACGAAGACGATCGCTATCCCTACCGAACCGACAATGCTCTCGCCCCAGGTCTTCTTGATCAGGGCAAAGGATTCCCCGAGCGAGGCAAAGACACCCTTGTCCTCAAGGATAAGGATTGGGACCACGAAGTAGGTGACCAGCGCCCATGCCCCGCCGATGAGAGAGAGCACGATCTGCCCGATCCAGCCGGAGCGCCTCTCGAGGATGTGGAGGACGATCCCCACGGTCGCGGAGACAATCGCCCACCCGAGAATGGCGGGGAGGTGCTTTGCGGAATTGGAGATGCCTTCGCTGATCGACATATCCTTCCCGTTCAGTTTCGCATTCACGCACGAGATCAGCGCCGTGTTGAAGAAGATCACGACGAAGTAGCTCACTACGTAGAAGAGGAACAGGAGGCCGTAGTAGGCGACCGGGCCTGCGTCCATCATCCCCATCAAGGCATGCGAAACAAGGAGCGGGAGGAAGAAGCTGAGGATGACAATGAGTGTCACGATCCCGGAGAGGACCGGGAACACGAGCAGCTTCTTGTCATCCATGAGAATGTTCCAGCTTGTTTTGACAAGCTCGAAACTTCTGCCGATACTTTCGAACATAGATCAGCGTGGTTGCCGGGATGTGATGAAGATTGCGTGCATGTGCCGGAAAAGAAGGGAGATTCCCTGCACCGGTCCGGGCAATTATTGCCTGCGGCACATACATACAAGACCGGGGCTGCCTACCGGCCCTGGACGTTCCGGATGAAGGCACCGGCGTGATCGATCGCTTCCTGGCCCTCGGGGAGTTGCCCGGCAAACACCTGCCAGCAATGGAACATGCCTTCCCAGAGCTCGACCTGGACCGGGACGCCGGCCCACCGGGCCTTTTCCACGAACGTGCCGACATCGGACAGGAGCAGCTCGTGCGTGCCGACCTGGATATAGAGGCGGGGGAGGGCCTTGAGTGCCCCGTGGACCGGGGAAGCCGGAGGGTCTGCCGGATCGTGGCCCGCAAGGTATACCGTCCGGATGGCATGGAGGCGGGCGGGCGTGATCCAGTCCCTCTCCTGGTTCCTGGTCACCGATTCGCCGGGAAACTGCAGATCGGTCGCAGGGGACATGCAGACCGCTGCCGGGGGAAGCGTGAGGTTTTGCCCGTGAAGGGCGAGGAGGGACGCCAGCACGAGATTTCCTCCCGCGGATATACCGACCGGGAGAATACGGTGGGGGAGGTACCCCTTTGACTGGAGATAGCGGTACGCAGCGATCGCATCCTCGACCGGTGCGGGAAAGACATGTTCGGGCGCGAGCCGGTAATCCACCGAGAAAACCCGCGACCGGGCCGCCCGGGCAAGCCGTATACAGAGACCAAGATGGTCCTCCGTCGATCCCATGGTGAACCCCCCGCCATGGAAGAAGAGGACGGCATAGTCCTGCGCGGATTCCGGAACCGTTACCCAGTAACCGTAAAGGCCGTCCCTGATTGCAACCTTTTCCACGGTATGGCCGCCCTCTTCGACGATCTCTTCCTGCATTTCCGTATAAAACAAGGAGTAGTCCTGACGTACTACAGACAAGGGCTTTTTTGGGTCAGAAGCATGCGATCTGATGATCGATAAAAGTTCATCAGGAGAATCGCTGATCATTATGTTTCTGTTTTAGAGAGGCTGGATAATAAAGGGTTGGGATACCGGATTCCCCTGCACGGAAAAGCAGCCGGTGTCACGATGATCAACTCGATCAGGAACAACGGCAGGTTTATCGGCCCGTCACTCGTCGGTTTCCTTCTCCAGACCACGGGCACCACGCGTGCCGGGCTGGTCGCAATCGGGCCATGCCAGGAAACGGTGATATCGCCCTCCAAAGAGAGTACCGTGACATTGCGGTATTTTTATAAAGGTTATGAGGAAATACCCTTCTGATCCTTTCACTCCGGGCTTGTGCACTATGAGAGAAACCGGGTGCAGGGAATTTGTCTGACCTATCTCGAGGAGCGTTTATGAAGTTTGCGCATATCAGTGTCATTGCAGTCATGCTCGTCGTGATTGCCATTGCTGTTGCAGGGTGTACATCGACCCAGACCACAACCCCGTCCGGAAGCACATCGCAGGGTTCCGCAAGTACCAGCAGCGCTGCCGCCAGCCCGTCATCCGCGGCCGGCAGCCAGAGCAGCGGAAGTTCCGTTGCAGCGGGATCCTCGGCAAGTGCCTCAGATCTCTTCGGTGGACTGTCCTACAACTGGATCGAGTACAAGATGAGCAGCAGTTCCAGTGGGCAGTCGATAACGATGTATATCAAGTGGGAGAAGAGCGGCAAGTGCACCATGCGGTTCGAGGGTGCCGGAGCACAGGGAATGCCATCCTCCATGGACTGCAGTTCCACCGGTAAGGCACAGAGCAACCCCAACGATGCGAGTTCAACCCCCTCCGATGTCAAGTATACATACGTCGGACCTGACGTTGTCACCGTGCCGGCCGGGACATTTACTGCCGACAAGTACACCGCCACGGTGAACGGCAACACGGCAACCTACTGGATTGTCAAGGACAAGGGCCTGGTCAAGATGGTAAGCAATGCCGGCGAGGGTTCCTCAACTATGGAACTCAACGGTATGGGATAAATCCCAAACAATTTTTTTCCTGTTATCCCAGCGAGTGCCATTTATCGGTCACAACGCGTTTCTCAAGGATCTCGCGGGCGATCTCATTCATGAACGCCCGGACATACGGGGACCCCGCATGTTTTTGGTAGGATTCTTCGTCGAACCATACCATGTAGATGAAAAATTTTGTCTCATCGTCCGCTGACTCGGTGATCAGGTAGAGGACACACCCGTCTTCGCCGCGGGATGCCATGATAAGATCGTGGGCGATGACCCGCATCTTGTTCACAGAACGGGGTTTGACCTTGAGCTGCACGGTCACGACAAGGTTTGATCGGGGGATTGCAGTTGCCATACTCTCACATATAATACATGAGTACCGTCTGCTGGTACCCGTTTCCGAACGTTCCGATGATATTCACGAAAGCGGCATTGGCCACCCCGCGGTAGGGAAAGACATAGGTGTAATCGACAACGGGATTGTCAATCGTCCTCGTTATCTGCGTGCCATCATGGTTCGTTATCCGGATCGCGATGGATGCCAGGTCCGCAGCATCGGGCCCGCCGTCATAGGTGATGTTCAGCATACTCCCGGCCTGCGTTACCGTGAAATTCACCTGTTTCTGCGCATTCGGATTCGAGGTGGCTGTAACGGGTGGCGTGATCGGGGCTGCAGGGGTTGCCGGGGAGGTATTCGACGGTGCCGGCTGGAGACAGCCACAGATGATGACAAGAATGATGACAAAAAGACAGGTCCAATGCACGCTTCTCATGATGGGGATGTGGGAGAGAAAGGGAGATAAATGTTGGGGATTTCTCATTCAACGGATTCGGTAGAGACTAATTTTTTTTAATCGTTCATACGGAACTGAATTTGTTTTTTAAATGATCCTGATGAGTTTTCTACCGTTACAAATGCACCCGCTCATTCATATTCCGGTAACAAGGATCTCAATACATGAAGCTGATCCTCCCTGCAATCATTCTTGTGCTCGTTGTTACTGCGGTGATGACACTTATCGTATACCCGATGATGCCGGACGTTGTGGCTTCGCACTGGAACACGGTGGGAGATGTGAACGGCACGTTGCCGAAATTCTGGGGACTCATCCTCATCCCCCTGCTTATGTGCGTTTTTTGCGCCCTGCTCGCGGTCCTTCCCCGAATCGATCCCCTCCGGGACAATTACCGGAAATTCCAGGACTACTACGATGGCTTCATCCTCGTCTTCGCCGCATTCCTCTTCTTCGTCCAGCTCGAGATTATCCTCTGGGGGCTTGGGATCCGTCTCAGTCCCAACCTCACCATGCCCGTCATGATCGGGATCCTGTTCATCTATATCGGGTTTTTACTGGAGCATGCGGAGCCCAACTGGTTTGTCGGCATCCGCACCCCGTGGACCCTGAGCAGCGACTCCGTCTGGAGGAAGACACACACGGTGGGCGCGAAGCTCTTCAAGCTGGCTGGCGTTGTGAGCATGATCGGTACCCTGGCAGGCATGTATGCGTGGGTGTTCATCCTCATCCCGGCAGTTGCGGTTGCATGCTATTCCATCGTGTATTCATATGTAGAATTCAGGAAAGAGCAGGCAACCGGAACAGCCGGATAATTAGCATACAGCGTGATCATAACCGGTACTCCCTGGATCGGCAAACGACCGGGAGTGTACCGACGGCTATGGCCGCTCTCACCATGTTTTTGATTACCTGTTCTTTAGGCCGCGGACCTGCCGGTGTATCCTAAAAACGATACAATGACATGACAAGAGCGTTCGCTCATCAGTGAAAATTCATGAGGATTGATACCGTGTAAGAAGGAAGGTGATTGCAGCTTGGTATGGTTCCTGGGGACTCGCGTACCTTAGTACAGCATACTACGTGTCTCAGCTTAACTGCTGGGTTCGGCAATCGACCAGGTGTATCACACCTGTGAAGAAATTACGGTACCTCCGGTTACGTCCATCGATACCACATTTATTATCTGTGTCTCAGGAACGCGAATAAGAGAGATTAACAAATGTTTTATATTGTAAACATCAATACATTTACTCATGTTCCTTCCCATGAACGAGAAACAGTTCGGGTTCTGGAAGATGCGGCGCAGCGGGATGTCCAACGTCTCAATCGCAAACCATATCGGGATAACAAGGCAGGGTGTCTCACAGGCACTCCGCGTGATGGACGAGAAGATCGATGCCTCGCTGCGGGAAATGGCCAGGGCAAACAGAATCCAGATTGAAAAGATCGATGTAGAGCGGGGCATCCTGTTCGGGAGATCTGTACCCTTCCAGACCAATGCCTATATTTTGGTCTCGGAGAAGCATGGCATGCAGGTCTGGTACGAGCATGACGGCGATTGCATTTCCTGCAAAGAGTTCACAAAATGCATCGAGTTCATCTGGGATTTCGCAGCCGAGCTGGGGATAAAACTCGAAAAGACCCAGGACCCGACCCAGATGGCTGAGGAACTGCTGGCAAAGATCCGGGAGAAAGAGGAATGACCGGGATATCCGAAACTGCTGAACACTGGTTCGGCCTGTGCCGGAAACCACCGGCAGTACATGCACTGCAGACGGGTATCCGTATCCCGCCGGAATCCACCTATGAGGGACTGCCGGATGGCAGTGGCGGTGGATTGGGAACTATTCGCCGGGGAATTGGAGCAGCCCTCTCGGGGATGAGGACACTGAACCGGAACCGGCAGCTCCTCTGGTTTACGCTCCTTGCCGGGCTTGTGCTGACTGGAAACGCCATCGGCCAGGGGGCACTCTGGTACATCAACAGGATCATCCAACCGGATATAATTCTATTATATGGCCAGGACTTTTTACTCGGGTTCTCAACACTATTCTGCCTGATGTTCTTACTGGCGGGCCTTATTTTGAGCGTCTCATCAGAAAAAGAAGGCCCTGCGTCGTTCTTTGAGGGGCTTTGTGGGGCAAAAAAATACCTGAAAGCCATCTTTTTATGGTCCCTGGTTCTGGCACTCGCAGGCATGCTGCTTGAGAGGATTTATGTTTATTTTGCCATTGTCTGGTTCCCGCATGAGCTCGGGTTCATCTATACCATTGGGGATGGTTTTTTCACCAGCACAATCTTCCAGTTCCCCTTCAACTGGACTCTCGATTGGAACATGTTAACCGAGATTCCGGGTTATGGGGGACGATCGCTGCTGTTATTGATATATCCATTCGGGTTTCTGGAGGCCCTGCATTTTTCGGCGATCACCCTGCTCATGTTCGTCCTGACCCCGTTTGTCGTGCCCCTTATCGTACTCGAGCAAAAGGCCCTCAGGGAGGCAGTCGGGGGATCGTTTGCCATGATGAAAAAGACCTGGGCCGGGGTAGCTGCCTGCGCCCTCTTCCTTGGGGTTATCGTATCCGGTGTGTTCCTTACGTACCAGCTTCTCCAGGCAGCATCCGGGATGGTATCGCCATACGAGACGGTCATCTTCCACCCCCCCGGCACGTGGATTGCTCTTGCCCTCCTCTATAATATCGCACTTTTAATCGTTGCATTTGTCGTGGCAACAATCGGAGGAATCGCCGCGCTGCATCTTTACCTCTCTGCAAAGAGCAGGCAGGTACCTGGATCCCCTGAACCATAACATCGCGCATCCCATTTTTTCCCGTCCTTCTCACGAAAGGGGATACCGGGGAAAAGATGCCGGCAGACCTTGGATAATTTTATATTGTAAATGTCCATATATTTACATATGAAAAAACAATCTGGAAGGACTCCTTCGGGGTTCCGGAACGTGATCCTGCTACTCCTCCTGTCAGGAATGGCAGCCCTGCTGGTACTGCCTGCATCTGCCGATACCTCGGGAGGTCCTGGAGGGAAACCGGTCGTAACGATCATCGCACAGGGCTCCCAGAGTTATTACCTAGGTGAGAAAGTGAGCCTGAGTGGAAAGAATACCGGTTCGGATTCCACGTACCTCTTCATCACCGGACCCAATATGCCAAGCAGCGGTGGAAAACTCACCTCGCCCCGCCAGGCGGTTGTCAGCGGGAACCCGGACACCTTCACAGTAGTGAAAATAAAACCGGATGCAACCTGGGAATACTCTTTTTACACGGCCAATCTCCCCTTTGATGCAGGGTCATATACCCTGTATGCCGTAAGCAGTCCCGTTGCGGTAAGCCAGTTCAGCGATTCGACAACCTACGGTACCGTCAGTATCATCCTGAAAAAGCCCTTCATCTCCGCGGAGATCTCTCCGAATCCTGTCGTGCGGGGAAAGGCATTCGCGGTCACCGGGTTTGCAGAAGGAATACCGCCGGAAGTCCAGATCTGGATCATCGGGAAAAATTACGGATCCACTGCGAAAAGCCCGGTAAACCAAGATGCTTCCTTCACCTTCACCGGTACTGAGGCTATGTCGGGGAGTCTCGGGCCGGGGCAGTACTGGCTCTTCGTCCAGCACCCGATGCAGAACAACCAGTTCGACATTGTTGTCAGCGGGGATTATGTCCGCAACCTGAAACTAAACAACGGCACGACCCTCTTCAGGCTCACCGGCCCGGGAAGCCTGCAGGGCACAGATGCGGCAGAGGCGCTCATCGCTGCGTTCAGCGATCCGGAGATGACGAACGAGGATACCTATACCGTTATCCCGTTCCAGGTCACTGATGCAGGAAGTCCGACGTCCCAGGCAACAGCTGCTACAACCGCTCCGGTTCAAAGTCCAACCCAGCCTGCCCTGCTTCCGTTTGCCCTGATCGGAGCTGTCGTTCTGGTTTTAGGAATTGTAATGTGGAAGAGGCATTAAGATCATTTTTGAACGGATAGCCCTGTCATCCTTTTTTTATACATGTCACGCAGGCCGTGGACCTGCCGGTATCTATAAAAAACGATACGATGACATCGGTTCATAGTCTGGAGCATTCGCTCTTTAATGTTACATTATAAGATGACCGTGTTAGAAGGAAGGCGATTGCAGCTTGGCATGGTTCCCGGGGACTCGCGTACCTCAGTACAGCATGCTACGTGTGCCAGCTTAACTGCCGGGTTCGGGATGAGACCGGGTGTTTCCTGACAGCTGTGGCCGCAATCGCCACGTGTTTGCTTTTTTGATCTTATTCATGTCAATATCTGGATTAGTCGATCTCAATTACAGGTTTAATAATTTCATCGGGTTGCGTTTCTATGCGCCTGAACAATGATGGTACATCCTTTAACGATAAAATATCAGAAATAAGCGCCTCAACATCAATTTCATTGGTTTCGAGTAGCCGGATTGCTTCTGTCCATGTCCCCGGACTTGATACCGTGCCAATAATTTTCAATTCATTCAATACAATGGTATTTATTACAATTTTTTTAGGTTTGTGCATCCCCACCAGCAGGACCATGCCACCTTTTTGAATAATATTAATACCCTCAACAATTGCGCTATCTTTATAGGCAAAATTACTGGTGGCATCAATAATTACGTCTACTTTATATCCGGCAAGATCTTTTTTTATCCGTTCAACACTCTTTTTTTCAGATAAGCCGGCTGTATTAATAATTAAATCGCAACCTAATTTTTTTGCCACATTTAATTTTTTTAGAGATTTTCCGATGATAATTATTGTTTGCGGCTTCTTTAATTGTAAAATCTGCAGGCACAGTAGGGCGATTGGTCCATCGCCAAAAATCGCCACGGTTAAATCACCAATCTTTCTAGGGGGTATCTCATGCAGCAACCGGGAGATTGCATGAACAGCAACGGCTGTTGGTTCTATGCAAGATGCCTTTTTAAATGACATGCTTTCGGGGATCTTATGTAAAAATTTGCATGGAATGGATAGAAATTCTGCCATCGCGCCATCTCGAGTTATGCCAATTTCCTGAACATTTTCGCATAAATTGGGCCTTCCCCGTTTGCAATATTCGCAATGACCACAATTGATTGTTGTCTCACCGATGACATGATCCCCAATGGTAAAGTTCCGGCAGTTTTTCCCGATTTTCTGAACAATACCAGACCATTCATGACCGGGAATCAGATGAAATCCATTTACATTTTCTGAAAAAATTTTTTTGGTATAGGGATGTTTTCCTTCTAATACTTCGAAATCTGTTTTACATACGCCAACTGCCTTGATCCTGACTAATATTTCATCATTCCTTATTGATGGTATTGGTACATCCTTGTATTCCAATTGACTCTGCCCTGTGATTTCAATTGCTTTCATAGTTAAAACTTAGTACGAAATGTGGTTTCTATTTATTAATAATTTCAGTAGTTGACTTTTTCCCAATATTTCTTTTTAAACTGCTGATATTTTTCTTTATCATCCTGCTTTGTTGAAGGATCAGATCTATGACAGATAGATTTGATGAATATTCCAGAAAGACCTGTGAGTAGGACAAGATAAAGTGATGTACATAAAGAGGTTATTATTTTGATATAATAGGAAATGTCATGCTTCGGACCATAAATAAAGAAGATGAGAATTACAGAGATATACCCAATACCGATGAGTATTGATAAAATTGCATATTGGGCATAATGATGAAGTTTGTGGACATCCAGAAATGAAACATCATCTCTTCGTAACCAGTTTTCCCAAGTCAGATAGGGACCCTGAAGATTTCTATTTATTTCATCCTCCAATAGTTCAAGAAAATCACCCGCTCGCATCATTCTGGATTGTTCGATCAGCCAAAGAGAAGTATAGAAAATAACTACGGGAGCCGTGATAAAAAGGAAAGCCATAGAAATGCTCGTGAGGATATCATAATTGTCAGTATTATTAGACCGGATAATCAGATTACTAATTAAACTGAATGAAAATACAATAGATACAAAAAACGATTCGGCAATAAATGTTCTATGTTGTGTGTTAATAGCCTGCATTATTTCTTCACGTAATTGACTATAAAGTTTCAATTGAATTGCCAGTGGTTGTTTCATACATCATTCACCAGAGAATATACTCGCTATGTTTTGATTCTTTTGTTTATTATATTGTGGTCGAGTTTACTTAAGAATTATTTTTTTAATCTGTATCTAAATCACGAATCAGGGATAAATGGTCGGTGCATGAACAAAGCCTTCGCTTTTGATCAAACATTACCAGAATATATGGAATAAGAAGAACCGTGATAGTACCTTTGTATGCTTCCTGAGGACTCGTGTACCTCAGTGCAATATATTATGTATGTCAGCTTAACTGCCGGATTCGGCAATCGACCAGGTGTTTCCCGACAGCTATGGCCGCTGTCACAAGAGATTTTTGATACTTATCATGCTGGTCATGAACCTGATGCTACCCCTTGATGGACAGATGATATTTTCTGGATTGGCTTCGCTCTTGTGTGAAATTTCATAAGAACAGTAACCGTGTAAGAAGGAAAGGTGATAGCAGCTTGGTATGGTTCCCGAGGACTCGCGTACCTCAGTACAGCATACTACGTGTGCCGGCTTAACTGCTGGGTTCGGAATGAGACCAGGTGTGTCCCGACAGCTATGGCCGCTATCACCACATGTTTGCTTTTACTTTAGATGCTGAAGTTCGAAGATTGCTCTCGCAATCTTCTCATCGTCGAAGTGCTTCGCACTTCTCCGAAAGCCAAGGTCCGGGGTTGAACCGGAATAAAGTTGATCTGCAGTCAACCGCGTGGCCGCTCCGCCACCTTGGCGACCGTGTAGGATGATACCCTATCCTCTATGTCAGGATACGATATAAGGTTTGCACTCAGAATTTCGTCTGGGTTTAACGTGGTGAGCACTAGTGTTCGGACGTTAGTACTTGCGGACTGAACACGTCGTTGCCTTCGTGCGTACATCCCAAGCCTATCAAACGGGTCTTTTACCCGAGTCCTATGACGGAGTCTCTTTTTAGGCCGGGTTTCAAGCTTAGATGCTTTCAGCTTTTATCCCTTGGCGCGTAGCTGCTCGGCACTGCCTTGTCAGACAACCGATCGACCAGTGGCGCCGAATGAAAGTTCCTCTCGTACTATTTCATTCTTACCCTCAGACTCCTTACACTCCTGATAGATAGTAACCGACCTGTCTCACGACGGTCTAAACCCAGCTCACGATCCCCTTTAATAGGCG
>NZ_JBEKZF010000006.1:0-135632 GCF_049510175.1 Methanoregula sp.
TGACGAAGGAAGAAGAGAAAATATCGCCAGATATTTTCGGAATCTGACGAAGGAAGAAGAGAAAATATCGCCAGATATTTTCGGAATCTGACGAAGGAAGAAGAGAAAATATCGCCAGATATTTTCGGAATCTGACGAAGGAAGAAGAGAAAATATCGCCAGATATTTTCGGAATCTGACGAAGGAAGAAGAGAAAATATCGCCAGATATTTTCGAAATGTGGCGATGAGAGGATGACGGATGGCGACATTCGAAGAACAGTGCGTGTTCTTCTCGTGTCTCATCCCTTCGGGATTCGACACAAACCACAAATAGGAAAACACTGCAAGTCTTCCGGCATGAAGTCTTCCATCCTTGTGATCCCTGCACTCGTGGTCATACTCTTTATGCTCGTTTCAGGCTGCTCTTCAGACAACACGACACCCGCCGCAACAACTCCGGTATCGACGACAATGATCACGCCCTCTCCCACAACCGCCCCGACAGTGTCCGTGACTACCGCGGCAGTTAATCCGGATACCGGGCCTGTCCAGCTCATGCCCTCCGCACAACAGGTGAACCTGTTGCTCACAAAAGACCGCCCGACATCCAAAATATCATTACTCTACCAGGGCGGTCCGGGGGATATGTTTACCCAGAAGATCCTGATGCACCTGTATGCCGCTGACGGGACCTACCAGGAATTTGTGATGGATGACGGGAAGAAGAGGCCCGTACCGGGCGACGAGATTATTGCACAGGGAACCCGTGAGGGCGACCGGTGCGTGGTATACGTGATGTCTGCCGGTACCAGCTACAAGGTGATGGACGAGCAGGTATTTGCTGCCCGTATATAACAAAAATCCCTCCTCTTCTCTCTTTTCCCCGGCATCGTTGAGGAGCAGGTTCTATAGGATAATTTACCCTCTGGCCTTCGGCTGGATGGGTAAAAAAATGATCGTGGAGTGGCTCATTCACCTTTTGAACGGTACTTTGCCTGCTCCAGCACTGCATCGATCAGCACCAGCGCCAGCATCGCTTCAGCCACCGGGATAATCCTAGGGACGATGCAGGGATCGTGCCGGCCCTTGACCGTGATCTCTGCATCATTGCCGTGGATGTCAACGGTCCGCTGGGGCTTTGCGATGGAAGACGTCGGTTTCACCGCGATGCAGACGATAATGTCCTGCCCGGAGGAGATGCCCCCGAGGATGCCACCCGCATGGTTACTTAAAAACCCGTCCTTTGAGATGGGATCGTTGTTCTCGCTCCCGAACCTGCCGGCAACGGCGAACCCGTCGCCGATCTCGACACCTTTCACCGCACCGATGCCCATCATCGCGCCGGCGATTGCTGCATCCAGCTTGCCAAAGACCGGATCGCCAAGTCCTGCCGGGCAGCCGGTCGCAACGATCTCGGCAGTGCCGCCAACGGAATCGCCGGCATTCTTTGCCGCGAGGATCTCGGCCTCGATCTCGCCGGCCCCGGTCCTGCCATGGACTGATACGATCCTTCCGGAGACCGCGATCCCTTTTGTTGCGAGGTACTTCATGGCAATCGCACCGGCTGCCACGCGCCCGATGGTCTCGCGCCCGGAACTCCGGCCCCCGCCCCGGTAGTCCCGGATGCCATACTTCTGCTGGTACGTGAAATCTGCATGGCCCGGGCGGAAGAGCGTCCGGAGTTCTTCGTAATCATGCGGATGCGCCCCCTCGTTCTTCACCATCATCGCGATGGGCGTGCCGGTGGTCTTCCCTTCAAAGACGCCCGAGAGGATCCCGATACGATCGCGCTCCTGCCGGGGCGAGACCAGAGAGGACGTGCCCGGACGGCGGCGGTCGAGGAGCGGCTGGATGTCGTTTTCGTCCAGTGCCATGCCGGGTGGGCAGCCGTCGACTACTACGCCGACCGCGGCACCGTGGCTCTCGCCAAATGTTGTGATACGGAAATTCGTGCCAAACGTGTTCATGGAATATACTTCCTGAGGGTCTCCGGGGGCAAATCGATCCCGAACCAGAGGTAAAACTGTTCTCGTGCCTGCTCGACAAACATCCCGGTGCCGGTGATGGTTTTGCACCCTTTTGCCTGCGCCCGCTCGATCAGCGGCGTGACCGGCGGGGTATACACCAGGTCAAATACGGTGAGATCGGGATACAGCTGCTCCTCCGCAAGCGGGCTCCTCTCATCCGGCTCCATGCCGAGCGGCGTCGCGTTCACGACGAGATCCGGCCGGATACTGTCGAAGGTATCCCATGCTGCCCACCGGCAGCCGGCCCGCTGCGCGAGCAGCTTCGCATGCTCCGGGGTCCGGTTCAGGATCGTCACGTCCATGTCGAGGTCAACGAGTGCGTAGGCAGCAGCAGACGCAACCCCGCCGGCCCCGAGCAGCACCGCCTTTACGCCTTTCAGGGAGACGAGGGGCTTCCTGACTCCCAGCCAGTCCGTGTTGTACCCGATGGCAGACCCGCAGGAGAAGACCACCGTGTTCACGGCGCCGATCTGCTGTGCCGCGTGCTCGTCCACTTCGTCGAGCAGTTCCATCACGTCCTGCTTGAACGGGATGGTAACCGAGAGTCCCTTGACGTTGAGCGATCGCGCGATGCTCATGATCCTGCCGATATCCGGGTCCTCGAAGAACGTGTAGAAATTGTTGAGATGGAACTCGTCAAACAGCGCATTGAAGAGGTGCGGGCCCCGGCTGTGGGCGCAGGGATATCCCGCGACACCGAGTATCCTCATCTGCGGGTCTGCCGGCGGGTCTGCCAGGATCTGTTCAAGCCGCTGCAATGAAGGTGCCGGGATCCTCCCTCCCCGGAAGAAAGCAAGCCCCTCCGCCCGTGCTGCTGCGGTGGGGACGCCGGTCTTCAGCAGGCCGGCAATCTTCTCCGCTGCTGCCGCAGGGGTCGTCTCACTCGTATCGATGCAGAGATCGGACGAGGCGTAGTAATGCTGCCTCCGCCGGTCCATCATCTCCGCGATCTCCTCCCGGAGCGGCAGGTCCGTCAGGGGCGGGCGGGGCGAACGTACTATTCTCTGTTCGATGGTATCGATATCGGCAATGAGGAGGACGAGGCTGCTGTCTTTCCGGAGGTGTTCCATGTTTGCCGGGTCTACCACAGCACCCCCGCCAGTCCCGATGACGATATCGGCTGGCGGGAGGGAGGCGATCACGTCCCGCTCAATGTTCCGGAACCGCTCCTCCCCGTCTTCATGGAAGATATCGGGAATTGAACGCCCGGTCCTCTGTTCGATCAGCGTATCCGTGTCGAGGAACGGTACCCCGTTCATCTGCGCAAGCTGCTTCCCGATCTCGGTCTTCCCGGTCCCGCGGTAGCCGGTCAGTATGATTCTCTTCATGGTATGAGGTTTCCAAGACGGTCCCAGAACCCCGGGAACGATTTGTTCACGCACTCTGCATCCGTTATCGTTATTCCCCCGATCCCCAGGCCCAGCACGGCAAAACTCATCGCGGTGCGGTGGTCGTTGGCCGGGTCGATGGTCCCGCCATGCAGCGGGACGGGACGGATCGTGATCCGGTCGTCGCCAACGGTCACGTCACCGCCCAGTGCCCTGAGGCGCTCTGCTGTCCCATTGATACGGTCGCTCTCCTTGAACTTTAAATGACTGATACCGGTGATGGTGGTAGGAGAGGTGCAGATCGCAGCGACCATGCAGAGGGTCTGGACGGTGTCGGGGGATGCCGACATGTCGAAGCTGATGCCATGAAGATCCCCGGTACGCTCGACAGTTGCCGAGGTGCCTGAAAACGTCACCTTACATCCCATTGCCCCGAGCGCGTCAAGGAACCTCCGGTCGCCCTGTACGCTGTCGGGTACCAGGTTGTCAACCGTTACCCTGCCGCCACAGATCGCGGCAATGGCAAAGAAGTAGGACGCGGACGAATAATCGCCTTCGACCTGATACTCCCGGCCCGTGTAGCGCTCCGTGGTGCTGACACGGAAACGTTCATACCCGTTCCTCTGCACGCGGGCGCCGAATGCCTGCATCACATCAACCGTAATGTCGAGATACGATGCTGAAGCCGGGGGAGCCGGGATGATCACCTCCACTTCACCCCGGGCATAAGGTGCTGCGATCAGGATCGATGAGATGAACTGGCTGCTTATCGATCCGTCAATCAGGACACTGCCCCCGACAAGCCGGCCGCTGACCCGGAGGGGCGGGAAACCGGCCACGTCCAGGTAATCGACCGTGCCGCCAAGGGCAGCGAGTGCTTTTGCAAGCGGCCCGATCGGGCGTTCCTGCATCCGTGTGCTGCCGGTGACAACCACCGGGTGCCGGCAGAGGAGCGCGAGGGACGCCAGCAGGCGTAAGGATGTACCGGAGTTATCGAGATCGAGCGTTGTTGTCCGGGCATTCGGGATATCCCCGTTGCAGCCGCTTACGATAATCTGCCCGGGACGCTCGTTCACTTTTACCCGAAGCGCCCGGAGTGCGCCAACCGTCAACCGCGTGTCATCAGCATCCAGCGGGTTGTTGATGATTGTCTCTCCTGCAGCCAGCGCCCCGGCGATCAGTGCCCGGTGCGTGTAACTCTTCGATGGTGGTGCCGTTGCCTTCAGGTCAACGCTTCCCGTCCGCCGGATTGCCACGTTCATGGCGGGACCCCGATCTTCCGGTAACAGCCGAGTTCCTTGACCGTGGTGATCTTCTTCAGTTCTGCCAGCGCCCCGGCAGTCTTAAGAGACCACGAGAAATCCAGGAAGAAGACGTAGTTCCCGATCCCCCGCTTCGACGGCCTCGACTCGATCCTTGATAAGTTGATACCGCGGCTGGCAAACGCCCCGAGCAGGTCGTGGAGCAGCCCGGACCGGTCCTCATCCGGGTCGATGAGGATGCTGCATTTCTCCGGCCGTTTGTGCCGGGACGGTGTTGCGGCAATCCGGACAAAACGCGTGGTGTTCCACTCGCTGTTCTCCGTGTTCTTCACGATGATCGGCATATGGTAGAGCGCTGCTGCTGTTTCCGAGAGGATCGCGCCGGCATTGGGTGTCTTCCTGGCCTCGCGGGCGCTCGATGCATTGCTGCTCGTGTGGATGACCGGCAGGCCCCACTTCTCGATCATGTCACTGCACTGCTCGTCAGTCTGGGGGTGTGCGTAAATGACGCGCATCTCCTTCAGCGTGACCAGGGATGCAAGGTTGTGGCGGATTGGGAGGTACATCTCGGCCGTGATGAAGAGGGGGAACTTCGAGAGCCCGTCGAGGGTCTCGCCGACCCCGCCGGCCTCAGAGTTCTCCATCGGTACGATCCCGTCGCCTTCGCCGCGTGCCACGGCAGACATGATGCTGTGGATGGTGGGGAGGAGGACGATATTTTCAGCCTTCCCCGCCATCTTCAGGGCAAGTTCGTGGGAAAAGGTCCCTTCGGGCCCGAGCGTGATGATCTTCATTTATTCACCATGCACTCGATCAGGGCATCGGTCATCTTCTGTCCCTCGTCGCAGAAGGGGCCGAAGTCACGGTTGTTCCGTGTGAAAAATGCACGGAACAGTTCGGGGTCGTGCGAGCCGATGATCGCTGCAAGGTCTCCTGCCGATGACCGGCAGGCTTCGAGCACCTCCGGTATATAGGGGTTCTGCTGGAGGATGTCGGCATAGAGGTCCGGGTCCTGCGAGAGGAGCCGGCCGACAAGGGAGAGCTCGATCTGGTACACGGGGCTCGTGAACTCCCGCGTTGCGTCGATGTTCATGCCCAGCCGGCGGATGCTCTCGGCCATGCAGAGTGTGACATAGTGCGTGAGGCCCTGCACGACGGCCATCATCCTGTCGTGCTCCTCCGGCGTCGTGAGGGTGCACCGTGCACCCTCTGCCCGGAAGACTGCAACGAGCCGGTGAAGCAGGTGTTCCTCCACCCGTAAAGGGCAGACGATGATAGTCTGGCTCTTTAACGAACTGACCGTGGGCCCGAACATCGGGTGGAGCCCGACCACGTTTGCCTTCGATTTCAGCATCGCCTCAACAGGTTTAACCTTGAGCGATGTGAAGTCGCAGAGGAGCTGGTTCCGTGCAAGGAGCGGGACGATCTCCTCGATCACCCGCACGGTATCGCGGATGGGGACCGAGACGATGATGAGCTCGCACTGCCGTGCCAGATCCGCATTTGTCAGGATTGTTCTCCTGCCGCTCACCAGTACTTCGTACCCCGCCTGTTCGAAGACCGGGACGAAGAGTTGTCCCATCTTCCCGGTGCCGCCGATAATACCTGCCTTCATGATCACTTCTCGCGGATGGTCTCTTTGACCGCCATCCCAAAATGCCTGCCGCCTTCGAGTATGCTGCCGAGTATCGTGTCGCCGACCTTCAGCTGGACCACCGAGATCGCGTTGCCGTCCTCCCCGACCAGCCGGATCGTCTCGGCGTTCTGGAGGATCAGGCTCACCCTAGCCGGGCCGGCGGCTGCCTCAACGAGCAGCAGGGGGCGCCGTTCGATCTTGGTGCGGCCGATGACCGCGGAATGCGCCGTCCCTTTTGCATCGGAGACCAGCACCTGGCCTCCGATAATCAGGTCGGAGAGGTACGCCGTCTTCCCGTCCGGCATGAGGATATAGGCATGGACCGCCCCGGCATTCACCCGGAAGGGGCGGGGGGCCACGTAGGGGTTCTCGAGCGTCTCGGCATGGACGAGCAGCATCGCCGACGAGGTGTTCCCCATCAGCATGCCTTCCCCGTCCGACAGGATCGAGCAGGTGTCCACGCAGACCCGGTCGCCCATTCCCACCGGGTGGATCTTCGTCACCGTGAAGGGCACGAGCGCAACCGTGCCGGTGGATGCCTTCAGGAGCGCCCCCACCGACCTGACAACGGCCGGATCGCTGGTCTTCAGCAGGATGCCATACACCCCTTTCTCCAGCACGTGCAGGGCAAGTTCCGCCTCTTTTTTGTCTTTTACCCGGGCGACGATGTGGTCCGACTGGGCGACGAGGTTCTCGAGCGGGATCACCGTCCAGTCGCTCGTGGTGACGATGACCGGCTTGTTCTTTCCTGCCTGTGCCGCGGCATTCTCGCTCTCCTTGTCCGTGATCGTGCATTCAGCGATGTCAGTGCCCGGCCTGATGTCCCCGTCCGGCGCGATGGTCGTGATCCTCCCGAGCCTGCGGACATCCTCCGCCCGGTCAACGACGAGTGCATCCGCCCCGCTCTCGATCGCGGTGGTGGCGACCTCCTTGTTCCAGGGCCTGAGGTCAACCCAGAACTGCTTCATCTCTTCTTCCCCAGTGCCTTCTCCGGGTCGATATTGTCATGGACCACCTGGCAGAGCGCCCTGACAAATCCCCTGGTGTCCTCGCGCTGGAAGGCGTTCCTCCCCACGCAGACCCCTGCCCCGCCGACGGAGACCGCGTCCCGGATGATCTTGAGGGATTCGAGGTCGCCGGTCTTTTCGCCGCCGGCAATGAATACCGGCACGGAGCAGGCCTTCACGATCTTCCGGAAGGCTTCCGGGTCACCGGGGTAGTTGGTCTTGATCATGTCCGCACCCAGCTCTTCCGCTACCCGGACTGCATGCCCGACCGACTGGGGCGAGAAGGAGTCGATCCCCTTGCCTCTCGGGTAGATCATGGTGAGGAGCGGCATCCCCCAGCGGGTGCAGTCCCGTGCAACATTTGCACCGATCTCGAGCATCTTCGATTCGTTGGGCGAGCCGAGGTTGATATGGATCGAGACCGCGTCGGCGCCGAGTGCGATCGCTTCCTCCACGGTGCAGACCTGCACCTTGTCGTTCGGGTCCGGGTTGAGGGACGTGCTCCCCGAGAGGTGGATGAACAGGCCGATGTCGCGGCCGTGCTTCCGGTGCCCGCGCTTGACGAGCCCCTTGTGGAGCACGATCGCGTTCGCACCCCCGTCGCTCACGTCTGAGATGACCTTTGTCATATCCAGCAGTCCGTCAATCTGTCCCATCGAGAACCCGTGGTCCATCGGTACGATGACCGCCCGGTTCGTGTTCCGGTTGATGATCCTCTCAATCCTGATCTCCTTTCCAATCATTTTTTACACCTTCAGAATTTCCAGCGCTTCTTCAACGCTCTTGTTCTTGTGCACGATACAGGCCGCTGCCCGCACGAACTTGTCCGGGGTCCGGTGCTGGAAGGCGTTCCTCCCGATCGAGATCCCGGCCGCCCCGCCCGCCATCGCACCCTCGATTAATTCCAATGTTGTGCGGTCATCGGTCTTTGAACCTCCGGCCACCACGACCGGTACCGGGCATCCCCGCGTCACTTCGCGGAAACTCTCCGGGTCACCGGTGTATACGGTTTTCACAATGTCGGCGCCGAGCTCCGCAGCGACACGGGCCGCCAGCTTCACCTGCTCGAGGTCGTTTGCGGTCTTGATGTTCTTGCCCCGCGGGTACATCATCGCGAGGAGCGGCATGCCCCATTCCATGCACTCGACCGCGACCGCACCGAGGTCCTGGAGCATCTTCGCCTCGGACTCTGCCCCGATGTTGACATGCATCGAGACCGCATCGGCGCCCATCTTCAGGGTGTTCTGCACCGTGTTGACAAGCACCTTCTCGTTCGGGTCCGGCGCGAGCATCGTGCTCGCGGACAGGTGCAGGATCAGCCCCACGTCCCGGCCGCCCTGGCGATGGCCGTGGAGCGCGAGTCCCACGTGGCCGATCACCGCGTTCGCCCCGCCTTCCGCCACCAGGTTCACGGCCTGCCCGAGGTCGATGAGGCCCGGGATCGGCCCGTTCGAGACCCCGTGGTCCATCGGTACGATGACGGTCTTCTTCGTATTGCGGTTCATGATCCTTTCCAGACGGATTTCCTTTCCTCTCATAACAACAACAACCTCCCCCTGCATTCACACAAGTTTTGAGCGCAAACCAGAGGGCTTACTCAATACCAGAAATAAAAGCCAAAATAGCCAAAGACGCGATACGCGGACGTACCGGCGTCAAGCAATAGTTCAGAAACGGTTTTTACGATGCAGCGGGCGGGTGTTCTAACGGAGATAAAGACATTCACGGGCGAAAAGACCCTCATGAATGCGGTGGCACTCGTCCTGCATGCTCTATTTGTATTGGAGTGCTTGTATTTAACTGTGTGTGCTACAGTGTAGCACGGTCCGACTGGCTATTAAGCCAGGAGGAGGAGAAGAACCCGCAGGGTTCTTCGAAATGGCGGGAGTGTAGGAGGAAGGAAGTTTTGTTCGTTATCAGAGATTACCGAGAATTCCTCAGTCGAAACACGGTTGCCAAAGTTTTTTTGAATATCTTGAAGATGGCTAACCCTGACAATGATTAACCCTATACAATATTCGAAAGGTTAATCGCTTCATTTGTTAGAGAGAACATTACAGGATTGTCTAATGGAAGGATCGACGAAAAAGTTGAGTAATCCCTTATCAGTTAGCGGTAGTGGAGTTTATTTTGAAAATCATGTCCAATCCGCCTTTGCAGTGCTATTATTAACCGGTGGATATGCACCATGCCTTCCGTTACATCCGATTAAAAAAATCAAACTTCAAGGTAAGTATCTTGGGTATGATACAGACGATCTAATTATTTTTGTAAATGATTCAAAAGGATCTGAAACTAAAATATTGGGTCAAATTAAACATACAATCCAGATTACCAAGAATAATCCAATTTTTTCTGAAGTAATAGATGCCGCATGGAACGATTTTAACAACCCAAAAATTTTTAATTCCAATTCCGACGTTATAGCCCTTATTACCGGTCCATTAAGTGCAGCTGATATTGAAAATGTGCGTTGGCTGTTAGAGGAAGCCCGATATTCAGAGAATTCAAGCGATTTTATCAATAAAGTCGAAATGGCAAATTTCAGTAGTAAACTTAAAAGATCAAAACTTGAAGCCTTCAGAACACAACTGGAAAAATCAAATAAAGGAATGATTTCCGATGATCAATTGTGGTGTTTTTTAAAACATTTCTATCTGCTAGGATATGATTTGGATATTAAGACCGGAGTCACCCTTTCTCTTTTACATACCCTGATTGGTCAATATTCACCTGAAAATTTTCAAAAGATTTGGTATCAAGTCATGGATGAGGTCAAATATATTAACCAGAATGCTGGGATAATTACCAAAGAGACATTTCCGCACGACATCCGCGACGAATTCAAGGAAAAAGTATCAAAGACAATTCCCAAGAAATTCATTCCAACACCTCCTCCGAAAATTATCATAAATGTGGCATCAAGGAAGGATGCCTCGGATTTAGCTATTGCATTATTGATTGGTTCATGGGACGATTCATCTGAAAAAGATCGGGAAGCCATCTCGTTGATTGCAGGTTCGCCATATCGCGATTGGATAAAAATAATACGAGAAGCCGCATCCCAACCAGAATCACCATACCGATTGAAAAATGGTAAATGGTACATTGATAACCGCCTTCAATTATTGGATAAGTTTGGCCCGAGCATATTTGATGAATATCTGGATCGTTTTTCGGAAGTAGCAATAACGGTTCTCGGAGAAAATGATCGAAAAATCGATTTACCACCTAATGAACAGATCATCGCAGGAATTGAAGGAAAAGTACTTACTTATTCCACATTTTTACGAAAAGGTCTTGCAGAAGGTTTGGCAATTATTGGAAGTTATCCTGCATCTTTTAGCTCATGCTCGATTGGAAAAAGTGAGACAACGGCAACAATTACGGCAAGAAAGATCTTATCAGAAACCGATTGGATTCGATGGGCAACACTTAATGATCTATTGCCATTATTAGCGGAATCCTCTCCACAAGAATTTCTTGATGCTGTCGACAAAGCGATGGAATGTAATCCTTGCCCATTTGAATCGATGTTTGCTTACGAAAGTTCGGAAATTTTTGGTAGAACATACATGGCCGGACTCCTTTGGGCTCTTGAAACGCTGGCATGGGATCCAGAATATTTAGTTCGGTCTGTTATTACATTAGGTGAACTTGCCGTCAAGGATCCTGGAGGGAGATGGGGAAATCGACCACGCAATTCTTTGACTGCAATATTTCTACCATGGCTTCCCCAGACATGTGCGCCGATGGTAAAAAGAAAAATTGCCATTAAAACGTTAATACAAGAACAACCCCAAATCGCATGGGAAATTATAATTTCCCTATTGCCACAATCTCACCAGACAACATCAGGTTCACGAAAACCTGAATGGCGCAAATTTTTGAACGAGGGCTGTGAAAAAAGAATAACCAAAAAAGAATATTGGGAGCAAATTCGTTATTATTCGGAATTGGCAACGAAGCTCGCAAAACAGGATCCTAAAAAAGTGGAAATCCTGATTGATCATATCGAAAAATTACCTCTTAAATCGTTTAATGATTTGTTAAAATATCTAAGCTCTAAGAAAATTTTATCATTACCCGATGCTGCCAAACTTCCTCTTTGGGATAAACTAACTCATGTCGTTTCTAAACATAGAAAATATGCAGATACCGAATGGGCCATGAAACCCGAGATCGTAGATAAAATTGCATCGGTTGGAGACAAAATTTCCCCATTATCTCCGTATTTCTATCATCAACCACTTTTCAATGCGAGAACAGCCTTTGAACTATTCGATGATAAATTATCTTTTGAAGAACTACAGCAAAAAATGGAATATCTCCATCGAAAAGCAATTGAGGACATTATTCAATTTGGGGGAGTTGATACAGTAATCAAATTTGCCGATGAGGTAAATGACGCGTTGAGTGTGGGCGTTTCACTAGGTTCCCTCATATCTGAACATGCCGACGAAAAAATACTTCCATCTTTACTAGAACCTATTGGAACACCACACGCTCGATTCGCAGAAGGATATGTAAGAGCCCGATTTTATTCTTTGAAATGGGGATGGGTTGACAATTTTGAAATGTCGTTGTGGTCTCCGACCCAGATAGGATTATTTTTAAGCTATTTACCCAGTTCCTCTGAAACCTGGAGCCGTGTTTCTCAGTTGTTAGGTGAGAATGAAAAAACATACTGGGCCTCTGTGAATGCGTCGTTTATCAAATTAGATGAAAATAATTTGAAATTTGTTGTAGAGCGCCTTGTGAAATATGATAGATCCAATGTTGCGATTTCACTCCTTTTTTTTAAATGGAACCAAACAAAAATTTTGAATCCGGAATTAACCACTAAAACTCTATTGGCGTCGATAAATTCAATAAAAGCTCTTAGTCAAATTGATGAATATGAAATATCAGAACTTATTAAAGCGCTTCAAGATGATTCCGGAACAAATCCAGAAGATCTTTTTTCAGTTGAATGGGCATATCTGCCGCTCATAGATCATCCCGGAAGTCGTGTTTCTGCCAAATCTCTCGAATCCAAACTTGCAAATGACCCAAAATTCTTCTGTGAAGTTATTCGCACCGCTTTCCGATCCAAGAAAGATAAAGATAAACCTGTTGAATTAACAGAAAAAGAGAAAATTATTGCGTTGAATGCTTATCGCTTGTCGGATGGATGGAAAATCCCGCCAGGAACAAAATCTGATGGAAGTTTTGACGGAGATGGTTTAAAGAAATGGTATAATGCCGTTAAAAAAGAATGTATGAAATCAGGTCATCTTGAAATTGCGATGATTCACTTCGGACAAGTTCTTATTTATACACCGAAAGATCCCGATGGTTTATTCATCCATCGTTCTGCCGCAAAGATTCTAAACGAAAAAGATACTGAAAATATTCGAGAAGGATTTAGGGTTGCGCTCCTCAATTCACGAGGTGTTTTCACTTACTCTGAAGGTAAAGAAGAAAAAAAACTCGAAGATAAGTATAGACAGGATGCTGAACAAGCTGAGTCTCGGGGGTTTTTCAGGTTAGCAGAAGCCCTGAAAAAACTTGCTAAGTCATATGAACACGATGCTGAACGGGCGGAAAAAGTTGACCCATTTGATCTCTAATATTATCTAAAAGATTGATTACCGAGATTTCTGTCAACTTTTAAGAAGATGAGAAAGTGCCCAATCCGAAGATAAATACGTCACTTTCCGAAGACCTGTCAGAACCATTGGATTCTGAGTATGAATGGCGAAACCTTTGACTGGAATCGGTGCAATTATCCCTCCGACCCGGAGAAAATCGTCCACCCCATCCTAATCCTCCGTTGTGAAATCCTGATTCTTAAAGCCCCTTCTCTCAAATCAGCCCCCTTTTTTGCAGTTACATTTCTAACTAGGCATTAAGAGAATAATTGGCAACCTTTTGAATTAATTTCAAATTGTATCTAATTATCTTTTATTTTAGAACAGAATTTCTAAATAGGTTTTGAGCAAATGGGATTTATGGATTTTTCCTTAATGGCGATCTTTTTCTTAGTGCCATTAAACTTCCCGTTTTTTTTCATATCTCTACTATTAATATCCCAAATTTCGCCAATGTTTCTCCCATTTTTACCGATTCTTAAAGTGTTTGGAATCCTCGCGTTGGTATGGATAGATCTTGTATTGATTATTACAATTGCCCCTCTTTTAGTTGCTCTAATATGGGTGCCACAAATTTATGATAGCGTTTTTAATCTCGGTATCTATCATAAAATATCAAAAAACAAACCTGATTCCTATCCATTATGCGCATCGGGGGAACGTTTCTCCAAAAAAATTTGGAAGGTTTTCGGCGCCAATATTTTAATCATTTTCACTCTGTGTCTAGTCTTGGAGTACATTTACAATTCCTTTCAGTCAGCTACCAACCCTTCATGTTGTATAAATCAAAGTATTGCGAGTATCTCCACATTACACAATCCAATCGACCCTGTTTTCATTCCAATCCTTCTATCAATTCCAACATTACTTCTGACTTTGAGAATTTTAGCGAATCCAACACGCAATTGGATAACAGATTCTCCGAAATTACCCGGACTTCTATCATTTTTAAGTTATGATGTTTATTCGAAATCGCTAACCCCGGATCTATTAACTATCAAAAAAATTCGTTTTTTTAAAGATCAGATATGCTCATTTTATTTCTCTTTTATTGTTGGAACTCTGGTTTTACTATATTTTAGTATAATTTACTCTGTTTTTTCTATCCCCAACTATAACATTATGGTGCTAATCGAAACATTTCGTCCAAAAATGGATCTTCCTTCCATTATCTTCTTTATTTTTACAGAAATGATCATAATCATAATAACCACTATCGCTGGTGAGTTATATTTAAAAAAATACGAACCAATTGACCAAATATAACCGAGCGAAACGAATTTTCTTAAAAATTTCAAGGTTTACCCCCATCTTTATTCCAAATCCGATCGGAAAATCAAATCTGAATGGAGCGAGACCCCTCTCCACAATCCCGGGCGACGCCATCAGGTCAACTGGCAGGGGAAGGTGGGTAGGGGCGATGATTCCAGTACTCGTAACCCTTGAACATACAATTCGAGGAGGCCCACCCCACACCGGCCCGGCTACAGCCCCGGCGCCTGTAGCGATTTCCTCCCACCCCCTTCAGGTGTCACTCGGCCGCCTCAATGGGGCCTCATTGGATAGATTGTCGGTTTTGAGATTTTTCCGTTAATTGACCAGCTATAGAGTTCCCTGAGAAAAAACAAATCCTTCCATCTAAAAAGTTTTTTAAAATGCTTTCTCGTCTATGTAGCTAGTTTTTCGTAAAAGTTTCCTAAAAATTGCGATATAATCATTTAATTCAATTATTACCGGTAAATCTTTTTCATCAAGACTTATTGGCAAAATCCATGCCCATGAGGGTAATTGAAAATTATCAGAAGTAAGAGCTACGACTTTTTCGGCAAACCCTAGCGTATGTACCCATTCATTGGATAATCGCTCATATACTCGATTTAATTCGGATTCTGTTCCGGTATCTTTTCCCAAATCAACTAACAATTGAGAAATTGTCTTTCTGGGTTTCTGTTTTTTTAAAAAAATTTTATAATTTTTCATCTGTTCGATAAAAAAATCTTCATTTGGAAATTCTTTTTCGGCATAATGACAAAATGCTAATGATTCAAATAAAAATCGTAGTTCTCGGAAGCAAGCTGGAAGATTCCCAGTTAGCCGATGAGTATTAATAGCATATGAAGAAGGTAATAGAATCGGATGTGAGAAGAAATATTTTGATGATTTGGTCCACAAATTTTTATTTTCAGATTTTTGTGAAATAATGTCTATTGCATCATTTATTAATTCAATAACTTCATCATTTTCAAGATTTGATTTTAAAAAATTTTCATTTTCTTCCATTCTTTCAAAAGCATACTCAGTCCACTTCTGCTGCGGCATAATTCAGATAATGATTAATCATATGAAAATAATTTCTAAATTTCCAAACATTCTTTTTGTGGATCAATAGAGGTTGTTGAGAAATTTTCGAAAAATTAATTGATAATAAAAGAATATATTATATCAATGTCCCATATTTTCGTTTCCCATAGCCAAAAAGATAAAGAAATTATTTCCCTATTCTCGATGGCGTTTGGCTCTACTCCCGTTCGAGCCGTTTTCATGGAATTTGAAAAAATGATGGATGGGAAAATTGTAAATCCCGAGGATATCCGAAACCAAATAAAAAATGCAACGGCAGTGTTTATTTTATTAAGTAAAAATGTGAATGATATTTCTCACACCCGAGATTGGATTGTATGGGAATCTGGGTTAGCGGCGTCTCTCGGAAAAGAAATTTGGGTTTTTGAACCAACATCGGATTTTGGTAAGATTAATGTTGTAATACCGGGATTCACTCATTTTGTTCCGATTGATGTGGATATTAAACAGTCGCTTGCATATTTACGTGCAATTATTGAATCGTACGATGATTCTCAAATGCTTTCAAGTGCAGCGGCATTTGGATTTCTTGGTGCGATTGGCGGAACAATGTTAGCATCCCCACGTCAGCGGGAAGATGCAGCGGTTGCTGGAGCAGCTCTTGGCGGTTTTTTTGGATTAATTATGGGGACAAAACAAAATCTTCGACCTATGGGAATAAGCACACAATGTATCTACTGTAAAAGAGTTTACCATGTTCATGTTCCTTTTGAGTATGAATTCAGGTGTCCTGGATGCAATAACAATCTTCGATTAATCCAAACAGGACAAACATAAGATTTTTCCGGTAATTGCTCCACCATAGGAACACTTTCACAGGGACTGCAGCACCCCTCCCAATTTTTTACCGGCCCCCACTCCCTCATCATGCCAGGGGGGGTCTCCCGCATACCCCCCCACCTCTCAGCTACAACACCCCATTCACCCCCTCCGCCCGTCTGAGCTATGCAGCCCGACCCCGTGATGGAGGGGGGGGGTCCCCCTCAGCCAAACACAAAGCGGGTGGGGGGGTCTGATCGATTCCGGAGACAAGGGGGAGGGGGGGTATGCCGGATACCCCCCACCTCAATTTTGGGAAGTACGCAACATTGCACACCGGATTTCATGGGCATTTCCCGCGGCTGCCGGCGTAAGGGGGTTCGCGGGATGGCTACGCAGAAATGATAAGGGGGGGTATGATCCGGCCAAAGGGGGGGAGGGGTATCAGCCATACCCCCCCACCCCATGCCAGGGGGGGTATGATCGAATTTAAAAAATAATGGAGGGGGGGTGTCCGGCAGACCCCCCTTCACATTCATGGATCCCGCCCCGCTCGCCCACTCCACCGCCCCTGAGCTCCGCCTCCCAAAAACGCAGAGGATTACAGCGCCACGGAAAATCTCCCGTGGTCTGGAATCCTAATCCGGATCGTATCGGCCCCCCCCGGTTATGCCATAGGAGGGGGGTACCTTCCCCCACCCCCACCATCATGCCGGGGGGTCTCATCCGGTTTTGAAAAAAGGTGGAGGGGGGTGGGGATCCTACAAAAATTTTAGGCAGGGGGGTGGTACCCCCTACAGCATCAACGGTTCGGGTTGTTGCATGGGTATTCCGTATTTAAACCCGAACTCACAATTTGACGACCCGCCGGGTGCAGCTCAGCCGCCACGGCCGTTGACAATCCGCCGAATATCCCCGCTGCCTCACATCACCGCGCCATCAGCGCGAACACACCCCATCCAAGGTATTCGCGCGTATACGTGGCGTAGCGTTTTGGTTCCAACGTCAGTCTGGCCCTGACATCTTTCGCGAAGCCGTCGTCGGGATTCGCCTCGAGCCACCGGCGCATGGTGAGCCACTTGGCTGCTTCGTACCTGTCCCAGCCTTCCTGGTCAGCCAGAACCATTTCCACAACGTCGTAGTTGAGGTCGCTAAAAGATGCGAGAAGTTCCGGAAGCATGAGAAAGTCGGAGATTGCATTGGCACCGCATCCCCGGGCAACATCTTCCGTCGGGGGTACCTGCAGCCAGTAGGGCTCGCCGATGAGGATGATTCCTCCGGGGCGGAGACTCTTCGCCAGAAGCCCGATGGTGCCGACAACTCCCCCGCCGATCCACGTGGCACCGAGGCAGGCTGCCACACCGACCTTTTCGCCGGCAACGTAGCCGGCAGCGTCGCCGTGGATGAACCCGACCCGATCGGCGACTCCGAGTTCTTCAGCCCGGAGTTTTGCCTGCCCGGTGAACAACTGGCTCATATCGATGCCGATGCCGGTGATCCCGTAATCGCGTGCCCAGGTGCACAGCATCTCGCCCGAACCGCTGCCGAGGTCGAGCACACGAGTCCCCGTTTCCAGGCGCAGCGCTGCGCCGAGAGTGGCGAGATTTTCCGGTGTGAACGGGTTATGGATGCGGTGAGCACTTTCGGTAATGGTGAAGATACGTGGGATGTCCAATATACAACCTCCTTTACTAAGTTGTGGAATTATAGGAATATACCGACATCGCATCCCCCCGTAGCCCCTCCGCCCCTCGCGTTCCGTCTCAAAGAATACCTGCGGCATTCTTCTCAAGCTCTTGCTGCCATTCTGGCAGCAATCGCTCTCCCAAAACCACAGCAGATTATTGCGCCACGGAAAATACGGGTATCAATCGCGATCCCGTGTGATATTCCTGTCGGGCTCTGAGTAAAAATTACGGCATCTTTCCCTGCACAAAAAAAAATTCCTGCCACATCCTCACCCTTTTATCCCCGCAAACCCCAACAGCCATCTATGAAACTTCTTGCATTCAACGGGAGCCCCCGGAAAAAATGGAACACCGCACAACTCCTTGAGCATGCACTGGAAGGTGCGGAGTCGGAAGGGGCAAAGACAAAACTCTACCACTTATACGACCTTGACTTCACCGGCTGCATCAGTTGTTTTGCCTGCAAGCGGGCCGGCGGGAAGAACTACGGGCATTGCCCGGTGAAGGACGATCTTAAGCCGATCTTCGAGAAGATTGAGAAAGCCGACGCAATCCTGATCGGCTCGCCCATCTACTATGGGATCACGACGGGTGTCACGCGCTGTTTCCTTGAGCGGCTGATGTTCCAGTACTCCGTCTACGATGCGGAGCGGTCCTCGCTGTTCGGGAGAAAGATCCGGACTGCCTTCATCTACACGGCCGGGGCAACGGCCGAGATGGTAAAAGAGATGGGTTTTGACCGGTACGCAAAAGGTACGGAGATGGCAATGGAGCGGATCTTCGGATCGTGCGAGTCCTTTTTTGTCACCGACACACTGCAGTTCGAAGATTATTCGAAGTTTGTTGCACCCCGGTTTGATCCTGAGGCAAAGATGAAACGGCACAAGAAACAGTTCCCGCTGGATTGTAAGAAGGCGTACGAACTTGGAGCCCGGCTGGTCCGGGAAGATTCATAACCGGAATATCCGGATATTCCTGCTGCCTTCAAGGGCCTGGTTCACCCCGGTCCCATCCCGTTTTTGCAAAACCCGATCTCGAAAATTCGCGCCCCGTTTACTCCCAACCCAAGGTTTCCATCCCCGGATTTCCCTCCGGAAAATTTATTCAGCCAAGCCCATTTCCTATAGCAGTCACATACATCTTGTCAAATCTGACAGGTTCGTTAGAATGTTGAGAGTCATCAAACTCGAAACAAGAGAATGCTTCAGCGTCATCAGACCTGAAGCAGGAGAAGATCGAAATTTTCTCCTGAACAGAGTTCTTCGAACCTGGAGGAAGAGAAAGGAGGCATCAGCCGACCTTCGAAGGGAAGCCGATGACGAGGAGCAGGTCACAGAACCGGAAAATGAAAGCGGAGAATCCCCCGAAGGTACCTTTCAGGTACCTTCAAACAAAGCGGTCAACAAGCCCCGATCCTTTCGGATCGCCCGCACCGCGCTCGGTTTTCCGGAAATATCGTTCTATAATAAAAGCGCTTTAAGTATCCAGATCTATAAAATTGATGTCACGGGGCCCTTTGACGAGTTCGAAGAACGCTGACGCGTTCTTCTCATCCTCTAGGTTCTAACGAACCTATCGGAAAAACAAAAAGGAGGTAACACATCATGAAAGTACAAACAAACCAAGAGAGGCGCCCCCCATGAGCCGCGGCCCCCGCCCACACCGGGCGCTGGCAGAAGCGATCCCGATCGCAAAGGCGCGTGGCATCGTCCAGCTCGTGATGAGCGGGCCGGAGCGGATCTTCGACATCGCGATCATATCGAAGATCCCGGTCACGTTCAGCCGGGTCATGTTCGCGCCGGAGATCCTCGCGACCATCCAGCAGCTTGCCGAAGATTTCAAGGAAGAGATCGCCCAGCTCCGGATCATTGCCCGGGATAAGGCCATTACAGCCGAGCTCTGGCTCCGGTCAAAGCACGGGACGTGGCGGTTCTTCCTGGTGACGCCGAACTCGCTGGTCGAGATCGACCGCGAGGGGAAGCCGGTTGTGTCGGGACAGACGCTTGGGTGAGTCGGCTGGAAATTTTTGATTTTTTTTTATCCCGGACTATCAGGCCGGCACGGTAGCAGTCAGATTAATTTTTGTATTTTCTGAACGCTTCAGAGAATTCCTGAGTGTCATCTCGAGATCGTCACGGATAATTTTTCTTATGAGCCCCTTCGGGAGATCCTCGCCCGCGTGGACGGGGATGGTCGTATACCTCCCGTCGTCCGATTTCATACGGACATAGGAACCACGCTGACGGATGGTGGAAAAACCGATATGTTCAAGAAAAGCGACAAGTTCCTTCCCGCTCATGACGGGAAGCATCACGCACCCTGTACGATCTCGACCTCACGAAATCCGACGAAGGTGTTGAGAGATTCCGGTTGCGAATCTTCCATGCAGAGCTCGATCGCTTCCTTGATCCGTGCAAGTGCTTCGTCAATGGTCTTGCCGAAGGTGTGGCAACCTTTAAACTGCGGGCAGGATACGATGAAGATCCCGTCCTCATCCGTTTCGATAATGATGGGAACATGGATCGTTTTCATATAATTATCATCAGGTATTCATGCATTAATTCTTTTTTGCTGCCGGCACCGGTACCATTTTTTGGTTAAGTAATCCCTGATAATCCTGAATCATCGGGAACGCCGGTTTAGTACGGCCGGAAAATTTTTTTGATTTTTTTTGCTGCGGATTTTTTGTAAATTTTTTCCGGAGAAATTTTTCGTGAGATTTTTTCCGGAAATTTTTTGCGGGCGGGAAATTTTCCGCTAACCGGCCCAACGCACAGGGCTCCGGGTTGTTTGGATCGAGCCGGGTTCATACCTCATCGTGGATGCCCGGGACCTGACCTTCTTACCTCAGGGCCTAGCGAGTTTCCTCCGTCGGAGAGCAGAATCGTTCACTTCCCAAAGATCCCCGGGGAATTCTGGCACACCGGAGTCCGCTGCAGCCCCGGTTGTACCTCTTTTCCCCCGGCCCCCTGTTTCATGAGGTCATAATTCCCAAAAACGCGGAATCCGGGCCGGAACAATTGGGTGGTCTCCGGCGGGAATGGGAGCGGTCATATATAGCAACGTTACAGGTGCCGAAAGCAGGGACGGATGTAGTTCCGACGTGAACGGGTCCTGCCGGCGGGGGTCCGATCTCTCCGATATAAAACCGTGTGGGTTCCTACTCGCGATGTGCATGGAGCATCGTCGGCCTCATCCCCGGCTTGCCGTGCCCCCAACGTCCACCGGCCCAGCCACCGCGCCCCGGCGCCGGCAGAGATATGCTCCCACCCGGGATAGCCTGGCCGCAACACCGGGGCCTGCTCACTTATTATTGGGTCTTTGGTTTTCCTGCATCGCTCAGATCAATTCCGCGATCTTTGTCCAAAAAATGGGGTCAGGTTATTTTTTCATCTTTGGAGCGTGATGTGGGGGAAACGGTAATTTCTCCCCTTCGGTAAACCGCTTCCAGTTGAGCTGGCTGAACATTTTCATCTGGAGTACAGCCCCTTTATTCCTTGTATTGAGAACCGAAACACTACCGGAGATAAATGGCGGGACCATGAGACTCTCCTCATCATCGATAAAAAGTTCAAGAATATTTTCCACGTCCATCTGATTGTGTAACTCTTCGAATTCCGGCGGGGCAAATGGCGGAGGAACTCTGAATTGCGCCGTGGTAATTACATGGATATCCGCATTTTTTTCCGGAAACCGTTTCCGCAGTTTTTTCTCAAGATCAGGATTGTCTGAGATTACTATAAGATGCAATGAGATAGTCCTGATTTTGATATTCTCAATAAAGGGAAGGTACCTCACTCCTATCATGCAGTTGATCTCACGTTTTGCCTTGCCGAAGAGTTCACGGATTTTATATTCAATATTGGCATCCCCGTAAATGGTCCAGAGGGCATCCTCTTTATCGGTGCGGACTTTCTCTTTTTCCAGCACCCGGAGTGCCTGAAGTGCCCGATCCGCTGATTTCCGGTGCCTGCCCATCAGGAGGTCGATGGTCATCTCGGGGGAGATTGCGCTGTACCGGGCCGGTTTTGTAACTCTTTTTACTGCAAGTCCCATCTCCGAAAGATGATCCAGCGCCTCATACACACTCGGCTTGGATATTTTCAGAAAATCCACAAGCTCCTTGGCCTCTGCATTGTCGTACAGAACCAGCGCGGCGTATACGCTTGCCTCATAATTGGATAACCCGAGATCGTTGAGCGATTTTATGAGGGGCTGGGAAATGCTCTCCATCAAGTAACCATGCTCGTTCAGTTGTTAAAAAATTTACTTCTTCTTTGGATACCTTTTTATGAATGTGCGTTAAACTTTACAATATAAGTAGTAAAAAAAAATACTACTACATTCTACCAACGATTGAGGAAGTGCGAATGTTCAGAAAAGCAGTAAATTCAGTGTACCCGGCCGGCCGGGGCTCAGCGGTACAGAGCAGAGAGAATTTTTCAGGAAGAAGAATGGGATCCCCCATCTGCGCGATTCATTTCTTTTCCGGCATAGTCCTCGCTTTGCTCGTGAGTGCCATGATCGGCGTGGTGAGCGCGGACCTGACCCAGAGCATGTCTCCCGTTACAGGCAAGGTTTTTGTATCCAGCGTGACCTTTGATCCCACGGTGTTCTTCACTGGCGACAAAGGGACCGTCACCTATGAAGTGACGAACAGTAACACGAATACCAGCGTGGTGCTGAATCATGGGACGTTCTATGATGAGAAACTCAGACTTTTGAGCGGGACGTACGATTTCTCAAATACCCTGGGACCCCTCCAGACCCGGTCATTCACCTTCTCCATACTTGCGGATGCACCCGAAGGTGATTACTACCCATCGTTCTCTCTGAGTTTTTACGATGCGAACCTCTACCACAAAACCCTGGTGCGGATCGACAATACGCCCCTTGTGGTAACTATTGTCAATAAACCCGATACCTTCACCCAGAACAAGAAAGATTCGATCGTGGTACAGATCGCCAACCCCCGGGAAAATGACGTGAAGAACGTTGTCCTTGAGATATCAGGAAATGGTGTGACTGCTACTCCTTCAAAGTATTACATCGGGGCTCTTGCATCCGGTGCAGATGTCAACAATACCGTTTCGATCACCCCCACCACGGAATCTCCCGTACACATAATCGTGAATTACGATAACGGGGACAACCATCACACTGTTTCCCTGGACATGCCGGTCTCATTTGCACCCGATAAAAAGAAAGCCAGCCCGCAGATGAGCAATGTGAAGGTGAAACTGGACAATGGTGTGTATGATATTACCGGTGATATCACCAATGCCGGCCTCGAAAACGCGAACGGGGTTTCCGTCACCGCACTGTCACCGGCAGTTCCGCAGGATCCATACAAGAATTATGTGATTGGAGCACTCAAACCCGATGATTTCGGCAGCTATGAAGTGACATTCAAGGCAAGCGGCGCAGGAAGCGTTCCTCTCCAGATGTCCTACAAGGATACGGATGGGAACGTGATCACATCGCAACAGGATGTTGCGCTTACCGTTGCAGACTCTGCACAAGCACAGAATTCGCCAAGCGCTCTACCGATCATAGCCATCGTCATCCTCATCGCTGCGTGTGGCGGGTATCTCTACTACCGGCGGAAGAAGAACCTGTGAGGCGATTCTGATGAAACAGGTAATCCAGTTTGAGGATGTGGTCAAAATCTACCCGCTCAAGGCAGGTGATGTGACCGCACTCAATCACATCTCGTTTTCCGTTGAACGGGGTGAGTTCATCTCGATCATGGGACCGTCGGGATCCGGAAAATCGACCCTCCTTTCCCTGATGGGATGCCTTGACACCCCGACCTCCGGAAGTATTTCGATGAGCGGAAGGGCGATACGGAATATGTCCGATGAGGAACTGACCAGCTTTCGCAGGGACAAGATTGGCTTCATCTTCCAGTACTTCAACCTCTTCCCGCTCCTGAATATCATGGAGAATGTCAGTTTTCCCCAGATGCTCAAAGGAGGTGTGAATGAGGAGAAGGCACGGGAAGTACTTCGGGCCGTCCAGCTCGATGAACGTCTCTATTCACATACACCCATGGAACTCTCCGGGGGCCAGCAGCAACGGGTCGCCGTAGCCCGCGCCCTCATCAACGACCCGGATATCCTCCTGTGCGACGAACCCACGGGAAATCTCGATTCGAAGACCGGGGCAAGTATCATGGAGCTCATGACGGAACTCAACCGGAAGGGCGCCACGATCATCGTGGTCACGCATGACCACGGTGTTGCGAATTACACGAACCGGACGATCCGGATAGTTGACGGGTGCATTGCCTCATGAGCGCAATTTTCTGGGAGATTGCCAAGCGGAATATCCGGATCCACATGCTCCGGTCAACCCTTGCGATGCTCGGCATCGTGATCGGTGTTGTTGCGATCGCATCGATGGGGATCCTCGGCAACAGCATGGTTGCGACCGTATCGGAGAGCCTGAAGTCCGTAGGGGACAGCGTGATCGTCTCACCGTACAGCGGTGGTGGCGGCGGCATGGGTGCCGGGGGGGGCGGCGGGGGAAGCAGTTCAGCAAGCCTGAAGATCAGCGACCAGAACTTCCAGCAGATAAAACGGGTGGTCGCACCGAACGTGGCGACCCCTGTCTATTCGACCTCCGATCACATGAAGATCGGCGTGGGTAGTGACGATATCGTCGCTACCATCTACGCGTTGCCGGCCGAAGATGTCCCGAACATCATGAAACTCCAGGCCGGCGATTACAACAACGGGAATTCCGGCTGTCTTGTAGGTTCCACGTTTGCCAAGGACCACAATCTCAAGGTCGGCTCGCGGATCTCGATCGGTACCGATGGCAGCAAGGGGACGCTCCGCGTCACCGGCATCATCGAGGAACGGGGAATGAGTTTCGATATCAGCACGGACAATGCCCTTGTCGTAACCCCGGAGTGGTTTGAAAATGCCTACGACCGGAACAAGGATTACGATGAAGTGGTCGTGAAAGTGAAGGAAGGCGATACGGCGACCATCAAGACAAACATAGAGAAACAGCTCAACAAGCACAAGGACAACAAGGTTGTCAGCGTGACGGACAGCAAGGCAACACTCTCCAGTATCTATTCGACATTCAGCACAGTCACGACATTCGTCACCGCCATTGGCGGGATCTCCATGGTTGTTGCCGGGGTCTCGATCTTCAACATCATGATGATGTCCGTGAACGAGCGGATCAAGGAGATCGGCATCATGCGCAGCATCGGTACCCAGAAGAGGGAAGTGATGAGCATGTTCATCTACGAGGCGGCTATCATCGGGGTGATCGGCAGTATCGTCGGCGGCATTTTAAGTGTCCTTGCCGGGTATGCCGTCAGTGCCCTGATGCTGGGCACGACCAAGTACCTGCTCACGACGGCCAATGCACTCTCTGTCGGAGAAGGCGTCAGCTTCGGGATCGTGATCTGCCTCCTCTGCGGAATCTACCCGGCCTGGCAGGCAGCGAACCTCAACCCGATCGATGCGCTCAGGCACGAGTGAGGAACGCGCAGCAATGAAAATTTTTTCCTTTTTCGATCAAAAAAAAGTCTGTTCCACAGGGGATACTCAGGGTGTCACTATCCTGACCGGTGATCCGAAAAAAGCAATTATCTCGTTATCAGGACCGATGATCATCGCGATGCTCCTGATGTCCAGTTATAATATTGTGAACGCTATCTGGGTTGTCGGCCTCGGTTCCGATGCACTTGCCGCTGTCGGCTTCATGACCCCTTTGTATATGGTTCTCATGGGACTGGGAACCGGTATCGGTGCGGGGGCTACATCGGCCATTGCGCGAAGGATCGGGGCAAACGACCGCAACGGCGCAAATAACTGTGCAGTACATACACTCCTCATCGCTCTCATCCTGTCAGTTATTGTTACCCTGCCGCTTGTCATTTTTGCAGAGCAGATCGCCCTTCTTTTCGGCGCCGGGAAGACCGCAGGCCTTGCTGTAGCATACGGACAGGTTCTTTTCGGAGGTTCGTTCTTCATTCTCTTTGTCAACATTGCCTACGGCATTCTCCGGGCAGAAGGTGATGCCAGGAGAACGATGCACGCCATGGTGGCCGCATCCCTGTTGAATATTGTTCTCGACCCCCTCCTGATCTACGGGCTGGGCCTTGGCATTGCAGGAGCTGCATGGGGTACGATCATCTCCCTTGCTGCCGCAACGATCGTCCTCTGTTACTGGTTCTTTATCAAAAAGGATACCTATGTGTGCTTTTCCCGGCAGGTTTTCATTCCGAGCCGGAGCGTGGTTTCCGATATCCTGTCCGTGGGAATCCCTGCCAGTGTTGAGTATCTGTTGATGTCGGCACTGAATATCATTCTTAACCTGATACTCGTTATGGTGGCCACCACGGATGCGGTGGCAGTCTTTTCCGTGGGCTTCAGGGTTGTGTCATTTGGGATTGTTCCTATTGTTGCTATCGGTACATCCGTAGTATCGGTTGTTGGTGCGGCATATGGTGCCCGGCATTATGAAAAGATCCGGGTTGTCCATACCTTCTCGATTATGTTTGGACTTGCCATAGCACTCAGTGTCAGTATCCTTACCGGGATATTTGCCTACCCTATTGCGTCTGTCTTCTCCTATTCACAGCAAAGCGCCCACCTCTATCCGGCAATTGCCGCGTTTATCGGGGTCATGTGCTTTTTTTATCCCTTTGTACCGCTGGGTCTCCTGTCGTCTTCCCTGTTCCAGGGTGTCGGGAAAGGACCGACATCCCTTTTCCTGACGTTCATGAGAAGCCTCGTGTTTGCCGCAGTCTTTGCATACCTGTTCGCAATCCCCATGGGCATGGGAGAACAGGGCGTCTGGTGGGGGATAGTCGCCGGGGAAGTTGCCGGGGGTCTGCTGGCATTTGTCTGGGCGCGGTTATACTTGTCAAAGCTGGAGGTCCAGTGGGTCTGCGATGTCAGGAAAAGCGAGACTGTACCATAACGGTCTGGTTCAGAAGGATTTTTGGAGAACTTAAAATGCCTCATGAAAACCCGAGACTTATAATTACCCGGGAAAAAATGCACGGATGTGCGCACGGCTTGGTATTCCTGAAGGGAAAGTACCGGAAAATTTCCGTCAATATACGATACTATTGCCGGAATTACCAATATCGCTTAAATGCACTGGAAATGAATTGGCACACGGGAAACCACACTTCAGATCGATATAAGACTGGTCTCGGAAGATTCGATGCGGGCGGGGGATGAGTGGTTATGTAACTGATAATGAACAGACCCGGCGGCATTGAACGTTACACCCGGTAGTACCGAAACATGAATTCAGGAGAATGGAATAGCAAGTATCGGATTTGGGTTCCCGGGGAGGGCCAACGCCTTCCCGGTAATAATCAGGAGGTGCCGCAAGACACCCCCTTACCCCTCATACCCAGGTATGCAATCTAACCAGGATCACCCTCAGTGTCGTCTACCCGGCACGGGGGATCACCAGCACAACTGATACCGGGGACGAAATTTTATGCCGCCGCATGTGTCGGGTCAGGATCTGCCTGCGATGCTGCTTAGTACAACGGGGCAGGTCGTTTTAAGACTGAGAAAATTCCGCAAACCCGCAAGGGTTCACCCTCCCGTGATGGGAACCGGGAGTTTACCCCGGGATGCATGAAATGAAAAGACGAATCAGAAATATCCGGATTCCGGCAGATCGGGAGAAGAACCGATGATATCTGTAGCCTATGTCTATGATGATTCGCATAGCGCCTTCATGATCTGCCTGCTTTTCCAGCGACAGGGCGGGATCAGGATGCATGCGTTCTCTTCGGCAAGAGAGCTTCTGGAAAACATCTCGCTCACACCGGTTGATGTCATCTTATCAGATTACGATATGCCCGAGATGAACGGGGTTGAACTCCTTGCCACCCTTCGATCTCAGGGAGATCTGACGCCCTTCATCCTGTTTACTCCCCTGGAATTGGCCGAAACCATTGGCCCGGTGGTGGCCAGGTATCCATTTGTCTGGATCCTTTCCAGGGGATTTACTATTCGCGGCCAGCTGCATTATCTGTTAACGGTGATACGTCTGGCAGCACTGCACCCGGCGGTCCGGAAGGAATAATCAGGACCTCGCTTATCCGACCGTTATCCATCGGATTTAGGATCGGCCACCAGCCCGGCTTGACACACCGGACAAGATACCCGGTATAGCCTGAAATGAACGTGCCCTGTTGTGCCCTGCGCAGGAGTTCTTCCCAGACTGCCGCTGTTTTTCTGGTGTCAGTGCGCCGGCATTCCCCTCCCCGGCCCCCGTGCCCCACGCGATCCCCGGCCCGGCCACAGCCCCGGCGCCGGCGGGGATGCGGTGTCGCCCGCTCAACGATGAGCCGGGCCGTCTAGGAGCTGGAGAAAGTCGGACTCGTGGAATGCCTGACTCCGGACGAAAACAGGGACCGGTATTACCAGATAATCGAGACCGGAAAGAAGGTTGCCGAGATTATTGAGGGGAAAGGGGAATAAATTCTCCGCGACCCCCGCCCCCACCGGGCGCTCGCGGAAGCGATCCCGATCGCAAAAGCCCGCGGCATCGTCCAGGTGGCACTGAGCGGACCGGAGCGGATCTTCGACATCGCGATCGTATCGAAGATCCCGGTCACATTCAGCCGGGTCATGTTCGCGCCGGCAATCCTCGCGACAATCCAGCAGCTTGCCGATGAATTCAAAGAAGAGATCGCCCAGCTCCGGATCATTGCCCGGGATAAGGCCATCACGGCCGAGCTCTGGCTCCGGTCCAAGCACGGGACGTGGAGGTTCTTCCTGGTCACGCCGAACTCGCTGGTCGAGATCGACCGCGGGGGGAAGCCGGTTGTGTCGGGACAGATGCTTGCGTGAATGGCCGGGAAGATTTTTTTAAATAACACACTGTTGACTGCGAATTAAGTAAAAAATTGACTGCCAATCATTTCCTTTGAAAAATGATCTCTCAAGAGCAAATTATTGCTCGTTTGCGGGCATAGATATACCTGAGCAGGTGAATGTGCTTGCCTTCTTTGCCATGCTCTTCAGGATCCTCCATCATGCCAGTTGTGATGATCTCAAAACCACGGAACTCAGAAACGAGATCGTCATCAGTATAATAGTGGACTTCACGTCCGGGTTTGCTCTCGAAGGTGTTCTCCTCAACCATTTTACCAGTGCCGTAACTAGAATCCTTATCGGAAAAAACCACAAAGAATATTACCCCTCCATCTTTTAGCTGGTCACAGCATCGTTCCAGAAATTCCACTCTATCATTCTTTCGGAACAGGTGAAGAACATTGAAACAGTAGATAGCATCATACACTGAATTGTCTAAGGGCATATCGAGTACCGATCCATAGTGATATCGGACTTCCGGAGATCCCTGCCTCGCTATGGAAAGCGCTGTTTTTGAGATCTCTATACCGGTGACTTCAAAACCCGCCCGGGAAAATGCATCAGCATTGCGACCATATCCGGAGCCCGGTATAAGTACTTCATGTACCCCGGTTTTTTTAAAGAGATCAATTGCATACACTGCGGTCCGGCTGGGACTGTCGCCCCATATTCTACCCTCATCATGGAAACGCTCTTCCCAGAAACTGTTCATATGATATTCCTCGAATCTATCGTCTTAATGTATATGGTGACCCGGAGATTAAGTGTATTTTTAATATATTTCTGCCCTCGGAATTTTTTAATCACACGCTGTTGACTGTGTTTAAGTAAAAAGGAAATTTTGATCTGCCCTGTGACGTATTCTCTATGTGCTGAATTAATATCGTCACCATCAGGATGGGAATAAATAACCAAGTCTTTAAAATTAGCAGATATATTGTAGCTTGAAGTTAGCATGACGCAAAAGAAGTATAACTTACCAATGATGGTAGTCCTCCTTGCCCTTCTGGAGGGACTGGTTATATACCTCAACATGGTGGTACATCCTGATAGTCAGCCCGGCCTCACCATCGTTATCGTCATTCTTTTTGCCATCGCAAGCGGACTCGGTGTCTGGTATAGAACCAGAGTTCGTGGCATGATAATCTCCTGACGAATGCAGGGATCAAATTACAACGGTTTTTTAATTTTTTCATTGCGGATTTTTGTAAATTTTTTTTCGAATTTTTCTCCGGAGGATTGCACGCGGGACGGAAATTTTTTGGTGACCGGTCCGACCATACCAAGCTCGAATTTTTTTTGATCGTCTCAGGCTTTTACCCAACCCGGGAGACCTGGAGACCTGAACCTCCACATCGTACCCAGGCAGGGATCCACCGTCGGAGCGAAGGATCTTTTACCCCCTGAAAACCCTTGGGGGAATTCTGGTACAGCGGAGCCCGCAGCAGGCCCGGTTGTACCTCTTTTCCCCCAACACCCGTGTCCGGGAGGTCATAATTCGGAAAAACGCGGAACCGGGCGGGAATAATTGGGCGGTCTCCGGCGGGAATAAATGAGGTCGTATTTAGCGATGTTACAGGAGCCGGATAAACAAGGGCACGTGATTTTGGACGTGGAGCGTTCCCGGTAGGGGATTTTCCGGACCAGCTCCTCCCGCCCGCGATCACGTGGGGGGGTCGCCCGCTCTAAAAAATTTGAAAGCAATGGAAAAAAGAGTGAAACTAACAGGGCATGGCGGAGCCGGGAACATATCTCCGGACATCGACCTGTGCCCCGCTCTTTGCCATACGTTCCGCGATGGCAAGAATCTCATGGGCAACATGCTCGTCCACGTAATCCTCCCCGCAGTTCGTGCAGATCTGGGCGGGGACATCCTTCACGACAAGGGTCATCCCGTCCCGGTCAAACGTGACGGTTGTCGTGCCCTCTTTTGTCTCCCCATGTTTGCAGATGACGCACTTCATGATTTCCTCCGCGTAAAGTTATCAGACCATGAATCCGGGTCTGGTTCGTATGCTGTGATAACAATTGCTTCACGATCTACATTATTGTATGCCATTACCCTGTGAAGCGGGCGGCCGTTCACCATCCCTGAGATAAGGAAACTGGGATACGGAACGTCATCGGGATACTCTTCTATAATCCTGCCGAGCCCGAGCAGTTCGCGGATATCAGAATCAGATATTCTCCGCTGGAACATCTGGCGTAATGCATGGATGCGGAATGTCAGCCGGCGGTATGCCGGAGATTTTTTATCGTTCATTTCCCGCTCCATGCATGACAATTGCCTTATTCAACACCGGATGTCCAGCTTTTTATAATGTGGTACCGGGGTGTGAAAATAATCAGATCTCAGCCGTCACTGTTTTTTATTCCTCATCCACATGACCCAGGGAAAACCGGGTACCTTTCTGCCGATGCCCAGATCAAATAATGCCAGCCGGATCTTTCTCCAGAGGGACCGGGGCTTCGTGCCGGCAATGATCGCCTCCCGCTTGGCCGGACCGGATGGCGGGACAAGTGCCGGGGACATACCTGCACATTAAGAACTGCGGGACAATAAAATTTTGTGACCCTCGCGCCCGGACCCTTTGGTACGTTCCGTTTTTTTATCATTGCGGGCGTCAAGAAGCATCCTTATCCAGGCTGCCCTCCCACGCATTTCTGCCGGCCTATCAACATCACACTAAGGCATATAACCTCATTCATACAAGAGACCACATCAAGTCTGGTGAATTCCCCCAGACAGGAGATCGCAGATGGGCAATTATCATTTTTGCAGGGATTGTGAATACATCAAAATCAGGATGGTGCCAGGACTCGATGGATCGGCAGTCAAAGAAATGTCCTGCCCGGCCCGGTTCAACCCGTGGGAAGGGAAGTGGATTCCGGTGAATGAGGTGAATCCGCACGAATGCCCGCGGAATGAAAATTTCATGCGAATTCAGAAACAGGCAGATGAACGCAGACTCCGGTGAATGCGCATTATTGTGTGGAAATGCCGTAGTTGATACCCGCTTACGCACCAGAACCCCGGGAACCGGACACGAGGTACGTGCCATGGTACATCATATCGCGAAAGATCACTGCCCGCTTCCGGTCCCGGACTCATCCGGCCGGTGCTCTTTCTGCCCGTGCTCTTCGAGCATCCGGCGCACCTCGTCCTGGACTTTCTGCTTGTCCTGCACACCCGTGAACAGGATGCGGACACCTTCCTGGTCATCTTTGAGATATGCGGCTTCATCGTAGAGGATGAGGACAATCTCGCCATCGTTCCCGAACGTATGCTCTTCGCGTTCCCCCCGCATGTAACGGTCCCGCTGCTCTTTCGTCGGGGCGGAATATTTGCTCTCGTAGCGGAAGACACCCATGACTTTCCCGTATGATCAGGATCTCCGTGAGATATTAAGGATACCGGCATCATTTGTTGCCGTCATCGTGTCGATACGCACAATGTTTTAAATACCGGACTGCCGTTCATATAAAAACTACCAACTGATCCTTCACCATTTTATCCATGAGATTGTGTGAACGTTGTTGGACGGACTATTGAGAACCCCGGCGCCGGATCCTCAGTATGTCGTGTGACAGACACCGGCACCACCCACATTATAACGATATAACTGACCCGAGGATGAAGATAACCGGCAGGATCACCGATCTCTTTGGGAACGTCGGGACCCCTTATACAACCGTCCACTACCGGGGGAAAATGCACAGTACGGCCCCATGAAAAACCCTTCACAACGAAAGCGGCCTCCCCGCAGTATGCCGGTCCCATGCAGCAGAAAATACGAGACAAAAAGATCATCAGTCAGGGAAATGTGAATGCAGGAAATTGAAAAACTAAAAGTCCTCCAGTCTCAGCGCGAATCGTTCAAATCACGAACGAAACAGAGAGAGCAGGAGAAGAACGCGGAAAGCCAGACCGAAACTACCTGTCCGGAGTGTGGCGGCCGGCAGCTGACCCACGACCGTGAGCGGGCAGAACTGGTCTGCCAGAGTTGCGGGCTGGTGATCGATGACGAGTTCATCGACCGCGGTCCCGAGTGGCGTGCGTTTGATACCGACCAGCGGAATAAACGGGCCCGTACCGGTGCACCGATGACCCTCACGATCCACGACAAGGGTCTCTCCACCATGATCGACTGGCGCAACAAGGACTCGTTCGGCAGGTCGATCTCTTCCAAGAACCGGGCCCAGCTCTACCGTCTCCGCAAGTGGCAGCGCCGGATCCGTGTCAGCAACGCGACCGAGCGGAACCTTGCGTTCGCACTCTCGGAACTGGACCGCATGGCCTCCGCACTGGGCCTGCCGCGGAACATCCGTGAGACCGCAGCAATGGTCTATCGTGACGCAGTCGACAAGAACCTGATCCGCGGCCGGAGTATCGAGGGCGTTGGAGCAGCAACGCTCTATGCCGCCTGCCGGCAGTGCAGCGTGCCCCGCACTCTCGATGAGATTGCGGAAGTCTCCCGTGTCTCGAGAAAAGAGATCGGCAGGACCTACCGGTTCGTCTCCCGTGAGCTTGGCTTAAGGCTCCTGCCGACCTCCCCGCTGGACTATGTGCCCCGGTTCTGCTCGGGTCTCACCCTCCATGGAGAGGTCCAGAGCCGGACCATTGAGATCCTCCGGCAGGCCTCCGAACGTGAACTGACGAGCGGCAGGGGGCCGACCGGTGTCGCGGCAGCAGCGATATACATCGCTTCCATCCTGAGCGGGGAGCGGCGCACCCAGCGCGAAGTAGCGGAAGTTTCAGGTGTGACCGAAGTCACTATCCGTAACCGGTACAAGGAACTGGCAGAAAAACTGGATATCGAGATCATTCTCTGATCCCGGTTTTTTATTCTGATCGCGATTCCGGTGGCTGCCTGATCAATTTTTGGACTGCGTGATCATCCATTCATCCACGTGAATGAGCAGGATGGCGGTCTTTAGGGCGCTCTGGTTTGACGGGCACCTCTCCCGCAGGGTATCAGAACCTACGATACCGGCGCGTAAACCGTCAATGAGACGTTTACCCCGATCCTTTCATGCTCGCATAAAGGACAGGATATCCGATTCGCCGGGGTTGACGATCGCCAGCGTGCTCACGGGACGGTAACCACGCACTTATTCCGGGCCGTCCGGCCCTGCATGGGAGGGGGGTCTGATCGCATTTGAAAACAAAATGGAGAGGGGGTTGGCGACAGACCCCCCCCCACTCGTTCCGAGTTCCGCCCCGCTATCCTCACTCCAGGTACGGCACGATCCCCACACATATATACTCCGGCAGATAATCATCGCTCTTGTCCAACATATGACAAGTGCCGGATGGATGGTTCCGGGAGGAATTGAACATGGATAGTTTTACCCTCGTGATTCTTGCAGTAATTCTGGTCGTGGTGGTTGCGATTCTCGCCATGGCGATACGGATTGCCAACCAGTGGGAGCGGGCAGTGGTCCTGTTCCTGGGAAAATTCGTCGGCATCAGGGGACCCGGGCTGTTCCTTATCATCCCGTTCCTCAACAGGGTCCCGTACCTGATCGATCTCAGGGTGATCACCACCTCGTTCACGGCCGAGCAGACGCTGACCAAAGACACGGTCCCGGTCAACGTGGATGCCGTGCTCTTCTGGCAGGTGGTCGATGTAGAGAAAGCTGCGCTGGAGGTCAAGGATTACCAGGGCTCAATCTCGCTGGCATCGCAGACAGCACTCCGGGACGTGATCGGCAAGACCATCCTTTCCGATATGCTCACCGGGAGGGAAGCCATTGACACCGAACTCCAGCGGCTGATCGGGAGCCGTGTGAGCGGGTGGGGCATCAGCATCCTTTCCGTCGAGATCCGCGATGTCGTCATCCCCGGCGCACTCCAGGATGCCATGTCCATGCAGGCACAGGCAGAGCGCGAGCGGCAGGCCCGGGTCATTCTCGGGGATTCCGAACGGCAGATCGCCGAGAAGTTCGAAGAGGCTGCAAAGAGTTACGAGCACAATCCCACCGCACTTCACCTGCGGGCAATGAACATGCTGTACGAAGGGCTGAAGGGGGGACAGGCAACCATCGTTATTGTGCCGTCAACCGCTCTCCAGACCATGACGCTCGGGGATATGACGGGCACGATCGCGTTTGCAAAAACGATCGGGAAAGAGGAGAAAGAGCAAAAGGTTCACGAGCAGCAGCCGCAGTGATTACTCAGTTACTTCCCGTAATTTCCGATGGGGTTCTCGATCTCGCTGATGCGGGCCCGGTTCTGGGCGGTCAGGTTTGCCAGCTCGGTTGCAGCCTGCCGGTCACCGCCAAAGAAGAACCGGCTGAACGTATCCCGGTTATTTATCCGGTTCTCGTACTGCTGGCTTGCATTCGCGGAGTTTTGAACTCCCGGGCAATTACCAGCGACGTCAGGATCCGGCTGAATAGTTACAAATGAAAAATAAAAAAATTATTCAATTTTTTTCCCGGCATTTGGTCCGGGCGTACAATCGAATACTTCCGTGATTTTCAGGATCAGCAATCCCTTTGCAGGATACTGTGGGCCTTTTGCTTTTATCTGCGCCTTGATCTTTTCATACTCCGGACCGCTGGTTTTCACCGTTACAGTCCCCTTGATCTGGAAACAACGCTTCTTTTCAGGATCCCATATATAGAGTGCCATATGGGGGTTTTCCCTCACATTTGCAAGCGTCTTTACCATGTAGTTGTCCCCGATCCAGATTGTGTCATCAGCAACAATCTGCACCGTGTTCATCGGTGCAACATTGGGGATTCCCTTTTTGGATGCTGTGGCAATGGCATAAGGTTTATTCTTCGCAAATACTTCTTTCATTTCCGCAGTGAGTGTCACCATCGTCTTCCTCCCTTTCCTACAGGCATCGAATGCCGTTACCCCCTCATAGTGTTTTGTTAGGCTTATGTTTTGTGTTTGACAAAATCGAGCCTGTCCAATGATGGCCGTGAGGTGTTCCCCCCCTCATGATCCTGGGTTCTGCCCCGCGATCCTCACGCCAGACCGTCGTCCATATCAATCGCCCGGCCTGTTCCGGAGGAGGGAGATCAAATTCTTGTCATATCCGACCGGTCCTTTAATTATTTCCCTGCAAATACCACCATGCACTCCCAAATCCGCCAAAGGACGCCGAAACGATCAGGTCCTTATCGGACGCCTCTTGGGGGAACCTGGTAAATGATGTACCCGTCCCAGGCATTTGATTTACCAAACCGGAGATATGAATTATAGCTGCATCCATTTCCACTCGTCGGATGTGCTATACTCTCAACCCTGGTATATCCATAATCCGAGATACTTATATCCCCGTTTTGTGTCCATGTATTTTCCATTTCCTTGATCGGTTCGCACTTTACATGCTTTGAGTATTCTGAAATCAGGGATCCGTTATATTGTATGGCAAACAATGATGAACTGAAACCCCACATCCTCGGATCATTCGTCTCATCCGTCCCGGGCATCTCCATCCTTACAAATACAAACAGGAATTTCTCGCCCGGGTCCGGGACACGGGGAATATAAACAGTCGTGCCCGATGCAGCATCCCCGCTTTCGTTAAAGCCATCAAAAAACCGGTACCGGTAAACAGACACGTTGACCTTCAGGTCCTTATACCCGCTCACATTCTGTCTGTTGATGATGAACCCCTGGCCAAGATACATACCGCCCGTGCGATGCATATATTCTTCCTTCGTTTCCGGCGTGGTCGGGATTACTGTTGGGGTTACGGGAGGCTGGGTGACGTTCACGATCACCGACGGTATTGGTGTAACTGCTGTCTCACAGCTTGCACTGACCATCTGCTGCGCTGAAACACCGGTTTGTGCAGGATTCAAATTAAATATTGATTGGATATTTGACGGGATTCCATGGGAAGACGTATAGAATACAGCTCCGATGGCTAATAGCAGGATAAGAATTACAATAATCCCCGCTCCGTAAAGAGCTACCCGGGACGGACGATGTTTTCTCTCAATCGTCTTATCTTCAATGTTAATGTCGTTTTTATTGGCATCTGCCGTTGAGTTCTCATATAAGGTTGAATTCTCATCTACCGCTGGTTTCTCATCTGCAATTGATTTCTCATCTACGGTTGATTTCTCGTTCTTATCTACAGAAAACAACTTAATTTCCGCTCCACATTCCGGACAAAATTTTACCTTATCCGAAATTCTCTCTCCACAATTCGGACAAAATTTTGGCATTAAATTTCAATTATTCTTTTTGAGGATATTATTTTCCATTTGATCTCATCATTTCATAGATCTGGAGAAATCATTGTTTTTTGTCGTAGAAGATCGTTGGACTGGCGTGATGGGTATGATGGTGGATACTGAAGGCAACCCGATCGGGTTGTACCGGGAGGGGGGCAATCTTACCTGTGGCGTGAAGTGACCGGGTACCTATCTGGATGAAAATTACGGATGATAAATCGCGGGGCTTATTTTATGAATTGAGAATTTCATATCTGGTGAACGAATTTGTATAAGACACCAGTTTCTCCTTTACCATCTGGCTGATGAAGCGGAGGATTCGGTATGAATTCAAAACAAAAAAAAGATCTGACAATAAAAACGGCCCTGGCGATAATCGTGATAATAGCGGTTGCTGGATTGAAGATTGCAGGAGCGGAAATACTGGCAGCAGTTATTGCGGGTACCGGAGCGGCAGCACTCATAGGCATATTCATGTACCAAAAATTGAGATGTAACAAATAGGAAAAATCGCAGCTAAAACAGACACGATATAAATTTACGCCCCAATATGGGGGAGAGAGAACCCCCTCCGGAAAAACCAAAGCAATGGGGGTTTGGCGGGATACCCTCCCTTCGCACACCGGGTTCCGCCCGGCGATCTTCACCCGAACCAGCCAAAGAGCCCGCGGTCCTGTTTTGCCTGTGTGGAGAGCTGCTGATCAAATGCCACATTCTGCTGCAGTAACTGTAGTTCCTCGTCCATCATGGAGCGGGTATCTGCATCGAGTGCCGTGGTATTCATGAGGTTCTCGATCTCGCTGATGCGGGCTTGGTTCAGGGCGGTCAGGTTTGCAAGTTCGGTTGCAGCCTGCCGGTCACTGCCAAAGAAGAACCGGCTGAACGCATCCCGGTTGTTGATCCGGTTCTCGTACTGCTGGCTTGCATTCGCGGAGTTATTGAACTCCCGGGCAATTGCCGAGACCTGGGGGCCGATGCCTCCCGTGCGGTTTTCCATGGCGAGCAATGTATGGACTGCATCCCGGACCTCGTTCGGGTTCTTTACCCAACCCGGCGGGACCGTGCTCGCATTCCGCAGAGAGGCTCCGTGATCCCCGCCGCTCTGGTTCTTCAGCCCGGGGATTTGTGAGATGTTGCGTGGTGTCTCTGCCGGGTTATTCCTGTTCCTGTCCTGTGCTCCCTGTTGATCTCCCCGGGAGACTTCAAGGGCTGGCGTGGCGGATAGGTTATTGTCTCCAGCCCCGCTTACACCACTCTTGTCACCATGAGACGGGCCGTTATTCTCTGCGGCCCCGACCGTGATACCGGCATGAATCCCCTGCCCTTCCTTCGCTGCGATTACAGGCAGTACGAGGAACGAAAGACACAGTGCGATGATTAATATCGTGTTTATTTTTTTCGTGATCTCCGCCTCTTTTTTACTAACGACAATGCATGGATGGCCGATATAATTTTCTCATCGCTCAAGGGAAAACCCGGTCAGTGAGCACTATGAAATTTTTACATAAGGGAATGGGAGACTTGCTCTCCCGGAACCAAATGGCAAAGGGTGTGCCCTCTCAATTTGCATCGCGGGGTTCCTCCCATCGCTCTCACGCCACCCCATCAGCCATCTCAACTATCCGGCCCGTCACCGGGGGTCTACTCCTCACTTTAATATGTCAGCGATCATCAGTAGTGTTATATATGCGCAGTCGGATGCACAGATTAATTTTTTCGGGTACGAACCCGATCAGCAGGAGAAACTGATTACGATTATGAAAATTTTAGAAACCGGTGTACCGGAAGCCCGGATCGCAGCACTTGAGAAAGAGGTACGGGATATGGAAGCGATGGTCAATGGACTGATCGGGGAACTGCTCGACTTCAAGGCGATCGCCATGACGATGTCCCGGCAGGACGGGGAACGCAGCCGTCAGGAACTTACGCAGGGTTCGTCCGCATCCCCGTCCGGTGCAACCCCCTCAAAGAGCAGCACCCTGATCCGGCCCAGGGGCGCACTCCAGCCGGATGTCCCGGCAGAGCCCGCAATGGCCCGGATCATGCAGGACGATGGTACGATGAAAATGGAGCCACGGTACGGGGACAAGAACCCGATTGACTCATCCGCGGGATATGGGCGCAGCAGGGATAAGGGCACATCTGTCAAGAGCCAACAGAGCCCTCTGATCTACGCTGCCGATGAAGACACGTCAGGCACTGCAAAGAAAAGTTAAAAAATATTCAGTATCATGGAATTTTTCCTCCCCGGGAATTTTTTCCAGCAGGGATTTTCCCGGGTTCTTATTTCTTCGCTTTCCGGATGACCGTCAGGTCGCCAAGGGTGGGGGCAAGGGTGCCGTGCACTTTCTTGTCCGCCTCTGTCTCCGGCGCATCGATCAGCCGGATGCCGAGGACCTTCTCCAGTTTCTTCCGGACGTTCTCCTCGGGGATCAGGTCATGGTTCTCGATCTTCTGGATGAGGTGCTCCTTCTCCTTCATCTGCATGGCGAGCTCCTTCTGGGAAAGCCCCTTCTCGATCCGGGCACGACGGATCCGCTCGTTATAATCGTCGACAATATCGCCTTCGATAAAGTCAAACAGGTCCCGTTTCCGGTATTGGGACCGGGCGGCAACCGGGGCCTTTGCACTGCCCTGCCGGGCAGCGGGGGCCATGCGCACAATATCCGTGCGCCGGACCTGCTGGACCTCGGTGCCGAACTTCTCGCACTTGGCGCAGACCTGCAGCTCGGCCCCCTCGACCCGCACGAGCTTGGGTGCACCGCGAATGGTTTCTCCGCACATTTCACACTGCATAATCTCACAAGAAGGTCGCCTTCAGACTATAAATGCCCACTGAATGCAATGAAACACGAATGACGATTGCCTCCTCACAAACACTTTATATGCAGTTTCCCTATATAGCTAATTGAGGCACGAGATGGCCGACACCCTCCATCAGACCACGGAACCTCAGACGCCCGAAGAGGAGTACCGGTTATACCGTACACTGTCGGAACAGCTCCGCGAGCAGCTCGCTCAGATCGAGAGTGACAAGCACGATCTCGAAGTCCAGATGATGGAGCGTGTCGGCAACCTTGAATCCCGCAACCTCGAGCTCCGGGAACAGCTCCGGCAGGTCGAGGCGGACAAGCGGTATATCGAGACCCAGAAGATCCGGTACGAGCGGGAAGTGCGGAAACTCAAGAGCGAGAGCGAGCAGCTGCGGAGCCCTCCGCTTATCATCGGCACGGTCACGGATGTGGTCGATGCGTCCCGCGTAATCGTCCGGAGCAGCGCGGGCCCCCGGTTCCTGGTCAGGAGTTCGCCCTCCATCAATGCAGAGGAATTAAAACCCGGTGCCCGGTGCACCCTGAACCAGCAGTCGCTTGCCATTGTCGAGCTCCTCCCGAGTTCGTTCGATGCACAGGTCTACGGCATGGAACTGGTGGACTCCCCGCAGGAGAACTATGCGGATATCGGCGGGCTGGAGAAGCAGATCAACGAGATCAAGGAAGCAGTCGAGCTGCCGCTGAAACGCCCCGACCTCTTCCTGAAGATCGGGATCGACCCGCCCAAGGGCGTGCTGCTCCACGGGCCGCCGGGCACGGGAAAGACCCTGCTCGCAAAAGCGGTGGCCCACGAGACCAACGCCCACTTCATGCGGGTCGTGGGCTCGGAACTGGTCCAGAAATACATCGGCGAAGGGGCACGGCTCGTCCGCGAGCTCTTCGACTTAGCAAAGAAGAAGGCCCCGACCATCATCTTCATCGACGAGATCGATGCAGTCGGCGCAAGCCGGACCGAGGCGAATACCTCCGGCGACCGCGAAGTCCAGCGCACGCTCATGCAGCTGCTGGCGGGCATGGACGGTTTCGAGAACCGGGGCGACGTGAAGATCATCGGTGCCACCAACCGGATCGATATCCTCGACAAGGCGCTCCTGCGGCCCGGCCGGTTCGACCGGATCATCGAGATCCCGCTCCCGGACGAGAACGGCCGGCTCTCCATCCTCAAGGTGCACTGCCGGGCGCTCACGGTTGACGAAGATGTCAACCTCGCGGAAGTGGCAAAGCTTACCGACGGGAAGAACGGCGCGGACCTGCGGGCGATCTGCATGGAAGCCGGCATGTTTGCGATCCGTAAGGAACGGCCGGCCATCACACAGGAAGACTTCGTTGCGGCAATAACCAAGGTCAGCCTCGACTTCAACCGTAGCCCGGTCGATGTCGAAGGTGCAATGTTCGCATAAATTTGAGTCCCCCCCCTTTTTTTGACCTCCATACATCTTTTCGGATCCTGTAACCTGCGGGTTGAACATATCCATGGGGAAGTGCTGGGAATCACCTCTGCCTATTTTACGAATATATAAGCCGGCCCCCGCGATGTTGTAGTACGACAGTACGGAGACACCTCCCATGACCAATGTCGGTGACGTGATGCGGCAGATCGAAACAATGCTCGGTGACCCGCTCTTTCCCCCGACTCCGGATCAGAAGGAAGCGCTCGACAGGATCCTGTATGCGGTGTATTCCGGTACTGTGGAATTCAAAGGGAGGAAGTACTATGAATGGAACAAAAAATGTCAATGATTACCGGGTATTCCTGCGGGCTCTCGAGGGGCTTCCGCTCCTTGTTTTTGCCGTAGCATGCCTGGTGTTCAGCTTATACGTACGAAAAGACCCGCTGTTCTGACCGGACGGATAAAATCCCCTTTTTTTAGTTGAAGGTTTTCCTGTCATTGCTACCAGGAGTAGGTATCCGGATAATTTTTTCGATTGGGTAATACGTTCATATCTTATTATGAATCGTTAGAGAATCGATATCAGCGAGTCTCCCCCGCATCAGGGCCTCTCGGGGGATTGAGTGGTTCATCAGAACCACGAAATCGAGAAGGTCGTGAGAACTTCGAGTCACGGCGGGGCAGTCGGTGATCCTTCAAATAATTTGTTAGTTCCTGAACCGCCGCGGAGACAGCCATAGGCTGTGGAGAAGATATCAATCTTCGATTGCTTCCCGCCGGGGGTGGCGGCGGCATCAATCATATCAGAGATAAGGTAAAAAAAATTTCGGGAAATTGTTTTAACAGGAAAAACGATGAATGGTGGTACCGGATCTATGGGAGGCTTATTCTTCACTCCTTCTTCTCCGCCAGGCCCGGCCCAATCGTAATACCCGCCTTCTTGATCAGGAAATACCCCGCCGACAGCCCGACCACGATAACACCGATGCTCATCAGCTCGAACCCGTACTCGAAGGCGCTCACGGTCGTGGGATCGATCAGGATCACCTTCCGTGCCACGGCAATGATTGCAAGGAGGACCACGATCTCCACGTGGATCGCGTTCTCGTGGAAGTAGACCTTGATCGTATCGAGCAGCTCGACACCGATCAGCACGAGTAAAAACCCACCGAGCAGCACAATCATTTCGTGGGTATCCACGACAGCAGGACTGACTGTCACGAGCGCCTGGAAAACAAGCGTGATGAGATCGAGGATTGCCGCGAGAAGGACCACGATGAGCATAATCATCAGTGCCGCATAGATCCTTTTCTCGATCTTTTCAATAGTGCCTACGAATTCCATACCTATCCCTCGAAGGGTATCAGGTCCGGCAGTGCGGGGTCATACATGTTCACCACATCGCCGATCACGATCACGGCCGGGGGTTTCACACCGGCCGTCTTCGCCACAGCGGCAATCGTCGCAAGGGTGCCCGCCGTAACCCGGCGGTCTTTCCTCAGGCCCCGCTCGATGATGGCGACCGGGGTTTTGTCGGGTTTTCCGTTCTTCACCAGCACTGCTGCAATCTTTGCAAGGTTCGCTACTCCCATAAGGATAACGATTGTCCCGTGGCTTTTTGCCAGCAGTTCCCAGTGGAGCGCAGGCTCCGGTTTCGTCGGGTCCTCGTTGCCGGTCAGGATCGTGACCTGCGAAGCGTATTTCCTGTGGGTGAGCGGGATGCCGACCGACGCGGGGACGGCGAGGGCGCTCGAGATCCCGGGCACCATCTCGACAGGTATGCCCGCTTTCCTCACGGTCTCAAGTTCTTCCCCGCCACGGCCGAAGAGGAAGGGATCGCCGCCCTTGAGCCGGACCACCATCTTCCCTTTCTGTGCCCGGTCGACCATCAGTGCCTCGATCTCGTCCTGCTCGAGAGTATGCTTCCCGCCGTACTTGCCGCAGTCGATCTTCTCGGCCCGGGCCGGGAGTGTTGAGAGGATATCCTCGCCGGGAAGCTGGTCGAACAGCACCACGTCCGCCGCATCGATCACATCCCGTCCCCGCTGCGTCAGGAGGCCAACGCTTCCGGGTCCCGAACCCACCAGATACACTTTACCGTTCATGTACGAAAATCCCCAGTTTTTTGTATGCTTCGTCGATGAGGTCCTGTGCTTTCGACCGCAGCTGCCGGCCCTGTTCCCGTGCCTGCTCAACAGTCTCAATGACGGTATCGATCCGTTCCGTCCGTTTCCCGTCGAGCGAGAGGACCTCGGCGATGAGGTGGCCGTCACGGCAGTAGATGCCTAAGGGAGTGAAACAGCCGCCGCCCAGCTGCTCCATCACCGCCCGTTCGATGATCACATCGGTGCGGGTCTGCGGGTGGTCGAGAGCTGAGAGTATTTCCATCAGCGACGGGTCGGCCCGGCTGACCACGGCAATCGTGCCCTGGTTAGGCGACGGGACGAACTTCTCCGGGGGGAGCCGTTCACCCTGGATCCGGATCCCAAGCCGGGTGAGCCCCGCCTCGGCGAGGATGATCGCATCGTATTCGCCGGCGCTCATCTTCCGGATACGGGTGTCCACGTTCCCGCGGAGGTCCCTGATCGTGATGTCAGGGTCGTGCCGGAGGAGCTGGGCGCGCCGGCGGGTGCTCGATGTCCCGATGACCCGCACGTTACCCAGTGACACCCTGTGGGCGATGTAGTCCGCAGGAGAATCACGCTTGAGCACGGCGGCGGTGAAAAGGCCGCTCGGCCGGTACGCGGGAATATCCTTCATGCTGTGCACGGCACAGTCAATGGTCCCGGCAAGGATCGCATCGTCCAGCGCCCGGACAAAAACGCCCTGTCCCCCGATCTGGTGGAGGGGCACCTGCGTGGTAGTATCGCCCTGCGTACTGATGATCACTTTCTCGGTCTCAATGCCGAGCGTGCCCAGTTTTTTTATGACCGTCTCGGTCTGTGCAAGGGCCAGCTTGCTGCCCCGGGTCCCGATTTTTATCGACATTTTGTGTACGCCTGTGCCAGTGCGGAGAGATCGCGGTCGGAGTGCGCTGCGGAGAGGAAGTTGGTCTCGAACTGCGAGGGCGGGAGGAAGATGCCCGCATCCAGCATCCGTTTCCAGAACGCGCCGAAGGCAGCGGTATCGCATTCCTTCACCTCGCGGTAGTTCTGCGGGGGGACGCTGCGGAAGAAGTACTTGAACATCGAGCCGAGCCGGACAAACGAGCCGCCCGTCATCCCGCCCATGGATTCCTCAAGGCCCCGCGTCTTCTGTTCGAGATCCTGATAAAAGGACGCATGGTCGTGCAGGTACCGCAGGGTCGCGATCCCGGCCGTAAGCGAGAGCGGGTTGCCCGAGAAGGTCCCGGCCTGGTACACCGGGCCCTGCGGTGCGATCTGCTCCATGATCTCCCGCCGCCCGCCAAAGGCGCCGATGGGCAGGCCGCCGCCAATGATCTTCCCGAGCGTGGTCAGATCCGGCCGCACGCCATACTTCACCTGGGCCCCGCCAATGCCGATGCGGTAGCCGGTGATCACCTCGTCGAAGATCAGGAGCACGTCATGGGCCTTCGTGATCTCCCGGATCTCCCGGAGATAGTTGTCCTGCGGCAGGATGGGCCCGATATTGCCCAGTACCGGTTCGATAATGAGCGCGGCGACGTCATCGTGGGCTGATAGGACGGATTCCAGCGCTTCGGGATCATTGTAGGTGACCTGCCGCGTATGGGCCACGAGATCGGCAAGGACACCCGCCGAGTCCGGGACACCCAGCGTGGTCGCACCGGACCCTGCCCTGACCAGCACCGCATCGTGCGCCCCGTGGAACCCGCCCTCGACCTTCACGATATCCTTCTTCCCGGTGAACCCCCGGGCGAGCCGGATCGCGGCCATCGTCGCCTCCGAACCGCTCGAGACGAACCGCACCATGTCCATGCCCGGGTGATCATCCGTGAGCAGTTTCGCGAACTCCGGTTCAAGGGGAGATGGTGTGCCGTAGAGCCAGCCCTTCTCCAGCTGGCCCTCGATTGCCTTCCGGATCAGCGGGTTCGCGTGTCCGAGGATCAGCGGTCCGTAGGCCATGCAGCAGTCGATGAGCGTTGTCCCGTCCGCGGTCTCCAGGTGCGCACCGTGTGCACGGGTCGTATAGAACGGGTAGGGCCTGATTGCACGCACCGGGCTGCTGACACCGCCGGGCATCAGGGTTTTTGCCAGCGCGAAAAGATCGCTGCTCGACTTATTCTTCATCCAGCCACCCGGCAACCTCGCCTGCAAAATAGGTGATGATCAGGTCGGCGCCCGCCCGCTTGATACAGGTGAGGCTCTCGAGTACGGTCTCCCGCTCGTTCAGCCAGCCGTTCTTCGCGGCACACTTTATCATCGAGTATTCCCCGCTCACCTGGTACGCGGCGACCGGCAGGCCAATCGTCGCTACTTCCGAGAGTACATCGAGGTAGAACCCCGCCGGCTTCACCATCAGGATGTCGGCCCCCTCGTCCGCGTCCATCTGCGATTCGAGGAATGCCTCGCGGCTGTTGCCGGGACTGAGCTGGTAGGTCGAGCGGTCGCCAAACGTAAAACCGGAATCGGCCGCCTCCCGGAACGGGCCGTACAGTGCCGAGGCAAACTTGGTGGAATAGGACATGATCAGGACTTCCTCGAACCCTGCATCGTCGAGCGCCGTCCGGATGGACCCCACCATCCCGTCCAGCATGCAGGACGGGGCAACGATGTCCGCACCGCTCTCGGCATAGCTGAGAGCAATCTTATTCATCAGGATGAGGGACTGGTCGTTGAGCAGGTCAGGGCCGCACCGGGTCTCGCCCACGATCCCGCAGTGGCCGTGGTCCGTGTACTCGCAGGCACATACGTCCGTTATGACAACCATCGACGGCACTTCCGCCTTGACCCTGCGGACCGCCTGCTGCACGACACCTTCCGGGAGATACGCGGACGTCCCCCCGGAGTCTTTCTCCTTCGGGACCCCAAAGAGCAGGATGGCACGGATACCTTTTTTCCAGAGGGCTGATGCCACGCCGGCAATGCCGCTGACGGGGTACCGGAACTGGCCGGGCATCGCCTCGATCGGCCGGGGGGCTGTGATCAGTTCGTCGACAAAAAGGGGAGCGATCAGATCAGTTTTCGAGAGGCTGATCTCGCGCAGGAGCGGCTGGATATTCCGGGACCGTGATCTCCTCATCCGGCGTTTTGGAAAAATGCTCGTTGTGCCACCACCTGTTGGTTCTGATGATTACATTTTGAAAATCCATGGTATTTATGGTATAGTATCCATGAGCAGCCACAAGAGGGCCCCTGGAACAGGTCCGATAAAACAGGAGAGGTGATGGGGGTTTCGCTTACGTGCCTGCACGCTCTTCCGCGCCGTGCCGCTTCAGGGCGCACGCCAGCCTGAGCGCGCTTGCAACGAGGTTACTGAGGTCCTCCCGGGTATACTTGTTCTTCTCGATCAGGTCCCAGTCTTTTGTGGTGTCCTCGTCATTTTCCCCCACCCAGGATGCAATTGCCACCTCGGGAATATGAAACCCGAGCCAGGAGAGAAAATTCATGAGGTTGCCGGCTACGTGCTGGATGCCGTCGACATGGCCGATGATGATCAGGCCTGCGACCTTGTTCTGTATCATCCGGTTCCCGAACCACGAGTACTGGTTCTCGATCGTGTTCATGCGCTCGACAAATTTCTGGATGAGCGCCGAATGGTTGTTCCAGCGGATAGGGGTTGCGAGGATCAGGATATCGCAGGCAAGGACCGCGTCATAGACCCGCTGCATCTGGTCGTCCTCGTACTTGAGCGTGCTCTGGCAGGGATAGGTGCAGTACGCCGGGTTCTCGGAGTAATTTCCCTCGCAATCATAAATTTTCAGGTCCTTGAGCCGGATAAATTCTGTCTGGCACCCGTACTCCCGGTACTGCCCGAGAGCACGGTCAAGGAGACGCTCGGATTTGCTCATCTCCGGCTGCTGGCGGCTCGATCCCGAGATACCAAGCACGTGGATCTGCCGGCAGGTGTCCTTGTCCGGGACCGGGACGATATTGACGCCAAACTTTCTTCCTACAAGCGGGGCAGGCATGATTTAATTATCATGAAGATGGGGATAATCTAGTTATTGATCCGGATGATGATATCCCGGACCAGGATGGAGGGGAGACAGCAATGAGCGATAACCGGCAGAAGATCATCGATGAGAACAAAAGGAAATGCATCTGCGAGCCCTGCCCGAGCTATACTGAATGCATGCGGGCAGGCAGCGAGCTGTTGTTCTGTGTGACCGGAAAGAGCCCGGACTGCATCTTTGAGAAGAGAGGGTGCATCTGTCCTACCTGTCCGGTCCGGGCGATTCTCGGCCTGAAAAAAGCCTATTATTGCATCAAAGGTGCAGAACAGGAACAGCAGTGACCCGGGCGCCATCGCCCATTATCCCATGACAGGGCTCACCCTTTTTTATCCGGAAATCCAACAGGAACTACAGTGACAGCGAACCTGACTGGAGAGAACATGGAATTTAAGGATATTGTCATGCAACGGTATGCAACCAAGCAGTTTGACGGCCGTATGATCGACGAGCAGAAACTGTTTGCGCTTCTCGACATCATCCGCTATTCACCCTCCGCATTCAACCTGCAGCCGTGGAAGATCAAGGTGGTGACGGCAAGCAAGATCAAGTCAAACCTCCGCCCGCATGCCAATGACCAGCCGCAGATCACCACCTGCTCGCATCTCCTCGTCTTCTGTGCCAATACGGAACTGGAACACCTGGTGGAAAAGGTGGTCGCAGGGATGGAGGCGACCGGTATTCCCAACGGGATGGTCCAGCAGTATGCCGCCATGATGAAAGGCTATATCGGCTCGATGAGCCCGGAGCAGCGCATGACGTTTGCCCGGGAGCAGATCCATATCGCGCTCGGGAACGCAGTGAACGGGGCAAAATCCCTCGGCATCGATTCGTGCCCTATGGGAGGGTTCGACCCGGTCGCATTTGCCGAAGTCCTCTTCCTGCCGGATGAATACGTCCCGGTTGTCCTCTGTGCCGTCGGGTATGCGGTCGATAAGCCGCACCCGAAATGGCGGCTTCCCCGGGAAGAAGTGTTCTTTTGATATGAATTTTTTTGGTGAATAACCAGCGTGACCCGTAATAGTACTTACGATGTCTCCCCTCCCTGCTTCGCAGGGAGTCGCTCGGCCGCCTCGTCGGGGCCTCGCTGGGCAAGGAGGTTTTCAATAAATTTGCAGGTAATTTTCGCACTTTTTTTAACCGTCGTTGAACTGCCGCGGGGGCGCCCCGTCGGAGGCGGCGGCGTTCATCCTTATTGTTGGATGTAAGCCTCAATCCCGTGTCAGAAGAGAGGACCGATGATATATACAGAATCTGGAGACTGGGGTTGATCCGTCGCTCATTCCTTTGGCGGATCCTGTTCGATGCGATCGCCGCGGGTGATCGCCCGGACCAGCGCTTCGGCTGCCACAAGATCGCCCTCTTCGGCGCTCGTGCGGATGGAGAAGGTCGCGTCCGTGAGGAGTTTTTTGGTGAGGACGCGGGTCAGGTCATCAACGATCCCGGTTGTTTTCTCATCCGGTGACCCCATCCGGGAGATGGCACGTTCCCGCTCCCGGACCCGCACGGTCTCGGCCCAGGTATAGAGCGAGGCGAGGTACTCATCGGCAGATTTCCGGTTGAGGTGCCGGAGGAAGAGGGCGAGTTCGGCCTCGACAAAACCGTGTGCCCGGTCCGCCTCGGCCTTCCGGGTGGTCATGGTCTGCTCGTTGACTGTCCGGAGATCATCGATCGTGTAGAGCCGGACGCCATCAATGGTCCCGGCCCCGTCTTCCACGTCACGGGGCTGGGCGATGTCGACGAGGATGAGCGGGCGGGGGTGCCCCTCCACCGGCCAGCAGCGCTCCCTCATAGCATGGGAGAGTTCCGTTTTGTGGATGACAGGGTGCGGGGCGGAGGTGCAGGAGATCACAACATCGGAGAGCGTGATGTAGTGGTAGAGCTCGTTGAACTTCACGGCCTTGCCGCCAATTTTGCCGGCAAGGATCTCGGCCCGCTTGTAGGTCCGGTTCGCGACATACATCGCTGTCAGGTGTTTTGCTGCGAGGGCCTGTGCAACGAGAAGCCCCATCTCGCCGCTGCCTACCACGAGGATATGTTTCCCGGCAAGGGTGCCGATCTCCGCCTCGGCCAGCTGGACGGCAGCGGAGCCGATGGAGACGGAACCCCGGTTGATAAGCGTGCGCCTCCGGACCTCGATCCCGACATGGATCGCCTTGTTGATGCAGGTCTCGAGGAACGGGCTTGCGGTCCCGGCTTCCTGTGCATCCGAGAGCGCCTTTTTGAGCTGGCCGATGATCTGGTCCTCGCCCACGATCATCGAGTCGATGCCGGAGGCGAGGGCAAAGAGGTGTCGCAGTGCACCCGGCCCGTCATGGACGAAGAACTCCTTCCTGCCATGCCCGGTAAGGAATGCCCGGAGTGCTGCCGCATCGCCCTCAACGATCACTTCCACACGGTTGCAGGTCTGCAGCAGCAGTACCCCGCCGAAACGGTCGCGTGCCGCGGCGAGGAACTCCTCTTCATTGGCAAACCGGAACGCCTCGATGGTGGTCACCCGGGCCGTGTGGTGGCTCACGCCGGCAATGGCGAGCGGGACGACCGGGTCAGCCATGGAGGTACCTCGTACGGATATCTTCCCATACATCGGACCGGCCGGATGCAAGAGCGGCCCATACTGCCGGGTCGTGCAGGACTTTTGCGAGGATCGCAGAGCGTTTTTTCTGGTCGGGCACCTGGACTTTCAGCACTTCCCGCAACCGATCCTGGAGCGCGATCATCGCATCCAGCGCCGGGAAGGTATCCTCGATCTGCTCGCGGATGTACCGGGAGACGGCCGGGCTGTTCCCGCCGGTGCTTATTGCAAGCGTGTAATTCTCGCCATGGGAAACAGCCGGGAGGATCACATCGCCGGTCTCACCATTGGCATTGTTGAAGAGGATTCCCGTTGCCTTGCAGAGCCTGCCGATCCGGTTGTTGACCTCAGGGTCGGAGACTGCGGCGATGACAAGGAACGCTCCCGTGAGGATATGCGCGAGTTTCGTGCCGGTGGCCTTGGCGAGATCGAGTTCCTGCCGGGTAATTTTCAGTTCGTCGAATGCCGGAACAAACGACCGGCTGACGACAGTAATATCGGCATTCCCGGAAAAATAGGCTGCCTTCCGTGCGGCCACAGCCCCCCCTCCGAAGATCACAATGCGCCTGCCGGAACAGTCCACAAAGAGAGGGATCATCTGCTCTAAGATAGGGCGATTATACTCAAAAACCCTACTTTTTCATCACGGGTTTTTCCCGGCAGCCGGTATCTCAGGCACAGGACATTGCGGTTTTCTTGGGTGAAGGAAAAGAAAATTACATATTGCCCGGAGGTACCATACCGGACCATGGCAAACATCGGGTTCTTCGATATCCCGGCCGATGATGTAGACCGGGCAAAGAAATTCTACTCGTCGCTGCTTGGCTGGAAGATCGAACCGGCCGCGGACTTCCCGTACCCGGAAATGCAGCGGCAGACCATCCAGACCGGTGATCCGGAGGAAGGAACCATGCACGCTGGCGGTCTCTACAAGCGTCACGTGCCCGGCCCGATCATGAACTTCGTGCTGGTAAAGGATCTCGAAACTATCCTTGCAAACATAGAGAGGCTCGGCGGCACCATCGTGATGCCAAGGACCGGGATAGAAACGGTCGGCTTCTTTGCGGTCATGAAGGACACCGAAGGCAACATCCTCGGCCTGTTGCAGCGGCCTGCATAACCGTCGTTCCGCGAAATCCCGCACCCTGCCCGGGGTTCATCCGGCCGTCCTTTTCTTCGATATACTTAAATCATTTGAATTCCCACATTGTAGAGCACACTGCGCCGATAGTGTAGTGGTTATCACTAGGCGTTGCCAACGCCTAAACCCGGGTTCGAGTCCCGGTCGGCGCACTTTTTCTGCACCAGTTTTTCCGGTACTTGAACGTATTATCCGGAGTCTATTTTGGGAATTTTACATCTCTGAAAGGTATTCCTGTTGCGATTCTTCCCCCTCCCTGCTCCGCAGAATCGACCGTCGCATCAGCGAGGGGCGATTGGAGAAGCCATCAGGCTTCGACTTGGAGTCGCTCAGCCACATCATAGGGGCCACTGCGGGCAAGATCCTGTTTTGAGCACGAAAGCAGGTAAGTGTGTAGCGTAAAATGTCGAGTCTCTTCAGAGATGAGACAAGAGAAGAACGCATCAGCGTTCTTCGAGTCCCGACGAGGCGTTTTACGCGTCAGGCATCGCTACTAAATGAGGATTAAAAAGTGAATTAGATCTATCCCTTCACTTCCAGATCCATCTCCACGCCACCACTCGCACCGAGCACGATGTTGTAGACAACGGAAACAATGACCCCGCCGATGAACCCGAAGACTCCGCCGATTATGATCATGAAAACCAGAGCGACAAGGCCCCCGACAATCCCGAGTGCTTGGGTCCCCATCAGGTATCCCATGCTGCCGACCCCTGCAGCGACAAAGATTCCCATAATAAATCCCCAGATGATACCAAGGATCGCAAAGAACTTCCCGACACTGACGATGCCGAACTGTTTGATCACGTAAGTTGCAGCTGCCATAGGGGATCATACCAGCGCAGGAGCGAAAAAGGTAGCGTTTTTAATATGGGCCGATGTGGGTCGCAGGTAAACCGGTGCGTGCATAAGGCATCGCTCTGTGTTGGATAGGTACATCTGTTTAACTTTTTTCAATCAAAGTCCGATCAAAATTTTTTAAGCAGGGTCTGGTTAATCAGCTCGCAGATTTCAAGCAGGGGTGGAGAGGGCGTGGTTAAAATTTTTCAAGCAAGGTCCGGTTAAAAATGCTGGACACTGCGAAGCAATTCCAGCAAGTGGGTATCAAAATCGATTCGACTTTGTACCCACTTTTTTCAAGCAGAGTCTGCTGGAAAAAATTTACGTAAGGTCTGCCGGAAAAATTTTGAGCAGGGTCTGATCGCTGGGTCTGTTTTTCTCACGACGGATGTAATTTTTCTGATTCCATATTCATACAGATCTGTTTAACTTTTTGCAATCAAGGTCTGCTCAAAAATTTTCAATCAAAGTCTGATAAAAAAAATTTGCGAGGTCCGGTTGATCCGGATCAGGTTTTCAAATGCGATCAGGGTTGCGATCAAAAATTTTCAACAAGAGTCTGTTTGAAAAAACCGCTCCCAAGCGGCTGCTGAAACTGCATTGCAGTTTCAGACATTTTCAAGCAGGGTCCGTTGAAATCCTGTTCCGGGATCATGGGACCACGGCCCGGTCACGTAACCAATGAAATGATCTTTACCAGTATGGAACAGATCAGGAAATAATTGTGTTAGTGCGCCGGATTGATGAAATAACAATGAATCTTCCAGGAAACTATTCCAACAAATTTCATCAAAAAAAGTGTTCGTGTTGTATGCAAAGATTATTTCTTCTTTGCTGCCGCCTTCTTTGCGGGCTTCTTTGCTTCCGGCTTCTTAGCCGCCTTCTTTGCTGCTGCCATGTTGGTATCCACCTCCTACCGGAAAGGGTTATATTTTCTCTTAATTTATCCATTAATAAATATTTTGGTCGCATTGGCATTTTTGAGCATAGAATCACTATAAACCATCACTTTGTTCAATGGAAACTGACACCTTTTTCATAAAAACTGATTATCAAAGCGATACATCACGAAATGCGCAATCCTTCAGATTTTGCCCGGTTTCCAAATTCACGTGATAATCACAGGATTTAGTGCGCGGATCGGCACTTTTCTTCCGGGGAGAACCGCGCATTATGCCGGGGTGCCGGAACCATTTTTTGGGGCAAGGACCGCGACCGCCCGCACATTTTTGGATCAACAACCTATTTCCTCATACGTACCCACCGCAAAACTATGAAAAAACAGTTCATTCTGAAACTCGTCGGGGTTTTCCGGGAATCCGGACGGCAATCTGCGTGATCCTGTCCGCCCTGCAAAAGGAACATCCCAAAAAAACACGGGATTTCAAAAAAAAAACTGATTATTCTTTATTCCTGCCGGCGGGCTTATTCTCACCGGATTCATCACGACAGAAATTTGGGAGCGGGATTTGTTCGAGGATGATCCGGTAAATGAATACATTTGCAATTGCCAGCACACCGAACAGGAAGAGGGTGTGGATAACCAGTGCAGTATACAGGTCACCGCCACTGCCAAGAAACCCGTTGATACCAAATATGATGACTGCAAGGGTAACCAGGCTGACACTGATCAGCGTGGCACGCGATGCTGTAAACATCCGGCTTTTCACATCCGGGAAGATCAACAGGCCGACATACCCCAGCACCCCAAACCCGACACCTCCCGCAAGAAGTATCCAGATAAGGATGTCGGCAGCAAGTGTACTCATGCACCGGCACCCCCGGAGAACTTTGCCCCTGCAATAATACCGGCGAAACAGAGGAGGGCAAGGACGATCGTTACATCAAGGACAAGGAGCGTCCCCTTCCCGATACTCAGGGTAAGTCCCGCCGCAGAACCGACCATGACTGCAACCATTGCCGCAATGTACCGGTCGTGCCGGGTCTTTGTGCGGAGCATGCGAAAGAGTACCCCCACCATAAGGAGCACCAGGCAGAATGCGGCAAACAGCCAGGTATCAATCATGTCTACCATAACTGTGGGAAAGAGGGGTATTTATCAATACTCCCGCATGTACCCTCACCTGAACCGAAAATAGTGCGTGCGCGCAGGTATGTTGCCCTGCTGCACGGAACGCTGGTTTTTATTTTCACAAAGCGTATGAGTGGAGAGATGCGCCCCTCTTATCTTGGCAGAATCCTGCTCCGCTGGTGCGACGCCTGTCACGCACCGGTCCTGTCAAAGCACTGCGCCTGCGGTGCCGAGACCCGCGAGGTTCCGGTCACCCCTCCGGGCGATGCACGCCCTGCATTCCCCGACGATATCGCGCTCATCAACCGGATTTACAACGATCATTTCGGTGCGCCGCTTATACCGGAGGGCCATATCGCGCTCCTGAACAAAGTGCCCGACAAGGACCGGATGGAGGAGGTGATCGTGGGCGGCGGCATTGCCGGCATTATCCGGTATTTCCCGGACGAACGCCGGTGGGAACCGGTCCCCCGGCCCGAGGCCTGCCGGCTCTTCACCCCTGCGAAGCGTTTCATGGTCGTGAGCGATGACGCAGTCCCGTTCATCCGCGACCAGGGGATGAGCGTCCTCGCCCCCGGGCTGGTATCCATCGACGGTACTATCCGGGCCGGGGACGAGGTCTTCATCCTTGCCCGGGACGGGACCTGTATCGGTGTCGGCAGGGCAAAGGTGGATGCGGAAACGGCACGGGCGATGGGGAAAGGCTCCGTTGTCCGGACCCGGCGGAACATCGCATCGCAGCTCGTGCCCGGCCCTGCCACGTGGGATGACGTGGTCCGGGCGAACGCGAATGTCCTGGATGCAGCGGAATCGGAAGCCGTTGCATTTGTGAAATCGGTGTCCGGACGAAACCCTGATCGTGTGGCAAACGTCTCCTATTCCGGGGGAAAGGACAGTCTTGCAACCCTGCTCGTGGTCATGAAGGCGATCGGCAAGGTCCCGATGCTCTTCGCCGATACAGGTCTCGAGTTCCCGGAAACCTATACGAATGTCAGGGAGGTCGCTGAAAAGTTCGGCCTTGAGGTACTCCGTACCAACGGTATCAACACATTCTGGGAGACCTTCGCGACACAGGGGCCGCCCGCGGTCAATGCCCGCTGGTGCTGCAAGGTCTGCAAGCTGACACCGGTTGCCGATCTCATACGGGAGCGGTGGGGGGAATGCCTCTCCTTTATCGGCCAGCGGCGGTACGAGTCGGCCGCCCGGGCCCAGAGCGAACGCGTGTGGAGGAACAGGAACGTGCAGACCCAGCTCTCCGCAGCGCCGATCCACAACTGGACCGCCCTCCATGTCTGGCTGTACATCCTGCGGGAGCAGGCACCGTACAATGCCCTGTACCGGCACCGGCTCGACCGGATCGGTTGTTTCATGTGCCCGTCCAGCGATATGGCATTGATCCACATGATCGCGGAGGACTACCCGGCACTCTGGCAGGACTGGACCCGGCGGTTGTCGGAATGGCAGCAGTCACGGGGACTTCCCGTGGAATGGGTAACGGAAGGCAGGTGGAGGCTTAAGGAAGGGGGGAGCGATGACGCAGATAGCCATTATTGATTACGGCCTGGGAAACCTCCGGAGTGTCATACGGGGCCTGGAGAAAGCGGGGGCACATGCGATCATCACCTGCAGCGCAGAGGAAATTGCTGCTGCCGACGGGCTTGTCCTGCCGGGTGTCGGTGCGTTCCACGAGGGGATGGAGCAGCTCGGGCCCCTGCAGTCAACGGTCGTTGATGCAACGCGCTCTGTCCCGCTGCTGGGCATCTGCCTTGGCATGCAGATGCTCATGGAAACGAGCGAGGAGCACGGGAGCCACAAAGGCCTCGGCCTTATCCCGGGCAGCGTGAAGCGGTTCCCGAAGCGTGCCGGGTTCAAGGTCCCCCACATGGGCTGGAACTCGCTCCGGCTGGAAAAACCGGATAACCCGCTCCTTGCCGGTCTGGGGCCTGAGGAATACGTATACTTTGTCCATTCCTATTATGCCGACACTGCACCCGAATACACGCTCACAACGACGGATTATATCCGTCCCTTTGCTTCAGCGGTCTTTTATGGCAATACCTATGGCGTCCAGTTCCACCCGGAAAAAAGCGGCGCGACCGGCCTTCTGATGCTTAAAAATTTCATTGGTATGGTCTGATCCCGCACTATGCCGGGGACAGGTTTTTCCCCATTTTATCCTGAGAAATGGACAGATGGATAAGATTTTAATGCCGGACATATGACCCTGTAGATATGAAAAGGATCCTGCTCATCATACTGCTCCTGATAGGAACTGTGGGGACTGCCTCCGCATACAATATCTACCTGAAATGCCCTGACAGCGTGCAGGCCGGGGTACCGCTCAAATGCTCGCTTGACAGCAATTTCCCGGCGGGAACAACGTTCAATCTTGTCCTGTACCACACCCAATACACCGCCACCCAGATTAGAAACCAGCCTGTGACGATCCAGTCTGACCACAACACCCAGTATCTCGTGACCGATACCACGGGTTTACCGGGAGGGCAATACAAGCTTGAGGTGCAGTATACCAGCGCCGTTGAACCCAGCTCGGATTCAACCATACTCCAGCTGATCACGATCGTCGACCGGTCCACCGATATCGAGATCACGTCACCCGTATCCCAGGACCTCAAGGATGCGCTCCGGATCGAGGGGAACATCGCCAACGGGGGAAATGACGGCGTTGAGATTGAAGTCAGCGGCCCGGACGGACGGATCTTCGGGCCCCAGTGGATCCAGACAAAGGCTGATATCAAGAACAACGCCGGCGTCTTTACCCAGAAAGTGGATGTCAGCAGCAGCGGGGATTACCAGGTCGACTTCACGGATGCAAAAGGATTCATCGGAGAGAAGGCCTTCACGGTGGTTGCACCTACAGCGCAGCCGACAGCAGTTGCCACAACCACGGCAGCAGTAGTCAAAACGACCCGCACTATTACTACAACCGCCCCTACACCATGGCCGACCACAGCGAAATCTCCCCTTTCACCATTCGCGGTGATGTGCAGCCTCGCAGGTGCAGGAATGCTGATTGTGCTGATGAGAAGGCGCGCCCAATAAGAAAATTTTCTTTTTTGAAAAAATATAAAACACACGTTGACGGAGGGGACCGTGCCTCTTCGAAAATCTTCTGATGAAGATTTTCTCATGCTCCTTCGTCGCATCTCGAAGATTTCCGCCGGAAATCTTCTGCGCACCACACCAGCCCTTCGGGCTGGTATGCTGCCCCACTGCCCCTGCGCTATGCGAGGGTCCTATATTACCTGTTCGGGCACTATCGCAGTGTGCCCCGCCCCCCTTTGGGGAGACTCCAGTTCCCGAAGGGAAGCGGAGACGGGAGAAGAGCCTTCAGGCTCTTCGACTTTCCGGTGGCACACGGGGGGGGAAAATTTATTCACGTTACTATTCTTTCAAAAAAGTATCCGGCAATGTTCAGTGTTCGGGAAAAAGGCTGATTCGATTTTATCGCTTTTTCCAGAGCCAGGCTTCGTAACAAAGCAGGACAACGATCACGAGCAGCCCCCCGAAGAAGAAGGCAAGGGCAGGATCGAGAGCAGCCGGTGATGCGGCCCAGCCATCATAGCTCGCTTTTATGGCAAGAGCACCGGCTTCACGCCCGGCACCGGTCTCTCCCACGCTCGGGACCGGGGCCGCAACAGTCGCTGCATTCATGCCCCAGCTGGAAGCCAGTGGCAGGAGGGAAGATACTGCCAGCGATGCCACCGCAACGATCCCGAACAGGGACGCATATTTCAGCAGCAGGGAGCGGATATCCGAGCGGCGCGGGGCAACGATCAGAAGCTGGTTCGTGAGCGAATAGATCTTCACTTCACGTCCCTTGACACTGTATTTTGTATCTGCAACAGAGATGACGCCGGCCTCGAGGAGGTTGTCGATGTGGTACTTGGCAGTGTTCATGGGAAGTGCAAGCCGTTCCGTGATGTCGGTCAGGCTTCTGGGGTTTTCTGCCAGCAGCTGGAGGATATCGCCTGCGGTGGGGCTTGCCATCGCTTTTGCGATCTTCTGCGCCCGGACGTCCCCGGGTTCCAGCACAACAACATTCTCAGACATGGAGTGAGGCAATAATCCGTTCGCGCCCGACTTTCAGTGCAAGATCCAGCTGGTTGATCTCCGGTCCGCCACCCTGCGCCATGGCGGGTTTGCCCCCCCCTTTGCCGCCGAGGAGGCTGCAGACCTGCCCGATGATATCGCCGGCATTCACCCGGGAATCACCGGATGCAAGGACCACGCGGGCAGTTTCTCCCGCACCGGCGATGAGGGCAACCCCGCCTTTTTCTGCAACGGAACTCGCGAGGGCCGAGAGTTCCTTCTGCGGCAGGTCGATGCGCCGGACAACCACGTCAATACCGCCAATGGACTCCGCAACCAGCGAGCGTATCTCCAGCTCGACCAGTTTTGCGCTCATGCGCTCGACTTCCTTTTTCTGCTCTTTCCATTCAGTGAAGAACCGGGTTACGGTGGCCGGGAGGTTCTCGGGCTGGACCGACAGGACATCGGATGAGGCAGTGACAATCTGCTCAAGGTGCTGCATGTAATAGATCGCAGCAACACCGGCGGCGAACTCGATCCGTTCGATGCCGTCCTGGATGTGTTCGACCCGTATGATCTTGATCACGCCGACTTCCCCGGTATTCTGGCAGTGCGTACCTGCACAGGCTTCGATGTCGCCGGCCACTTTGACCACACGGATATCCCTGCCCGGGGGAACACCGCCCTGGTAGAGCGAGAATCCGTATTTCTGCTCGGCCTTTGTCCGGTCCTCGATGGAGATGTCAACCGGCTGGCTCGTCATGATCATCCGGTTTGCCGCGATCTCTATGCGGTGAAGCTCGTCCGGTGTTATATGCTTGAAGTGGCGGATATCGACCCGCGAGCTTTCGCTGCCTTTCTGTGCACCGGCCTGGTGGATGTGGGCCCCGAGCACTTCCTTAGCCGCGTGGAGAAGGACGTGGGTTGCCGTATGGTGGCGCATCAGCGACCAGCGCCGCTCCTCGTCAACCATCCCTTTCACCCGTTCACCGCGCCGGAGCACGCCGCCCGTAATGTGGTGGAGGATGACCTCCCCGACCTTGACCACGCTGTCGACCCGGACCATGCTCTCGGCGCTGACAAGCGTCCCGGTATCGGCAGGCTGGCCGCCTCCCTCCGGATAGAAGAGGGTCTGGTCAAGGACCGCATACTCATCGAAGAAGTCAAGCACGACCCCCTCGAACTCGATATCCGAGGGCTGCTCGTAATAGAGTTTTTTCGTGGGCGGCAGTGCCTGCGCCCGTTCCGCGTACTTTGCGGTCTTGTCCTCCTCGACCTCCTTCTTGGATTCGGAATGCATATCCGCGACCATGGAGTAGAAATTGTCCGGAAGATCGATAACTGCCCCTTCCTTTGTGGCAATATCCCTGACCATTTCAGGCTGGATGCCATGGGAGTCGTAGAGGGTCATGATCTCGGCAAGCGGGATCCGCTGGCTCTTTGCCTTGTACGTCTTTGCCACTTTCTGGACGATCCGCGTCCCGCGTTCGAGCGTGGAGGCATATTTTTCGGTCTCGCGGTCCACGATCTCGCGGACAACAGCGATATCCTGCTCGAACTTCCGGTCCCCGAGGATCCGCGTCTGCTGCTCGATCAGGTCGGCAAGCGGTTCTTCGATTTTGAGATCGTTCATCATGCGCAGGGTGCGCCGGATGACGAGGCGGGCGAGGTAGCCTTCGCGGACATTGGAGGGGACGATGCAGTCGCCGAGCATGAAGGCAAGGCAGCGGGTGTGGTCCACGATCGCGTACACCTTCTCGACAGGTGTGATCATCTTGTCCAGCTTCTCGGGCGAGACGTCGATTGCCGCCGCCACTTTCTTCCTGAGGTTGAAGAGGTTCGTGCCCGAGATGTCCATGAGACCGGCAAATTTCGCATTCAGGGCAAGGATCTTCGTATATTCCTTGTTGTCGAGCATGTGGCTGAGCCCCGCGGAATTCATGACGTGGCTGACCATCTCCGGGAAGACCGCATCATAGATCGTGGGGGAGCCTTTCGAAGCCCAGACCAGCCGTTCGAGACCGTACCCGGTATCCACGATACGGAGTTTCATCGGGTAATACATCTCACCGTTCAGATCGTAGCCCTTCCCGGCAGTTTTCTGCCGGCCGAGGCTCATGAAGACCAGCGTTGCGATCTCGAGACCCCCCATCAGCACTTCGACGCTCGGCCCGGCGTTGCCGCCGCCGATCCACGGGTGTTCCTTGTAAGTGACACGGTTGATATCACCGCCGATGGACGCGATGAACTGGTCGCAGAGTTCGACGGTCCGGTCCTTCCAGTAGATCTCTTCGGTGGGTGTGTTGAACGCGTGGTGCGCCATCATCTCGAAGGTGGTCAGGTGCCTGCCCGACCGTCCCACGGAGTCAAGATCATTTAAGCGGATGCACGGCTGGGAGATGGTGAGCGGGTTTGCGGGAGGCGGCACAATACCGCCGGTCACGAACGGCTGGAAGTCCGCGATGGACGCGATGGTCAGGTAGATATCATCGCGCCACCGGGCAACGACCGGGTACCGCTCGACACGGGTGTGCCCCTGCTTCTCAAAAAACGAGAGGAATGCCTCGCGCATCGTGTCGAGGTTGTGGGGCCGGAAGATCGGGTCGCCGATGAAATTATAGGGTTCGCAGGGCGCATCCCCGCAGATCTCCCGGGAGCTGTCGCGGGTCCAGAACGCAGAGCCGCAGGCCTTGCAGATCTTGCGGGTGAACCCCTGCGTCTTAAAATAATCAAGCTGGTATTCCTCTTCGAGCATAAGTAACACGTATCGTCAGTACTATTGACTACAAACGCTAATCTAGGTTTTGCTCGTGAGGTTTTTTGGAAGATTTCATCTGGTCCTGGTACCAGCTGTCCACGGACTGGTACGTGCCGGTGGCCGCAGCGATCCTGACTGCCAGCAGGTGCCAGCAGGTCCTGCCCCGGTACATGAAATCCCCGCAGGTGCAGAAATCCTCTTCGACAATATAATGTGCAGTCCTGCCGTCGACTACAAAAAAGTCCAGGTACCTCTTCACTTTCCTTTCATCGATCGCCACGAGCGCCTTCTTCCCCCGGGCGCCAAAGGCCGTCTCGATCTCGCTGCGGATCTCGTCATCGAGACTCTTTTGCTCCGCAAGGTGCTGCCAGACATCGCTCATGGGAGGGTATGGAGGACCGGGGGATCATCAATATAGTGCCACCCGCGCCGGTCTGCCAGTCGCACCATGGCCGGTGCCTCGAGCGCATAGTGCGTGGCTTCGATGCAGGGAAGGGGAGCGGAGCGTGCAACGGCATGTTTCATTTCAGCGGAGAGGAAGGTATCGGCTCCCCGTTCCTTTGCCTCCGTGAGGAATCCGGGATCGAATCCGCTGCCGGCCACGATCGCCAGTCGTTTAATGGACCCCAGAGTTCCCCAGACACGCAGGGGGCAGCCGAGCCGCCGGGAGATCTCGGCGGGGGAGATCGTGCAGGTACCGATCCGCCCCAGCGACAGGGGGGATACGTCACTGAGCGAGAGGAGCTCGGCGAGTGCATCATTCACGCCTTCATCAGCCCGGTCATAATTGGTGTGCATGACCCAGATGTTCAGGCCGGCCGGGAGCACGTCGCGCATGAGGGTTGCGGTGCTGCCGGTCACGGCCGTGATGGGCGTCCACAGGGGCGTATGGTGGACGACGAGCATTCCGGCTTTCATCCGGATGGCCTCTTTAACCACGGCCGGGGTCGCGTCAAGGGCACAGCAGACCGTGGAGAACTCCGGGGTTCCTTCAACAATAAGTCCGATCCTTCCTGCATCGAAGTCCTCGGCCAGGTCGGGTGGAGCCAGCCGTTCCATCTCCTCAATGAAGGCCTGCACTTTCATACACAGGATCATGGATGTCCGGGATTAAATAGCATTTATTACTAAAGGTAATAGCAAACATTTTTAATATTCATAAAAGCATATTTGGGGATATGCACAAGTCCATCGGGCAGATCAATGAACGCATCCGCGAGGGAAATGCCCGGGTCGTCACCGCTGAGGAGATGCCCGCGATCGTCGCCGAACTCGGGGAAGAGGGAGCGCTGAAGGAGGTTGACGTCGTCACGACCGGGACCTTCGGGGCGATGTGCTCTTCCGGTGCGTTCCTTAACTTTGGCCATGCCGAACCGCCGATCCGCATGGAGCGGATCTGGCTGAACAATGTTGAAGCCTACGGTGGACTTGCGGCCGTTGATACCTACATCGGCGCCACCCAGCAGTCCGATACACGTGAGGCCGAGTACGGCGGGGCGCACGTGATCGAGGATCTCGTGGCGGGAAAATCCGTGGAGCTGCGCGCAAGTTCCCACGGTACCGACTGTTACCCGCGGCGGACAATCACGACGGATCTTCTGTTGGAAAACCTCAACCAGGCGATCATGTGCAACCCGCGCAATGCCTACCAGCGCTACAATGCCGCAACGAACACGACGGACCGCGTCCTCAATACCTACATGGGGACGCTGCTTCCCGGCTGCGGCAATATCACGTTCTCGGGAGCCGGTGTCCTCAACCCGATATCGAACGACCCGAAATTCCGGCTGATCGGCAGCGGCGTCCCCATCTTCCTCTGCGGTGCGCCGGGCATGGTGATCGGCGAAGGCACCCAGCACTCCCCTGCCGGGGGGTTCGGGACACTGATGGTGACCGGGGACCTCAAGCAGATGTCGCCGGAGTACCTGCGGGCGGCGACCATGTCGGGTTATGGCGTGACGCTCTATGTCGGTCTTGGCGTGCCGCTGCCGGTACTCGACATCGATGTGGTCCGTGCCACGGCGGTCCGCGACCAGGACATATCGGTCGACATTCTCGATTACGGTATACCAAGCCGTTCCCGCCCGGCCATGCGGAAGGTCACCTACGCGGAACTCCGCAGCGGCACGGTCGAGCTCAACGGCGAAGAGGTGAGGACATCCTCACTTTCCAGTTTCCGCAGGGCACGTAAAGTCGCGCTCGAGCTGAAGGAATGGGTGGAAAAAGGAAACATGCAGCTTGCGCTCCCGACCCGCGCCATCGATCCCCACAAAACAGCACGACCGATGCACGAGACAAAAAAAGGCCCCCGCGTGCTGGACATCATGGACCGTTCCGTGATCACGATCGGCGAGACCGAAGAGATCCGGACCGCGGCAAAGAAACTCCTCAAGGGCGAGACCAACCACCTCCCGGTGGTGAACGAGCAGGGAGTCCTGGTCGGCATCGTCACGACGTTTGATGTCTCAAAAGCGGTGGCAAATCCCGGTAAGGCCCACCTGGTCAGGGACATTATGAAGAAGAAAGTGATCACGACAACGCCGGATGAGGCAGTCGATATCGCGATCCAGAAACTGGAACAGAACAATATCAGCGCACTGCCGGTCGTGGACTCAGAGCACCACGTCATCGCCCTCCTCACGGCCATGGACCTCGGTAAACTGTTGGGCGGGAGGTGGCTGAAATGAAACTCCTCGTCAACTTCTCGCGGGGCAAGGGGCGCAAACCGATCATCGCACAGGTGGTCCGTGACACGGGCGTCCTGATCAACGTAGAGCGGGCGAACATCGACTCCTCCGAAGGCGAAGCGCTCATCGATGTCCCCGATGACCAGTGCCGGCTCGTCCGCGACACCATGACGGGTCTCGGGGCACAGGTGCGGATCCTTGAGCACGGCATCAACCTCAACGACAGCGAATGCGTGGACTGCGGGGCATGCATCAGCGTCTGCCCCCGTGAGGTCTTCTCGTTCGATCCGGAATGGAAACTGGTACTTCAAGAGGAGAAGTGCATCCTCTGCGGGAAATGCATCGATGCCTGCCCGCACCGTGCGCTGACCCTGCCGCTATGATCCGGGTGCCGTTCCGGTTCCGGGAAACGATTGCAACGATCCTCGCGGATGACCCGGCTCAGGTAAAGGCAGCCACAGCCGGCATGCTTGAGGCGCGGCAGGAACTGGAGGCCTACATCGCCCGCGACCCTTTTTTTGCCGCCACGTTTGATCCTTATGTCCCGGATTCTTATGACCAGGTGATCGTCCGCATGGCGGATGCAACCCGGAAAGCCGGGGTCGGCCCGATGGCGGCGGTGGCCGGCGCAATCGCATGGGCCGGCGTGGAGGCAATGAAAGAGGCCGGTGCACTGTTCGGCGTGATCGATAACGGCGGCGACATCGCCCTCATCGCGGATCGCCCGGTACGGGTTGGGATCCATGCCGGGGAGGCGGCCCTCTCCAACCGGATTGCGTTTATTGTCCCGCCCCAGGACCGGGTGCTGGGCATCTGCACCTCTTCGGCTACGGTCGGACCTTCCATCTCGTTCGGCATTGCCGATGCGGTCACTGTCTTCTCCCGCAATGTCGCGCTTGCCGACGCGTGGGCGACTGCTGTCTGCAACGAGATCCGACCGGACGACCGGAGCGTGCTCGACCGGATCGATCCCGGTGAAGTGTACGGGGTTTTCGCGATCATGGGAGACGTAACGGTGAAGTGGGGAGTGCTGCCGCCGCTCGTTCCCGCGGTTGTGGATGAGCAGCTGATCAGCGCGGGGGACCGTCAGTGAAAAGAATTGGTGAACCCGATGGCAGATGAGGGAGATTTTTTCGTACCAAGTTTGGATAGCCCAATGGTTTAATGAGAATAGAATCCGGTGCAAAAAAAAATTTTAAAATTTTTTCCGGAAAATTTTTCTACAACTTCATAAAAAATTCACCGGTCCCGCCATGATTTTTTTCTCATTTGAGAGAAAACATCGGGCAGAGATCAATCAGACCCGTGACCACAAACCTGCCTTGCCACAGGAGAACCCGGAATTCTCCGACGTCCGACAGGTTATCAGACCCGGAGGAGGAGGGGAGTCCATAAGACTCTTCGACGGAGAACCTGCCCTCTCTGACGTGAACCCGATCCGGAAAACAGGGGGTCTGTCCGTTTCGCTTCCTACCCCCTGTGAAAAAAGGGTGTTTTTCAGCCAAATGAACCCATTAGCGCACTTTTGGGTTACCGGTGTGATTTTTTAGTATCCGGTCCCGTAGCGGATGAATTAAAATGAATTTACATCCTTTTTCTCCGAATTACGCACATTTCGAGTTCCATGAGGATCTAGGCCCGGAACAAATCGCCCAAAATGGCCCCTGTTTGCAAAAAGGAGCCTGATTTGAAAAACTCAGGGGACCTCGGGATCGATGTTCCCCGGGATAGTGTTCTCCGACGGAGGATCTTGTCGGGGGGGAACCCGTCAGGAGAATCGTCCCTCCCCGTCTTCTCTCCCGAATGACCCCGTGGGGGAGCCGGGGGATGCCTGCAGGTTTTGCCTCCCGGATTCTCACGCCGGATTTTTATCATCGTGTCCGGTAGGGGCTTCACCGGATTTACCGGAAGAATTTTTTCCGGATTTTCCGGCCAAATTTTTCTCGCCATTTGCTGTTGGAGGGTTAACAGGTGTAGTTGTAGAATTTTCTCCGGCTTTGTCGGCCGGGACTCCGCCGGGCTGAACGGCCGTTAGATGAGCAGACCCGATGACCGGCAGCGGCGCACCGTCACGGCCGAGTTCGATGAGCCCGTTGTCGAGGACCCGGAAGAACCGGAGCGCGTACCGGGGCGAAGAGAGCCAGAGCTCGCGGGAGATCTCTTTCGAAGACGCGATGATCCGGAGCGCCCCGATCTCCGCGGCACAGTCCCTGCTGATCTCTTTGACCGTGCAGCAGAGTCGGCGCACGCACCTGAGTGCAACGTGCGCCACGATGCCGGGACTCATAATGGTGAAGTTACAGACCGAGCCACGTTCCCTCAGGTAGTGCTGGACCAGCCCGCGTTTCTCCGCGATCGGCTCTGCGACCCTGAGCGCCTCAACCGGAATACGACCGCGGGTCATGGCCGGCCTCCGGAATTTCTGGAAATACTGGGCACTTCGCCTCGCACCGTATCCGGTAGTGATCGCGCAATAGATCCTGTTATACTCTTGGCCGCGGGACGGTTGCCCTTTATGAAAGCCGGCACATTAGCTGCAGCCCGGATAAATTTCTGGTTGTGTGTATTCGTATCTGGTTCTCCATCATTTTTTTACCGGGACCGGTTATGCTGCGGCCCGCGCCCATTGTATGGCAGAGAGCCAAGACATCGCATCACTGCCCCGGTTGTTTCCGGCAAAATTATTCTTGAAAATATAAATTATTGTATGATAGCCTGAGTATATTGGTAGATCTAACTGTGTCTGTCCGGATTCTCACAGTACTTCATCGCATCTGCATACGCGGTCCGGCCCGAAAAGGAGGCTACTGTTTTTTCGCCATCGGCAAGGATAATCCACGGTTTATCGTCCCTGATCAGGAAGAAGAGATCCAGAAGATCGATCTCGCCCAGTTTCAGGCCGGTCGCCAGCATGGAGGCCGGTTCCAGATCCATCATCTCCCGGAGGAAGATGCCGGGGTCGGTGCGGAAGCAGTACCAGAATACCTGCCACGCGTTCAGGAGATCTGACGTGAGCAGCTCGTCGCGCACCCCGGGATCAAGCCCGCCCAGACGGACCGCCAGGCATTCGACATCGTCCTCGCAGTCTTCCAGCAACCGGTCGGCAAGGTTGACAAGGGCACTATAAGGGGTCCGGGACCTGCCGTCATTCATGCACAACTGATTCGGCGCAACACCAGAAAAACCTCCCGGTTAAAACCTTCGTCCCGCTTCCTTCCGGACAAAAACCCTTATTCGGCTCCGGGGGGAATGCATACAGGTGAAACAAGAGGATACGGACTGGCTGGTGTACCACCTGATTCCTTCGGATGCATCGTCTACAGCAGAAGTCCTGGTCCGGAAAAGCGGCCTTGATCCGTCCGTGATAGAAGCATCTCTCGAACGTCTCGAGAGGTACTGCCTCATCGAACGGAACGGCGGGAAGGTCAGGATGCTCACCATCGGCGAATCCCTGATCCACAACCAGATACACCACGAAAAGGACTTCCCGTTTACTATCGAGAACGGTGTGATCAAAGAGAAGAGAAAATAACATGCCGGAAAAAGAAGTGGTTATTCTTCGGATCGGCCACCGGCCTGAGCGCGACCAGCGGGTCACCACCCATGTAGGTCTCACCGGCCGGGCGCTGGGTGCGAGAGGTATGTACCTTGCTGCGTCCGATAAAGGCGTCGTGCAGAGCATCGTGGATGTGACTGCACGATGGGGCGGGGAATTCTTCTGCAGCGATAACGTGAAGTGGCGCTCCTGCATAAAAGACTGGAAGGCAGCCGGCGGAGTCGTCGTCCACCTCACGATGTACGGGCTGAACCTGCCGGACATCATCGAAGAGATCCGGCCGCAGGCAAAGATCCTCATCATTGTCGGGGCGGAGAAAGTGCCGGGCGAGATCTACGGCCTTGCCGATTATAATGTGGCTGTTACCGGCCAGCCCCATTCCGAGATCTCGAGCCTTGCGCTCTTCCTCGACCACCTCTTCTCCGCGAGCGAGCTTAAAAACGAGTTTTATGGGGCGCAGATCCGCATCATCCCCTCGAAGGCCGGAAAACGGACGGAGGAGTTGTGAAAGGGCGGGTGCTGGTCGCCGGCTTTGCCACACGCCATGTCGCGCAATCGGCCCACCGTGCCGGGTACGAGGTCTGTGCAGTCGATCATTTCTGCGACCAGGACCTTGCCTGGTGCACGGAAGACCGGGAAAAATTTGACGAACTCGACGATCTCCCGGATGCAATCAGCCGGATCGCCCGCCGCCACACGTTCGATCTGTTCGTACCCACGTCCGGCGCGGAAGACCTGCCGACAACAATCCCGCTGTGCGGTTCGCCGCGGGACCGGATCGCACGGTTTCTCGATAAACTCGAAACCCAGCATTTTTTTGATGCCTGTGCAGTGCCCGTGCCGCGCTTTCTGGCTCCCGGAGAATACCCCGCCATGATCAAGCCCCGCCGGGGCGCCGGCGGGTGGCGGAATGCGATCATCCACGATAAGAAGGAGATGGCTGCGTGGGAAGCGCTCTATCCCGACGTTCCCTTCATACGGCAGGAACTCGTGGCCGGTATCGCTGCCAGCGTCTGCTGTGTCACGGACGGTATAAGGGCCCGGGCCATAGCGGCAAACGAACAGTACCTCCGGGGCAGCGGCGAGTCGGCATTCGGTTTCTGCGGATCGGTCACGCCCTTTGAGCACCCGCTGTGCCGGCAGATGATGGCAGCAGCAGAGAACGTGGCCGCTGCCAGCGGATGCCGGGGCACAATCGGCATCGATTTTGTTGCCGGCGATGACTCTGCATGGGCAATCGAAGTCAACCCCCGGTTCCAGGGGACGGTCGATACCGTAGAGATGGCATGCGGGTGCAACCTCTTCGATCTCCATGTCAGTGCCTGCCGGGGCAGGCTCCCGGAGCCGGTTCCCCGGCCACGACAGGTTGCCGCCCGGAGCATCCTGTTCGCCGACCGTGACATGACCCTTGCCGCTGATCTCAGTCCTCTGAAGGCATTTGTTGCAGATATTCCCTGGCCGGGGACTCATTTCGAGGCCGGACAGGCACTGGTCAGCGTGTACGGGTGGGGAACGACGCGTGCCAGTGCCCTTGCCGTGCTGGATAAGCATATTACCACCGTCCGACAATATATGCGCTGATGGATCCAACCGAAGAAACGCTGAATAATCCGGCAATCCGCGCATACCTTTTTCGCCTTGTCGGGGAAGAAGGGCTCAACCTGCTCGAGCGGTTCCCGACAGAAGGGGAGCACAGCGATGAAGATCTTGCCGCAAGCACGGGGATTAACTTAAACTCGGTGCGACACACCCTCTATACCCTGTACGAGAAGAGACTTGCCGAGTATCACCGGATAAAAAACAATGAGACCGGCTGGCTCACCTATCTCTGGCAACTGAGGACCGACCACATCTACGATGCAATCAGGGAAGACATGGAGCTCGTATTCGACAAACTCTCCCGCCGCGAACGGTACGAGGAGGAGAACGATTTCTATATCTGCAAGGACTGCCACCTCATCTTCACCTTTCCGAAGGCGATGAATACGGATTTCAAGTGCCCGGACTGCGGGCAACCCCTGGGACACTTCGACAATGAAGTCCTCTTAACATCTCTCACGGATCGCATCGAGGCGATCAAAAAGTCGCTGGGTCATGCCTGATCATCCGGAAATATCGTATGAAGATATGCTGCGCGATGCCGGGTGCAGCGGAAAAGTCATCGCCCACTGCAGGGCAGTCCGGGACTGCGCCCTTGAATATGCCCGGCGTAACCCGGATGCAGACTACACGCTCATTGAAACCGGGTCCATGCTCCATGATATCGGAAGAGGTACCACTCATTCGATACGACACGGACAGATCGGGGCGGATCTGTTGCGCTCAATGGGTCTCTCCGAAGAGATAGCCCGGATTGTGGAGTGTCATACCGGGGCCGGCCTTACTGCTGATGAGTGCACACTCCTTGGCCTCGAGGCCCGGGACTGCATCCCGCGGACAACCGAGGAAAAAATTGTCACGCATGCCGACAACCTCATCGCCGGCACACGGCGCGTGACGATTGATGAAAGCATCGCTTCTGCCATCCACCTGCCAAGGAAGGCCCGCAAACGGATGTACCGGCTTTCAGCGGACGTGGAGCTGCTCTGTAATTCCCGGGCATGACCGCGGATATCAAACACAAAACGATTTGGCAGATATAGTGAGTGCTCCCCGCCTCAGGGCCTCTCCGGGGATTGAGCGGTTCATCAGAACCACGAAATCGAGAAGAATCATCAGGTTCTTCGAGCCATGGCGGGGCAGGTAGGTTTTTTATAAAAAATTTTCAGCTCTCAGGCTCCTACGCTCATATGCAACCATGAACTTACTGAACACTTACCGAGTAGAAAAAACTTAATTGAATAAAAATGCAATAGAAAAATGATTCATTATGGCTGGATTTCTATCGCCATTTGTTAACGCATTCGAGATTATGGGAGCCTCGCCAGCAACCGCATATATTCTGGTTATCTGCCTTTTCGTATTCATAGGAATCATGGTTGGGATAAAAATTGATCCCAATTCACCAGCAGGAGTGAAATATTGTGGCATCTTTGGTTTCATTCTAGGCACCGTATTGGTAATTTCCGAATTATTACATTAACTCTCCTTAAATCGGGTCCATATTTTCGTTTCTACTTCCAATAATTTATCATTAATATGCGACATAGAATAATCCATCACAAGGGATACTGTGTCCTTTGGATGGGGGGGATAAATAATGATGAAAAGGGAGGTGAAAAGAAACGGACACAAATACGCTGTTGCCCCTCTTGGGTATAATATTCATTCCCACAGCATTATGGGCACTCGTTACTCGATTGCTTAAAATGCGTGACGAGGGCAAAATTCACCTATAACTTTTTTCTACATTCTCACAGTTAACAGTGTGTTATTAAAAAAAAATTATCTTTTACTCACTGAACCGCCGCGGGGGGTGCCCCGTCGGGGCGGCGGCGTTCATCGCAAAGACATATCAAATCAGAATTATCTCAGAAAAAACTGGTTTTTATCGTTAAATCCCTGTATTACCAGCCGGCTCCCTCGTTTCAGATGATGACCTGTTTTACCTGGGGAAGCGCACGGATTTTTTCAATGACGCCGTCAGGCAGGACATCCTCAATAATGATGACGAGTTTTGGCTCTTCGGAGAACTGGGGGTCGGTGACGAAGATCTGCCGGATCGAGAGGTTGTAATCCGAGAGGACCCGGACCGCAGCACCGACAATGCCCCGTTCGCTCGCGTTCCGGGGCAGCACGGTGATAACCGTATACCGGAGCGATTCGGCAACCCTGCTCAGGTCCGGCGTGGCCCGCATATTGAGGAAGATCTCGCGGAGCATCGGCCGTTCGAGAATGCGACGCGCAGTGGAATCGACGACCCTGCGATCGGAACCGATTGCTTTTGCGACGGCAGTCGCAGGCATCTCGATCCCGTTGCAGCTGATCCGCCCGTCTTCCGTTACGCCAAAACCGTTCTCGAGCAGGAACCGCACCACGCGGCTCTGGGAAGGGGAGTCGGCAAACTCGTGGATGATGTCAGACCACATACTCACCACTGGGAATGACGCATATAAATATACAGCGATGCTGATCTGATGACACCGGTGTCACCGGATGGATCTCCCGGTTTCGTACGCAGGTCTGCAGTATAGACCAATTGTCCGGAGACTTCAGGTCGTGGTTCCGGGATGTGCGTGGAGAGAAACTGTTTGCCAAAGATTTTATTAGATAGACAACCTCTTTGTTATGGCACAAAGGCGAGGGTAGCCAAGCCAGGTCAAAGGCGCTAGGTTGAGGGCCTAGTCTCGTAGGAGTTCTTGGGTTCGAATCCCATCCCTCGCATTCTTTTCATTTCGTTTTCGTCTGGATCGCTCTTTTAACATCGTATCTGTCCATATCACTTCCGGTCCTGCGCTTTGCCGCCGATCCGGTTACGGATTGGCTGCATCACAAGTATTATTTTCCTGCATAACCCTCCAGAGACTATGGCCCAGGTACATTTCTTCGCCCTGTCTGATCGATGGGTCAGTGCAGAGAATAATGACGCCTTCTGTGCTGAAAAGATTGGGAAATATCATGTCTTTGGGGTAGCTGAGGGGCTGTCAGATCTTCCCGGTTCGGGTTCCGCAAGCGGAGTTGCAATTTCCAGCCTCAAGGAATCCGTGCAGCGCCAGAAGGGGTCACCGGCAGCAGTCCTGGAGGCCGCCGTGTACGAAAGCGAGACCCGGATCAATGCGCATGTGGGGAAGACCCCGGGGAAGATCAGGGATGCGACACACCTGAGCGCCGGTCTCATCGATGATAACCTGAATTGCACGATTCTCGATACCGGCGAGGGGAATGCCTACCTGATCAGCCCGGATACGATCCGGGTACCCGTGGATTATCCGGCATCCGGCCAGCCGGAAGTTCCGGATTTTCTATCCCGGAAACCCGGTGAAGAGAGGAAGCGGGTGGACATGATCTCCCGCACTCTCGGTGAGCCTCACATGCTGAAGAAGTCAGACTTTGTGACCGTCAATATCCGGAATCTCTTCCTGCTCCTCAGTTCAGGCGGCCTTCATGACTTTGTCCGAAAAGAGCGGATCGCGGAGATTGTTATTCAGAACGGTGAGAACGTGGAAACGTCCTGCGAGCACCTTATGCAGGAGGCACTCTCTGCCGGGAGTGAACGGACTATCACTATCGTTCTCGTCCATGGCCATAAGGAGTGATACTTTTTACCAACATACTTCTGCAGGTTCATGGAAAGATACGCCACCTATCATTCTCTTCCGCCGGTTCTCGTAGGAAAAACGATGCGATCTAAAAAACAATCCTGATTCACTTTCGACCCCCGCCTGCCTCTGCTTAATACGTGACCGGTACGGTTCTCTGATCATGGAATGCCAGTACACAAGCTGTCGCGTGACCTGCCATCGTTGCAGTCACACCTGGACATATATGGGAAGCCGGCTCTCTTCGCTCCAGCGGTCCCGGCGACCGGTCAAGGTCGGTTGCCCGAAGTGCCATGCAAAAGCGACACTCCATGAAAAAGAGGCGCGATAACATAGTCCCGCGAGACGTTATCAGGAGGGCTGATGAGCGCGTGAGTTACCGTTCGATGAGCCGGATGTGCTCGCCGGTCTTTTTTGCAAGATCGTTCCTGTCCTGCAGGCGTGCCACGTCCGACATGGCTTCAAGCACGTGCACCGATTCCTCCAGGAACGAGAGGATGTCGGTGGGAAAGACCTCGATCCCGTACTCGTCCAGGAGGAACGAGGCAATTTGCCGGTGATCGAGCCCGTTCTCCCGCAGCTCGATCACTTTCTGTGCAAATTTTTTCTCGGGGCAGCCGCAGAGCGGGGAGTCGCGGCAATCACAGCGCAGGAAATCATTGAAAAACACGAGGACCTGTTCCCTCACTGCAAAGTCAAGTGCATCATAGTTGAGGCGGGAGCACAGGGTCTCGAGCATGTTTCCCGAGAACGCAAGCTCGGGAAGGCGATAGCCGGCAAGCCGTTCGAGTTTCTTTGCAAGACGGAACCGTGCCCTGTCAGCGATCACTCGTCGTCTCCCGTTGACTCATCGAAGTTCTTGAGGGAGGCCATGGCCTCGTTCATGCGCTCGCATTCGATGAGCCATTCGTCGAAGAGGGTCGGGTTCTCAAGGTCTTCCTTGACATATTTCCCGCAGCAGGTGGCACCGTCAATGACCGCGGCACCGATATTGGATGCAGTCTCCAGTGCAAGTTCCATATCCTTCTCAATCTGGTCCCTGCCTTTTTTGACCAGCGTTTTTATATCCTTGTCAAAATCGCCCTGGATATATTTGCGGCTGCCGGCAAAGAGCACGAGTTTTGGGAGCTGGAGGATCCCGACAAGTTCTTCGAGATCACTCCTGGGAGCGGCAGACATGACAATCGCTTCAACAGCGGAAATCTTGTCAAGGGTTTCATCCCGGGTGAACCGCTTGTTCTGGTAGAGCTTGATGATCTTGAGGACGGCAAGGGTGATGTCAACAGAAAATCCGTCAAGGATCCGGAACCCTTCCGGCATCTCCTCGCTTTTCGGGTCTGCATCAAAACTCGCTTCCGAGAGGGTCTTTAACCAGTTGTCCCACCGCTCCTGGTTGTAAAAGATGTAAAACAACTTGAGCGGCGCTTCTTCAGCTTTTTTTGTCGCCTTCTTCGCCATTTCAGTACACTATTCCCACTCGTTATTAAAGGATTTTTTCATCAGGAGCCAAAACTGTGAGGACAGCAGCCCCAATAATTCCGTCCTGCCGGATTAAAGCTGCATGGATTACCACCAATCGTTATCATGCCTGACCTTCAATATATGGAAAGAATATGGGACCGGCCTCGAGCACAGACATGGGGAGCAGGGAACATCTCGTCATGGTGAGATACGGGGAGCTTTTTTTAAAAAGCGATCCGGTAAAACACCACTTCATCGGCATGCTCCTGAGGAACATCCGGCATGCACTCTCTGCTAACGGACTTGCCGCACGCTGTGAAACCCCCCGCGGGCGCATCCTGATATACGGTGACCAGCCGGAAAAGATTGCCGGTATTGTATCACGGGTATTTGGCGTCGTGGACGTAAGCATCTGCTCAAGGACAGGCAGTACACCTGAAGCACTCTGTTCGGAAGCGATCTCCCTTGCGTCAGAACACCTGTCCGCCGGAATGAGTTTTGCCGTCCGCGTGAAACGCCAGCAGAAGATTGGCCCGACAAGCCAGGAGCTCGGGACCTGTATCGGTTCTGCGATATGGGATCATATCCCGGGCCTTACCGTCGATCTCGACCATCCGGATTACGAGATTTTTATCGAAGTCCGGGACTTCGGGGGGCTCGTATACGATTCCCGCATCGCGGCGCCCGGGGGTCTGCCGTGGGGCACGCAGGGAGGGGCCCTTGTCCTCCTCTCGTCCGGCATCGACTCTCCCGTGGCATCGTGGCTTGTCATGAAGCGGGGATGCGAGATCATACATCTGCATATGGATGGCGGGAGATGGGCAGGGGCTGATGTCCTTGCTGCTGCGATCGACAACCACCGGAAACTTTCCTGCTGGTGTCCCGGTAGCGATATCCATATGCTCGTTGCCGACAGTGAACCGTTGTACGACGTTATGCAACGTCTCCGCATCCCGCCGCGGCTCCGGTGCGTGATCTGCAAGCGGTTCATGCACCGGGTGGCCGCACTCCTGATGAAAAAGGAAGGGGCACAGGCGCTGGTGACCGGCGAGAACCTCGGCCAGGTCGCTTCCCAGACGCTTGCCAACATCTCGGTCATCTCCGAAGCGGTTACTGTCCCCGTGCTCCGCCCCCTCATTACCTATGACAAGGAGGAGACGATCACGCTCGCCCGGAAGATCGCGACATTCGATGCACACCCGGGTGATCTTGCCTGCCGCGCAGTCCCCCGGATGCCTGCAACGAAGGCCTCACTTGAAGAGATAAAAGAATGTGAGGAAACGATGGACATTGACGGTCTTGTTGCACATGCGTCCGGTTCACTCGGACGTGTGACGGCACGTGACGGGAAGATCATCCGGCACGTGCCTCCCGCAGATGCCCGGAAAAATTAACCATAAATACTTTTACGGTCTACAAGCCCTGTTCCGATAACGGATGGCAATGCAGGAGCACGATCTCCCGGAATTTTGTGGGCTTGAGTGAATAGGGGGAACTTGTCGATCGGGCAGCCCGTGGCCTTGAACTGCTGGAACCGTGTACGGTCTGCCCTCACGGGTGCCGGGTAAACCGTCTCTTTGGAGATAGGGGATTCTGCAGGACTGGTCTTCTGCCGGTCATTGCGCGTTCCGGCCCGCATTTTGGGGAGGATGTACCGCTTGCCAGGAGTAATGGTTCGGGCACCCTCTTTGCCACGCATTGCAACCTTTCGTACGACTTCTGCCAGAAGTACGAGATCAGCCAGTGCGGCGCGGGAAGGAAAATTACTTCCATAGAATATGCCCTGGCGATCGGGTGGGCAAAGGCTGCGGGGCTCCACCGTGGGATACGGTAAGGCCTGGTTCAGAGGAGTGCCCGTGTACTGTCAATGATCGTTGTCAGCGCTTTGACGCGGGCATACCATTTATCATCGGATTCAATGACCGTCCAGGGTGCGATGGACGTACTTGTCCGCGCAAGCATCTCATCGATGGCTTCATCGTACAAATCCCATTTTTCCCGGTTCCGCCAGTCTTCATCGGTGATTTTGTGGATCTTCAAAGGATCACTCGCCCGCTGCTGGAACCGCCTGCGCTGCTCATCCTTGCTGACTTCCATCCAGAACTTTACCATTGCACCCCCGCTGGAAGTGATATACTCTTCTTCCATCTCGTTGATCTCCTGGTATGCTCTCTGCCATTCCGCGTCTGAACAGAACCCTTCGACCCGTTCGACCAGGACCCGCCCATACCAGCTCCGGTCATAAATGGCGACATGACCGGCTTTCGGGTATTGCCGGATAAACCGCCAGAGGTAGTGGTGCTCTTTCTCTCCCGGGTCCGGTGCAGTGATAGAGAAGACATCATATCCCAGCGGGTTCATGTACCGTGCGACCCGCGTGATATTGCCCCCTTTTCCTGCCGCATCCCAGCCTTCGTACAGGATGATGAGGGGGATCTTCCGTTTGAAGAGGAGATAGTGCATCTCGAGCATCTCGATCTGGAGGGAGGCGAGCGTCTGCTGGTAATCCTCTTTGGAACGAGTTTCTTCCGGAGTAGAACTCCGCTTGACCGGGCTCTTTTTTGGCTTGACCAGCTCTTTTGGCTTTCCTTTTTTTGGTTTTACTTCCTTTGCGCCCTCAACCGCTTTTTCAAGGTTTTTTACAAGAGTTGAATAGACGTTGAGGATCGTGTATTTCCGGTCGGTTGCCTCTATCACGTTCCACGGGGCATACCCGGTACTGGTCTTCTCGATAAAATCATCGATGACCGGCAGCGATTCATCATAGTGGTGGTGGACATGCCATATCGACGGGGTCACGAGCCATGCCGTGAGAGGATTGCGTTCGCGTTCTTCGAGCCGGTTTTTCTGTTCTTCCCTGCTGATATGCAGGAATAATTTCACGATGACGGTACCGTCATCGGAAAGCTGGCGCTCGAAATTATTAATTGACCGGATCTTTTTGGCAAGTGACTTCTTCCATGCGGGTTTCTGCATCTCGTCAGACAATGCCCGGGTATACCAGCTCCGGGCAAACAGGGCAATACGCCCGCGAGACGGGGTTCGTATCCAGAACCGCCACAGGAACGGGCGCATCTGCTCTTCTTCAGTAGGGCGGTCGATCGAGTGAAGGGTGAACCCGCGGGGATCGAGCGACTGGATGATTGCCTGCGTAGACATAGTGATGCCGGATGCATTCCAGCCTTCGATAACAATGATCGCAGGGATCTTCTGATCGCGGAGCATTCGCTGGAGAACACTCAGGCGCTCCTTGTAGCCGGCCAGAGACTCGTTGAACGTCTTGTCATCAACCGTTCTGGTCAGGTCCAGTTTTTCAAGCATTATGCCATTACATCCGTGACGGAAACCAGATTTGCCCGACGTACCCGATGCGGATCATCGGATCGTAGGGCATGTCGGTTAATGAAACTACCTGCCGTACACGATGCACCATATCAAAAACTTTTTTCCGAAAGGGGGGCGTTGGCAATAATAAAATATTTTAAATAACCTGGAAATTGGTTTCCTTCTAATTTATCTAGTAACATATCGTACCGGATAACCGGTTTTGTCAAAATCCACGGCATCCTTTCCGGCAGAGTGACAAGAGAGGATTTTCCGGCGGAATGACATCAGAGTCGATTGGTACTGAGGAAGAGTTTCATGGTAGCGGATAGTAGTTCCACCATTGCATGGCTCATCACCGCAACAGCGCTGGTGATGCTGATGACCCCCGGTGTAGGTTTCTTCTACGGGGGGCTTGTTCGTAAGAAGAACTTCATTTCGATGATTTCCCTCTCTTTTATCGCATTTGCCCTGGTCAGCATCCAGTGGATACTGCTCGGCTACTCACTGGCATTCGGTAGCGATATATCCGGTATGCTGGGGAATTTACAGTATCTCGGCCTGAATGGCGTGAGTATGAATACTGGTGAGGCAGGGTATCCCCCGCTCCTGTTCATGATATTCCAGATGACATTTGCAGCAGTAACGGTTGCCATCGTCACGTCAGGGCTGGCAGAGCGGGTCAAGCTCAGTTCATTTATCATCTTCTCCCTGCTTTGGACAACGCTTGTGTATGATCCGATCTGCCATTGGGTCTGGGGAGGAGGCTGGCTGGCTTCACTGGGAGCCATTGATTTTGCCGGAGGAATGGTGGTCCATATCAGCGCCGGGTTCGCGGCACTCGCCATTGCACTTGCCATAGGCAAGCGGGCAGGATACGGCCAGTACTCTCTCGAGCCCCATAACATCCCGATGACCCTGCTTGGCGCGGGGCTTCTCTGGTTCGGATGGTTCGGGTTCAATGGCGGCAGCGCTCTCGCGGCTAACAGTATCGCAGTCAACGCGATTGTCGTGACCAATACTGCTGCAGCGGCAGGCGCACTGTCATGGATGGCGATCAGCTGGTACTATGGCAAGCCGAGCTCTCTGGGAATGGTCACGGGAGCAGTGGCAGGCCTTGGGACGATTACCCCTGCTGCCGGGTATGTCACTCCGTTAACCGCAGTCCTTATCGGAGCGATCGCCGGGATCGTCTGTTACAAAGCGATGCTCTGGAGGATTAAAAGCGGCATGGATGAGAGCCTCGATGCATGGGCGGTGCACGGTGTAGGTGGGTTTATGGGAACGATTTTTACCGGGATTTTTGCCACGACTGCTGTCTGCAGCTATTCCGGGCTGCTCGAAGGAAATATTCACCTGTTCACGGCAAACGTAATCGGGGCTGTTGTTGTGACCGTTTACGCGTTTATCGTTACCTATGTGATCGCTATTGCCATTGACAGGACCTTAGGGCTCCGGGTAAGCGAGGAAGAAGAGTATGTCGGGCTGGATCTCTCACAGCATGGCGAATGTTGCAGATAATGTTTTCAATTTTTTAGTCTTTCCTGGTGGCAAGAATATTCTCCTGTTCGGTTATTTATGACATGAACGGATACCAGATTTGCGGTACTGCTGCCAGAACCCGATCAGAAATTCCGAAAAGTTTCTCAAGAGACATGCTTGAAAAATTATTCCTTTATTGCGATCCCGTTCTCGCGGGCAATCGCAACAAACGCACCCGCGAGGTGCAGAGCCTGCTTCTTTGTTGTGCCGTACGTATTGAATTTCCAGACCTTGGTTGCCCCGGGGATCACACCGGTGATCCCGTGTTCTTCAAGAGCGGATGAGAGGTAGTATCCCCGTTTTTTGTGGGTCTCTGCAACCTTGTCAAACGACGCCGTCGTATCGATCCGGGTCATCGTGTGCTTTCTTGGGTATTCCGAGAGGCACTTCGTTCCTTCAATGGAGAGGAGAGCATCCATCACGATGCGTTGGTTCTCCAGTTCACGGTCGAAATGTTTTACCCGCTCCTTTACGTGCGGGAATGATGCCATCATCCCGACAAGCGTCGCGCCCATCAGCGTGCACCCCATCATCTCCGGCTCCTTGATCCCGAATTTCCTCTGGGTAACATCGCCGATAATTGAAGTTGTGCGAAAAACCTCAGAGGCACGTTCAGCAGTTGCTGCGAGTATACCGGATGGTGCAGGGGCTGCCATGCTCTTGTGCCCGGAACCTGCCACGAAATCGACCCCCAGCGCCTTGCCGTCAACCGGAAGGATCCCAACCGTATACGCCCCGTTATAGAGTACCGGGATATCGTACTGGTGTGCCACCTTTGCAATGCCAGCAACATCGTGCATGTTGCCGTACTGGTAATCGACATGGTCGATGAAGGCAAGGACCGGCGGCCTTCCGAATTCACGTTTGACTTCCTCAATCTTTGTTGCTGCTGCATCCGGTGTGACAAGCTTGTGCCCGTCAGCAGGGATCTCCCGGGCAATTCCCCCGGCCTCCTCGATTGCAAGGAACTCCGTGTAGTGCGAGAGCGAAGTGAGGAGGACCGGTTCGCCTTTGCCCACATAGGTCTGGGCCACAGCCTGGAACCCGCGCCGTGCCCCGGGCACGGTCCTCATGGCATCCATGTTGAGCCATGCAGCGACATCCTTATGGAACTGGGCGATCGGTGGCTTGCTGATATAATCGAGCCGGTTGGGCTTGCGGCAGTTGTCGCAGACGGAGTACCCGTCCCCGTACGCCACGACCGCTTTCATTGCATCGGCCGTGAGCCTTCCTCCGGCCTGGATGGGATCGATGTTGATGAAGAGTTCATTTACCTGCCGGGCCTCGATCCCGTTCCCGCATTTCATTTCAGCATCTCCTGCTTTAAGGACCCGACCTGCCGTTCGAGATTCTCCAGGAGCCTCTCTGCCTGTACCCGCTGGTCCTTATCGAACTCGTGGGAAGGTGCGGTTTCCCGGAGCAGTACCCGGATGTCCGTCAGCGTATAGAGTGCCTGGAAGGTCATATCGACAGCCCGTTTCGACATGGTTTCACCTACGTATTATTGCATGTGATGAATTAAGTACGTACTGAAAAGGATCCAACAGGTAAGCCTATCAATTTGAAGCGGCAATCAGGAGGAGCAGAAACTCCCCTTCTGGTATCACCAGCCCCATGGACCTGTAACGAGGAGGGAATCCCGCAGATCAGGTGCGTCTCCATGCTGCAGGAGGAATATGGAGCTCGAACCGGGCACCTTTTCCCGGGGTCCCGGTTTCAGCGATGGTGATACCGGTCACCCCCAGGATATCCCGGGTGAACGCAAGACCGAGTCCGGAATGCTTCCCGACACCATACTGGAAAATATGTTCTTTTTCCCCATCTGCAATTCCAACCCCGTTATCCTCGAATACTACGACAAGGTCCCCGTTTTTGCCCTCACTGGCAGTTATGTGTATCGTGGTGAGGTGCATCCCATGATGGAGTGCATTCTCAAGCAGGTTGTAGATGACTTTGCCGGAAAGCGGATCTGCATAGATCTCCGCCGGGGGGATCTGCGTTGTGATTTCAATTCCTTCGTGAGGAAGATCGTTCACCGCACGGGCCATGACGATGGCAAGCGGTTGCCAGTCCGGCTGGTATGTTCCGAGATACAGGTACTCACTGGAGAACCAGAGATGCCGGCTGATCTTGTCGACCACTTCAAGAGCGTTATGGACATAGGCATCACCGGGAGGGCTGGTATTGATCGCCTCGAGCAGGAGCAGGTAGCCGGATAAGCCGGTAACCAGGTTGTTGATATCATGGCTGGTGAGGTGGGTCAAAAGTGAGATCTTCTCGTTGGCCACCCGGAGCGCACGCTCCTGCCTCTTCCGGCTGCTGATATCCCGGATGATGAGGACAATCCCGGCAGGTGCTCCCCCGGGGTCCCGGACCTGGGAACCGGCAATGCTGACTACCTTATTCTCCTTCTGGTCAAGGACCGCTTCGAGATCCAGGAATGTTCCCTGCTCACGGATCATCGTCATGACAGTACCGTACGCCGGCTCGGGTATCAACTCCGAAGCCAGTTGGCCGGACGTGTTTTTCTCCTCCACCCGGAAGATCCGTGCAGCCGATGCATTCACGGTAATGATGCGGCCGTCCATGTCCATGAGAATAAACCCGTCGGGCATGGTATGGAGGATATACGGCAGAGCCGTCTCCGGGCTCAGCGTGAAGAGTCCGTACCGGGTGATGGCATACGTAATGATGAGCGAGAACAGAAAGAGCCCGATGAAGATAAAATTGGGGGTATATATCCGGAAGAGCGGGAGGATGATACCGGAGATTGCACCAAAGCCGATCGCGGTCGCAAGTGCGATACAGATGAGCCTCACCTGCCTGCGTTTTTTCGCGCTGTCAGCTTTCTTCCATGCTGAATAACCGGCGAAGATTGCACAGAGCATAACCATGACGATGAAAATACATTCCACCGGGTAGACGGGGCCGGTCACGTCAGGCGTATAAACAAAACCGGTACCTGCCTTATTCACCACAAAATAGACCATATCCGTGAAAAGACCCAGCAGGGTGAAGATGACTGCCGGTACATAGAGGCAGATGAGCAGAAGGCGTGACTTTCCCGGTTGTGCAAGGGGATGTTCGGTATAGGCAAGTACAAAATGGGCTGACAGTACAATAACAACCGGCCAGAATGCGCTCACCTTCAGCCAGATCAGGGCCCCGTCATACGTTTCAGCCTGCCAGAAAAAAAATTCCCCTATTGCCCAGTAAGTCGTTCCCAGCATGCAGGCAAGGAAGAGACGGTTGATCGGTGAGTCCGAACTCTTTGCATATACGAAAAATCCAAGGGCGCAGGTAGTAAACGCGGACAAAAGGCAGAAGAATTCGAGAATAGAGAACAGCACCATGGAATCCTCAAAACCCGTACAGAGACCTGCCGGAGGTCAGTGTGACCCGGATCCTCCTGCAGGATAGTGCCGATTGAGATTATCACCAGTAAATAGGGTTATGCTCCTCGTACCTGTTGATAAGCGGAGAGATGAGATAAAACATTTCGTATTTGTTTTTGTAACACGGGTACCATGGCGTCCGGCTATGCTATAACTTTAAAGGCATTAAAAAAGGTATTCACTCAAATTACCTGGCATGATGTATACAGAAACGGCCCGGCATAGTGCACGGGCGCGGCACGCGGTTCTTTCCCGGTTCCTTGATACCTTCAAGAAAGAGATGGTTGTCCCGCGGTGAGAATCCCTTTATCAATACCTTCATCATGCTACACGCCCTTATTATACTACACCGGAGTTGTTTTAATTAATAATCACGTAAAAAAACCAGAAGGTGCAGCCGGCACGGGAGAGTTCAATCCCGATGGGACACCGGTTGTCCGTGTGCGGCTGCCCAAAAAAAGGTTGAACGAGCAGTTTGCCATCGCGGAACTGATGATGGGGGCAAATCACATCCGCGTCCGCTGTCAGGATGGCGTTGAGCGCATGGGCAGGATCAAGGGCAAGATCAAGAAGCGGGCATGGATCCGGGAAGGTGATATCGTGATCATCATCCCGTGGAGTTTCCAGGACGAGAAGTGCGATATCCTTTACCGGTACCTGCCCCCTCAGGCAGACTGGCTGCGGAAGAATAATTATCTCTGAACTTTTTTTTGTATCAGGCATCCTGCAGGGTACCAGCATTTATTATCTTCTGCTCACTAATATTTTGTCACAGTTGTAACAAGACTGTTAGAGAAAGAATCATGTACGGATCAAATAACTTTGGCGGTAACAGAGGGCCCAGAGATTTCGGACCCCGCGAAATGACAAAGACAACCTGTTCGGACTGTGGAAAGGAATGTGAAGTTCCGTTCAAGCCGACTGAGGGCAGGCCGGTTTACTGCCGCGACTGCCTCCCGAAGCACCGGAAACCCCGGTTCTAATTTTTCTCTCATTTATCCTTTTTTGCAGGTATTCTGATTGTTTTCCCGTGTTGTTCTGGCATGCATGAGGCCATCTTCCCAGAAAAATCGGGATACGCCTGGATTTCCACAGGGTATTTAAAGGATAAAACCCAGGAGCGGGAGTTTCGGGTTCATGAGGTATATCATCACATTGGCATAAAGGGCGATGATCAAAATAATAAGGTACGGGACGAGGAAGAGATCCGCAAGTACCGCGGATCTCAGCGACTGGAACATGACAGCGATAACAACGACGAGCAGTATGGCCATCACTATCATGCTGAAAAATACTGACTTGACCCAGAAAAAGACAAAGAACCAGCTCACGTTGAGGATGAGACCGAAAAGAAAGAGCCATACGGCGAGCCTGGCTTCCGGGTTTTTCTCGGCTGAATTCCAGATAATGTACAGACCGAATGCCAGCAGGAATGATATCGCGATGATCGTGTAGTAGATGACGGTAACGGACGGCACGAACGAGGGTTTCTGCAGGGATCCGAACCATGCTGTCAGAGAGGGGAGAAATAAATACAGGTCTGCATATCCTGCTGACAGACAGATGATAAGTGAAGCGATCAATCGTACTGCAGGGTGGTGGGCAACCATGTTCCGGATCTGTCTCCTGCTCCTGCGACTATGGATATGCCATAAATCCCGGGAGTGCAATGAATAAAGATCATTTTATTATCTATTATGCATTTTGGTTGATTCTGGATGAATTGAGATTAATGCAGGAAACCATGAGGATCTCCGGGCCCGGTTCCCTATAACGATCATCCCGTGCGAAAAAATATCAGTTCCCTGTCGGCGCCGGGGTAAAAATGAGAGCCGGTTTCCCGTCAATCCCATAAAGGGTCAGGAACCGGTCATGGACCCGTAGTGCGGCAGCGTCTTCGAGCGCTGCATAGTACCGCTCTTCCTGGAGCGTGGCATTGTCTTCCCAACAGGAGGCCATGGACGTTGTCGTCACCCGTGACACAACCATCAGCGTCGACTGGACCATGTACCGGCCGGAGTACTGGTTGCAGCCTCCCGACCCGGTCAGTTTCCCGTCAGTTGAAAATTTTGCGGTGATGGTGGTACCATTCAGTACCGGGACGGTATTGCCCTTGGTATCGGTAAAGGACTGGAGCGACCAGGTATTTTCAGTAATTGCTGTCGCCGCGGTGGTCCCCTGCCCCGAGGTATTCAGGAAGACAGTGAGAAGTATGAGGATGGCGATGAATACGACAGCGACATACACCATGAACCCGCCCGGCCCCGCAGCTTCCGGGCCATCATCCATGGCGGGACCTTTGGGTCCTGGATCATCCGGCATAGCCGGTGTTCACCCGGCAATGCATTAATCATTTCGCTTGCCGGGATGCCAGCAGGGTAACTCCCAGAGGGAGATGAGGGCAGGTGAGGGAATCTTCTCCACTGCTTCTGATATTTCCTAAAAATTGTCCAGACGGTTATTCATCCCGGTGAGCATATTCTCCCCCGACTTCCGATCCCTCACCGGTCTCATCTTTCAGAAAAATTGTCTTCCACGATACCCTGCCTTCCTCCACCGCCTTTTTAATCAGCGACTCCTCGCGGGTGAGTCGCCCCTTCCCTTTCTTCACCTCAACCAGGGCAACACTGATCGCTGTACCATCCCCGTCCTTTGCTTCCGTATACCCGTCAAAGACCACGAAGTCGATCGGGTTGCCGATGAACCGGGCATCGGCCGAAGCGTACGGGAACTCCGGGAGAAGCGGGGCCATCTGCTCCGAGATCCTGCCTTTCAGCGTGGACCGCGAGCGGTTGACAGAGTCTTTCCGGATCTCTTTGGTATGCTCGTTCTTCCAGCGGTCGAGGTCATTCTGCGCCCGGCCTTCAATGACGCAGACCCGCGTGCGGTACCAGAGATATGCGGTGATGATGCCGGCAATGAAGCCGGCGATGATCAGGAGGGTTTCGGGAATTATCACAGGATTTTTTTCGGAGTCACGGGTAATGAAGGAGCGGTGCGGGGGGTGAAACTGGTGATTTCGTATTTCCGTTGTGATTGGCTCCGGAAGTCTGGAAACCGGGAAGGTGCCATCCCATCATTCTATCAGCTATGACCTCCCATATTAGGTAATCATACACGGTTTTGGCAGCAGCATCGCCCGGGACAGCCGGGCAAAGGACATTCTCGTTCCTCTCTTTGGCAAAACCCTTCGTGTACGGGGAACCGGATCTTTTAAAAAAGCCGGTACTATTGCGAAAACCAGGAATTAATACAACAATGACATCACATTCATCAAAACCAGAAATTTCAGGGACAAGAACCGGCTACGTGATCCGGTTCACCTGCCCGATCTGTGCTGCCGAGAATACTATCATCAGCAAGACGCCCAAAGACCATTACAAGGAGACCCGGGACGCCACCTGCGCGAAGTGCAGGAAACGGTCACGGGTGCTCACGCCACGCTGGAACCGCGGACCGGGATATTCCCCGGTCTCTTCGTATACCGGATGCAAGACACCGTGATAACTTCCCGCTCGCGGACAATAACATACCGGTTCTTTTCCGGAATGCAGGTTCCCGCTTATGGGAAGCAGAAGCTGGCATCCCGGGCATGAGCGTACCGGTTTCGGGACAGACCAGGTTTACTCTTAAAACCAGGACGTTATCTGGAGTCCCAGTAAGAAAAACGCGATGCTGCAGAGGGACACGGCTGCGACACTGATCCAGAACCACCTCATCTTCCATACCGGCGGCGCTTCCATAAAATCAAACCATCTTGAATTCCCCCCGTCTTTTTCCATGACCCATTCCATCAAGGTCAGTGTCATGGCAGGGTCCTGCATGTGGCTTTTTTCCGCGGGCAAGGGAAAAGCCGGCCGCAGGGCACTTCCCCGGTGTGTTGTGCCAGGCCGTTGACGGGTACAGTTACCATCAGAGCAGCCCCCGGGCTTGATCGATAAGTTCGATGGTATAGTGATGGGGATAATCGCATTTCCTGAAGGGTGTTGTTCCGAGGATATAAAATCCGAACCGTGATTCCCGTATGCGGTTGGTATACAGAAAATTCAGCATGGCGCTGATCGATTGCGAGGATTTCCGTGTCAGGTGGTGGAACCGGGCAATTTCCCGTGATGTTACCACCGCCCGGGTTATTTTTTTGGTGAGCAGATAGGTACATATCAGCTGTGCGCACTGATATCTCCGCGTCGAATCTGTTCGAATATGTCCCATTTCTGCCTCCTTTTTTATATTTCTTTTCTATACTTGGTTTGTTGGGGGATATAGGTACGTATTGCCCGTAAATTTTAAAAAAATAATAATTCTTTCTCGAAATCATAATGGATCCTCCCGGTGAGTACGTGTGCCGGAACCTGTTCTTTGGAGATAAGCTCCCTCGAGTCAGGCCCCGACCTCGAAGTCTGCCCGCCATACCTGTCAGGATGAGTACCTGACAGGATTTTTTACGGGAATCTTCCGGTATGAGCAATCGAATGGGGACCACCCCTATATTTAGATGCACCGGTGAATTTATTGTATGATACTTCACCCCATTTCCAGTGTTTTCATCTTCTTCGCCATCTTTATTCTCATTGCCGGGTGTTCGGAGCCGCCGCTTAAGGAACCCACGGTCTCGGTGAGCGATATCGCATTATCGGATGTCTCTTTGCAGACCATGACCGTGAATACGACCGTGAACATTTATAACCCCAATCCCATCGGGGCAACTCTCAAGAGAGCAGCATTTGATGTCTACTACATTGACGAAAGCGAACACTACCTGGGTCACGGAGAACAGACCGGTATTGTGGTAAAAGAGAGCGGCAACACCACGGTTACCATTCCCGTAAAAATCGGGAATGTCCCGGCATTACAGGCCGTGGGATCGCTCGTACGGAAAGGCTCCATCACTCTCAAGGTCAACGGCTCGGCGTTCATCGATATCAAGGTGTCTTCCTACGAATTGCCGTTTGAGCGGAGTCACCAGTTCATGGCAAGCGAATTCACGAACCTTCTCCCTGAAATTTCCGTAGGGGAAACGTCCATCAATGTCACGGAGGGACTGGAAAAGGCGAATGGACTCCTTGACGCGTTGTCGGGATGATGCATGGGATCCACGGTCACTAGTACTTCCCCTGCCATCAGTCTCAGTCGTGGGTCTCATCCCCAAAACGGGCTTGCGGCCCAAAAAGTGCGATGGTTTCGGAAAATCCCCCTGATTTCCGGGACACTTCATGTCGGAGAATCCCGCTTGGGGTATGTGACGGGTTATGAAGCGATAACTGCCCGAAGGGCTGTAAGAATTGGAGAAGAACGCTGGGGAAGCGTTCTTCGACTGACAAAAGTCGTTTTGCCACAGGTTTCAGAGCATGGCGGGGTTGGCCTCACGGAAGGAGGGTTTTTGGATTTCCTGTCAGGTACCGCAGGTGATGGGGGTATCTCCGGAAATAATGCTATTTTTGGCCGTGGGTCCGGGGCAAGACGTACTTCAACCGGTGCACGGCCCTGAAAATGAATGCCCTGAAATGCCGGTGGCCGCTCTGATCCCTCTGTCTGAACCGATCACGATAGCTTCCGGCTCCCTGGGCGTTCAGATGTTCTGTGCCGGTACCACACTGTTCCCTGCATGCAGCATGACAGTCCTAGGTAGTTCGATGCCCAGCGCCTCTTTTAAGACCTCTTCAACGGTCTCCACAGGCACGAAGGTAAGTTCGCCCCGGACATCGTCTGGCACATCCTGGAGGTCCCGTTCGTTCTCTTTGGGCAGGATCACCTTCTTTATTCCCGCCCGGTGTGCGGCAAGGACCTTCTCTTTGATCCCGCCGACGGGTAATACCGCGCCACTTAAGGTAATCTCCCCGGTCATGGCAAGCTCCGGGTCAGCGGTCTTCCCGGTGATTAAGGATGAGAGAGCCGTAAAGAGGGTCACTCCTGCCGATGGCCCGTCCTTGGGCGTTGCTCCCGAGGGTACGTGGATGTGGATATCGCTTGTCATGAAGTTAAACCCTCCCTGCGTATCTGCGAGCCGCGACCGGATGAGGGAGAGCGATATTGTCGCCGACTCCTTCATCACATCCCCAAGCTGGCCGGTGAGAGTGAGCTTGCCGGTCCCGGGCATGAACGTGCCCTCGATGAAGAGGATCTCCCCCCCGACGGGAGTCCAGGCAAGGCCGGTCACAACGCCGGGGACGGGCTCTTTGCGTGCCACTTCCTGTCGGATCAACTCCTTTCCCAGGATTATTGAGAGATTGTCGGTTGTCACAACGAACGGCAGCTCGGTCATACCGGAAACGATCTTCTCGGATACGTTCCGTGCAATCTTCGCCAACTGTTTTTTGAGCCACCGTACTCCTGCCTCGCGGGTGTACTTTTCGATGATCACCTTCAGGGCTTCGTCCTCGATCCGGAGTTTGTCCGCATCGAGACCGTGCTCTTTTAAGGTTTCGGGAACCAGGTGGTCTTTTGCAATGGTAAATTTCTCGTTTTTCGTATAGCCCGAGATCTCGATCAGCTCCATCCGGTCGAGAAGCGGGGCCGGGATCGTTGCCAAGGAGTTGGCAGTGGCGATGAATAATACGTCCGACAGGTCGTACGGAACCTCGAGGTAATGGTCCGAAAAGGTGTTGTTCTGCTCCGGATCGAGAACCTCGAGCAGGGCACTCGCCGGATCGCCCGCATATGACATTGCCAGCTTGTCGATCTCATCGAGGATGAAGACCGGATTTTTCGTGCCGGCTTTCTGGATGCCCTGAATGATCCTCCCGGGCAGGGCACCTACGTATGTCCTCCGGTGTCCCCGGATCTCGGCCTCGTCCCGGACGCCGCCAAGGCTGATCCTGATGTACTTCCGCCCGAGCGCCTCCGCAATGCTCCTGCCCAGGCTCGTCTTGCCCGTGCCGGGCGGGCCGGTAAAGAGGAGGATCGAACCCTGTTTCTCCTGCTTCAGTTTCATGACCGCGAGGTGCTGGATGATCCGTTCCTTAACTTTCTCAAGTCCGTTGTGGTGGCTTTCGAGCACGCGGCGGGCCTCCCCGATATCGATACTCTTCTTCTCTTCCGTCACCCACGGGAGGTCGAGTAGGAGGTCAAGGTAGTTCCGGATCACGGAACTTTCATGGTTCTGGCTGCCCCCGGTCTCGAGTTTTTTCACCTCAACCAATGCCTTTTTGCGCACGTCATCCGGCATCCTGGAGTTTTCGACGCGTTCCCGGTAGCCGCCGTCACCTCCCGTGCCATCGCTCTCGCCCAGCTCTTCCTGAATCACCCTGAGCTGCTCCCGCAGCATCGCCTCGCGGTTTGATTTGCTCACCCGGTCGGAGACTTTCTTTGCCATCTCGATCCGTATGGCGATATTCTCCCGTGTCCTGATGAGAATCTCAAGGAACGTGATAGTGCGCTGCCGGACTGAGACCATCTCAAGGAGCGCCTGTTTCTCGGCAAGGCTGATGGGCAGGAAGGGCATGACGAACCCCATGATCTGGTCGACGGAGTCCATCCGGTCGATCGGCTGCGTAAACTGTTCGGAGCCCGTGAAACGGCTGCTGATCTCGTGAATGGTGAGTTTGATGTCCGCGAGGATCCGGGCCCGCAGGTCTTCCTCAATATCCTGGATGTCAGGGACCAATTCGCAGGCAGCATAGAGGCGCCCGTCCTTTTCAGAAACGGAGACCGCTTTCACCCTCCGTACAACCTGTGCACAGATCAGGTACCCGTCATCGGCAGGCTGCACGTACGAGATCCGGAAAAGATTTCCGATCTTATACAGCGACTCCCCGGTTAATTCTGAAATCCTCGTACCACTCTTCACCGTAAGACCGACGGCGTGCGCAGCGTCTGCGTGCTCCATTGCTGCCAGCAGGAGCTCTCCGGTGGCGTGGTCAACATGGAATTTTGTCCGGCTATCCGGGTAGACTACGATCTCAAAGAGTGGGATCACAATGTTTTCCTGTTTTTCCTGTATATCTTCAGTTTTTCCTGATTGCATGGTTACCTCATTCATTTAGTTCGAATTTACCTAACTAAAGTGCAGGACAAAAAAAATTACCCGACCTTCTGCAGGATCCCGATCAGGAGATCCAGCTCGTCTTCATCCAGTGAATTCACCATTCGTTCCACCACCCGGCGCAGGGCATCCTGTTCGGCATGTACAACTTTCTGTCCCTTGTCCGTTAAGCGGATGTACAGGATCCTCCCGTCATCGGGGCAGGGTTCCCGGTACACGCACTCCATCCGGACAAACCTGTTGACCATCTCGGTGATTGTGGGTTTTGAGTTCCTGGTGATCTCCGCAAGCCTGCTGAAGGTGACATCTCCCTCCTGGTCGATGATCTTCAGGTAGGCGATTTGCTTCACCGTGATATCCGAGAGTCCGCATTCGGAGGAGATGGTGCAGGAGCATTCATTCTTGATCCTGATCAGGTGCTCAAACACTTCGAACAGATGCTCGTCTCTCTCCATCATACTCCGATCCTTCGTTAGTTAGGTCTTGCCTAATTATAAAGATAGTGGTCAGGGTATTGCCTTCCTGGCAGGGCCCTGGTCAGGCTCTGACTGAAGTGAGATCCATCCAACCCGGATATCGGCTGGAGACTCTCACCATGAGACGCTGCCCGTTATCCTTCTCGGGGAGCCTCATGCACCCGAACCCGAGGATGGAGAGTTCCGGTGCGGCCTTGTTCATTTTCCGGTACAGCATTGTCCTTCACCGATATCCGTAATCCAGATTGCGTGGGTGATAACGTATAAATTCTTGCTTGGGGGGATCACCCCCCGCCGGGAAAAACCCGGGCTCCTCATGTGCGGGATGCGTTATACAGCAGGTCTTCCAAAGGAACTCCTGTCCTGGAATGGCGCCGGCCCTGGCCGGCTGCGGAGACGGGGGCCAGGCACGGCAGGGAGTAAATGGACGGGAGGTGTGCAAAGGTGAGGAAACAATTCATAACAATGCCGGATACGGTCCAACCCATCTCCCCTTTGGTGACCCTCTTCCCATTAAGTGGCAGCAGATCACCGTGCGTATGAACAGATTGTATCATTTTTCGGGTATAAGTTATCCGGTTTCAATGTTCCTTCAGGACAAAAAGGGCCGCAAGGCATAGTTTAAAGAGCCATAAGAAGTTAATGCATTTTTCAATGGATACCGATGATGTCCAGCTGAAGAAACAACAGCTGACGGAAGAGATCGAACGGCTGAAAACAGAACTCGATGAAAAAACACTTCTTGCAGAGGAGCGGCTCAACCGGCTGAAATACCTCCAGTCAGATTTTGATAATTATCGCAAATGGTCTGAAAAAGAGAAAGGAACGATCATAGCGCTCGCAAACGAGGACCTGATCAAAGATCTCCTCGTTATTCTTGATGATTTCGAACGTGCGCTGCCATCGCTCGAACAGGAAAAAAACAAGGAGGGGATTCAGATGATCCAGAAAAAATTCTTAAAAATTCTGGCTGGTTATGGACTTCACCCCGTAGACTGCGTAGGGAAAAAATTTGATCCGAATTTTCATGACGTGCTGTGCAAGGAGCAATGCGAGAAGGAACCTGATACGATCTTAAGCGAGATCGAAAAGGGCTATCAGCTGAAATCAAAGGTTATCCGTCCATCGAAAGTAGTGATTGCAGAAAACGTTGGAGAACATGAAGGTGAGAACCATGGGTAAAGAGAAGATTATCGGAATTGATCTCGGGACTTCGAACAGTGAAGGTGCGGTGATGCTCGGGGGCAAAGCGACCATTATCCCGTCTGCCGAAGGGGCAACCGTTGCCGGAAAGATGTTTCCCTCGTATGTTGCGTTCACCCCGGACGGTCAGCTTCTCGTTGGAGAACCGGCGCGGCGGCAGGCCGTGAGCAATCCTGAAGGCACGGTCACGGCGGTAAAACGAAAGATGGGATCCGGTCACGTGTACAAAATTTACGGCAAGGAATACACGCCCCAGCAGATCTCTGCATTCATCCTGCAGAAGATCAAACGGGATGCAGAAGCATTCCTGGGAGAAACGGTGACCAAGGCCGTGATCACCGTCCCCGCCTACTTCAACGACAACCAGAGAACGGCAACCAAGGATGCAGGCAAAATTGCAGGGCTGGATGTTGTAAGGCTGGTCAATGAGCCCACGGCGGCCTCTATGGCGTATGGCCTAGACCGCAGCGGTGAGTACAAGATCCTTGTCTTTGACCTTGGCGGAGGCACGCTCGATGTGACCATTATGGAGTTTGGCGGCGGGACGTTCACGGTCCTAGCTACCTCGGGCGATACCCAGCTGGGCGGCACCGATATGGACAATGCAATCTTTGAATGGATTGCCGATGAATTCAAAAAACTCGAAGGGATCGATCTCCGGAGTGACAAGATGGCAGTCAACCGGGTAAAAGAAGCTGCCGAAAAGGCAAAGATCGAGTTATCCACCGTGATAGAAACCGAGATAAATCTCCCCTACGTTTCCGCAACCCAGTCAGGCCCGAAACATCTCTCCATGAAACTGACCCGGGCAAAACTCGAACAGCTGATCGAACCGATCATCAAGCGCTGCATCCTGCCGTTTGAACAGGCCCTGAAGGATGCAAACCTGAAAAAGGATGATATCCAGAAGGTGATCCTTGTCGGGGGGCCGACACGGATGCCCGTCGTCCAGAAGTTCATCGAGGACAATGTCGGCAGGAAGGTGGAGCGAGGGATCGACCCCATGGAATGTGTCGCCATCGGGGCGGCCATCCAGGGAGCAATTCTCGGCGGCGAGATCACGGATATGGTGCTCCTTGATGTGACACCGCTCACGCTTGGTCTCGAGACGCTTGGCGGCGTGAGGACCCCGCTGATCGAGAGGAACACCACAATCCCGACGAAAAAGAGCCAGATCTTTTCCACCGCAACCGATCTGCAGACCTCCGTTACCATCCATGTGCTCCAGGGTGAACGTCCCATGGCAGCAGACAATGTGAGTCTCGGGCAGTTCAACCTCGTCGGCATTGCCCCGGCACCCCGGGGTCTTCCCCAGATAGAAGTCTCGTTCGATATCGATGCATCGGGGATCCTCAATGTAACGGCAAAGGATCTCGGGACGGGTAAAGAGCAGAAGATGACCATCACGGCCTCGTCCAAACTGGCAGAAAACGATGTCAAGAAGATGGTGAATGAGGCCAAACAGTTTGAAGAAGAGGACAAACGCCGGAAAGAGGAGGTCGAGGTCCGTAATATGGCGGACTCCCTTGTCTATACGGCGGAAAAGACGAAATCCGATCTTGCCGGAAAGATCAGTGCTGATCTCGTTGACAAGATGAATGCGGCCATCGTTGCGGTCAAGTCAGCACTGGAAGGAAAAGATACCGCAAAGATCAAGGCCGAGGTGGAAAAACTCCAGAAAGTGCTGGGAGATGCCGGGTCTGCCGTGTACCAGGAAGCTGCCCGTCAGCAGGCCCAGGAACAGTCGGGTCCGCAGGCAGGTCCTGCAGGCAATGAACCTCCCCGTGAGGAGACGACCGGCCCGGGCGGGGAAAAAGTCGTCGATGCTGATTTCAAGGTAAAGGATGAGAAATAGTCCTTTTTTCTAAAAAACCATGGCAGAGAAAGACTATTACGAGATCCTTGGCGTGAAAAAAGATGCATCGCAGGATGACATCAAGAAGGCATTCCGTCAGCTTGCACGGAAGTACCACCCGGATCTCAACAAGGGAAGCAAGGAGGCCGAAGCGAAATTCAAGGAGATCAACGAGGCCAACCAGGTGCTCTCGGATCCTCAGAAAAAAGTGCAGTATGACCAGGTCGGCCACGCGGAATTCCGGCCCGGCGATGCTGCCGGGTATAAACCGCCCAGTTACGATGACCTTTTCCGGGACTTTGGTCTGGGGGATATCTTCGACGCATATTCCGGCGGTTCTGCCCGTACCCGGCAGCGCAGCGGTGCAGACCTCAGGTACGAAATCGAGATCTCCCTTGCCGATGCATTTCACGGCACGAAAAACACGGTCAGTGTACCGCATCATTATACCTGCGGGACCTGTCATGGCACCGGAGCAGAATCTGGTTCCATGCGGGTCTGCCCGACCTGCATGGGGAGCGGGGAGGTCCGGAATATCCAGAGGAACGGCAGCCGCCAGATGATGAATATCGCGGTCTGTCCCGCCTGCCGGGGAGAGGGACGGATCATCGACAAGCCCTGTCCGACCTGCAAAGGAAAAGGGTCGGTGCAGAAGACCCGGAAGATCGAGGTCTCGGTTCCCCGCGGTGTGGAAGACGGGCAGTTCCTGAGGATCCCGGGTGAGGGGGAACCCGGAGAGAACAACGGGCCCCCCGGTGACCTGTACGCGGTCGTCCGTATCCGGCCGGACCGCACGTTCGACCGCAAAGGTGCCGATCTCTACAGTTCCGTGGTCATCAGGCTTGATACCGCGCTTCTTGGCGGAGAGGTAGAGGTGCCCACAATCACAGGTAAAGCGCATCTGAAGATCCCCCCCGGGACGCAGAGCCATACACTGTTCCGGCTCAGGGAGCAGGGGATGCCGTACATGAATGCAGACAACAGGGGAGACCTGCTGGTAAAAACGGTTGTGAAGATCCCGGAAAAATTATCAAAGGAACAGGAAGAACTGGTAAAAAAGGCCTTTGCCAGTGAAAAATAAGAACCCGTTACTGATTTTATATAACCTTAAAAAGGTGATCCCTGAACCGGATGTGTTCCGGAGCCGGCATTCGAAGCCTGATAACCACTCCACCTCGCCTTACGGCCCGATAGTCGAAGAACTTCGTTCTTCTCCACCTCGCCTTACGGCTCGGTTATTATAAATTCACAGGTATAAAAAAATTTCCGGTTATATATAGCGGTTTTTCCGCAGCCAGTCTGTCTGCGGCTTGAGGTACCGGTAAATAATATCACATTTTTCATCCTGAAAACTCCAGGGAACGATGAGTACGGTATCGCCCTCCCGTATCCACTGCCGTTTCTTCATCTTTCCTTTGATCCTGCCCATGCGGGTGATCCCGTCAATGCACTGGACACGGATGTGATTTGCCCCCAGCATCAGTTCAGCAAGGGCGAACTGTTCCTTGGCCCATTTCTTGGGTAGCCGTACACGGGCGACGGGAGTACCATCAGGATTTACTGCATTCGGATCTACTGCTGCTTCAGTATTTTTTTTATGGAAACCACTCATTCAACCAACTACGTATGTACTATACATGGTGGCTGACATATTGAAGGTATATATCGGGAATGGGGGGACCACGGGCGTGAAACTGATCCTGAGGGAAATCACGAGGGAACAGGTCACTCCGGCACCGTCTGAAGTTCGATCAATAGCGGCGGACAGGCTGAAAAAACCTACCGTGAGGACAAGGATATTCCTGATCAGGCCTTGCGCACTGAACCCGGTAATGGCTGTTGCCTGGTCGTATCGGCAAAACATTATCCAGATGCCGGATGAATAGTGGATGGGAATTCAATGGATGAGCAGGTAACGGAAGACGAGCCCTGTGAGCAGTGCGGACTCTGCTGCCGGATCTTCGGGCCCGGTATTGCACCGACAGCATCGAATGTGTACACCTGGATGGAGCAGGGGCGGACCGATATCCTGCGCTGGTTTGTCGCATTCATGGAGAAGAGCACCCCGGTAAACTGTGCCGAGCTCCGGGCCGAAGACCTCGGGAACATGGTCTCTGTCGAGATGCGTCATCCCGACACAGGCGAGTACGTCACGGTCTGCCCGTTCCTGCGCCGCGTATCAAAAGAGCGGTACCTCTGCGGGATCCACCAAGTGAAACCCGAGATGTGCTGCACCTACCAGCCATGGATCTGGGGCGAAACGTACTTCAACCGGTGCAGGACCTTAAAAAAGACCGACCAAAAATGCAGATTCCCGCCCTGATCCGGAAAAATGTTCCCCCCGGCCAGACACGATACCGTTCACGGTAGATTTCACCCTGCTTCCCGTTCGGAGATTCTCTCCCAGCGAAGGGTGTCATGGTCGCCGGAATAGTGCCGGCAGATACAACGGGGTAACGGCTTCTGAAATACGGGTGTTCGGGAATCTCCCGGCTGTTTTCGTTATGGTGAGCCTGCCAGGAGAACCTCGCAGTGAAGAGTGTTTTTAAAAAGGATTGTTGTTCATGGGTTTTTTGCATGCATTGGCTGTGCTTTTTTCAAATGGATATCAAGTACGCCATTTCTCAAACTCAATTTCGCCCCATTATTCATGACCTGAGCGGGGAGAGGGATGAGACGGTGCAGGGAGAACGCTCTTCGTTGACGCAGGCAGTTCCCGTCATCATCCACTGTTCGTTCCTCCTCCCGATCACTGGTGATTTTCAGGGTATTTTCATTGAGCAAGTCAACGGATAGTTTTGAATTTCCCGTTCCCGGAATCGTGTCCACGGTTACCGTCACTTCATCATCATGCTCTGCAACTTCCGCGTTCAGGTTGTGCAGGTACTGGCACACGATGTCGGGGTTATCGTCTCCAGGCAACAGCGGGTTATCAGCTGGTTCAAGAGCAAGCTGGTACAGGTAGTCCATGGATGCTCTGAGTTCATCGAGTTCATCATAGATTGATCTGTGAAAACGTCGTACCATTTTGTCTACCTCCTCCTTTTTGTTGCCCAGGTGTAATCCCACCTGGATAGTGTGACGGATGTTGTTTGTGCCAATATAGATTTTGGTAAAAGATACCAGGTTTTTTTTATTTTGTTGTCTATGGCTGAAATGATATGCGTTTCCGGCACCGTGGAAAAAGTCCGGGATTTTAAAAAAACCAACCGGGGCTGAGAGAGATATAGGTTCAGCCCGGGTTCCGGCAGGAGAAGTCTGATAACTTCTCCACCTCACCTCACCTCACCTCACGGTTCGGCAGTCGAAGCCAGATGGCCAGACATCATCCCGCACTATAGATAGAGATATGACGCCACAAAGCAATTGTAGCCCATCACGGCATGGCGATAAATTCTCCCTTATCAGCCTCCATTCGGGCTGACAATGTACCCCCCAACCGGGCATGGCACCTGGTGGATGGTAATCTCCGGCGACGATTGCACGATACTTAAGGCCTGCACGTGAATCCGGAGTATCCGGATGCCAGGACCCGCGATGCGTAAGAACCAGGGCGTAAGAACGGCTTTGCCGGAATATGAACAACCAAAATAACAACAGGAAATGAAATGTCACAACAGCTTGGCGGACAGCCTATTTTAATTCTCAGGCAGGGAACGACACGGAACCGCGGGCAGGAAGCCCAGAACAGCAACATTGCCGCTGCAAAGGCGGTGGCAAATGCAGTCCGGTCGACACTCGGGCCAAAAGGCATGGACAAGATGCTTATCGATGGCATGGGCGATATCGTCATCACCAATGATGGCGCCACCATCCTCAAGCAGATGGACATCGAGCACCCTGCAGCAAAGATGATGGTCGAGATCGCAAAGACCCAGGACGATGAAGTTGGTGACGGAACGACATCGGCAGTCGTGATTGCCGGGGAACTCCTGAAGAACGCGGAAAGCCTGCTCAACCATCAGGTTCATCCGACCGTTATTGCCGAAGGATACCAGCAGGCTTCGGTGAAAGCACTGGAGATCCTTTCCAGCATAGCCATCAGCGTAAAACCAACCGACACTGCAATGCTGAAAAAAGTTGCGGAAACGGCGATCAGCGGCAAGGGTGCAGAGGCGTACAAGGGCCTTCTCTGCGATATTGTCGTACGTGCAGTCACCATGGTAGCCGACCCTGACGGGACGGTGGATATCGGGCACGTGAACGTACAGAAGAAGGTCGGCGGGAAAGTGGAAGACACCGCTATCGTCGAAGGTATGGTCATTGACAAGGAACGGGCACATCCGGGGATGCCCCATGTTGTGAAGAACGCAAAAGTCCTCCTCCTCAACGCGGCACTTGAATACAAAAAGACGGAAGTCAACGCGAAGATCAACATCACACACCCCGACCAGGTGCAGGCATTCCTCGACGAGGACGAGCAGATGGTCCATACCATGGCAGACAAGATCACAGCAAGTGGTGCAACCGTCGTGTTCTGCCAGAAGGGCATCGATGACGTCGCTCAGGCCTACCTCGCAAAAGCCGGCATTTTTGCCGCCCGCCGGGTAAAGAAAAGCGATATCGAAAACCTTGCGCGGGCTACCGGTGCAACGATTGTCAACAGCATCGATGCCATCACCAAGGGTGATCTCGGGACCGCCGGCCTTGTGGAGGAGAAGAAGCTCTCCGGCCATGAGATGATCTATATCTCGGAATGCAAAAACCCCAAGGCGGTATCGATCATTATCCGGGGCGGGTCAGAGCATGTGATCGATGAGCTCGAACGTGGCATACATGATGCGCTTATGGTTGTCAGTGTTGTCGTCGAGGACAAAAAAATTGTCGCAGGAGGCGGGGCTCCCGAAACCGAGCTCTCGCTCCAACTGCGGCGTTATGCACCAACCGTCGGAGGCCGCAACCAGCTTGCGATCGAGGCATTTGCTGCTGCACTCGAGATCATCCCGCGTTCCATTGCCGAGAATGCCGGGCTCGATCCTATCGATATGCTCGTCGCGATCCGGGCTGCGCACGAGGCCGGCAACAGGACCTTCGGGCTTGATGTCTACGAGGGTAAACCGATCGACATGCTCAAGGTGGGCGTTGTTGAACCCCTGCGAGTGAAGACACAGGCGATCATGAGCGCTGCCGAGGCCGCGGTCATGATCCTGCGTATCGACGATGTCATCGCATCGTCAAAGGCAGCAGGTCCTGCCGGGGGTATGCCTCCGGGCGGGATGGGCGGGATGCCCCCGGGAATGGGAGATTATTAACACACACCATTACCTCATTTTTTTGTTGTCGTTAAAAACGGGTAAAACGCATCAGGATGTCGTCCGTGCCCCGCACGATGCATATGAGAGGCACGATGCATATGAGTGCAGTTTAACTTTTTTTTGCCGGACACAACTTAAAAATTCTTTTTCCGACAGTGTCTGTAGGATCGTTGAAAACATTAAGAGAAAGGAGGGGGAAGGGGGGATCAGGCGAGAATATCCCCTGTTTATATAAGGCTTTCAAGCTTCTTTTCGAGGACGTCAAGTCCCAATTTGACATCTTCAAGGGTCTTACCCCCCGTGAGAATGATCTTTCCGGATGAGAAGATAAGAACAACGATCTTCGGATCTTTGATCCGGTATACAAGCCCTGGGAACTGTTCGGGTTCGTACTCGACATTTTCGACATTGAACGTGACGGCCAGTTTGTTGAGATTGATATATCGGTCGAGATTGTACGAACAGACCATATTGGTGATCGCAATCCGGGGGGCTTTAAGGGGTTCAATACCCGCATGTTTTAACGATTTGAGGACGATCGCAAGTCCTTCTGCAAGCGCCTTATCGTTACGGACGCCGGTGATCACAATCTTGCCCGATGAAAAGATCAGGCACGCAATTTTGGGATCCGCGATATGAAACACTGCACCGGGAAATCGTTTCTTATTGAGTTCGCAGTTCTCAACCTTATTTGAAAATTCAACAAGATCAATGGACTCTGCGATGACACCGGATGCGACGATGTTTTCAATCTTCAAGGATTCGTACTTTTTCTCAGTCATCTTCTCTACTCTATGACGCTCTCCGAACCATAAGACTAATGGAGAACATTTATGCCATGTCTTCCAGTTGCCGTTTCGAGGTCGCCGAAGGTAGGTAAATTAAACTGGTTTCCCGGACCGGTCGGGGGGCATACCCTCCTCAAAATGCCGCCGGAAAAAGACCATCAGCCGGTCAACGGGAATTTCCACAATGTCCGGCGGGGACCTGGACACCACCGAGCCAGTCACCGTGAAGTACCGCCCCTGCATGTAGAGCTCCACGGGCCCTTTTTTCCTGCCTTTCAGCACGAGCGCGGACTGCCCGATGACATGTACTCCATGACCGGACGGGCTCCATTCCGTGTAGGAGCCAAGGGACAGCGCTTCCTGAACCATTGTATCCGTCGCATGATCGAAATCGATGCCGAATATTCCCTCTCCCAGCACAAACCCGATCCCGTCAAAACCTCCGGATTCATAGGCGTTTTTTGCCTGCTCGAACGTCCCCCACGTCGAGGGGACATTAACGAGGGCGTGACGCTGTTTACCCGGTGCCGGAACATACGGCGGTTTGGTTGTCTTCCCGTTCCGTTCTTCGTATTTCCAGACTACCCAGCGGTCACGCTGCGCAAGCTGTGTTGGGATGTTTTCATAGAGGACCCGCATTACCGGAACCCCCGCTCCCGGTGACCGCAATCGGGCACGGTATTCATGGGACACCGGCCAGTTCTTCAAGAACCTCGCGATCGTCAAGGTCATACCACTCCCGGTATGCCTCGGCAACCGCAAACGTCCGGCCGGACCGGATGTTCGGGCAGACCAAGTGGTCCGCGTGCCTGGATACGAGTGCGGCGGACGTTGCGGATGCGGTGGGAATGGCGACGATGAGGCGGGCAGGGTTCCGGAGGCGGATGCCCTGTATCGCGGCGAGCATCGTGAACCCCGATGCAAGACCGTCATCGGTGAGGATGACGGTTTTTCCTTCCATCGCCGGAAGCGGCCTCCCCCCGGAAAAGAGGGCAACCCGTGCGCTGACATTTTTCCGGGTCTGTGCAACTGCTGCATCCACCTCCCTGGCAGAAAGGCCGAGCGCAGCCCGCAGCGGTTCATTGATCAGGACCTGCCCGTCCCAAGTGACGTCCCCGAATCCTGATTCCGTGCTGCCGGGGACCCGGATCTTCCTCACGACAGCAAGGGATAGGGGTGCTCCGAGCGCCGCGGCAACTTCCCTGCCAACCGGAACACCACCTGCCGGAACGGCAAGGACCAGCGGATCGCGGATGGCGGGACGGGTTTTAATGAGCGCCCCCAGTTGTCGTCCCGCATCATGCCGGTCCTCAAAGACATACCTCCGTTCCCGGAGCCGGGGATTGTCGGTTATGTCACCCATGACCGGTGCTCTGGATCTTATGGGACATAAGGGTTGCGGGAAGGGGCTCGGGCACACGCGATCGCCTCGGGGAGAAGCCGGAGAGGAGGGAAGAGCGGTATTCGGGGAGCAGGGTCATTGAGTTGATGAGCGTGACACCGCTGTAACCTATTTCCGTATTTTTTTCATCCGCTCCCGGATATAGATGATTTTTCCAACATTATCCTTTGATTGTCGTTCTTCTATCTCGAACAGATCCAGAGAACGTATGAGGTCGAAAAATTTTTTGAATCCATAATTCCGCGAGTCAAATTCCGGGCTTTTCTTCTGGATATTATTCCCGACCAGACCGAGTTCTGCCCAGCCCTGCTCATCCGATGAATCTTCAATACTGTTTTTTAACAATTTCAGGAATTTCTGATCTTTCTTCGTATCCTTGAATACGGAAACATTCTGGTAAACCGGAGCGCTCGTCTCAACAGATTCCGTGGGCCGCAGGATCTCTGTATAGATGAATTTGTCACATGCATCAACGAATGCCTTTGGGGTCTTGTTCTCCTCCCCGAACCCGTATACCATCAGGCCGGATTCCCGGATCCGTGAGGCTAGACGGGTGAAATCACTGTCACTCGAGACCAGGCAGAAGCCATCCAGGTTTCCCGCGTGGAGCAGGTCCATCGCATCGATGATCAGCGCACTGTCCGTTGCATTCTTTTTGGTTGTGTAGTTGAACTGCTGGATCGGGACGATCGAATGTGAGAGAAGGACATCTTTCCATCCAGTGAGCTGGGGGGTGGTCCAGTTACCGTAGATCCTCTTCACGGACGCCACGCCATATTTGGCAACTTCGTCAAGCAGGTTTTTGATGATACTTGCCTGTGCGTTATCGGCATCAATGAGTACTGCCAGTTTTTTCTGGCGTTCGACCGGGAGTGAAGTATATTCCATTGATTCAACATTCTTTTCAGAGGATTTAATGTTGAGTATTACCGGGGCCAGTCTGTTCCGTGACAGGGAGCCGTGAAAATTTTCACAGAGTCAGGTGGATCCGGAAAAATTTCATGCAAGAACGCAGAGCAATCAAAAAAATAAAATTTTTTTGGAATGTTTTCCGGTACGTTCGCACACATTTTTTTTCATCGGGAGCCGGGACCATCGTGCGGGACGTTCCGGGTTGCTATTTTATGCAACAACCTGTTTTGTCCGGAACCGGGTCCGGACCTTTTCGGAAAAGTATTTTCCAACCTCGTTTGAATGCATGAGATCCGCGTAGACTTTTGGAGGGACACCCGAATACTGGTAAACAAGTCCTGTGTGAAATTCTATCTCCAGGATTTTTGTGCTGTCATCATATCCCACAGAGCGCAGAATACGGGATTTAACAGACAGTCTTTCCACGTGTATCACCACTCTCTTACAAGTGCGCTGAAGGGTTAATGCTTTTTATAAAAGTTTTGATGGGGGGGGGCGCTGCACCTCTTTTTGTATTCCCGCGTGGCGGTGCCGTCGCGGGCCGCGGGGCTGGGCTTAAGTGCAGAGCCGGTTCCGGGTTCCTCCGGCATTTGCAGTATTGGGGAACATGTTTCCTTGTTGTCGCGAGATCCTCTTTTCAGACATTTTGGTGAGAATGCGGTATCCGCACATTGGGAGCAGGAACATATAAAACCATAAATACGTCGCCGATATACTACTGCCCATGAGGGAGCTGAAAAACAGCGTGCGGCAGATCCTGCGCCAGCGAAAAGACGCAATGATGCCAGAAGACCGGCTTCTTAAAAGCCGCAGGATCTGCCGTCATCTCATGGAGTTCATCAGGAACGGCGAGACCGTCATGGTCTTTACTTCAAAGGAAAAAGAGGTCAACACAAAGCCGTTGATCCAGGCACTGTTCGGAAAGGGAAATCCGGTTGTTGTCCCGATTATTGTAAAAGAAGACGTGAGTCTCCGTTTGTCTTACCTACGGGATTTTTCCGCACTGGTCCCGAGCACGTTCGGCGTTCCCGAGCCCATCGGCAGTGAGATCCCGGCGCTTGCAGAGGATATCGGCACGATCATACTCCCGATGCTTGGGTTTGACCGGAAGGGGGGACGGATCGGGTACGGTGCCGGCTATTATGACCGGTTCATGTCAAAAAACCCGGGCCTGCGGAAGATCGGGATCGCATTTGCCTGCCAGGAAGTAGACAGCCTCCCGGTCGATGAGAATGATATCCGGATGGACTATATCATCACCGAGGATGGCATTGTGTATCCGGACGGGGGGGTAAGCGGTGGAGATCAACGGCACCGGGATACTTGACACCTTTGCGGAGGCATTCCCGGTCTGGCTGTCACGGGTCATCATCACGGCAGCCACACAGGAATGGGCATATAAGGCAGCGGTTGAAGCAACAGGATTCGCAAGCTCCAAGATCGGGTGCCCCTGCGAGGCAGGGATCGAACGATACCACTCTTCAGAAGAGACCCCGGATGGCAGGGCAGGCGTCTCGATCCTGATCTGTACTGATAAGAAAAATATGAAATCAAATGTCGCCGGCAGGATCTCCCAGTGTATCCTCCCGACACCGACCGCATCCGCCTTTGACGGTTTTCCCGATGCTGCCTCCCGGTTCTATACAAGGATGCACTATTTCGGGGACCGGTATGAAGAGCGGTGCATGGTTGGCAGCAGGAGATGCTGGAAGATCCCGGTTATGCAAGGCGAATATGTGGGAGAGGAACGTTTTGGTACCGTGAAGGGCATCGCCGGCGGTAACTTTCTGGTCATGGGGAAAGACCAGCGGTCGGCACTTACCGGCGCCGAGGCTGCCATGGAAAAAATAAAAGGGATGCGTGGCGTCATCACCAGTTTTGCGGGTGGCATTGTTGCCAGTGGTTCCAAGGTAGGGTGCAACAATTACCATTTCCCGATGTCGGCAAGTACCAACCATCTCTGGTGTCCGGGCTTAAAGGACCATATCCCTGATTCGTTAGTCCCTGAGGGTGTGGCTTCCCTATACGAGATTGTTTTAAACGGCATCGATGAACCCTCCATCAAAAATGCGATGAGAAACGGTATCCAGGCTGCAACGGAAACAGGGACCGTCATGTTCATCGGAGCATCCAATTTTAACGGGAAACTCGGCCAGTACCGGTTGTACCTCCACGACCTTTTCCGGTAACCCGTTGCCAGGCCCGATCGCATCACAATCCCTGCCACTTCCGGTTCCTGCCCGAAGGAAGTACCCTGCGGTGGCAGTGCGTGAAAGTACAGAGAACAATGAGACCGTCCCGCAGGCACATGAGCCTGAAAACAGAGGGATCTGCGAAAAAATCTGGTTATTGTATCGTTACCAGGACCCGGTCTCCCTGGATCTTCACCGGGAATGACTGCAGGTCATGGATCCTGATCCCTTTTGCCAGCATCCCGATGGCCCTGTACTCGTCCTGTGTCTCCTTTGGGGCTTTGTCCAGATCCGGCAGCGGGTGCTCGACCATGCCGGTGATCATCTTTCCCGTCCGGACATCGAACGTTGCGTGGTGGAGCGGGCAGGTGATGATGTTTTCGTACAGCGTTCCTTTCGAGAGCGGGGCATTCATGTGGCCGCACCGCTCGCTCACCGCGTAGATCTTCCCGGCCACATTTGCCAGGACAATCTCGATTCCTTTCGTCTCAACATGCCGGGTCTTCCCGGGCAGTATGTCGTTTACTCCTGCTACATCAACGAATTTCATATTCTTATGCAACTCCTCCGATTATTGCCGCATCAATGCTGCACATGGCTGCCATCGCAGAACGGCTTGTTCTGTGATTTGCCGCACCGGCAGAGCGTGAGCCGGTTCCTGACGGTGTACTGCCTGCCGTCTGAGGACACCACCGGGATACCCCCACGAACCCAGAGCGGCCCGTGCTCCCCCTTCGCGGGATACTCGATGATGATGATGGACTTCTCCAGTGCCGGCTCGATGGCCTTGCCGGTCTCCTGGTCTTTGATGACGAGCCGGCCGGACGGGCAGTTACACGCTTCTTCTATTGCTGTAGCCTTCGCCTCCGGTACATCAGACTGTTCCGTGAGGTTCCAGATCCCGCCGGCCCTCATGCAGAACCGGGCATGAACGCAGAGGTTCTCGTAATCAAGCAGTTCCAGTTCCGGGCCCCGGATGATCCGTGGGTGCCGGAGGTATAGCTCGTTCCCTGCGGTCTCAGTGCCGTTGAAGTTGATCTTTGTGTGCGTCCCGTCACAGAATGGTTTGTTCTGCGAGTGGCCGCACCGGCAGAGAGCGTACTGTTCCTGTACGGGAAACTGCTTTACTTTCCGCCAGGTGCGGCAATAGCCCTCGTCATCGTTGCAGATCTCCTCCTGTATGAGAGGAACGCTCCCGGTCACGATATAGGGGCCGTTTTTACTGACGGTGACCTTCATGGAATCGTTCCTTGGTTCCTGAGATTTTTTTGTCTGTTCTGTCATGGTTACATCTTCCCAATTTCTTCGTTTTCAAAAAGGTCATCGGGCCTTGGGGAGAAGAAGCGTTCATCAGAACACTTCGACTTTTATGCCAGTTCCCAAACAACACTGTGCTGCTGGTTTGGATCCTCACATCAGGCCGATCTGCTGCATCAGGCCGATTTTGTCGTAGAAGAGTTTCTCCTCGACGATCTCCCCGTTCTTCCATTTGGCGACCGTGCAGAACTCCACCTTGAATTTTTTGCCGGTCGGCGGGATGACCTTCCCGTCCGGGCCGGTCATCGGACCCTTGAAGGTGCCGGTGAACTCGGCGACCGAGCAGGTATAATCGCCCTGGCCGAAGAATATCTTGTACGGCCGGTTCCCGACCTTGTTGTCCGGGAAGATCTTGAAGAACGCGATTGCCTCTTCCTTGTGGGACAGGCGGCCATGGGTCGGGTCTGCCTGTGCTGGCCAGAAGACATCGACCTCTTTTGCATGGCGTTTCTCGAACGTTACCCAGTCCTGCGCATTCCAGGAATCATCCAGCGTCTGCATAAGACGCATATTCTCCTCTACTGTTGACATGATTGTATCTCCTTTGTATCTCCGGATACCTGAGCGGACTCAAGGAGCCCGGATACTAAAGGTGAACTGCACACGGGAGATTATAAAGTATTGTTTCGGGGATGGTGGATGGTTCTCATAGGTGTCATTTTTTTACCGTCGTCGAAGAACTCTGTTCTTCTCCTCTCTCACCCGTTCCAGGTTTGACACTCGGAAAAAACGAGCTTCATATCCGCATGCCGGCTGGGTTTCCGGCGTCCGGATGCGGGGAGGTGCCATCAGAGTCTTTCCTTTTAAAAAATGTTTTTGGACGCAAAATATTATCATCTTATATAGTGAAGCGCAGTTGTCCACATCGATCAGGATGGATTGAATTATCAAAGGTGAAAATGATGGCAAAAACATATCCGTATGGGAAGGGTGACGGGACTGTTCAGTGGGTATCTGCTGAATGGCTGGAGAGTCACCTGCATGACAAGGGTCTTCTTGTCCTTGACTGCCAGCCGAATGTCCACGAATACATCCAGGATCATATTCCCGGGGCCATGTATGCCCATGAGAACCTGTTCCGCATTCATGAGGGAGCAATTCCGACACGATGGATCCCGGCCGATGCAGCCGAGTGCCTTTTCAGGACCCTTGGGTTAGAACCGGAAAAACCGGTCGTGGTGTACTCAAGCGGTGGCCCCCTGACGACATGCGGCAACTATATTGGCGATGGTCTTGAACAGACCATGCTCGCCTACACGCTTGCACGCTACGGTCATAAGAATGTCTATGTCCTTGACGGCGGGCTTGAAAAATGGAAGGAAGAGAAACGTCCCCTCACACGCCAGTTCGATCTTGCGAAACCTTCATCGTTTACGGTAAACCTGCAGAAGGATTTTTTCGTGGATTACTACGAATTTATCCGGATGAAGGACCGGCCTGATGTTGTCGTGCTGGATGCCCGCCCCTCGCCGGTATATGAGGGTCAGGGGCCCTGGATCAGGCCCGGCCATATTCCCGGTGCCGTTAATCTGCCCTGGAAGAGCCTGATGGAGGATAAAAACAAGAAACTTATGAAACCCGATGACCAGATCCAGGCACTGGTCAAGGCTGCCGGAGCAACGCCGGACAAGACCATCATCTGCTCCTGCGGGACCGGGCGCGAGGCTACCAATGAGTTCATTCTCTTCAGATTTTATCTGGGATGTAAGAACGTAGTCCTCTACGAGGGCGGATTTACGGAATGGTCTTCCTATCCGGCTAACCAGACCGTGACCGGGAAAAACCCCCGGTAACCCGCGATCCTTTTTACGGTTATCCCGCAGGACGGAACCAGCGTTCGGATCCAGATACCGGGCGCCCCTTATTGCTGGTATTTGATGAGCGAAGCTCTGCATATGAGTATCGCATGAGGGGGCTCTTCTTTCCGTGATCGCCAAAGGGCGGTTACCTGTCCCGGTTTTTCTGTCTTAACGGGCCGTAATGAATAAAAAGAAACGGTCACCCCGTTTCAGAATATAACATCCTCTTTTGCGAACCTCACTTTCTGCATCGGCTTGTCTGCCGCGTACCCGAGCGGGCAGAGCATCACCGGTACAAGGGGCGCAGGGATCTTCAGGATCCGGGAAAACTCTGTGGGGTCGAACCCTCCCATAGGACAGGAATCAAAACCCAGTGCTTTTGCACCGTTGATGGCATTCCCCAGCGCAAGATACGTCTGGGCCTGCGACCATGCCAGTTTCTGGTCCGGTGACATTCTGCTGGCAAACTGGACCGACATCTCGATGATCTTCTTCTGCATCTCTTCCGGTGCACCGCTCGTTTTCAACAGTGCCCCGAGCCTTTTGATGAGGCTGTCGTAATCGGGATCTGCACAGAACACAAGCAGGTGCGAACAGCTGGTGATCTGTTCCTGGTTGAAGGCCGCAGGTTTGAGCAGCTCTTTTGTCTTCTGGTCGGTTACCACCTTGATCTTCCATGGCTGGAGGTTTATCGCAGATGCAGCAAACCGCACCATGTCGAGAAGCTCGCTTACCTTTGTTTCAGGGATCTTCCTGCCGTCAAACTTCTTTGTCGCATACCGCGACATCACAATCTTTCCAAACTCCATAGTGTCTACCTCTGCTTGATACTCGATTGATTCCGCATTTCCTCTATTTATATATGATTCTGGGTGCATGTACGCGGCAAAAGTCGCCCTGCCACAGGTTTCGGGTAGTGGGGTGGGATGTATTCATAAAAAGTGGGTTTTCCGGGCCGGGAGTCGGGGTCCCTGCGTGGCGGTGTGGCCGGGGGCCGATGCAGGCAGGGGCCTGTAAACACGATGGCTGATGATAGGCTTTTCACAGCGTAAAAATACTTAACCGACAAAGATCTAACAAAACCCGTTACCCGGAGCGTGCGTGATCCCTATAGAACCCCCAGACCCCTCCATCGGAACCCCTGCAGATGTGCCGGCCATCTGCCATACACCTGCTGCACCCATCACCCCGACCGGCAAACAGATCGTGCTTTTGATTGCCATCCTTGCCGGGTTTATTACACCTTTTGACGGCTCAGCGGTCAATATCGCGTTGCCGGCCATGGGTGCGGAATTCCACATGGATGCGATCGCGCTTTCCTGGATTGCAACCGCGTACATCCTTGCCGCCGCGCTCTTCCTGGTCCCGTTCGGGAAGATTGCAGACATTTACGGAAGAAAACGGATCTTTTTGTACGGCATTGCGATCTTCTCCCTGGCTTCCCTCGTCATGACGATGGTCCCCACCACCAGCCTGCTCATTGCGGTCAGGATCCTCCAGGGATTCGGAGGTGCCATGATCTTCGGCACAAGTATCGCTATCCTCACGTCCGTCTTCCCTCCAGGCGAGCGGGGAAAAGCGCTGGGGATCTACCTGACCGCCGTGTACTTCGGGCTCACACTCGGGCCGTTTTTAGGGGGCGTCCTGACCCAGTACTTTGGGTGGAGGAGCATCTTCTTTGTCAACGTACCCATCGGCATTATTGCCTGCATCCTCATCCTCTGGAAACTGGACGGCGAATGGGCGGAATGCGTGGGTGAGCACTTCGATCTTGCCGGTTCGGTCATCTATGCCTGTACCCTTATTGCTCTCATGTACGGCTTTTCCACTGTGCCGGACAGTACGGGAATCGCTCTGATTGTCACCGGCATCATCATCGGGATCATCTTTGCCCTGTACGAGATGCGGATTCCCGCGCCGGTCCTTGATATGCGCCTCCTCTTCAAGAACCGGGTCTTTGCCTTCTCGAATCTTGCTGCACTCATCAACTACAGCGCCACATACGCCGTGACGTTCTTATTAAGCCTCGACCTCCAGTTTACCAAGGGTTTTTCACCCGAGCATGCCGGACTGATCCTGATTGTCCAGCCGGCTATCATGGCATTTGTTTCACCCGTTGCCGGACGGCTCTCCGACCGGATCGATCCGCAGATCGTTGCATCAGCAGGTATGGGGTTAACCGCCCTCGGTCTCTTCCTCTTCTCCTTCCTCGTGGAATCAACTCCCCTGTGGTACATGCTCCTCTGCCTGGGGGTGCTCGGGGCCGGCTTCGGGCTGTTCTCTTCGCCAAACACCAATGCGATCATGAGTGCCGTCGAAAAACGGTACTACGGGGTCGCATCCGGCATGAACGGGACGATGCGGCTCGTGGGGCAGATGCTCTCGATGGGTATAGCGATGATGCTTTTTTCCCTCATCATCGGCCGGGTCGAGATCACGCCGGAGTACTATCCCCAGTTTATTATCAGCGTCCATTATGCATTCGTCCTCTTCACGATATTCTGTATCTTCGGGATCGCCGCGTCGCTCATGCGGGGGAAGCGGCAGCCGGCGGCCGGGCTTCACCCGGACGGGCCGGAGTGAGAGGAAGAGTATCACAACCGGGTATCTGGAGCCGGAGTTGTGACGCAGCCGTTGGGCCGGGAGTGGTGGGGGCGCTCCGGTCTCTGGCTGGAAACCCGGTACGATGCAAGAGTACTTTTGCGCTGTCCGGTACGATCAATTCACGATGTCTCTGCGTTCACCGATCTGCTGGCGCCACATTGCGTAATACAGACCCTTCTGGTCAAGAAGACTCTGGTGAGAACCTGTCTCAACGATCTTTCCCGCCTCCATGACATAGATGACATCTGCGTGCAGTATGGTAGACAGACGATGGGCGATCAGGATGGAGATCTGGTCCCTGCTCGTGGAAATATCCCTGATCGTATTTGTTATATCCTCCTCGGTCAGGGAATCGAGTGAGGAGGTCGCTTCATCAAAGATTAAGAGGCGGGGGTGACGCAATAAAGCCCGGGCAATGGAGATACGCTGTTTCTCCCCTCCTGACAACATCATACCGCCCTCCCCGATAAGAGTGTTAATACCCGGAGCAGAACGGATCAGTATCCAGTCACACGAAGCCTTGTGTAATGCATCCCTCAGCTGCTCGTCGGTCGCATCCGGCATGACGAACAGGAGGTTCTCCTTTATCGTACCCGAGAACAACTGGGCGTCCTGCGTCACCACACCAATCTGTCGCCGTAACGGATTATACCTGATAAGGGCAGAGGGCTGGCCATTGAAATATATCTCCCCGCTGAGAGGTCTGTACAACCCCACCAGGAGCTTCATGAGCGTTGACTTGCCTGCACCGGAAGGACCGACAAACGCGATCGTTTCGCCGGTTTTAACGTGAAAAGAGATCCCGTCGATGGCATTATACCGGGCACTCCTGTGACGGAAGACGAGATCCTCAAAACGGATATCGTTCAGCTCTTCGATCTCGATCGGGTTTTCCGGTCTTATTTCAATCGGCTTCTGCATCAGCCGGTCGAAATTATTCATGGATGCTTCGGCCTCGCGGTAATTCACGATGATGGTGCCAAGGTCCTGCAGCGGTACAAAGATGATCGCGGTGATGGCCTGCATCGAAACCAGTTCCCCCGTGGTAAGGACGTTCCGGAAGATCAACCAGAGGAGGATGAACAATATCGACTGCTTCAGGATGGAAAGCGTCGTTCCCTGGAAAAACGTCAGGAGGCGGATCCGTTTTACTTTTATCATCTCCAGGTTGAAGATCTTTAAATTCCGTTCCCGTAATCTCCGGATCTCAGGGAAGGTCAGGCCAAGGCTTTTCACGAGCTCGATGTTCCGGAGGGATTCGGTGATCACCCCGGCGATCTCATTTGTCTCACTGTTGATCTCTCTCTGCGTTGTCTTGATCTTCTTCGAGAGCAGCCAGGTGAGCGATCCGAGAACGAGGATCCCGATCACAAAAACAGGTACCAGCAGCCAGTTCTTGGTGATGGAATACGCGAGGAGAAAACCAATTCCCACGAAAGCGGAGAAGAGGACATTGATGAAGGCCGTGAAGAAGGTCTGGGTATCCGACTGTACTTTCTGCAATACCGATAATGTCTCGCCGCTCGTCTGCTCCTCGAATTCGTCATAGGAGAGGCGGAGCGTCTGCTCCAGGCCGTCGTTGTATATCTGCATCCCGAATATCTGTACTGCGAGTCGGACAAAATAATCCTGGAACGTTTTTGCAAACCGGGCGAGCACCGCGATCACAACGGCCACTCCCAGCCAGAAGAGCACACCGGAGACCAGTGCATTTTCTGTGAGGTTCCCCGGGTTTAAGGCATAATCATCGATGATCTTCCCGAAAATTATCGGATCGACAAGGTTCAGTATCTGGCTGGCACCCGCTAACACGAGTGCGGCAATGATAAGCCACTTCTGCGGCTTCAGATACTTCCAGAGGATCGTCATTTTTTCTGGCAAACCGGCGTTATTTTACTGAGTGCTGTTAGTCCCCGAACCGGATCTTCTGTTTTGGTGCGAAGTTCGTCGCCACCCTCAGGACATAAGCCTCACCCTTCCCGAGGCGGAAGAGACCCAGCTCGGGCCCCTCAGCTGATCTGTTCTGACGGGAGCGGCCTGGCGGCAGAGCGGGGATCATTGCGGGTAGAGCGGGTGCCTTATGAACACGGATGTCCGGAGTGATGACTGAAGGATACGATCTCCCGGGATCCTTAATCAGGACGATAGCGGATGAGCGTCCCGTCAGATGGATTTTTCCCATCCCTGGCCCGTGTCGACAAGGGGGCGTATTTCTGTTACTTCAAAGGTTATCGCGGCATGGATCATCTTTTTTGCGGCGTCCTCCCCGATCACTTTTCCAATCTGACCTATATAGGCGTCCAGATTGGGGCCGCTTGTTGCACATGCCTTCATTTTCAGGTATACCCGGATCCCCTTCCACTCCGCGAGCGTCTTACCCGGTTCTATGATCATATAGACCGCATAGGGATTTTCCTGGAGATTTTTAAGGCTGCGGTCCTTCCCCAGTCCCATGACCACGGTCTTTTCGTCGAGCATCCGGGGTGAACCGAACATGGCCGCATTGACCTTACCATTTTTGGATGCGGTACTCAGACTTCCAATCCTCGGTGATTTATTGAAGTAGTTCATGAGTTTAGCTGGCATTCGATGTAACTCCTTACAGCATCGGAATTATTGCTCCTGCCTTAAAAAGTACGATGCCGGAAAAAAGAGAGGCCTATGGTCGTCAACGGTCCGGGGAGGAGACCTCGCAGGTCCAGGTTCAGGTATTCCTGAACATCAACTTTCCTTCTTTCTCGTCCACCACGATCTCCTTGTCTTTGTGTACTGTTCCTTCCAGGATCATTTTTGACAGTGCATTCAGCAGGTTCTTCTGGATCACCCGTTTGATCGGCCGCGCACCGAACTGCGGGTCAAAGCCCGTGGTGGCGATGAACTGGACGGCTTTCTTGGTTGCCCTGAGCCGGACATCGCTCTTCGCGAGCATCTTCTGGACGTTTACCAACTGGAGCTCGACCACCGTCTGGATCTCATCCCTGGTGAGCGGTTTGAACATGATGATCTCATCGATCCGGTTGAGGAATTCGGGACGGATGGTCTTCTTGAGCAGGTCGAACACCTCCTGTCGGGTGCGCTCGAAAACCTCGTCCCGGTTTTTGTCGGTGACATGCTCCAGGTTCTCCTGGATAATATGTGACCCGATGTTCGATGTCATGATGATAATGGTATTCTTGAAATCCACCGTACGGCCCTTGTTGTCGGTCAGACGGCCGTCGTCAAGAACCTGCAGCAGGATGTTGAACACATCCGGGTGGGCTTTTTCGATCTCATCCAGGAGTACAACAGAGTAGGGCTTTCTCCGGACCGCTTCTGTCAGCTGCCCGCTCTCTTCATATCCCACATAGCCCGGAGGCGCTCCGATCAGCCTCGAAACGGTATGCCGTTCCTGGTATTCCGACATATCGATCCGCACCATGCTGTTCTCGTTGTTGAACAGGAATTCTGCCAGGGCTTTTGCCAGTTCGGTCTTTCCGACACCGGTCGTCCCGAGGAAGATGAACGAACCGATCGGACGTTTTGTGTCCTGCAGCCCGGCACGGCTCCGTCGGATTGCATTGGAAACTGCTTCGATGGCCTCATCCTGGCCTACGACACGCTTGTGGAGTTCAGCCTCGAGGCTCAGCAGTTTCTGTTTCTCGCTCTGCAGCATCCTGCTCACCGGAATGCCGGTCCAGCGCGAGACCACCTCGGCAATCTCCTCAGCCCCGATTTCCTCGTTCACCATCGCGGAGTCCTTCTGCAGCACGGTCAGTTTTTCCTTCAGGTCCTCCATGCTCTTTTCGATCTGCGGGATACGACCATAGCGGATCTCTGCCACCTTGCCGAGGTCGCCGCTGCGGTTGGCACGTTCGGCCTCGGATTTCAGGTTCTCGACCTCAGTTTTTTTCGACTGGATCTGTTCAACAAGATCTTTCTCCGATTGCCACTTTACCTTCAGACGGTTTCGTTCCTCGGTCAGGTTCCCGATCTCCTCGTTCAAAGACTTCAGTTTTCCCTGGTCCTTCTCCCGTTTGATGGCCTCACGTTCGATCTCCAGCTGGTGGATCCTGCGTTCAATCGTTTCCAGTGCTTCCGGTTTCGAGTTGATCTCGAGGCGGAGTTTTGATGCAGCCTCGTCGATCAGGTCGATCGCCTTGTCGGGAAGGAAACGGTCGGAGATATAGCGTTGCGAAAGTTCAACGGCGGCGATGATCGCCTCATCCTTGATCCGTACATGGTGATGGGTTTCGTATTTCTCTTTAATGCCGCGAAGGATTGAGATGGCATCCAGCGTATCCGGCTCATTGACCATCACCGGCTGGAAACGCCGCTCGAGCGCTTTGTCCTTCTCGAAATATTTCTGGTATTCCTTCAGGGTCGTTGCGCCAATGACATGCAGTTCTCCCCGTGAAAGCGCGGGTTTGAGGATATTGGCGGCGTCCATGGCGCCCTCGCCACCGCCGGCCCCGACCAGGGTATGGATCTCGTCAATGAACAGGATGATCTCCCCTTCAGCGGATATCACTTCCTTGATCACGCTTTTCAGCCGTTCCTCGAATTCTCCCTTGAATTTTGCCCCGGCAATCAGGGCTCCCATATCGAGGGAATAGATCTGCTTGGTCTTCAGGTTATCCGGCACATCCCCGTCAATGATCCGGTGAGCGAGACCTTCGGCGATCGCAGTCTTCCCCACGCCGGGTTCCCCGATGAGGATCGGGTTGTTCTTCGTCCTCCGGGAAAGAATCTGCAGCACCCTGCGGATCTCTTCGTCCCGGCCGATAACCGGGTCGAGTTTCCCGGTGCGGGCAAGATCATTCAGGTTCCGGGCATATTTTTCCAGGGATTCATAGGTCTCTTCGGCGTCCTGGCTGTTCACTGTCGTTCCTTTCCGCAACTGGCTGATGGCGGTTTTCAGGTCTTTCTCTGTGACCCCGTTCTCCTTCAGCAGCCGTGATGTGCTGTCGTTCACTGAAAAAATTCCCAGGAGAAGAATCTCCAGTGAGACAAATCCATCCTTGAATTCCTGGGAAAGTGCGGTGGCTTTGTCCAAGGCTTTTATAGCATTATTTGAAAAGCGTTGGTCCCCGCCACTGACTTTAGGGTAAGAATCGATGATCCGGTCGAGCGCAAGTGTGAAATTATCAATGTTCACATTCAGTTTCTTCAGGAGGTTAGGAATGACATGTTCGTCAACCAGAAGCATCCCCTTCAGGAGATGCGAGGTCTCGATGGCCTGGTTCTGTTTTGCCGTTGCAATTTCCGTTGCTTTAGCTACAGCTTCCTGGGATTTGATGGTGAAATTGTTGAAATTCATGATGGTGGTTGTCCGTTCTTTGTTGTTCGTAATTCACTATACGCTATGCGTAATAGCGCTTTTTCTTGTCAAATAGTTTGTTAATACGGCAGGTCAGCAGACCTGGTGTAGGAAAAGAGTCATCAGACTTTTCGACTTCTGACAGGTTCGAAGACCCTTCGGGTCTTCTCGTTTCTCGGGTCTGATGATCCTCGAAATTTCGAAGATTTTCAGGGAAATCTTCTCTTCCTCGATCCGGACGTTGATTCAGACAGAAGTTACGAGCATGGGGGGAGGTCCCGTGCCCATCATGCGACCTCCACGGAGAACCAATACCCAGAGATTTCTCTGTCTTGATACAGCACTACCCTCAGACAGGATGGGGGGCTGGTGCCGGGTCTTCACATCCGAAAATTTTATTACCACCATGCGGGTAAGGAATCCCGTATGACAATCTACGTGATGCTCGGGAACCTGAAAAGTGCTGCGTTTGAAAAATTTAACAGCATTGAAGATCGGGACAAGAAAGCGGCAAAGGTTGTCGAATCGCTGGGGGGGAAAATGATCTCCCTGTATTACACGTTCGGCCGGTACGACTTTGTGGTGATCATCGATATGCCTTCCAAGGAGAACATGGTGAAATTCCTGTCGATTATCGCGAAGTTCGGGACCGTCCGGACCCAGACGTTAGAGACCATTCCCGCTGAAATGTTCTATAAGATAACAAAAGAGGTCTGAACGGCCGGTCAGGAAAGACCCGCCTGCAGACGCTAAAAACCACCGTACCGGATCCCAATGGACAGAACTATGACGCCAGACGATGCACCCCCAAAGAATCATCCCGCAACGAACCGTTCCCTGAAACGAAACCAGCATGATGGCGAGCAAACACAAAAGAGGCCATCCCGCAAAAAAACCGGGTCAGCCGCGCCTGTCACACGTCCTGAATGCCTCCTCATTGACGGGAAGGGGTCCTGTCCGGAGTGGGAGGCACTTCTTGTGCAGTACCCGATGATCGACTCGGTGCAACGGGAGGATTTCCCGGAGCATGGTGCCAGTTTTGCCTACCTGGCGCATTTCTACCGCACCGCTCATACTGCAGAAGAAAGTTCCCGTGCGCAGGAGGAGTTCGAGGATTTCTTCAGGGCGATTGGGTACACATACGATTACTCAGGGAATTTCGAATCCCGCTGGTTTGAGGGTATTGGCATCCACATCAGGTAAGGTGTGGGACGCTAAACGTGGACAAAAAAGGAACCGGGCCGGATACTTTTCCGGCCTGCGATTTTTTTAGAGAGAAATTTTGAAAATTTTTTGTGGGATTTTTATTTTAATTTTTTTTCGCGTCAGATCGGAGCCTTCGGATCTTTTTTGCGGCCGGGCGTATCCTTTCACCCTCCCAGCCGGAAAGAACCAGGAGGGAAGTGGTAGAAATACTCCTCATACATCTCGGAGACATCGGTGTCATCGGGAGGTGAATAGGGTTTTGGTGCGTACCCGAGAATCTTACGGATATCCTGCCGGACAAAAAAAGAGCGGCGGGAAACGATGGCACGCTGGTCCTTTACCCGAACGGGAAGCCGGTGGATATGGTGATGGCAGAGATGGCAGACCACGAGGATCCGTGTTGAGGGATCCCGCACCATCTCCCGGTACAGGCGCCGGGAGATCCGGTGGATCTCGAGGAACGGGAGTGCGAAGTATTCAGAGCAGAGTTCACAGCTCCCCTCAACGGCAAGTTTGAGCTTTCTTTCCTGCACCGCGGTCAGTCCGGGGTATTCAGCCACCTGCATGATGCATCACGACCCGGGGGTCCATCCACTACAGACACATTCTCGTCCCAACAATAGAATTTTTCGATCGTAGCAAGCATGAGACGTAGAAAACATGAGAGCCGGTATCCGGCAGCGAGCCTGCGGGCAAAGGGGTGCGTCTTCGTTTGCCCGATCACCGAAAAAAAAGCGGATCTGATATGAAACAAACCGGAGTGTAGTAAGAGCAAACGAACGAAAGCGAGGATGCGCGATTCCACAGAATCTCTCATTATCAGTGAGGGGAGGATCAGGTTTTTCCTTTACCTGAGAGAACAGGCACCGAAATCTTTAATTTCTTGAACTCAATTCTCACATGGGAGTGATCTGTATGACGGTACCTAAAAAATCTGCCATTGAATTCCCGAGCGTGCTCGATCAGGCCTACAAGGAATCCAGACGTCACCTGAAAGTAGGCGACATCATGAGCCGCAAGGTCATCACGACAACTCCTGAGACCACGATGATTCAGGCAGCAAAGATGATGGGTGAAAAGCACATCGGGAGCCTTATTGTCGTAAAATACAAAACACCTGTTGCTATTGTGACGGAGCGGGACCTGCTCTCCAAGGTTCTTGCATGCAATCTGGACCTGAAAAAAACGCTGGTCGGGCAGGTCATGTCGTATCCGCTCATCAGGATATGTCCGACGTTCAAGATCAGGGAGGCGGCACGGACCATGATCAATAAGAAAGGGCGACTGGTTGTGTATGTATGTGGCAAGCTTGCCGGGATTATTACCGCATCCGACCTGATCCGCGACATGCCCGAAGCTCCGGAGACCTCGCTGATTGTCGATGATTTTATGACAACGGAGATTGTCAGCGTCAATGAAGATGAAACCGTTCGCTCCGCAGCTGAAATTATGGGGAAAAACCGGGTCGGCAGCGTGATTGTCACCCTTGATGGAAAGCCATTGGGGATATTTACCGAACGGGACCTCCTCTCAACATTCATGGTTCATTCACGATCGCTTGATACTCCGGTCGGTGAAGCATGTTCCGGACTCATGACAACAGCTCCTGCCGGTATCAGTATCCATGAAGCAGCAAAGATAATGGCTGCACAGCATGTCCGGCGGCTTCCTATTATGAAAAAGAAGCACATTGCCGGGATAATCACCGCACGGGACCTGGTAGAAGCATATGCAAAGTAATCATTTTGCTTAAAATACCCGTCCTTTTTTTGTCCGGTACTGTTCCAATCGTGCGGTACCATCTCTCAATTTTCTTGAGATGCGCGATCTCTCGCTCTAAAACTTAGTATGTATTTTTTCCATTACTCCCTGTGACCCAAAAGCGGGAACCGTGAGATGAAGGGTAGGGATTGTTCCACAAAAAGATGTATCTGCAAAAAGACTCCAGGAGAATATAACCATGGCGGAAAAACCAAAGTGTGCACTGTGTGGGAAGGACGCAATCGGGTTCCAGTCAATCGGGTGCTCTTATCTCAATGTCTGCGAGGGCCATGCCGACAGCCATATCCTTGCCCTCATACCCGGTGAAAAACAATCGTTTGGTGAATGTTTCTTCTTCGAACGGTTCGGTGCGACCGATACATGATCATTTCCCTGCATGATGATGGTTGCAGTTCCCCCGCGACCCGGAATAATTGTGAATGACAGAGATCGTTTTTGTGCTCCTGAGGGTTTAACCGGATATTCGCCAGGCGGTGATCGTGAGAGGGGATCTGCCCAGCTTCAGTGATGTGAGGGGGCCGGGCCATGCTCAGGTTTTTCCCGGCCCCGTGCCCTGGACGGGGGTGTGGCCCGGAGGGATCACCGTAATCAGTTATCTTCTACGCCTTGGAAAAGAACTGCCCGTATTCTCATGACTTCTGGTAATTTTGACCACTATATTATTAATCTGTCATGCACGATACTACCGTGGTTTGTGTATGGGTCTCAGACAGTGGTTTATTCCTCCCGACCGGGAATTTTTCGATCTGCTCGAACAACAGGCGGCCATCGTTACCCAGGCAGGACACCAGCTTGTTGACCTCACCAAGGATTTCACCAAAGTCAAGGAGAAGCGTCATGCGATCGAACTCCTTGAGCACAAGGGTGACGACCTGACCCATGCAATCTTTGAACGGTTAAACCGTTCCGGGAATCCCCCGCTTGCGGCCACGGAGATATCCGCGCTCACATCCTCTCTCGATGAAGTTCTTGATTATATCGACGGATCAGTCGAGAAGATGCTCTATTATGGCATCGAATCACCGGATGTCTCTATCATCGAGCTGGCAAAGCTGATACACTTGTCAGCTGTCGAGATCGAAGGGGCGGTCAAATGCATCCGTTCGATCAGGGATCCCAATTATATCAGGGAACGCTGTATTGAGATAAACCGGCTCGAAAATCTCGCAGATGATGTCCTCGCTGAGGCAATCACCAACCTCTTCCGCACGAATGATCCCATGACCGTGATCAAGCTGAAAGATATTTATGAATCGCTCGAGATCGCCACCGATAAATGCGAGGATGTGGCCGATGTACTGTCGGATATCGCATTCCGGCATTCGACATTATAATTTTGGATGCTTTCCAAAAAGATTGTTTTTAATTTAATACGGTTTTTTGTCCATCCCGATTTTTTTAAGAGTTTCAAAGCACGTGCCGGATTATTTGATCTCGATCCGTTTCCCGGTCACCATGTAATGGACGTTCTCTGCCATTTTACAGGCATGGTCTCCTGACCGTTCGAGATACCGTGCGACCATGATATAATAGGTTCCCCGGGTAATCGTCTTCGGGTTCTCCATCATAAAGGTGAGCGTCTCCCGGAATACCGAATGCCACAGCGAATCAACGGTATCGTCACGCCGGGAAAAATCTTTGATTGGCTCGATACTGTCAGCTTCAAAGGCATGGATCGCATCATCGATCATACCGGTCACCAGTACTGCCATATGCATTATCGGGAGAGGCTGTACAAACTCAGGCTGGCCCTTGACATGCTTGACCATGTTCGCGATATCCTTGCCGTATCTCCCGATCCGTTCGGCTGAAGAAAGGATCTTGAGCATGCAGGCGATCTCCCGCATATCCTTTGCCATCGGCTGGTACAGGGCAATCAGCTGGTATGTCCGTTCCTCGAGCTCGATCATGGTCTCCTGGACATGTTTTTTGCGGGATGCAACCTCCTTTGCTGCTTCGGTATCTTCCGTTGTCAGCGCCTTCAGGGCGTCGCACATCATGTTCCTGGCAAAGCGGGCCAGATCCAGCATATCTTTTTTCAATGTGTTCAGTTCTGTATGAAATTTCTCTGACATCTTTGCTCCACCTACCCAAACCGCCCGGTGATATAATTTTCCGTAAGGTCTTCATCCGGGTTCTCGAAGATATGATCGGTCTGCCCGAACTCCACGAGCTTCCCCAGATACATAAACCCGGTAAAATTACTCACCCGTGCTGCCTGCTGCATATTGTGCGTGACGATGATAACCGAATAGTCCTGTTTCAGAATATCGATCAGCTTCTCGATCTTGGCTGTCGCTATTGGGTCGAGTGCAGAGCAGGGCTCGTCCATAAGGATGACCTCCGGCTCCACCGCAAGCGTGCGTGCAATACAGAGACGCTGCTGCTGGCCACCAGAGAGGCCGAGCGCCGGGCTGTGCAGCCGGTCCCTGACCTCGTCCCAGAGCGCCGCATCGCGAAGACTTTTCTTTACAATCCTGTCAAGTTCTGCTGGGTCCCTGATCCCGTGGACACGGGGGCCGTACGCGACGTTCTCGTACACCGATTTCGGGAACGGGTTCGGCTTCTGGAATACCATGCCGACCCTCTTCCTGAGCTGCACGACATCCGTTCCCGGTTCGTGAATATTCCGGCCGGAGACCATAATTTTGCCCGTGATCTTCACGATGCCAATCAGGTCGTTTAACCGGTTGAAACAGCGGAGCAGCGTGGATTTGCCGCAGCCGGAGGGGCCGATCAGGGCGGTGACCCGGTTCCTTGCAACACTCATGGAGATTGACTGGAGGGCATGAGTTTCGCTATACCAGAGGTTCAGGTCATGAGTTGTGATGATCGGTCCTTCGGTCATGGTACTCCCCCTCTGTAACACAACAGATTGTTGCTGATGAAAATACTGCGGCCGGCAGCATAAAAAAGTATCCGATATCATCCTTTCCGGCGGAAATGGCAGGAGTGCTGACGGGAAAAAAGCGGGTCCTCCGCTTCCGGTGGGGGCCAGACCGGTAGCGTGGGCTGGCCGGTGCGGTGGGGGCACCCCCCGGCTGGCTGGATCGGACTGCAGCCAGCAAAAACCGGAAAAATCAACAAGAAGCCTATTATTTATCATCGCACTATCCACTCATTATGATGAAAACAGGCACGACTATTGTGGAGGATACGGAAGAGAACCGGCAGATCTGCAGGAAGACCTGCCGGGCATGCCCGACCTACAAACATAATTCCCTTGAACGATATCAGCCCGACACACTCTTCTGCGCACGCGGAACATCCCAGGTCCCGTCAAAGAAAGGGGGAGAATGCTTCTGCCCGGCCTGCGAGCTCTTCGCGAAGCACAGTCTCGTCATCGGGCACTTCTGTGTCAAGGATTAGATGATTTTTTTATCCTGCTGATTATCCGCGGAGTGGCCAGAGGAATGCAGCTGGTGCCCTCGGCCGTTGTGGAGGGGGCTCTCTCCCCCCCCCGCGATTGCCAAAGGGGCACGGGACTCTGCAAGGAGTGGCAGTCAGGAAAAACAATTCCAATCCTTTTTCCCCAGACCCCGTCAAGAGAGAATTATCATGAACCGAGAGGAAGAGATCCGGTCTGCTGTTTTTTATGCGCTGATCGTGATCGCGACATGCATCGCATTCGGGGCAATGTTCGTTGTTATCCATGAATATATTCACAGCACCACCGCGTATCTCATGGGACATATGCAGAGTCCCCTCGACATCGTGTGGGGGAACCTGGTGACCCTTGACGGATGGGACGAAGGAGTCTCGTATTCCACCATGTTTGCTGCGGGGCAGGGTGTCGATGCAGCGATCATTGCGGTAATGCCGCTCATCCTTCATACTGTTGTCGTCATCGGGGGACTCTGGCTCCTCCTGTCCGGTGCACTGGTCCGGAAAAAGTGGTTGTTTCATATCACCTTCTGGCTCGTCATCGTCAACCTCATGGAACTGGTTGCCTATATGCCGGTGAGGGCATTTTCCCTGCATGGCGACATCGGGAACATCAACCACGGCCTCTCGCTCTCCCCATGGCTGCTCTTTCTTGTCCTGACTCCCCTGATCCTTCTCGGGCTGTATTACCTGTACGGGCGAGTGCTGCCCCGGATGTATGTTATTGTTGACGGGGGATCGCACCTGGTACAGTACGTGATCCTCATCTTTTCCGCGTTCTACCTCTTCCTATTCCGGGGGAGCATCCATAATGCACTCAGTTTCTCTCCCGGCATGGAGTGGTTGACAGGGCTCTTTGGGTATGCGGCATTCATTGTAGTCCTGTATTTCTGCAGGCCGGGCATGCCAGGGGTCATTGAGGCAGAGAAGAAGTTTACGGAAGGGATGAACCGGGGGGAATAAGAACTGGGCCTTCCGGCACAGTGCGGGCATGTACCAGAATCATTTTTCCTGTACAATTTTCCCGTGGGACTTTCCTGAAAACAGGTTTGCCGGAGCCGGGTACTGGCCGGCTCCCACTTTGAAGAATTCTTCCGAATTCTTCTCATTGTCGAGGTTTTGACAAACCTCTCCAACATGGCGGTTCAGCCGTGGGCCGGCGATCGTGTGGCGTTTGGCACTCGCCGGTGATCGCGAAGCGGATAGACCGGGTGCTGGAGAAATGGGAAACCTCCATAAAAAGATCTATTATCCATTATCGCACACTTTTTTTATCATGTTCAGTTCAGACAAACCCGTTGTAGAGAATACCGAAGAGAACCGGCAGATCTGCAGGAAGTACTGCACGATATGCCAGAACTACAAGCGTCATTCCCTCGAAAAATACCAGCCCACTGAACTCTTCTGCGGGTGCGGGGGGTCATCGGTCCTGTCAATGAAAGAGATCGGCTGCTTCTGTCCGGCCTGCGAGCTCTTCACGAAACACCATCTCCGCGGAGGATATTACTGCGTCAAGCACTAGACTTTTTTTATCCTTCTGATTATTCCCGGGGCGTTACCGGGACCCCCCGGTTTTGCCATCGTGATGCGCAATGTCCGTTTCTTACGTGCCGCTGCACCGTGATGCGGAAGAATGTTTTTTCTGTATATATCCCGGATACCAGACCGTGAAGATGATGCCGGCGATAAGGACAAGGTACGTGAGCGGCGAGGTAATCCACCCTGCAGAGTGCGGGAATGCGAACGTGAGATAACTCAGGATGAGGTTGATCACAAAGATGCTGCCCCAGACACCCGTCATCAGGACGTTTACCCGGATAAAAACCGGGTTCTCCCAGAGCGTCCGGTCCACCATCTCCCGGGCATACTGCAGCGTGAAGGGTATTTTCGCAAGGATCGATCCGAAGGTGACTGCGGCGAGTGCCGCATAGATCAGCATTCCCATAACGGGGAGTATCCCGGTCATGCCCAGGGCCCCGACAGCGACGATCAGGGAGCCGAACAGCACCAGGGTTGCCCAGGTCAGGATCCTGCCTTTCCTGAGATCTGCATAACCGGCAATGACGGTGACGATCAGCGCAGCCCCGAGTGCAAAAATCACGCTCAAGACGGAACTTCCCGCAAGGACACCGTAGACGATCAGAGGGACAAACCCCAGCAGGATGCCCGCTTTTTTCATCTATTGTTCTCCAAAAAAAACTCAGGCATCCCTGAGCACCGGTCCAAAAGGCTCGATCATGTGGCGTTTCATATCGGCAAACACTTTTTTCCGGAAACCGGGGATTCTCGTTAAAGGGATGAGGACTGCATTCATGCACCGGGTCTTCAGGTCAACCCGAGGGAAATCGAACATCCCGTGTTCATCATAATACCGGTAGTCAGCCTGGAACACGAATCTCATTCCTGCGCAGATATTATCCCGGAATATCTTGTGGCCCCCGACCGCGTAGAACGTGTGGGGGGGGATGTACCCGGTCTCTGCACCCTCCACGAGCCTTCCTGCCAGGGTGTCGAGCAGGGCATCGAGGTCCCCGGATCCCTGCACTTCGTCGGTTACGAGATGTGCATGGCACCCGCCGTTGTCCGCCCATGCAGCAAGCGCTTCCTTGAGACAGGGGATCTGGCTGACCGGGCCGGCGATGACGAAACCGATCTGTTTACCGGCAAGCCCCGGCGTATGTCCCTTGAAGAAACTCCGGTCAAAGAACTGCTTCCATGCGGACGAGAGGTAGCGGTCGTGCACCGAACCTGCGAGGAGGATGATATCTGCCGGTACCAGCCAATTCTTATAAAAATCAATATACCCGTCGGTGTACACGCAGGTATTGTCATAGCCGCACTGGCAGCACCCGAGGCACCCGCCCCGGATGTCGAGCCCGTGGAGGTTGATGAGATCAACAGGACCGGAAAAACCGGTGCGGAGCCGGCCGGTCATTGCCGTAAGGTTGGGCGAACTGCCGTCATCGTCAGTGACAATGACCACCTTTTGTGTACCTGCCTGAACGGTTTTTTGTTCCATACCCGGAACATACGCAAAGGACGACCGGACGAGCGGCGCGTTCTCCCGCTGGACGGGAATCTTCTCCTGTACTGCGGAGAAGACCAGGGATGCGAATTTTTCCAGCCTCCGGCGTTCCTCATCCTTTAACAGGTCCCTCATTTCCGCGGAATAAAACCCGAGGTACTTCATCCCGAGATCGTCGCTGATCGCATGGATGTAGGCATGGGCGGTCTGGTCGAAGAAATGGATCGATGTTGAGAGCGCTGCGGCATATTTTCCGGCAAATGCATCCTCTGCCTTCCGCTCGAAGACCAGTTCAATAAACCGTTTGTACTGGGAGCAGACCAGCATGACATAAACAGGAAATGCCCAGAGGACCATATCCGCGGACCGGATGGTGTCGAGCATTTTGTTCCAGACCGTATCATCCTTCTCGATCTTTTTTATTTCGTGCGCGATGTTGAGAATTTCATAGGAATGCTCCGGGAATTTCTTCCGGATATACGCAACATACTGCATCGTAACACTGACATCACCCTTGGGGCTGCCATTCAGTACAACAATTTTCATGATGATTCCCTGTCCGCACTTATTCATCCGGTTTGCTTGTGCTGTCAAGGATCTTCCGTGCGAATTCCTGGAGGGCATCTGCTCTTACGAGTGCAATGCCGCGTTCCACATCGCCGAGGACCAGCAGAATATCGCCCTGTTGTATACCGAAGATCTCGCGGGCTTCTTTTGGGATCACAATCTGCCCGCGTTCGCCGACCTTCACGCTGCCGAACAGGTGCCTGGTCTTCTCCTTCCGTGGTGCGATCATCTCGTCAACCAGATCCTCTGTCCCACATTTCTTACTTTTCATACTTATCATATTTGTATGACTGATTGTATTTATCATTTTCCCCGCGGAAGATATGAGCTGGCATACCAGCAGCAGGCGCTCTGATAGTTCCGGCCGCAGGCGTGGTGCGGGCCCGGCCCTACCGTTTCCAGAAGATTACTTTGGAAGCATCTCAACGCTTCCAGACTTCTCTTCTCCTCATGGACGGGGTGTAGTAGATGATCTCGCTTGCAGTGAAGCGCAGAACAACGAAATCGGGGTTGTCTACCGATTGGAAGTACGGTACGAACATCGGGTTCCAGTACTTCTTTTTGGTCGCGATATCGTCGTGGATCTCTGCCTGTGCCTGGATCTCCACGTACGGGTTGGTGATCTCTTTTCCCGACCACATCGCAATGGCCACATCCGTGTTCTTCTTCAGCTGCACTACCTTCCGGGAGCTCTTCATCGTCCCCCCGACAAGAGTCATATCGGGAAAGCCGATAAGGAGCATGAACCGTACCGCGGGTTGGTTCCCGTCCAGCGTGGCGACCGCGGCCGTGTGGGAGCCGCCGATGACTTCCAGGATCTTCTCCCTGAGTTCCATGCTGCACCATCATCCGTTCCGGGATAATAAACAATAGGTTCGTCAAAAAAACAGGCATTTCCCTTAACGGCAATGCTGCTGTCGGCAAGAGCATCCGGTATCCGGCTGGAGCCCGTGTCGGTGCTGGCACTGCTCCGTCGGAGACACCATTCCCGGAAGAGTAGTTCGAAGAACTCTGATGAGTTCGGTCGAAGAACTTCGTTCGTTCGAAGACCTTTGGTCTTCTCCTGCTTCGGGTCTGATAACCCTCAGCATTCTCCTGTCTCAAGTCTGATGACGTTCAACATTCTCATTCTCCCATCACCCTTGCGGGCGATGTGAGTACTCCCCAAATAAGCCCTGTGCGGGCTCCGCTTCCCCCTTTTCTGGTATCCAGGAGGACAAATTCGCGAAAACACGGCCGTAATTACAGGACAAATTCGCTGGAAAATGACCCTTTTTCCGTCGTAAACACTACGCCCGGAATTACGGACGCTAATAGACGCTAATGGAGGGCCGATCGTTTTTCAAACAGGCTGGGGTAGTGGAAATTGAATAGAACCCCTGTTTCGCGGTAGGCTGGTATGAACGTCAGGGAATACCCGACTGGAGAAGATACCGAAGGGATCTTTGACCTTGGGCTCATATCGGAGAAACCTGATGATTTCTCCTTATCCTCCAGGTCTAATGACCTGTCAGATTTAAAAAAATTCAAACGCGATCACATGGGTCGATTAAAAATTTTTGATCGCGATTGTAAAAGAGGATACCCCCCCCAGGTTTTTTCCGGAAGTGAGTCAACCGCCCTCACATTTTTCTCAGGAAGGTGATGACTTCTTCGATCGCACGGTATTTTCGGCAATTTCCGGATTTTTTACCGGAGCACCCGCCCGCTGACCGTACCGTGGTGGTGGCTGCCGGTCAGCTCCCGGTATTTCTGGAAACAGGCCGCCGCCTCCCCGTCCCGCCCGAGTTTTGCAAGGACCAAACCCTTGTTGTGCCAGGTCAGGGGGTCCCGCGGGTCGGCTGCAAGCGCCAGATCAAACAACCGGAGGGCCTCATCTTCCTGCCCGAGGCTGGCAAGCGCAACGCCGAGGTTGGTCTGCACAACGGCAACATGCGGGCTCATTGCGAGGCATGCCCGGTAGGCATCCGCCGCCTCTTCATACCTCCCAAGGTCTGCAAGCGACACCCCCTTGTTGTATAACGCCTTCGGGTACCGCCCCGATATCGCAAGGAGCCGGTCGTAACATTCCACAGATTTCTCACCATTGCCCGCAAGGTAATGCGAGTTTGCGAGGAAGAACCAGGCCTCGGCATGATCCGGGAAGAGGACGATGGCCTTTTTGAGGCACCCGGCGGCGCTGGTATAGTCCCCAAGCCGGTAGTGCCCGAGGCCCATCTGGAACCAGGCATCCGCAGAGCCCGTGTCAGCATCCGCAGCTTGCCCTGCGAGCGAGAGGGCATAGGACATGAAGCCCAGCCGGTCAACGGCCGCCGCAAGGCCCAGGAGGTACCGGCTTTCCCGCGGGCGGACCTCCAGTGCCCGTTCGAATGCATCGATGGCCTCGAGATACCTCCCCGCGGTAACCTTCTGCGTGCCTTCGAGGTAGAATTGTTCGGCGGGATCGGTGATGCTGGTGTCGCTCATGCTCCTGGAAAAGAGCTCCGGCTGTGGGGATATAACGGTTGTGGGGCGGGAAATTTCATGTTGGAGAAATGGTGTAATTCGAAATAACCTCCGTCAGAGAGGGACCGGTACCGGTCTGGAGGTTACAGCTATAACCTTGTGGTTCTGCCCCGGTCATCGGAGGTTGGACGTGGGCCCGACTCACCTGTCCACAAGATCCGTTTAATTTTCAGAGCCAGACCCTTTCGAAGATACTAAAAGGTATCTTCTCATTCTCCAAGTCTGATGACCCGTCGAATCTGAAAAATTTTTAAGCACGGGTCGACCCCGAAGAAACCTGAAGGTTTCGGTCGGAGACCTAGGGTCTTCGAAGAACTTCGTTCTTCTCATCTCTCAAGTCTGATGACTTTCGCGATTCTCCTGCTTCGGGTCATATGACCCTCAGCATTCTCCTCCTCCAGGTCTGATGACATGTCGGATTTAAAAAAATTCCGGACGCGATCATATGGGCCGGTTGAAAATTTTTGATCGCGAAAACGATCGCGTTTGATCGAAGAATTTGATGGTTCTCTTCCTCTTCCCGGTCTGATGACCAGTCAGATTGGAAAATTTTAATCGCGATCAGTCCGATAATCCGGAAGGTGCTCACGTCTGATTGACCTTTGTTTCCCGTGGAGATTTTTCACACTCGCAATCGCGATCAGTGGGGTCATTTGAAAATTTTTGATCGCGATTGGCCGGACTTCCCATGATTACCAGCATCTTTATGCGACCTGCTCACACTCATCGCTGAACGCGTGCTGCCATGCCAGTCCGGACCCTGCTGATTTCATCAGATCTCCTGATGATAATTTTCCAACCGTGCCTGGAGGGTCCTGAGGTGTTCCATAAACGGCGATGCCCCGGCCAGCACCGGCCTGACATCGGGCTCGCATGCGATCAGGCTCTCATCATACGGCAGGTAAAACTGTCCGGAAAAGAGGTCCACGCTGTCGCCCAGGATCTCCTGTACCTTGCGGATGTCGTTTTCTGAACGTACCCGGTTGATCACGAGGTAAACCGAGCGGATACCCAGCTCCTTTGCGAGCGAGGCCGCGTGCCTGACCACCTGCACTGCATTGAACGTCGGGTCAGTGATCAGCAGTGCCTGATCAAATCCCCGGGCAATGGTCCTGCCGAAATGTTCCACCCCCGCCGGGGTATCCATCAGGATCACCTCGCCTTCGCGGAGGTTGATGTACCGGATGACAGCCTCAAGGAGCGTATTTTCCGGGCAGAGACAACCGGTGGCTGCCTGCTCGACCGTACCCATGACAAGGATGTTCACCCCGCCCGGGCCTTTTGCCCCGAAACGCTCCACCACATCCGAGACGTCCGGGTTCAGCTTCAGCATCAGCCCCCACCCGGCGCCGGGGCGGGCACCGGTCTTCTCCTCTACGTAATCGAAATTTTTTGCCAGCGGGACGATCCGGTCGCTCTCTTCCCGGGGAATACCGATTGCATACGGCAGGTTCATCTGCGGGTCTTCATCCACGGCGAGGGTGGTAAACCCATCTTGAGCAAACAGGTGGGCGAGGAGAGCGGTGATCGTGGTCTTGCCGACCCCGCCTTTTCCGGTGATGACGATACGGAAGCCCCGTTCCTTTCCCGGGTGTGTGTTCTCCCGAAGTTTCCGGGCAACCCCGGCCATCTTTTCCCGGTCAGCCCGCGGGTCAGCCATGGTTGCCCGCACCGCCGCTCCCTGCGAGGATCTCCTCCCGGGCAATCCGTTTTCCCCGGCACGCCGGGCAGAGTGCGGCGATCTCTTCTTTCAGGGAGGGGGTGATCCGTGCAAGGGTGGCAATCGCGAGGGCCTTTGGCGCATAATATTTGCCGCAGCAGTCGCACAAGGCCAGCGGGACTTTTGTGGCACTCCAGGACTTCATGACCCGTGTATCCGCAACATCCTCCATCTCAACGGCATTGGTCGGGCAGACCTTGACGCAGGCACCGCACCCATAGCAGTCTTTTGTCGGTTCGAAATACGGCGTATTGACCACCGTATACGGCCCCCGGTTGATGAACCCGATCGCACCGGCACCCATGATCTCGTTGCACGCCCGCACGCACAGACCGCAGAGGACACACTTGTTGCCCAGCGAATCCGTGGTGTCGAGCTTTTTCAGGAACCTGGTCTTGGTCACCCCGTACCGTGCTGCCATCGCCTTGATGACTTCCGACTTGGGCGCTTCAGCGAGATAGAGCTCGAACAGGATGTTCCGGTGTTTCACTATCTCCGGTGTATCGGTAACAACCTCCAGCCCCTCTGCTGCCTGCAGGGTGCAGGACGTGGTCATCTCCCGCTTCCCACGTTTTACTACTTCGACCATGCAGAGCCGGCACGCACCGTACGGGTCAAGGGACGGCTCGTAACAGAGGTGAGGGATCGCGATCTTCTCTCGGAGGGCAACCCCAAGGAAGATCTCCCCTTCATCCGCCCGGTACGGTTTCCCGTTGATCGTCATTGTGACCTGTTTCTTTGACGCGCCCGTGCTGCTGACTCCCCCGTGCGTCATGGTTTCACCAGCGCATCGTATTCTTCCCTGAAATACGCAAGGGTTGTCAGCACCGGGTTGGGTGCCGTCTGGCCAAGCCCGCAGAGCGATGTTGCCACTATAGTGTCGGACAGGAGTGCAAGGGTTTCAATATCTTTTTTCGTACCCTTCTTTGCCATGATCCGGTTGAGAAGGAGGAGCGAGTGCTTGAGCCCCTCCCGGCAGGGGACGCATTTCCCGCAGGACTCGCCGGTGGCGAAGTTGATGAAATAGCGGGCGATGTCCACCATGTCCGTGTCCTCGTCCATGACCACAATGCCCCCGGAGCCCATGATCGAGCCGGCCTTGTTGAGATTCTCGAAGTCCACCGGGGTATCGAACAGCCGGAGCGGGATGCAGCCCCCCGAAGGTCCCCCGGTCTGGACGGCTTTCACTTTCTTGTTATTCGCACCGCCATTGCCGATATCGGTGACGATCGTATTGAGCGTTGTCCCGAGCGGCACTTCCACGAGCCCGACCCGGTCGACTTTCCCTACGAGCGAGAACACCTTGGTGCCGGTGTTGCCTGTTGCCCCGATACGGGCGTACCAGTCGCTGCCGTTCTGTATGATCACCGGCACATTGCACCAGGTCTCGACATTGTTGAGGTCCGTGGGGTACCCGAAGAGCCCGCCCCCGATATCGGTCAGCCGCGGCGGGCGGGGGTGGGGCCGGCCGGTCCTTCCCTCGATGGATGCCACGAGAGCAGTCGATTCACCGCAGACGAATGCACCGGCACCGGTTGCGATCCCGATATCGAACGAGAATCCCGTGCCGTAAATGTTGTTGCCAAGGAGCCCGTACTCCCGTGCCTGCCCGATGGCGAGTTTCAGCCGTTTGATGGCGAGCGGGTATTCCGCCCGGATATAGATGAGGCCTTCGGCAGCACCCATCGCATACGCACCGATGATCATGCCCTCGATGAGCATATGGGGGTCGCTCTCCATCTCGTTCCGGTTCATGTACGCGCCGGGGTCGCCCTCGTCGGCATTGCAGATGATGTATTTTTTGTCGGCCTTTGCATCCCGGGTGATCCGCCACTTGAGGCCGGTGGGAAAACCCGCACCGCCCCTGCCCCGGAGCCCGGACTTCTCCACTTCCGTGATGATGGCCTCCGAATCCATCCCGGTCAGCGCCTTCATGGCTGCCGAGTAGCCGCCCACCGCGATATACTCGTCGATATCTTCCGGGTTGATCAGGCCGGCGTCCCGCAGGATCACTTTCTTCTGGCCCTTGAAGAACGGGACCTTTTCATAGAGAGGAATTTTGGTAAATCCTTTTCCGTACTCAAGGGTGCAACCCGTGATATGGTCCCATGACGGGACCCGGCACAGGGCCTTGTCGGCCGGCACCTTTCCCTTCCGGACCTGCTTTACGATCTCCTCTGCATCCGCCTCGGTGACCTTGTGCAGGATCACGAGCGGTTTATTCGGGATACTGATATTCACGAGCGGCTCTTCCTTGCAATAGCCGATGCAGCCGGTTTTTGTCAGGACAATATCCAGATTGTCCCTTTTGATGATCTCCTGAAGGCGATCGTACACCCGGTTGCCGCCGACCGCGATCCCACAGGTGGCAAGCCCGACCGCGATCCGTGGCTTTCCGGGCTGGAGCTTCTGTAATCCGGCCTGCCGTGCAGCCTCCAGGCCGGCTGCCGATGTGATCTTCATGGTTCCCACCCGTACTCTGCAAGGATCGCCGGGAGGTCTTCCTTTGTTGCATAGCCGTAGAGGTTCCCGTCAATCCGGAGGACGGGCGCCATGCTGCAGGCGCCGAAACACCGGGCGATCTCCAGGGTGAATTTTTTGTCCTCTGTCGTGATGGAGAACTTGCCGTCCTCCGAGGTGTCGCTCTTGATCCCCAGCATCCCTTCAAGGGCCTGCAGGATCCCGGGGGCGCCTTTGACATGGCAGGCCGTCCCCATACAGACCGTGATGACATGGTCGCCGACCGGCGTCAGGCTGAAATATGAGTAGAAGGTGGTAAGGCTGTAGAGCTGCGAGAGGCGCACGTCCAGTTTCTCGGAAAGCATCGCGAGCGTTTCCCGGGGAATGTACCCTTCCTGGTCCTGGATCTCCCCGAGGATACCGAGAAGCCTGCCGGACGGGGCTTCATACCGGGCAATAATGGCATCGAGTGTTGGTTCGTCCATGGTGTCCTCAAAAAAATGGATATCCGATGGTGTCCGATCAGATCCCAAGCGCCTTTCTCTTCCGGTTGATCTCGGCTTCGAGCAGGTCGGCCGCCTTGATCGGGTCGGGTTCAATGGCAAACGAGGCATTCACGATGCCGGTGAGCTGGCTCGCGAGGAGGTTTGTCACATTGGCGCTGCCGAAGATCTTGGGCGCGATGCCAAGGACAGTATAGACTCCCGATGCAACAAAGTACGTCCCGATCGAGATCGCTTTCTGCGAATACCATTCGGGTGCGGCGCCGCCCAGCGGAAGATCGCTGATACCGACATTGAGTTCCTTTGCGATGTTTGCGGCGAGCACGAGGATACGCGAGCAGTCAACGCAGGAGCCCATGTGGAGCACCGGCGGGATGCCGAGCGCGTTGCAGACTGACTTGAGCCCGGGTCCCGCCATGTCTGCTGCTTCGGGGACGAGCAGGCCCGCCTTCCCGCATGCAATCGCGGCGCATCCGGTCTCGACAACAAGGATGTCCCGTTTTATGAGTTCTTTTGCGAGCGTGACATGGCCGTAGTCCTGTTTGATCTTCGGGTTGTTGCAGCCGACAATGCCGACAGCCCCTTTGATCTTCCCGGCAACGATGGCATCGATCAGCGGCTTGTACGTCCCGCCGAGTGCCTTCCGGATCGCTTCTTCCGAGAAGCCCGACATCAGCTGCATCGGCTTGTCCGGGATCCTGACCCGGTCCGGGTTCCGGTTCGCGAAGTTGTCGATCGCGAGCCCGATGATCTCCTTTGCCGTATCAAGGCCGGTCTCCGGCCGGAACTCCTTGTAGATTGAGCCCGGGATCTTCGCCTTCCGGCTGGTGGTCACGACTTTTGTGTGGTAACAGCCGGCCGTCTGGGTTACCGCGGGGAAGATGCACTGGTAATCGATCACCATGGCCTCAATTGCCCCGGTCGCAATCACCAGTTCCTGGTCGAAGAAACTGCCGGCAAGGGGGATGCCATGCCGCATTAAGAGTTCGTTCCCGGTACAGCACATCCCGGCGAGGTTGATACCCGTTGCGCCGGCGTCCTTTGCGCGTTTCACCAGGCCCGGGTCTTCTGCTGCCTTCACGATCATATCGGAGAGGACCGGGTTGTGCCCGTGGAGGACGATATTGACCTTGTCCCTGCTGATCGTGGCAAGGTTGATCCACGCCTTCAGTGGCGTCGGGGTCCCAAAGAGGATATCGGAGGCATCGGTTCCCATCATCGAGCCACCCCACCCGTCGGAAAGAGCCGTTCTCATCGCGTGCAGGAGGATGTTTGCGTAATCGGAATCAACGCCCATGTGGATCCGGTGCATGGCCTCGACGACTTCCCGGTCGATACCCCGGGGCATAATCCCCGCCTTCTTCCATACGTCTTTGGTCTTCTGCGGGGCACGCTCGGTCATCTGGATCCTGTTTTTCAGCGTTCCGTACTCTTCGAGCAGCGCCCGGGCAAGCTCGCCGGCGATCTCTTCTTTTTTCCGGCCGGCCGTTTTTATCCCATACTCCGTCGCGACCACGTGCAGCTTGCCCTCATCGAGGATCTGGTATCCCTGTGCCCGGCCTTCCGCGGTCGCGAGCATGGCCTCGACGACCTCGCGCCCGTGATCCGAGTGGGCGGCAGCGCCGGTGGTAAGATCATCGAGCACGTTCCGTGCGACGATGAGATCGGCATCCGCGCCGCAGACACCCCGGGTCGGTTTTTTCCCGAACGGCTCGGTCCGGCAGGGCCCCATGGCACACCGGTTGCAGCAGACGCCGAGGTTCCCGAAGCCGCACTGCGGCTGCTGGCCGGCGAAACGATCCCAGACGGTCTCGATACCGTCCTCCATGGATTTTACCATGATCTCCTGGTCAGCCTTGTCACTCGCTCTCGCTTCAGCAATTTTCTTATTCGCAGATGTATCGTACATGTTTATTTCCCCCCTCAGTTCTCTCCCGCAAGTTCAGCTAGCCGTGCCCTGATTGCCCGGAATGCCTTGATGTTTGCCGGCATCTTCGGCGCCTCGGCCCCGGTCTCCTGGGCCGTGATCAGCCGCAGGGTGAAGTCCTTCCTGCTGGAACGGATCAACTCGTCCGCGTCCCCGAATGTCAGGGCGCCGGTCTTGCATGCCTCGGCACAGGCAGGAATCGTCCCGGCCCGCTGCCGCTCGATGCAGTTGTCGCATTTCGCGTTGACCTCGCGGTCCGTGTCCAGCTGGTGGACCCTGCTGAACCGGATGATGCCGAACGGGCAGGCCATTGCGCAGACGGCACACCCGATGCACCGTTCATACCGGATGAGGACCGAACCGGTCTCTGCATCCCGCACCAGTGTTTCGGTCGGGCAGACCTGCATGCAGGGTGCCGGATCACAGTGCCGGCACCGGTTGGGAAAGGTCAGGTAATGCATTCCCGTTTCCACGTAGACCCGCGGCTGCGACCGTTTCTCTTCCGAAACCGCATCGAATAATGTTTTGCTCTTCGCGTGCTCGATCGCACACGCGACCTCGCAGTGCCTGCACCCGATACACAGTTCAGGCGTTACAAAAACCGTTTTCATGCAATGGAACCTCCACATTCCCGTACTCCCGGGCCGGGAACCGCTCACTCTGAAATATCTGATAACAGCCTACTTGCGAACTGGAACTATATACGACTTTTTATGTTACACCTGAGCCGGCCTGCGGCCGGGGAACGTGAGACCGAAAAGATGTACCTGCACAAAGATTCCAGGAGATCATAACCATGGCGGAAAAACCCAAGTGTGCACTCTGTGGGAAGGATGCAATCGGGTTCCCGTCAATCGGGTGCTGTTTTGCCTATGTCTGCCGGGACCATGCCGACAGCCTCCTTCTTGCTCTCAAGCCCGGTGAGAAACAATCGTCCGGTGAATGTTTTTTCGAACAATTCGGTACAACCGATAGCTGATCATTTCTCCGGATGATGACCGATGCAGCTCCGTCAGCAGCTGCCCGCCCATCGCTTTTTTCACGGAAAATTTATCTGGTACTGCATAGGTATTCACAATCAGAGATCGTGGTGAAGGAACATGCTCTACCGGAAAATGAACAAGGCAGCACCGGAACTCTCCATCCTCGGATTCGGATGCATGAGACTTCCTCAGACTGAAAACGGGCAGATCGATGAGGACCATGCCACAAGGATGCTCCGGTATGCGATCGATCACGGGGTGAATTATGTTGACACGGCATATCCCTATCATAATGGAGAGAGTGAACCATTTGTCGGCCGGGCACTCGCCGGGGGGTATCGCGAAAAAGTGCACCTCGCTACCAAGCTTCCCAGCTGGCTGGTCACGTCCCGTGGGGACATGGACAAGTACCTCGATGAGCAGCTTGTCCGGCTGAAAACCGATCACATTGATTTTTACCTGGTGCACGGGCTCAACACGATGTTCTGGGAGAACCTCTCACAGCTGGGCATCACAGACTTCCTGGACGATGCGATCGCCGACGGCCGGATCCGCTATGCCGGGTTCTCGTTCCACGATAACGTGCCGGTCTTTAAGAAGATCGTGGATGCGTATGACTGGACGTTTTCCCAGATCCAGTACAATTACATGGACGAGCACTACCAGGCGGGAACGAAGGGGCTGGAATACGCGGCGAAGAAAGGGCTCGGGGTCGTTGTCATGGAACCGATCCGGGGCGGCCTGCTTGGGCGGGATCTCGCAGGAGTGCGGGAGATCTGGCAGCGGGCCAAGACCCGGCGAAGTCCTGCCGGATGGGCGCTCCGCTGGGTCTGGAA
>NZ_JBEKZF010000007.1:0-107827 GCF_049510175.1 Methanoregula sp.
TACGGACCTTGTTAATCCATCGAAGGATCCTGAAGGATCCTTCTCTCCTTCGAGGTCCATACGGACCTTGTTAATCCATCGAAGGATCCTGAAGGATCCTTCTCTCCTTCGAGGTCCATACGGACCTTGTTAATCCATCGAAGGATCCTGAAGGATCCTTCTCTCCTTCGAGGTCCATACGGACCTTGTTAATCCATCGAAGGATCCTGAAGGATCCTTCTCTCCTTCGAGGTCCATACGGACCTCTCAGGCCTCGAAGAGGTCTGGTATACTGAGGTAGCGTTCACCAGTGTCGGGCAGGATGACGACAATGATCTTACCCTTGCTCTCGGGGCGTTTTGCTACGGCAAGTGCCGCATACAGGGCCGCGCCGCTCGAGATCCCGGCAAGAATGCCTTCCATCCGGGCAAGTCTCCGTGCAGTCTCAAACGCATCTTCGTTCCTGACACGGATAATCTCATCCACCAGGTCCCGCCTGAGCACAGTCGGGATAAAACCCGCACCGATTCCCTGGATGCGGTGTGCACCGGGGGAGCCGCCGGAGAGGACCGGTGATGCATCGGGTTCGACAGCAATAGCACGGAACGAGGGTTTTCTCTTCTTGATCACGTCTGCGATTCCGGTGATCGTTCCCCCCGTGCCTACACCGGCAACGAGAATATCCACCTTTCCACCCGTATCGCGCCAGATCTCCTCGGCAGTGGTCTTCCGGTGTATCTCGGGGTTGGCGGGGTTGTTGAACTGCTGGGGGATGTAAAAGTACTTCGGGTTCTCTGCGGCCATCTTCTCGGCCCGGCTGATCGCCCCCTTCATCCCTTCAGCGCCCGGTGTGAGCACGATCTCTGCACCGAATGCCTTTGCCAGTTTCCGCCGCTCGATACTCATGGTCTCCGGCATGACGAGTGTGAACTTGTACCCACGCGCCGCACTCACGAACGCAAGGGCAATACCGGTGTTCCCGCTTGTTGCCTCGAGGATGATCGTATCCTTGTTGATCAGCCCCCGCTTTTCTGCCTCGTCGATCATCGCAACCCCGATGCGGTCTTTCACGCTGCTCATCGGGTTGAATGATTCGACTTTGACAATGACGGTAGCCTGCAATCCTTTTGTGAGTCTATTGAGACGGACAAGCGGCGTATTGCCGATTGTTGCCGTGATATTATCATAAATCTTGGTCATGGGTTTCCTCTGCCGAATCTGGAAATTATTCCGCACAACCTTGGCGGTTTTCCAGTACTTCACAATTGTTAATTTTCCCGGCCTGATATTTGATACCTTTGTTTCCAGCAAAAAAAGCCGGGGCCGGGTTCTGAGCGTGTGGGAGCCCTGTTCCTTCAGGAACACAGGAAGATTGCGGCAAAATCTGACGCCAAATCAGGCTATATCAGCCAGCCCGGCCCATACTGTGCGTTCACAACCGTGAACAGGAAAGCAGCCATGAATATATACCACGCGAATATCGCAAAAACCGCAGCAGTCCCGGAAATATCCGGGAGGGCTTCCTATCCCTATTCCACCCTCAAACTGGGCTGGAAAGTCGAGCGGTTCAGCGGTATCCGGAGCTCCGGGCAGTATTGTTGTCTTAAGGAGTTCACGAGGACAGGCACGCAGATGACTGCACGCCGCGAGATCCGCGGACGAACAGCAGCTGATGGTATGTGTCCATGAAACCCATGTCCTGAACTCACGTCCTCATGCTTGATCCGAATGTACCATGCGGCCTCACACACCCTCATGGCCAGTATTTATATCGGTCAATATCGCCTCATGCAATCCAGCACGCACCCGCTGTGATATCCGGGGGAGTCACAAGCCCCCCAAATATAATTTTTGTACCTTCACCCTGTATTCCACGAATGTGAAAAAAGGCCGGTGTGGCAGAACGGTTAATGCCTTCGCCTGCAAAGCGAATGTCTGGGGGTTCGACTCCACCCGCCGGCGTATAATCCCAGAAGGTGATTCCCATGAATTTGTACAGTACGCTCACCAGAACCACGGAACCGCTCGTGACCCTCCACCCGGACCGGGTGTACATTTTTGTCTGCGGTCCCACGGTCTACGACTACTCGCACCTCGGGCATGCCCGGACGTACGTGGTCTTCGACGTACTGGCAAAGTACCTCCGGTCAACCGGTCGGGAGGTCTTCTACCTCCAGAACATCACGGACGTGGACGACAAGATCATCAACCGCGCAAAAGAGGAGGGCGTCTCCCAGGCAGCCCTTGCCCGGAAGTTCGAGAGAGAGTACTTCCGCGATATGCAGGCGCTCGGGATCGATGCGGTCAGCTACTATGCCCGGGCAACGACCCACATCCCCGAGATTATCGACCAGGTGAAGCGCCTGATCGCTAGGAACGTGGCGTATGTCACGGAGACCGGCGTCTACTTCAATGTGGATACCTTCGAACGCAACGGCGAGCTCTCCGGCCAGGAGAGTACGAAGCGTGTCAGCCGGGTCACGGACGCCTCAAAACAGAACCCGCTCGATTTCGCGCTCTGGAAGACCGGGGAGTACGGGGAATATACGTGGGACTCCCCGTGGGGCAGGGGCCGGCCCGGGTGGCACATCGAGGACACCGCGATCTCCGAGAAGTACTTCGGGCAGCAGTACGATATCCACGGCGGGGGACTCGACCTGATCTTCCCCCATCACGAGGCCGAGATCGCCCAGATGGAGTCGCTGGAAGGAAAGCACCCCATGGTCCGGTACTGGATGCACACCGGGTTCCTGACCGTCAAAGGGGAGAAGATGTCCAAATCGCTGGAGAACTTCATCACCATCCGAGACGCGCTGAAGACGTGGAATAAGGACGTGCTCCGGTATTTCATCCTCCTCTCCCACTACCGCTCGCCCCTGCAGGCCACGGACGAGGGACTGGAGAATGCGGCAAAAGGGCTCGACCATATCCGGGCGATGGCACGGAAGGACAACGGCCCGGACGAGGAGGGACGGAAAGCCTTCACCGATGCGATGGAAGCGGACCTCAACACCCCTATGGCGCTCGCCGCGATCCAGCGCCTTGCCGCGAATGGGGATATCGGGGCGTTGCGCGAGTATGGGGCGATCCTCGGGATCAACTTCCTCCGCGAGACGAGCGCTCCCTTAAGCGTCCTTCACGAGATCCGGGCGGAGCTGCGGGAGAAGAAGGAGTTCGGGGTGGCCGATATGATCCGGGAGAAGATGGTGGCGGCGGGGATCACTATCACGGATGCACCGCTCGGGTAACGACCCGGCAGGAGGCCGTCCCCCCTCTCTTTTCCGGTTGCAAATTTTGTGACAGGGGGTATCAGCTAGACCCCCTCCCCCCTTTGCGTTTCAAATCGATCAGACCCCCCCTACCTGGGGGTGGGGGGGTATCCGGCATACCCCCCCTTGATCGGCCGGGAAATCCGCTGCTTACTCACTTTTGTGAACCCTGCTGACCCGGTCGCTCCGTCGGGAACTGCAAGAACGATCCTGCCCGGGACTCGTGCGTTACTCACAATTGGGGGGAGGGGGTGTCCGGTAGACCCCCCCATCGTTTGGATTTTAAAACGATCATACCCCCCACCATGGGGGAGGGGGGGATACCTGATACCCCCCATGCCGGGCCGGAAATATTTTGGCTGGGGGGGGTGGTCGGGTGCTTTGCGGATCGCGGCGTTACGTCGGAAGATGCTGCTTAAAAGGTGGGTGGGGGCCGGAGCTGAGGGGGAGGGGGGGTATGCGGGAGACCCCCCCCTTCGATTATTTTTTTTGGGGGGGGTCAAGAGTTTCTGAAATAATTACAGATGTTCCACAACAATCCCATCAAAATTTTTTGAGAGATAATCAGCGAGAAGTTTCCGGTGGCAGTAATCCGGCTCCGGCTCTGCACAGAGCAGGCAGGCCCTGCTCAGGATTTTTTTCGAGAATTTTTCTACTACTTCCTGTTCTTTCAGGAGTTTCAGATATTGTTTTTTGTATTCGCTCCACGTAATTTCTTCATTTTTTAGATTATTGAGAAGTTCATCAGTCGGGGTACACGATCTCATCTCGATATAATCGATACCGGCAAGATGCCTGAGAAAGTAGGGAAAATTTTCTTTCTTGGTAAACCCGGCAAACATGTTGTTGTTATTCAAACGGATATCGATAACCGTGCTCACTTTATTTTTTGTGAGAATTGAAAAAAATTCTTCGGCAGATTTGCCGGTAAAACCTATGGTAAAAAGTTTCATTTGTCCCCCTTTACTTGATTAACATTGATTCCAGAAGAAGTTTTAACAAAATGGGTGCTGCCGGAAATCCCGGCTTGACCATGATTATCTCGTTTTTTCAGGTTTTATCGTAACTCTGTGTAATCAGTGGTTTTGCTTTTTCGAGGTCGTTATCTGTTCTTATGACAAGTTCCAGATTACCGGTTCCCCCCAATGTCCGATATTGCTCACATCTCGGGAAAATCCCTTTTCAAGAGTAATGGTATGAGGATCAATTTTCAGATAGACTTTAATCTCATTCTTTTGATGAAAAATTTCAACACAGGCAAAATTGTTGATCCTCTTGAAAGCGATATAAAATTTGAGAGTTTTTACCTGGACATCATCACCAAGAGCTTCGGTATAGACTTTTAATGCTTCATACATAAAGGCGTTAAGCTTCAGGACCGGAACAAGAGGGTCTCCTTCAAAAACCCGGATTTCCTCTTCGATGAGGGTGACGATGAGCGGGATCGCATCTTCATTCGTGATATGTCCATAAAATGTGGTTCTTTCTTTGTGTTGTACAATAGCCTTTTTTAATGCAGATCACCGGTAGCGGTTGCCCGCCCATTTCTTACATTCTATCAGAAAAGTCTGGTTGTTCTTCCTGACGATGATGTCATACTGCCTTCGTTTTTTATTCAATGTTTTAACGGTATTTACGTTAACCCGGAAATCATTTTTTTCAAAGATGAAAGCCGCTAACCGTTCAAAATTCTGCCAGACGGATTCCACCGAAACTCTTTCTAAATCGGGTGGCCCCAATGGGAACAGGTCTTCCCTGCGACGAACATTTTCTCTTCAGGAATATTGGAGTACCACGCGCTGCTATGTTCAGAACCCGGAGAACCCTGACCCCGGTTGCATATGCGGATTTTTGATCCGACCAGAATAATCCCGGGCCCGGGGGGTGAAAGTGATGAACGCGGGAATGTAAACGAAGGGGAAGGGGCCCCTCCATCCCCCGTGCAGGAATTCCTGATAACCGGCTCTTTCCCCAATAATTTAATCGAAAACCGCGGAGAGTATCCTCATCCTAAAACACCGGCAGCGGCATCTTCGTTGCTTCGAGTTTCTCCTCGATCTCCCGGATCACAGCAAGTTTCGCCTTCGTTGACGGACCTGAAGGAACCGCCTTGCAGCCGGAAGCCTTCGATATGGACTCGTTGAATGTCCCGATCTCGCGGGCGATCCGGATTGTATCCTCCTTGTCATACCCGATCAGGGGCCGGTGGATGGGGACCTCGGATGCAGCATCGGTGAGGACGAGAAGATTGTCAAGGGTCTGGCTCGCCACCTGCCCGAGAGACTCACCGGTGACAATACCTTTTGCCCCATGCTGGAGTGCAAAGGCCGTCGCCACACGGTACATCCGGCGCTTGCAGAAGATGCAGGTATACTTCTCGAGGTGCCTGCTGACAAGTTCCCGTTTTGCCTCCGCGAGATAGGAGTCATGTATCACGGTCAGTTTGATGCCGGGCTGGTACCGGGCAAGAATCTCGACAACCCGCTCTGCCCGGGCAATGGTCGTCTCGTCAAGGAAGGTGTCGAGCGCTGCAAAGACCGGGAGGATCCGGCAGCCCCGCTTCATCATCATCCATGCGGCAACCGGGGAATCGATGCCGCCGGAGAGCAGCGCCACGAGGGTGCCTTCGACCCCGAGCGGGAGGCCCCCGGGACCCTTGGTCACGTTGTCGTAGAGGTAGGCCTGGTCTGCACGGATCTCGACATGGATCTCCTTGTCGGGGTTTGCGAGGTTCACCTTGAGATGGGGGAACCCGCTCTGCAGGAGAGTGCCGTACTCGATCGTCTTGTCATTGGACGTGAACGCATGTTTGCCGACCCGCTTCATCCTGATGGCAAAGGTCTTGGCCGTGTCAATCCCGTGGCGGCGACAATAATCAGGAAGGAACGAACCGATCTCATCGAGCCGGATGTGTTCGACTTCCGAGAACGAGACAATCCCGAAGATATTTTTGAGCAGATCTGGCCTGACCTCGCCATCCAGCCAGATCCTGCCCCGCTCGTTCCGGACATGGACGCCGGGCATGACCTCGCGGATGTTTGCGATCAGGGTGTTCTCCCACTGCCGTCGGACGGGGTCGGATTTGAGGAATATTTCAGAATATCGGATAAGCCATTGTTTTTTCATATCGCCGTTTCACCGTATCTTCACTTTTTCTTTCGTGCGGTTTTCCGGACACGTGCTGCCTCTTCGGCGTCCTCGATTGCGAGCAGATAGGTTCCGTGGCAGGGCTTGGTGTACGGAAAAATTATTCTGGCACCATCAATGCCGAGTGCGATCGGGGGCAGACCGATGATGTATTCATCAAAGAGTTTGTAACCGGGATCGACATACCAGAACTCCTGAAAATTTTTTTCCACGTACTCGCGGCATTCCTTGAAGGATGCGCCGAGTGGCAGGATCTTCTCGTACTTCAGGTTCTCTATGCAGCCCATCCGAACACCTCGTTGACCTTCTTCCGGAGCTGCATCGGGTTGTGCACGGCTTTTTCCACGATCTTCTCGCAGGGGAACTCGATCAGCGCAGCCAGCGGTTCTGGGTCCTTCCCGAAGATGATCACGACCAGCCGGGCAGTCGGCAGGAGGTGGCGCATGGTGGCGGCGTAGGTGATCCCTGCGTCGCTGTGGGAAAAGACGATGCATAGCTCGCAGTCCCTCTTTTTTTCGACAATTTCCCCGATGCATTTCTCAAGGACCTGCGTCTCCTGCAGGTACCGTTTCTCCGGGTCCGAGACCTTCAGCAGGTTCAGGACAGCAGGGTTACCGGTGGCATGGACTATAGTGCCACGTTTCCGGAAATTGTATGCGATATGAAGTGCGAGCGCCTGCTGCACCGGGACTTCCGGGCAGCCGAGAACGAGCAGGGCTGTCGCCGTCATGGGTTTTTCAGTCTGGTCTGTCATGGGTTTCCTCTCCCGACAAGGACACTGATCGCATCGACCGTGATGAGGCCGATCACGTGCTGGTTCGCGTCAACGACCGGGAGTGCCGAGATCGCGTGCTCTTCCATCTTCTTCGCCGCAGCCTCGATCGGCTCGTCGGGTGTTGTCGTAACAACGTCCCGGGACATGATCTCGTCCAGCCAGAGGAAACTGGATGCAACCGCTTTCGCGATATCCCAGGAAGTGACGATGCCCACGAGCTGCCCCCCGCCGGAGAGTACCGGCAGGTGGTTGACACCGGAGTTGATCATGCGCCGGGCGGTTACCGCAATCGTCGTCCCCTCTTCGATAGTCTCAACATCCCGGACCATGACATCGCCGACAACCGTGTGGGAGAGGAACTTCCCGACAATATAGTTGAGCTGGCCCGATTCGAGCAGGAACGCATCGTGGCCGTAGTTGGAGCGGATCTCGCAGTAATGTACTTCGATCTCGTTTGCGGTCAGTGCCGACAGGATCTCCTGCGACTGGTAGGGTGGGTAGAGCCAGTCGGACGAGACCGAGATGACGAGGAATGCTGCTTTCACACCGGCAAGGCCGAGGGTGAGCGAGCCATCTCTGGTCAGGTCGAAGTAATCGATCGCCTTCGTGATGTACAGGTAGGTGTTTGCATCGAACCGGCGGGTGAAGGTGTCCCCCTGGTGGTGGAGGTAGCTCTCCACCTTGAAGTCGGTGGAGAAGTCAAACCCGATCCGGTCCTTCCCCTGCAGTGCCCTGCCGAACTTCTCGTACATCGACTCGTTCGAGAGATAAGTGATATGCCCCACCATCCGGGCGAGTGCAAGGCCCTGGATTGGCGGTGTTTTCCCGTAGTAGTCGCCGTTGCTCCAGTCGGGGTCGGAGATGATCGCCTTCCTGCCGACTTCGTTGAACGCGATCTGCTGGGGGGTCGAGTAGCCGGTTGCCGCGATCACGATGGCCTTTTTCATGTGATCCGGGTACGTGACCGTCCACTGCAGGACCTGCATGCCGCCCATCGACCCGCCGGCAACTGCGTACAACTGGCTGATGCCGAGATGATCGACGAGCAGTTTCTGGGCGTTCACCATGTCCCGGATCGTGATGACCGGGAATTTCGCTCCATAGGGTTTTCCGGTCTCCGGGTTTATCGACGACGGCCCGGTCGAACCCTTGCAGCCCCCGATCACGTTCGAACAGATTACGAAATACCGATCAGTATCGAGCGCCTTTCCGGGGCCGATGACAGCATCCCACCAGCCGGGCTTGTCATCGCCTTCGTGAAATCCTGCCACATGGGCATCACCGGAGAGAGCGTGACAGACAAGGATTGCGTTGCTCTTCTCGCGGTTGAGTTTCCCGTACGTCTCATACGCAAGCGTAAGTGAAGAAAGAGTCTCCCCGCTTTCCAGTACGAGCGGGGAAGGAAGGTGATAGACTTGGGTTGTTACAATTCCTGCGGATCCTTTGATCATCAACACACCCCGTGCCAGATCTGGGCGAGCTCTGCAATAATATCCCGGATGTCCTCAAATAAGAGGTTACGGGAGGGATTCTTCCTCACGGTGTTGCATCCAGTGCCTGTTTCAGGTCGGCGATGAGGTCCTCGATATCCTCGGTCCCGATCGAGAGCCGGACAAAGTCGGGGGTAACTCCGGTCTTTGCCTGTTCTTCAACAGTCAGCTGCTGGTGGGTGGTGCTTGCCGGGTGGATTGCAAGGCTCTTTGAGTCCCCGATATTGGCGACGTTGCTGAAGAGTTTCAGGCTATCGATGAACTTCCTCGATGCCTTCTCTCCACCTTTTATCCCGACGCCGACAAGCGGCCCGTATCCTCCGACAAGGTACTTCCTCGTGAGCTCATGGTTCGGGTTGTCGGGGAGTCCCGGGTAGTTCACCCATGCCACCTTCGGGTAGTTTTTGAGGAACTGTGCAACCGCCAGCGCATTCTCCGAATGGCGGGGGACCCTCAGGTGGAGTGTCTCGAGGCCGATCAGGAAGAGCCAGGCATTGAACGGGCTGAGCACAGCCCCGGTATCCCTCATGAGCGAGACACGGATCTTGAAGACAAAGGCAACATTCCCGAGGCCCGGGAAGTTCCCGAACGTGTCCCAGTATTTCAGGCCATGGTAACTCGGGTCCGGCTCGGTGAACTCCGGGAATTTGCCATTGTTCCAGGCAAACTTACCGGAATCGACGATGACGCCACCGAGTGAGTTCCCGTGGCCGCCGATATACTTGGTGGCCGAGTGGACAACGATATCCGCACCGTAATCGATCGGGCGGACGAGCCCGATTCCGGTCGTGTTGTCCACAATGAGGGGGATACCGGCATCGTGGGCGATCTTCGCGATCTTCTCGAAGTCCGGGACATCGAGTTTCGGGTTACCGATTGTCTCAGCATAGATCGCTTTTGTCTTCCCGGTAATCGCCTTTTTGAATGCTTCCGGTTTAGTGGAGTCCACGAATACGACATGCCGCCCGAACTTCGGGAGGGTGTAGTGGAAGAACTCGTACGTGCCCCCATACAGGTTGTCGGCCGACACGATCTCGTCACCGGTACGAGTGAGGTTCAGGATCGCGTACGTGATGGCAGCGGCTCCTGAAGAGGTGGCGATGGCAGCGGATCCGCCCTCGATTGCGGCTATCCGCTTTTCGAAGACGTCCGTGGTCGGGTTCATGAGACGGGTGTAAATATTTCCCAGTTCTCTGAGGCCGAACAGGTTTGCTGCATGTTCCGTGTTCTTGAACACGTACGACGATGTCTGGTAGAGCGGTACTACCCGCGATCCGGTCGTCGGATCGGGCACCTGCCCTGCATGGAGGGAGGTTGTTCCAAGATTGAATTTCTTTTTTGTCATTGTTTGTTCCTCGTTTGGTTTCGTATCGGAATTTTCTCTCTTATCTTCTGGTATTATTTCTCTACGGCAAGGCCGTGTTTTTCTGCAACCTCGGTGAAGGCATCCGCGAGATAGCGGATCTTCTTGCCCGACAGGCCGTAGGTGTTCAGTTTCCAGGTCCGGGTTGCACCGGCAAACTCGCCGACGATCCCCCGGGACGAGAGCTCGTCACTGAAGTAGAACCCGCGGCGCTTGTGGGTCTGGGCGACTGTATCGAAACTTCCTGTTGTGTCAACTTTCGTGAGCGTGTGCTTCCTTGGATACTCGGACAGTACTTTGCTGCCGGTGATCTTCAGGAGCCGGTCGATGAAGTAGTTGGATCGCTTCACTTCCTCGTCCCACTTCAGGGTCCGGGCTTTAACCGTGGGGAACGATGCCATCATGGACAGCAGTGTCCCGCCCATCAGCGTGCAGCCGAGCATCTCGACCTCCTTGATTCCGAATTTACGCTTGGTAAGATCTCCGACCATCGATGTGGTGCGGAGGGCTTTGGGTAACCATTCATCAGTCATCGCAAGTACCCCGGACGGCGCGACCGATGCCATACTCTTGTGTCCGGAGCCGACAACAAAGTCAGCCCCGATCGCCTTGCCGTCGACCGGCATGACGCCGACGGTATAGGCCCCGTTGTAGAGGAACGGTATGTCGTACTGGTGGGCGACTTTCCCGATCTCCTTAATCTCGTGCTCGTTTGCGAACTGGTAGTCGAAGTGGTCGATCATGACGAGCACGGGGAGTTTTCCGGTCTCCCGCTTGACCTCCTCGATCTTCAGTGCCGTTGCTTCACCGGTAACGATATTTTTCGCGTTCAGCGGCACCTCCTTCACGACCCCCCCGGCATTTTCCACGGCAAGGAATTCGGTATAGTGGGCGAGGGCGGAGACGATCACGCTGTCACCCTTGTTGACGAGTGTTCCCGTCACTGCCTGGAACCCGCGGCGTGCCCCGGGCACGACCCGGGCATGGTCCATGTTGACGAACTTAGCCAAATCCGCATGGAACTCCGCGATGCCGGGCTTGGAGATCTTGTCGAGCCGGAACGGTTTCCGGCAGGCGTCACACGTTGAGTACCCGTCACCATAGGAGATGAGGGCCTTCCTCGCCTCCGTGGTCAGCCGTCCCGCTGCCTGGATGGGCTGGATGTTGATGGACTGCTCTTCCCGTGTCCGGATGTCGATGGAACCGGCAATCTTCGTCACCTTTGGCGTGCCGGTGCCGGCCTCGAGGTCCGCGAGGATGGCCTTCACCTCGGCAATCTTCTGCCGGAATGCGGCCTCCTCTGCCGGGTCGAAACCGGTCGGGAGGGACTCGCGGAAGAGCCCCCGGATCTCTTCGAGTGCGAAGAGTGCTTCGAATGTCTTCTGGATCCTGATACTCATGATTTTCCTCTCGTCCTATGCAGAGAAATGCAGTATACTTCCCATATACTTTTTCCACGTTCTGCTCCGCAGTTCCTGCCGGAGTGCAGATGCAATGTTTCCGCAGACGAAGAAGTTCTGATGCACTTCTTCTCATCCTCAAGGTCGGAGATGTTCGTAAGAACATCGACGATGAGAAGCGAGGCGTGAGCCGAACTTCGTCATGTTGATACACCTTTCGGAAAGCCAGCGCCCGGAATTGAACCGGGGTGTAGTTGATCTGCAGTCAACCGCGTGACCACTCCGCCACACTGGCATATGATTCACGATTGTGAATCTTACTATACTAAATAACAATTGTGAATATTTATAGGTTCGGGCTTCGGCAGGATTTTCCTGATCCTGTTTCTCCGTCAGTAATTGGGGATTTTCCCCGGAATTCGTATGAACGCTGGGGATATTGAGCGCACGAAGAATATTCTCATTGGTAATAAAGTTCGCAAAAAAACAGGGTTCCGGCAAAAGAAACCGAAATACTTAACAATTGTGAACTCTCATGTTGTTATGGTGATCCACTATGAGGGATCGTTTTTGTTGTAAACACCAACGAGAATAGCAACATCAGAAAGATCGGGCACCTGCCGCCATCGGCTAAGCTCGTGTATAAAGTGCTTGAAAACGGCAGCCAGCTGACTCAGAAGGATCTCATCCGCGAGACCTCCCTGCCATCCCGGACCGTGCGGTACGCATTGAACAGGTTAAAGGAAGAACAGATCCTTATCGAGCGCCATTATTTCATCGACGCCCGGCAGAGCCTGTACGGCCTGAACCCGCCACAGATGGAGGTGGTTGCCGTATGATGCGGCCTCATATGCGCACCACAGGCACGATAAAATTCTGAATCTCTGGATACGGTATTAACACAAGTATCCTCGCCTCACCTTTTTAAAAAACAATTCCTTCTGCAACACATTCTTCCCCGATTGTTCTAGCCATTCCCTGAAAAAAACCCTGTCTGTTTGTCCGTTGTCTTACGTTTCAGCAGGCAGGTACCTGGTGGCAGATCAAAACGGGGATACCGGCCGTTTCAGGCCGTCTTGTCCGCGGATCGCCGCCCGTGCGGGCAGATATAGAGACACATGCCGCAGGTTGCCGGGCCCCCGTCCTTTTCCATATTCTTAAAATACCGGTCGCAGGCAGCCGCATCGAAGCGGGCCTCCCGTGGTTCATCGGGGGAAAATGTCCTGCCGGTGAAGGCATGTACCGGGCAGATATCCACACATGCGGTGCAGTTCCCGCACCGCGGCTCCATGGGTGTGCCGGTCGGTGTGAGCGGGGCATCGGTCAGGACCGCGATCCACCGCACCCGTGGCCCGTGGTCGGGTGTGACGAGCAGGCAGCTTTTGCCGATCCAGCCGAGGCCCGCCATGTGGGCTGCAAGTTTCTGGGAGAATATCCCGGCGATGTGCTCGTCGCTTGCCCGTTTCGAGGCCGGGACCGGGAACGCTCCGAAACCTGCGCCCTGGATCGTGTTTGCCACACGGAGTGCGATCTGGTCGAGCGCCTGGTTCACCACATCATACGTGTGATGGCGGTACAGTCCGGGAACAACGGGATCCTCCCGTTCCGAAAGAAGATCGACGAGCTCATCCAGGAGCCGGATGCCCATAACGACCGCCCGGGGGTATCCTGCAACCCGTTTCCCACCCTGCCGTTCAATAAAATCCCGTGCAGCTGAGAGATCGGCCACCCCGCAGTAATCCGCGCCAAGGGACTGTGCCAGTATTCTGATCCGGTTATCGAGGTACATAGGAGCTCGTACGGAAGTGTGGGTTGCCGGAGATGGTGAGTTTAGCGGTTGAAAATACTATCCCAGCATTATGGTGTACTGCACCGGCTCTGGAAGTATGCTGGAAAAAAATTGGAAAATTATACTACCGGTGCAGCGTTGTCGTAGAGCCGGGTCCAGTACCGTGCCTGGAACACGATGAGGAGCGGTGCAAGGATGAGGAAGAGCAGGATTGCGACAGCGAGGAGGCCAAGGATGGCAATAGGGCTGAAGTTCGTCAGGGCTGCAAGGAAGATGCCCAGTATGATAAAAACGAAGACGAGGATCATGACCGGCACGGCGATGAGGATGGCGACCAGGATGATACCGATCACATAGTTAATCCACCCGATCCTCCTGATCTGATCGACAATCGCTCCGAAGTGGAATGCCTCGGAAAATCTGTCGCTCCGTGCAAACCGGATTGAGGCGATGGGCAGGACCAGTGCCACCCCAAACTCAACGATGTACATGAGCATCACCAGACCCAGGTTCGGCGTCCAGCCGGCTACCGCGGCTCCGACAGTCTGTCCGGATAAGATCGCTGCAACCATGGCTCCATAGGTGATCAGCCAGACCACCAAGACGGGAATCGAGTAGATGAATGCAACGACCATCAGTTTCAGGCCGTCGATGAACAGCCGTCCCCACCGGTCAACCTCAGGAGCGGATCCAGCACCCCGGTATACCCGCATGACATAGCCGTTCATCGGGATGGAAAGAAGGACGATTGCAAGGATCAATCGTATCCACCGGCTGCCATTCTCAAAGACGCCCTGCCGTGTATAGGCATATGCGTCGCGTAGCATCTCTGTATAATCCATGGATTCACCGTAATATTCTATTCCGGGTCAGGTTCCTGCCCGGTCTCTTATTTCGTCCGGAGTATGGAACATCGCGGACAATAATCCTATCTGAACCGGTGGATCGCCCGCAGGCAAAACGCTCTTCCTGCTGCCATACCACACGCAGGGTATATTTATTGCATCCGGTTTGCCAAGCACAACTACGGAGAAGCAGATCCGTGATGGTGAAGATCGATCGCCCAACCTGCGTCAGTTGCGGGTCATGCTGGAATACCTGTCCCGGCTTTTTGAACAGGATCTTGGCGACTCGTTCAGCAGGGTGATTGAAGAGTTCCGGGCCGGCGACAATGTTGCCGAATGTACGCTCCCAGAGGACCTGGAGTCCTGTGCCTGGGGTGTCGCGGATCTCTGCCCGGTCCAGATCATCAGCATCAGCGACTGAACGGATATCAGGGTGCGGAATGAAGGATGCCGATTTGGCTTCGGCGAAGATTTTATCCATGGCATTGGTGAATATCCAGTATATCTGCTGATGATCTGTGGCAGGGGGATGTATCCTGTTAGAATTCTTCACGCTCGCAACATGGTCGCCTTACCTGGCCGGTGCCGGCATAGGAGTCCTGAGCTGTCTCGCATTCCTACTCTCCGACCGGCCTATAGGATGTTCGACGGCATATGTCAAGGTCCGGGGACTGATCGGGAAAGCAGTCAATGCGGAAAAGATCGCATCCATGGATTACTACAAAGAGATCGTCCCCAAGGTTGACTGGGCCCTGATGATCATCCCGGGAGTGATGATCGGGGCATGCATATCGGTGCTCCTATCCGGCCAGTTCCATCTCATCTGGGTCCCCACTCTCTGGGAAAAAACATTCGGGCCCGACCCGCTCCTGCGGGTTGTTGTTGCCCTTGCCGGGGGTATCCTGCTCGGGTTTGGTGCCCGGTGGGCCGGCGGCTGCACGAGCGGCCACGGCATCAACGGGTCGATCCAGCTCTCTCTTGCCAGCATGGTGAGTGCCGGCTGTTTCTTCGCCGGGGGCATTGCCGTTGCGATGCTGCTCTTCCGGGTCATCGGGGGGTTATGAGGTGCGCATGACGCTCGATGCCATACGTACAAATTCCCGGCTCCAGATCGTACTGGGACTCCTGTTCGGTATCTGCTTTGGCTTTCTCCTGCAGAAGGCCGGCGTGACGGATTTCAATGTGATTGAGGGGCAGCTCCTCCTCACCAACTTCACGGTGCTGAAAGTGATGCTCTCGGCAGTGATCGTCGGGATGGCCGGGTTCCACCTGCTGAAACAGGCCGGATACGTGAGATCCCATGCCGCAGAAGGCTCCTGGGGAGCGAATGTTATCGGGGGTCTCATATTCGGTGCAGGGTTTGCCCTGCTCGGCTACTGCCCGGGAACCGTTGCAGGCGCAGTCGGGACCGGGGCGCTCGATGCGCTCGTGGGGGGCATGGTGGGGATGCTGGTCGGAGCCGGTATCTTCGCGGTGCTCTACCCGAAGCTTCGGACCACTATCCTCCCGCGTGGGCCGTTCCCGGCAGTAACCGTGCCGGAATTTCTTCACCTCAACCTGTGGATTGCGATCGTACTCCTGGAGGCCTGCATGATCGGGTTCCTGCTGATCTTGGAGCACTTTGGCCTGTAACCGGTTAACCCATCTTCCGGTCAGGAATCCCCCGGCGCTTTCAGATCCCTGCCCGGCCCGGATCATCACAATCGAGAACAAATAATTGTCCTTTCATTAGGTTTAAGTGATCGGCACGATATGGTGTAGTTAGAGCCATCCCGAGGGATGGACGGAGGTCATCACCATGACGTCTGGTGTGAAGATACCCATCAACTATACAGAGGCTGCCGAGACGCTGAAAAAACTCCTCAAGCTCTCCGGTTCCCCGGTTGCATTCCGGTTTGCCACGAAGAAGGAGGAGATCCCCGAAGGCATGCAGAAACTCGACAAGACGATCCGCCACTGTGCGATGATCGGCCTTGCACGAAAAGAGGGAAAGATCTTTTACGCCCTTGCTGAAAACCATGAATGCAACGGGGGCGCATGGTCGCTCGGGCTTAAGGAGATCACCGAGACGTTAAAGAACGGTGATTTCTATTTCAAACTTGGCAAGTTCGAGAGCTCTGCCGCCTGCAAGCGGACCATCGACCGGGTCGCCCACCTCAATTCCCACGATACCTACGCAACCCTCTATGCGCCGCTCGAGAAGACGCCGTTCGACCCGCAGGTCGTGCTCATCATTGCCACCCCGTGGGCAATGCTTAAGCTCGCCCAGAGCACCCTCTTCCGTGTCGGCGGGAGGATCAATGCCGAGTTCGCCGGTATCCAGTCCGTCTGCGCTGATGCCTGCGCCCAGACCTATCTGACCGGCAAGGTTAATTTCTCGATGGGATGCGACGGTTCGCGGAAGTTCTCCGGTATCGAGGATGGCGAACTGGTCCTGGGGATCCCGGCCGAGATCCTGCCGGAGATCGTCGAAGCGCTCCGCGTGGTTACAACAGCGCCGGGATCCAAGCCCGGTGGGAAATAAATCCCTTTCCTTTAACATTCCTGGATACTGGGCCGGGGGACGATCAGTTCTTTTTTGAAAAAGGGTTCAGCTCAGGTCAACGTCATCCCACGGCCGAAGCAACTTTCCGGCGTTTTCATTCAGGAACTTCGTACCGGCATAATCATCGGCGCTTTTCATACGATCGGTGATGGCAGGATCGTCTAGGGCTGGGTCAGGTTTAACATCAAGTCGCACGTCCGGGGTCTTCTCCTCTTCCTTTGCTGTCAGGGGCGGCATCTTAATCGGCCGGGACAGTTCCTGGCACTCCTCAAATGATGCAGGCTCCGGAACAGCAACTTCCCCCCGTCGTTCCTCGGCAAAAAGCCGGTCGAATTTTATTACGCGTGGGAACGGGTCATCCACTTCCATCAAAGAGATGATAGGTAAGAGAGCTTTGAAATTACTTGCGGCCGTTGGGAGAAAAAAGGAAGCGTTCTGAACCTGAGAGAAGTTCGGATGATTTTTGTGCCCGAGAGATACTCAGAGAAGTTTCGAGCCGGCAGTCGGTCCGGGCTTGCACTCGAAGACCTGTGTGATCTTCATGATGACGAGCGAGCGTGCGGGGAGTTCCGGCTTCTTCCTGTTGACATTGGCCTTCATCTCCTCGTATTCCGGGCCGCTCGTCTTGATGGAGGTCACACCCTTGATCTGGAAGCAGCCCTTGATCTCGGGCCCCCAGATGTAGATCGCGCACTTCGGGTTGGTCCTGAGGTTGGTCATGCTCTTGTTCAGGAAATTGTCCACGATCCAGATCGTATCATCACTGTGGAGTTCGACCATCCCGAGGGGGACCACGTTCGGGATCCCGTCCTTGGATGCCGTGGCAACCGGGAAGATCTTCATCTTGGAGAATGCCTCTTTCATGTCTGCGTTCAGCTTCACCATGGTATCATCACCACTGTTGGCATCCGGATTTTATTTATATATAATTTACTGTTGGATGCCCCGAACCCCGGGATAACCCGGCCCCTTCGGGGAGAGGCGTCCGGCAGTCCTTCCATCGCTTCTCTTATCTCCTGTAGCGTTCCATCTGTCTAGTGTGATGCGCGAACCGCCGGTCAAGAAGGTCCTGTACTGGTGCGATGAGTGCAACGTCCCGCTGATCGCGAAGAGCTGCGCGTGCGGCCGGGAAGGAAGAAAGATCGAGCTCCTCCAGCCCTGGGACCTCCGCCCGGCGCTCTCTGCAGACCGGGCGCTCATCCGGCGGCTCGTGCACGACCAGTTCGGCGAGGTACCTCTCGCGCAAATCCTCCTCCTGAACAAGACCGGCGGCGTCGACCGGGCGGACCTCGTGATCATGCATGGCGAACGGCTTGGCTGGCTCACCTTCGATCCGATCGCAAGGAAGTTTGTTTTCGACATTTCGCCCGAAGCTCTCCCGTTCATCGTCCGCTATGCGACGAACGGGATCGTGGACCTCGACACTTATACCGATGCCCGGAAGGAGCAGGGGCGGATCGGAGGGAAACGGATCCCTCTTAAAATCCCAGTCCCTGACGGTACCGTGATCGTGAAATTCAAGTCTCGGTATGGCACGGGTGTGGTGAAAGAGGGTTCAATCAGGGTAAAGGAACTCATTGCGGTTGAACCCCGCACCCGCCCCGATCCCGGCTGGGACGTGGCGATCGATCGGAACCGGTACCACCTGAAGAACCTGGAGCGGAACGCGATCCGGTCGATAAAACACCACATGTCCGACCGGCCCACCGTGAATGTCTCGTTCTCCGGTGGGAAGGACAGCACAGCGGTGCTCCACCTTGCGAGGAAGGCCGGGGTGACGAAGGCCTTCTTCATCGATACCGGCCTCGAATTTCCCGAGACCCTTGCGTTCGTGAAGTCGCAGGATGTTGAAATAGTCGGTGGCGCCGGTGACTTCTGGCAGGCGGTCGAGAAGGCTGGCCCGCCGGGCAAGGACAACCGCTGGTGCTGCAAGTTCCAGAAGCTGCGACCGCTCAAGCTCTACCTTGCGGAGACCGGTCCCTGTGTGACGATCCAGGGCAATAGGTGGTACGAGTCCTGGAACCGGGCCAGCCTTGACGAGACGAGCCAGAACCCCGATAACCCGCTCCAGCTCAACGTCTCACCTATCCGGAACTGGCGGGCGCTCGAGGTCTTCCTCTACCTCTGGTGGCAGAAAGCAGAGATGAACCCTCTCTACGAACAGGGTATCGAACGCATCGGGTGCTACCTCTGCCCGGCGATGCTCGAGAGCGAGTATGAGGGAATCCGCGTGACCCACCCGGAGTATACCCGGCGCTGGGACGCCTTTGTGGAACGCTGGGCGAAGAAAAAAGGCCTGCCGGAAGCGTATGGCCGCTGGGGGCTCTGGCGGTGGAAGGCGCTGCCGAAGAAGATGCAGGAGCTCTGCCGGACAAAGGGCATTGCCGTGAACGAGGATTTCACACTCCGGGCAGCCCCGCCGGCCCGGCAGGACCATGAAATGGTTGATATCGGGAGAGGAAGAATAGTGGAACCAGCAATGAAGGAACCTGACAGGGATGAGTTGGATGTGCAGGAGATCAGGAAGGATTTCCCTCTCCTTGCCGAGGTCGTCTATCTGGACAATGCAGCGACCAGCCTCTCTCCCGAGCCGGTGATCCAGTCTCTTGTGGAATTTGAACATAATTACCGGGCAAACGTCGGTCGCGGGGTCCACCGCCTCACCCAGATCGCGTCCCAGCGTTACTGGCATGCCCACGAGAAGGTGGCCGGCTTCATCGGGGCAAAGGAAGGTGTCACGGTCTTTACGAAGAATACCACCGAATCGATCAACACGGTGGCACAGGGCTTCCCGTGGAAGGCCGGCGACCATGTCCTCACGACCATCCTCGAGCACCACTCCAACCTGCTCCCCTGGTATCACCTGATCAGGAGAGGGGTGGCAGTTGATGTCGCCGGTATTCGTGATGACTACTCGATCGACCTGGCTGCGTTCGAGTCCGCGATCACCGACCGGACGCGTCTCGTTGCGATCACCCATGCCTCCAATGTGCTGGGCGTGATCACCCCTGTTGCAGAGATTGCGAAGATATGCCACGACCACGGCGCCCTCCTGCTGGTGGATATGGCGCAGACCGTGCCGCATATGCCGGTCGATATCGCGCAGCTCGGCTGCGACTTCTGCGCCTTCTCCGGCCACAAGATGCTCGGCCCCACCGGTACCGGCGTGCTCTGGATGAAGGAGCCGGACATCGAGCCGCTCCTGCTGGGCGGGGGGAGCGTGGAGTCTGTGAAGGGGACGGAATATACGCTTTTTGAAGGATACCAGCGGTACGAGGCCGGGACCGGGAACATCGCCGGCGGGATCGGCCTCGGGGTCGCGGTCGATTACCTCTCGCGGATCGGCATGGACCGCGTCAGGCGGCACGAACAGGCCCTCACGAGCCGGATCGTCGACGGGCTCCGGAAGATCCCCCGCGTCACCCTGCATGTCCCGGACACTCCCGATCTGAGGGTAGGGGTTGTCTCCTTCACGGTGGAGGGCCTGCACCCCCACGAGGTTGCCCAGCGCCTCGATGAGATGGCCGACATCATGGTCCGGTCCGGCCACCACTGCTGCATCCCCCTGATGGAGCGGCTGGGACTGCCTGACGGGACCGTAAGGGTCAGCCTCGGGCCATACAACACCCGTGAGGAAGTGGACCTCTTCCTCGCCACGGTCGAAGAGATCACCCGGTAAGGCAGGTTCCTGCCACCCCCACCCATTCCGGTTGGGAGATGAACGGTCGCTTATTTATTACGATTTAATATGCAGGAATTCCCACTATTGATCACACCGGGGCCACGTTACCCCGCGTTGCGTGATCTTCCATGAAGAAACAACAGCTCTTCGACCTGTTCTCCCTCGTCCGGGAGAAACGCCCGCTTGTCCACCACATAACGAACTACGTGACGGTCAATGACTGCGCGAACATTACTATCTGTGCCGGGGGTGCACCGGTAATGGCGGATGCGGCCGAGGAGGTTGAGGAGATGGCTGCGATTGCCAGCGCACTGGTCCTCAACATCGGGACCCTCAACCGGGTGCAGGTCGAGTCCATGGAACTGGCCGGGAGCATGGCAAACGACCGGAAGATCCCGGTCATTCTCGATCCCGTAGGGGTTGGGGCCACGCAGTACAGGACAAAGACCGCCCGGAGACTGCTGGATGAGCTTGACATCACGATCCTCAAGGGCAATGCCGGCGAGATCGGGGTGCTTGCCGGTGCAGAAGGGAACGTGCGGGGCGTTGACTCGCACGGGCTTGCCGGCAACCCGGTAGCAATCGCACAGGACTATGCAAAAACCGCAGGTCTGACCGTCGCCATCAGCGGGGCGACGGATATCGTGACCGACGGGAAGCATACCCTCCTCGTGGAGAACGGCCACCCGATGATGGGCAGCCTCTCCGGGACCGGGTGCATGGCAGCATCCGTGACCGGTGTCTTTGCCGCGGAATCAAAGGACATGGTCTTCGCATCGGCAGCAGCATTCGCCGCGTTTGGCATTGCCGGCGAACGGGCAGCATCCGGTGCCCGTGGCCCCTTCAGCTTCAGGACCGCACTCTTCGACGAACTTGCCGCCCTCACCCCCGATGACCTTGCACGGGCGGCCCGGATCAGGACCGGATAAACTCCTGCATTCCCATGAAGATTGACCTGTATGTCATCACGGACGAGGTCCTTTCGCAGGGACTTCCGCATGCAGTCATTGCACAGCGGGCAGTTGACGGCGGAGCTGACGTGATCCAGCTCCGGGACAAGCACTGCCCTTCACGGGAACTGATAAGGGCCGGGAAGGAAATCCGCACGATCACCCGACGCGCCGGTGCCACGTTCATCGTGAACGACCGCCTCGACGTCGCGTTAGCCTGCGGGGCGGACGGGGTCCACCTCGGGCAGGGAGATATGCGATGCGACACGGCCCGCCAGCTCGCACCGCCGGCATTCATCATCGGCATCTCCGTGGGTTCGGTTGAGGAAGCCGTGGACGCCGAACGCAACGGGGCAGACTATGTGGCCCTCAGCCCGATCTTCACGACGGGCTCCAAGAGCGATGCCGGGCCCGGTCACGGCCTTCACCTTCTGAAGAAGATCCGGTCTGCCGTGGGGATCCCCGTCATTGCTATCGGCGGGATCGGGCCCGGGAATGCCGGCCGGGTGATTGATGCAGGGGCAGATGGTATTGCCGTAATATCGGCAGTCGTGTCGCAGCCCGATATCATCGCCGCAGCCCGGGGGCTTGCGGGTATCGTGGCGCGGGCGAAAGAGGAAAGGGAGAGAAGACCATGAACAGCGATCAAAAACCCCGGTTTGTTCTGCACGAACACTTTGCCCACCACCATCATTTTGATCTCCGTCTTGAGAAAGACGGCGTCCTGAAGAGCTGGGCGGTGCCCAAAGGGCTGCCGGAACATCCCGGTGAGAAAAGGCTGGCCATTGCCGTGGAGGACCACCCTCTCGACTACATCGGGTTTGAAGGGGCGATCCCCGCGGGTGATTATGGTGCCGGGGACGTGAAGATCGCCGACAACGGGACCTATGAAACCGTTGCGTGGGAACCGGACCGGATAGAGGTGATCCTCCACGGCTCACGGCTCTCCGGGAAATATACCCTTGTACGGTTCAGGAAGGCAGGCGACAAGGAATGGCTGGTCCTCCGGGCAAAGGCCTGATCCTGTTGTCGTCTGCTAAAAAAAGGGAAGACCGGCCGGCATTTCCTGGCTAAAAAAGCCGGGAACCTGTCATAGCATATAAGAAATTCCCGGAACTATGTTCAGACGAACATCTGAGTGCAGGGTTCTTATCGCCCCCTTGCGGTGTAAAAGGTCATGCCCCTGCTCATGCCATAAACGGAGAGGAGACCAAAGGCAATTGCGTGGAACACCTGCGTTGCACCAGATGCACGATGCTCACGTACCTGCGAATCGATCCTGCTCTTCAAGAAAAGGTATGCACAAGGGAGGATGACGCACGCCATCTGGAACGGGAAACGAACTCCCCGGAGAGGGTTATTTCCCTATGAAAATATATCGGGCTTTGAAAAAAAATATTGAATTTAATCCAGGAAGAACTCTCTCTTCCACCATACGAAGTACGTGATCGCCACGACAAGTGCAATTACACCAATGAACACCACCGGATTGTTCATGAGGATGTCGATGAGCCGGACGAACATACTCACATTCGACTGCGCCTGCTGGGTGGCGGCGGGCGCCTCGGCAGTGACCAGACCAAAGAGTGATGTGCCGTTCGGCGAGTCCCCGCGGAAGATCATATTGCCGTCGGCGTCAACGCCCTCATATACCGTGTCGATCAGTTCCTGCTTACCGGTCTCTTCGCTGATCCGGGTAATCCTCACCGCGTCCTTCCCCCCATGCCCGTCCACCCACGATGCCGGGATGGTGAACGTTACGTTCGCCGGGCCGGTGGTGAGGTTGACCTTTTGCACGTTGAGGGTGCAGGCAACAGTGTCCAACTGGAGACCGTTACTGCTGAGAATGTCCTGGAACTGGTTCAGGGTATCCGCGCTCAGGTCCCCCGGAATGGTAAGATTGATGGTGGCCCACCCGGTAAGTGCGGGCAGGGTGGCGTGAACTGAACCGGAGACATTGCCGAGCGCCAGCGTGGAGTTCAGCGGGTCGATTACGAACTCTGCCCGTGGGGCGATGCCCGTGATATTCCCGTTGCCGGTCTTGAAATTGTTCCCCCAGAAGGTGAGGAGCACGCCGGGCGAGTGGTGCTGGTAAACCTCAACGCGGTCAGAGTATATCGTTACGGCTGCAACGGCGTCCCGTGCAGCGCTGATTCCAATGATGAGTGTACCCTGCCCATCGGCATTATAGATGAGCCCCGGGAAACCTATCGGATAAATCTGGGAACTCCGGACGTTTTGACTGGCGGGTTGTCCGGGGAGACCGGGTTGTTGCGGCAGATCGGGTTGTTGCGGCAGTTCAGGGAGACCGGATTGTTGAAGTGTCCCCGGTCCCGTGTACGTATTGCTCCTGCCACCGCCACCCCCGCCTCTCCCGTAATATGGAGCTGGAGCAGGTGGCAGAGTCGGTGCAGTTGTCGGTGCAGTTGTCGGTGCAGGCGGGGCGGTTGTTATGAAGGTCAGATCAGCGCTTACAGCACGGTTACCGGAAAGGTCACCTGATATCACCCGGTAATGGTACACCGTGCCCGGTGACAAGCCGGAGAGGGATATCGTGTGGTCCTTAAGCATGACCCCATCTGCGCTGAGGGATCCATAGTGAGTTGTCGTGCCATACTCGACCGTGCTGTTTGCATTGCTATTGGTCTTCCAGGAAATAGTCGCATGGCTGGTATCGATACCCGTGACCGTGATATGATAACAGACAAGGATGACGTTTCCCGTTATCGACGCTGTCCCGCTGTCCAGAGCACCGGCAGGAACTGACAGAACAACCGGTACCGTAAGAAGACAGCAGCAGCAGATGAGAAAAACAAAAAATTTATTTTTCATTCATTTTCTTTTCCCACCACGATTCCCGGTGATAAAAACGGCGATAATAAGCGACGCGAGAATCACGGTCAGCGGTAATGGAAGACCCAGGATGCCGCCTTTGCCGGAGGTTGAGGACGAGACCATGACAGCCCAGACGCCCATGTGGTTTGTGGTTGCGGTCAGCTTTCTGCTCCCGGTATCTACCTGCGTGGGCAGGATGACCCACGCATTCTTGGCCGCGTCATAGTAAGAGAGTTTCAACTGGGAGGCATCCCCGCCAGCGGCCGCGAGATCGTCTGCCGAATACGTGACCTGGACCGTAGCATCCTTGCTGAGCAGGCCGGAAAGCCCGGTGATCTCAAAACAGGTGGTCCCCAGTTTTGCATCTGCCGGGGCTGCCTGAAGTTTATCTTTGGCGTAGGGTTTCAGGGTCACCACGGCATCACCCAGCACCGCACCCGACGGGAACGAGACCGAGAACCGGCCATCGGGGGACGTCAGGGTTCCCGCACTTCCCGGCGTGAGCGTGATGTTGGATTCTGTCACCGGGGCAATGTAATTCGTCTTTACCGAGAAGGTCGTGGTCTTCTCATCGAGAGCTGTGCCACTCTCCAGGAGAACTTTGGAATCCACGGTGTAGGTCCCGGCCGGAATGTTCTGTAGTTCGGGCGTTATCGTATAATGGACAGTATTTCCCGGGATAATTGCATATATCGCTGGTCGAGTTGAGAAGTTTCCCACGAGGTTCCCGGTTGCATCGCTTATCGCTATCGTGTTCACGGTATTGTAATAATGATAATTTCCGGTATTTTTGAGCGTTGTTGTAACGGTGATCGGCTGGCCCACCGTCACCTCGCCCACCGATAGGTTGGTGATGCTGCCGGTCACGGTCGGCGGGGTTCCGGCAATCGTGATGAGGACGGGGACCAGTACTGCCGTGGTGAATGACGCCCCTTTACTCGGCTTAGCATGGATATAGATGAGTGCATATCTTCCGCCCGGGCCGGTATTTGCGGGGACTGATATTGTTGCATCCACGTTTTGTGCGGCCCCGGGTTCAAGGTGAAAAGAACTGGTACTGAGCGTGATAAAAGACCGGGCAGAATAGGGACTTACATCATTTGCCTGGGTTACGGCCGCATAACCCTGACCTATATTCTGGCCGAAACCGTATACTTCCACCAGAACGTCGGTTGGATTATCGTTGGCACCGATAGTCACCGTCATGTTATGGATATCTGTTCCCCCGGGCTGAATACTGCCTACATACTTTGATCCGGTAACGCCAATCGCTGATACGGCTGCCGGGAGTACCAACAACAGGCACAATGCAATGATCCCGATCATCCGGGATTCACTCCTGAAATTACGCATTCTCAACTCCTTTGTGATAATTAGTAATAGAATACAATATAAAACCTTTTGTAAATTCTCACCACCCGGAATGCCCAGATATGAATGAAAAAGGAGTAAATAGTTTATAAAAAAATTACGGTGTTGTACCGGTTAATGTAACGATAATCCGGTAGACCTCGGAACCTGTCAGGACTGGGTCAGAGTATGCGACCGTCTGTTTAATGGTAAGTGGCTGGCCCATAAATGTGCCAGCACCACCTGCGGCACCATCCCCATTTGCAATGGTCTGATCGGAACCGGATAATGTAACTTCTGCGCCAGTAAGATGCCCTGAAGTAGTAGCACCAACGTGGAGGGCATTGCCCAATGCAATAGTTTTCCATGTACCTGTTCCGGCTGGATCATATTCTAACATAAAACCCGCATTAGTCTTTGCCGCGGGAACACCATCATTATCTAGTGCGTCTTTAGCACTAACATCCCAGCTCCTGTCATTGGATTTCACGTCCATTGTTACGGATGCTGAATTTGTTAATGGCTGACTTGCTGTTGGATCTAAACTCCACCCAGTAATGGAACCGTGTAGCGTGAGATCCATCTTCATAGGGGGATTTCCTGTAATTGTAGCACTACCCGTGGTAGCTGCCATCACCGGCGCAACCACTGCGGCAAATGCGATGACCAGAATCCCGACCAGAATCAATACCTTTGTTTTCATGTGCCTCACATCCTTTTGATTTTAGCACATACTCTGTTATAAACCCATTCTATTTAAATATTTCGTTTTTAAAAAAATCTCAAAGAAATCAGATTGTACACATTTTTCAGGAGGTTTGATTTTATTTGAATAGTATAGTCTGTAAAAAACCTCAATGAAAATTAAATGGTAAGAATTTATCCGGATGAGCCGGCATGATCCTGCAGAAGATCTCCTTTTTTCTGGATCCGGGATATCCGTGATTTGAGATCAGCACCGGATCTTCTTTTCATGACAGAGAACCGGTTTCAACCAGGAACCGTTTTCGATAACTGGGTTGAGTCGAGATTTTCGGTCATCTCTTTTCAAAGTTTTCGCGCTCTTATCGAATAATACTATCCTTGGACGGCTGAACGGGACGTTCAGAGCGCGCACGAAGGTAGTACGGAGCTCTGACCGCGCGATAGGTGCTGAGGAGTTTGCTATCGGAATGCAGACATGTTACAACTACCTACGGCCGCATCAGGGAATCGGCGGGAGGGTTCCAGCTCAGATGGCAAACATCTGGATCAACCCGATGGGGAACCGGTGGGAAACGCTGATCGGGTTGGCGGCAAAATAATCAGGGTCTTACAGATAAAACTCCTTTCTTTTCTCGTGAAAAAAGCTTGAAATTATATCCGGGTATCCAGGATAACCTGCGAACTTCCATCGGTAAAATAACCCGTTACGATAATATTACTCGACCCATAAAAACCATTAGTAACAGAAGGGATGGCAATAACCTGATCTCCAACAATCCCTCCCAGCACACCCTGCGAGCTTTCATCGGAAATAAAATAAGCAGTTATTGTAAAAGTACACGATTCTCCAGAACAACCTGTATTAACAGAAGGGGTTGCAGTAACCTGAGATCCAATATTAGTAGATCTTTGAACCCCGCCAGTAGTATTAAAATATGTCACCGTTTCATTAATGCCGGTGGGGGGAGTAATCGTTACAAGTCCGTAGCTGAATGTTGCAGCATCCGGGCCACCATCATAGGTGATTATAATCTCGTTTGAACTGGGTTTGGATGCCGTCGCCGCAACCATCTTGGTCTTCTGGGGGTTTCCCGCCATACCGAATACGAACCCAGCGATCACTGCTGCGAGAATTATCGTGATGGCGACCATCAGAATGACGCCGATAACCGCTGAAACTGCATCTTCATTCTTTCTTTTAAATGCCATAATTTCAAACACCGTTTATAGCATGCCCCGGGCAAAGGCATAACAATGTACACCCAGACCATTTTATGGTTTGGTATAAATCTATTTGTTATGCAATTTGTAGATTACATAAGATATTAGCAGGATTTACGCCAATTTAATACGATAACTCCTTATGCCGGGAATTTTATCCATCTATTCAGGCTTCTTATCATCGAATTTCCGGGTTTTCATGCGTCCGGTCTGGCGGTGAAACAAGAAGATATGATTCTTCCGGATTAAGAAGGAGAGGGCAATTTGGAAATACATCAGATATTATTACAAGAAACTTGTCACAATACGAGACAAAAAAATTCGTTGAGATACACTATGAGGAGAATTGAGTAACGTCCCGCCCCCCATCACCCCTTTTCAAAAGTCCTGAAGTCCCGTGATCCTGTCAGAACCGATACGAATGAATTTTTTCGGGGAGTATTTCATATCGTCCGCTCATGAGAGCATCTGAAAGAACTGCGAGCTCTTACCAAATATATGATTTAAATCGCTGAAGGAGAATAAAAAAATGTTGCGCCGGGTTCTTCAGAGACTCGTACTTAAACAGTCTGGATGATGAACGACAGGGCAATCCTGTAACTGGAACCACCTGTCAGGTGCGGATCAGAAAATACTGCCGGCTGGGTGAATAACGTGGGAAGATTCTGGTTGGTGACTGCTGCACTTCCAGAATAGAATGTTTGTGGTGCAGATAAGATGGGCGGAGTGATCGTCTGCGCCATTGTAGTGCCGGTAGTGGTTCCGGCCAGCCCAAGAGGCGATGCCAGGTCAGGTCCCCCGCTGTCATACCCAGAACCCGTATAACTTCCCAAATACCCCTGATAGGTACTGCGCCCGGAACTATCTGCAACGGTAATAGCGAACGGAACATTGGCTGTGGTGTTTATAATGAGGCTTGAATCAGTTGCGGAAGAACCCGCGGCTAATCCCAGGGTTATCGAGCCCTCGTTCAGGGTGATATCAACAAATGACAAACTACTGATATAATTCAATTGCGTGGTCGTATTCGTGTAATAAGGATTGGACGCGGATTCACTGACAGTAAATGTACCTCCTGAACTATAGGTATGTGATGCATTGAACGTCTGCAGGGTTGATGTGTTACTGTACGTTCCATCACCCCATGTCCAGTTCACATAGGTCGCATTGTTGGCCATAGTGGTGAGGTTGAACTGGACCGCTAACGGGAAGATGCCGGAAGTGACATTTGCTGTGAACCCGGATACGGTTTTGTTATTGACCGTGATGTAGTTCGACATAACTGTGGTGTTCAGGTAATAGGGGTTCTGGGCAACGAACGTGACCGTGTACGTTCCACCGGAACTATAGGTGTGGGAGGCATTGGCAAGCGAGAGTGTTGTGGTGTTAAACCATGCACTGCCATCGCCAAATGACCAGTTCCACATGGTTGCGTTGTCGTTCGTCGGGTTCGTCCGGTTGAACTGGACAGCCAACGGGAAGAGGCCGGAAGTTGGCGTTCCGGTGAACCCGGAGACGGTTGGATTTCCAACGGTGATGTAGTTCGACATAACCGTGGTGTTCAGGTAATAGGGGTTCTGGGCGACGAACGTGACCGTGTACGTTCCGCTGGAACTATAGGTGTGGGAGGCATTTGCTGCGGTTACTGTTGTAGTGTTAAACCATGCACTTCCATCCCCATATGACCAGTTCCACATGGTAGCATTGTCGTTCGGGACCGTCCGGTTGAACTGGACAGCCAACGGGAAGAGGCCGGAAGTTGGCGTTCCGGTGAACCCGGAGACGGTTTTGTTATTGACCGTGATGTAGTTAGATAGTGTGGTGATATTGGTATACGAAGGATTGGCGGCGGACTCAATGACGGTATACGTGCCTCCTGAACTATAGGTGTGAGTGGCATTGAATGTAGCGGGTGAAGTCAGGTTTGCAACAGACCCGTCACCGAATGTCCAGTTCACATAGGTCGCATTGTTGGCCATAGTGGTGAGGTTGAACTGGACCGCTAACGGGAAGAGGCCAGAGGTGACATTTGCTGTGAACCCGGAAACGGTATTGTTATAGACCGCGATGTAGTTTGATTGTACGGTGGTATTCTGTCTCCCCGGATTCTGGGCGATGAGCGTGACACTGTACGTTCCGCCGGAATTATAGGTGTGAGAGGCATTTGCTGCGGTTACTGTTGTAGTGTTAAACCATACACTGCCATCGCCAAATGACCAGTTCCACATGGTCGCGTTGTCGTTCGGGATCGTCCGGTTGAACTGGACAGCCAGCGGGGCCAAACCGGAAGTTGGCAATCCGGTGAATCCGGAAACGGTCTGGTTCCACAAGTTGTAACTGATGATGACAATACCGGTGCCGCCATTACCACCGCTCCCCGTGCTGCCGCCGCCGCCACCACCGCCGCCTAAGTTTGGAGTACCATTGGTCCCCGCAGTAGCCCCAACACCACCGGCGCCACCGCCGCCGGTACCCCCAAGGCCGAAAGTACCTCCCGTGAAGCCACCGCCACCACCGCCGCCGGCATATGTTCCAGATGTACCTGTAATGAAAGATACGTTGCCGTTGCCTCCGTTACCGCAGGCAGTACCAGCAGCAGCAACCCCGGCAACGGTGCCACCGCCACCGCCACCGCCATAATAGTTAACTGTTGTTGTTATTCCCGCTCCTCCACTCATTCCCTGAGGGGCGGTACCCAATCCTCCCGTACCTCCATTCCTTATGCCACCACCGCCGGAACCTCCGGCTGCTCCGCTTCTGATCGCAAGAGTGCCACTACTGGATCCGCCGCCGCCACCGCCCTTTGACTGTATCCCATTGGTGGGTGTCGTATTCGCAAATGATGAATTTCTTCCGCTTCCTCCTACAGCGGCAGTTGTTGCACCGGTTCCACTGGTACCAACAGTTACGGTATAAGTCGAACCGGATGAAACGGTTAATGTGCCGTTGAGGAATCCCCCGGCGCCACCGCCACCACCGTACCTCCCTCCACCGCCACCACCAGCGACAACAAGATACCAGACATTCGGCATTATCGCTGTTGGTGCAGTCCACGTCATGATACCGGTGGTGTTCCACATCACAAGATTCTGGTTGCCCACCGTTGCCGTCCAGCATCCATTCGCATTTGTCCACGAAGACACCGTGATGTAGTTTGATAGTGTAGTGATACTGGTATACGAAGGATTGGCGGCGGACTCAATGACGGTATACGTGCCTCCTGAACTATAGGTGTGCGATGCATTGAATGCAGCGGGGGAAGTCAGGTTTGCAATAGACCCGTCACCGAATGTCCAGTTCACATAGGTCGCATTGTTTGCCACAAGGTTCATGTTCGTGAGGTTGAACTGGACAGTCAACGGGGATAAACCAGAAGTTGGTGTTCCGGTGAACCCGGATACGGTCTGGTTATAGACCGTGATGTAGTTAGATAGTGTGGTGATATTGGTATACGAAGGATTGGCGGCGGATTCGCTGACGGTATACGTGCCTCCCGAACTATAGGTGTGAGAGGCATTGAACGTCAGCAATGTTGAGGTGTTGGTGACCGCTCCATCGCCCCACGACCAGTTCACCCACGTCGCGTTGTTGAACATTGACGTGAGGTTGAACTGGACAGTCAGCGGGTAGAGACCGGAAGTTGGCGTTCCGGTGAACCCTGAAACGGTTGTGTTATAGACCGTGATGTAGTTTGGTTGTACGAAGATACTGGTATTATAAGGATTGACGGCAGTTTCATTGACGGTAAATGTGCCTCCGTAAGTATAGATGTGAGAGGCATTGAACGTCAACAATGTTGTTGCATTCGTCACCGTTCCATCGCCCCATGACCAGTTCACATAGGTCGCGTTGTTGTTCATTGACGTGAGGTTGAACTGGACAGTCAACGGGGATAAACCAGAAGTAGGTGATCCGGTGAACCCCGATATGGTCTGGTTATAGACCGTGATGTAGTTTGGTTGTGTAGCGATACTGGTATTATATGGGTTGGCGGCGGATTCTCTGACGGTATACGTGCCTCCCGAACTATAGGTGTGAGAGGCATTGAACGTCAGCAATGTTGAGGTGTTGGTGACCGCTCCATCGCCCCACGACCAGTTCACCCACGTCGCGTTGTTGAACATTGACGTGAGGTTGAACTGGACAGTCAGCGGGTAGAGACCGGAAGTTGGCGTTCCGGTGAACCCTGAAACGGTTGTGTTATAGACCGTGATGTAGTTTGGTTGTACGAAGATACTGGTATTATAAGGATTGACGGCAGTTTCATTGACGGTAAATGTGCCTCCGTAAGTATAGATGTGAGAGGCATTGAACGTCAACAATGTTGTTGCATTCGTCACCGTTCCATCGCCCCATGACCAGTTCACATAGGTCGCGTTGTTGTTCATTGACGTGAGGTTGAACTGGACAGTCAGCGGGTAGAGACCGGAAGTTGGCGTTCCGGTGAACCCGGATGCGGTCTGGTTATAGACCGTGATGTAGTTAGATAGTGTGGTGATATTGGTATACGAAGGATTGGCGGCGGTCTCATTGACGGTGTACGTGCCTCCCGAACTATAGGTGTGAGAGGCATTGAACGTCAGCAATGTTGAGGTGTTGGTGACCGCTCCATCGCCCCACGACCAGTTCACCCACGTCGCGTTATTGAACATTGACGTGAGGTTGAACTGGACAGTCAGCGGGTAGAGACCGGAAGTTGGCGTTCCGGTGAACCCGGAGAAGACTGGCGGATATTCCTGCGGATAAACGGTGAGGAATGTACCCGGGCTGTTCTGGTTATTGTATTCAGTCGAAATCCAGTTTGGTGAACGAAGTATCTTGGAGATGCGGAGTTCGTCCAGCGTTCCATTGAAAAACGTGGTCCACGGCTGGTGCTGGGCTATCTGCGTCCCGAATAATCCTGTCAGCGGTGATGTTGCAGCTCCGGTCGTAACAGCAGTCTGAGCGACCGGTACACCATCAATATAAATAATGAACTGGGTGGCACTTACCGCAGTACCCGAAGGGCCACTCCATGCACCAGCTACCATGTGCCAGTTATTATCATTTACCACCTTTGTCGAATAATCACCTACATAGATACCGTTGCTATCGAGCCCGTAAGCAACATCCCCGGCAGTTCCGTAGCCACTATTAGGATAGGTTCCTCCGACAGAAAGGGTAAGACTTTGTCCTGTACCATTATTTGCGGCATCAGTACCTCTGTCCTGGACAATAGTCGCCTGGACCTGGGTGGTGTTACTTGTTTTGAGCCATGTTTCAATGGTGTAATTCACAACAGCGGTCTGGACATAATTCGTCGTCAGGTAATTATTGACCCCGTTAAAACTCAATCCGCCATTAATCTTCGCCGGGACCTGTTGTGCGGCCGTCATTCCACCCCCCGATGTTGCAGAATTGGCATTGGATGTACTGTCCAGTATCTGGGGAGCGGATCCTGCGGGATTCTGCGATAAGTGCCATACTGCATTATAGTTGGAATCCCAGACCCCGGCCGCATTTTGCTGGTTGCTCGCCGCAGGATTCCCGTAATACATGTAGATGGTCGTGTTGGTGGAATTGGGGAGGCTGGGGACGTTGACCCATGCCACTAACGTTCCTGTGCTTTGCGTGAAATTCTCTATTTCGTGAGACAGTTTGGTCGTTCCATCAGAGGCAGTGAAGAGGATATCATTTCCATTAGACTGCACCTGGCTTGATGTCAGATACGTATCACTGATACTGATAAGGACGGGAAAATTTGTAAGGGTGACACCGGTGCCAGTGACATACGCCTTATTGATGGTTATATTTTGACGATCGGGCCAGCTTGGGTTATACCAGTTTGCGGCAGCGGCAGGAGGTATGAGAACCAAAACTGCCAGAAAGAGAATAAATACAATCAGCGCTATCCGCCGCGATACCGGAAACCGGGTTTCGTGAAACTGGACCTCTTTTTTCAAGACGCACCCCGCCCGGGAATGTAAAGATTCAACGGTAAATTGGGCAACACTGACTGTAATAGACCAATTGTACCATTCCAGTGCAATATAAATCCATCGAACCGGTAAAAGCCTCCGAACCAGCTTCGCTCACCAGACACCCGTGGGAGCTGTCCTGCCTCTTGTGACGAAAGATGCGCGGAAACCGGACTGCGAAACATGACCGTTAAAACCATACGTAACTTTGTATATAAATCCCTTACATCTCCAAGAGCGGATAACAGGGTCAAATACGGGGGACAGCATCCGGGGTACCTATACAAAAAAGCTGAGCATTTTCCACCCGGGCACAGGAAGCGGGTGCTCACATTCCGGGCGCCAGTGTGGGTGCTCCGCGGATCCATAGTACCACCATGTTTCCCCATCATGGTTATCATCAGGAACGTGAGTCGATGGCGCGGTATAATATTTCAGATCGCCGGGATGCTTATATGACGTGCAAATCTCGCCACCTTGGCAGTGTGCTTGGTCTTGCATGATATGGCATTCGTACGGATGCCCCGGTTTCAGTAAGAGAACCCGCTCGTGCGTCCCGGTCGGCCGCTCTCCTTCAGATCCGTCGCCCTATGTGCTGATCGGGATGCACCCCGGTTTTGAGGCGGCAGGGGAGATCAGGGCCATCGTTTTCTCTGTAAAAGACCATAAGGGAAATAAGCCCAATTTGAGCCGAAAAAAAGAATTAGACCCGAACCCACGGTCAAAAAGCCGCCGGGGGGACTTGAACCCCCGACCTGCTGATTACGAATCAGCCGCTATACCGCTAAGCCACGGCGGCGTAATACCTCACAATATCGGTTTGGGCGCTATTAAAATCTGTGGATCAAAAATGTTATGAATATCCGCTCAACGCAGTCACGTTCTCTTTTCCCGTGCTCTCCTTGTGGGCAATCGTGCCGAACTTGGACTCGTAGTCCGCCACGGTCTTGGTCAGCACGGCAAGGAGGTTCTTGGCATGCGATGGCGTGATGGAGACGATCGCCTTGGCCCGGGCCTGGTTCACCTGGGGGAGCTGGTGGAGGAACATAAAGGTGAATTCATCGTCCTTGTACGCGATCTGGATCATGTTGCTGTACACGGGGTCGAGGGTGGGCGGAATATTGACCGATATTTCCTGCGATGTCATAGAGAACAGATATGCCCTGCTGGTATGAAAACATTGGTTACATTTTTTTCCAAGAAGGGGTCACGGTCTGAAAAGCAGAGATGCATCCCCCCCGTGCCTGCCGGTTGCTCAGGAATATTCCTTGACCAACTGCGATTCAATACCTTTAACCCGATAGGTTTCCCACCCTTGCATGAGGAATCATCCTGACGGCCCACGGCGAATATGTAACGATCTCGGACCTGGTGCGGGTGCATACCTGCCCGGTCCGGTTTTACTACGAACAGCGCGATCCCGTCACGGAATCCGATCGCTACGCGATCTGCAAGCAGCTCTCCTATCATCTCGGCAAGCTTCCTGATGCAGACGCCGTCTGGGACGAAGTAACCGCAGTCCGCCCGGCAATCGATCCCGCAATACGGGAATTTCTGGATCTCTGCATCACAGCCTGTAATAAAACCGAATGGAAACCTGCGGTGCAGACGGACGTGCGGGTCGTGTCGGACAAACATGCGATGGCAGGGATGATCGACCGTATCGCTGATGACGGCGCATTCTCCATCATCCGGGCAGCCGGTGCCATGCCGTTTGGCACGTATGCCTCCGACCGGCTGCGGATTGCCGCCATCGCGTTCTGTCTCGAGGAAATGACCGGTAAGGAAGTGGTCGGGGGAAATATAGAGTACATACCGGACGGGATCTCCCGTTTCCACGCGGTCCAGCCCCGGGACCGGAGGCTCGTGATCGCGACCCTGCACAAACTCCGGGAGATCCGCAAAGGCGGGATGCCGATGCACCCGCTCAACGCTCCCTGCAACCGGTGCAAGTACAAGGAGAAATGCGAGAGCAGTGTCGGGCGGAGACTGAGCGAGCTGTTGTGAGGGAGGCAGCCCTCCTCAACAGCTGAGGTCCTGCCGAGGTCCTCAAACCCTCGACCACTCAAGCGGAATCACTGTCCGAGCAGCGTTAAGGAGATGATATATTCCCCGCGGGCTTCGCGGGTAGTCCCCACGATCAGCCATCCCTCGTCTCCGTGCTGTTCCAGGACCCCACAGGCCTCGATCGTCTCACCGTCAAGCGCCTGCCCGCTATACGTGTGGGTAAATGAGAGCACCCGGCTCACCGTATCGTGGTCAACCTCGTAGACGGCAGGGTTATCGAACGCCAGGGAGGCATCCGTCACCTTTGCCTCGATGGTCATCGTTCCCATCACCCTCCCCTTCCCGGAGGGAGCGCCACGGATCTCGTCATAGGATCTCGTATACAGGATGTCGAAGTACGTGCCCTCGATCTGCCCCCGGTTCCATTTCCGCTGCTCGTGGAGCACGAACACATCGTAAGGGATCTCCGGCCTGCGCTTGTCGTAGACCTTCCGCCACATGTCTTCAGAGAGCCCCTCGATCTTCCCGTTAAGGATGCCCTGACAGACCAGTTCCTGTGCAGCGAACCAGTGCTTCCCGTACACCACCATGTCGATGTCGGAACTCTCGTTTGCAAGCCCGCAGAGAAGCGACCCGGTACACCCGATTGCCCCTTCCGGCAGGGAGAAGAGGCCAACGAGTTTTTTCACCCGGGGGTAGGCAGCAGCGATGCGGCCGATCTCGAGGTCGGGTTTGAGCACCCGTTTCACATCGGCGTGAGGGATGCGGTGGAGGAGGCCGGCGTATTCCGGCTTGTAGCGGGCGATATGGGCAAAGGCCTCTTCGAAATCGTATTTGGTATAGCGGCGACCGGATGGGTGGACCCGCTCCCCGTTTTTGTCGGGCACGTACCGGAGCACGCACCCGATCCGGTCGTCGTTGTCATACGTGGAGACGGCATAGAGCCAGCCGTCTTTATCCTCGATGAAATCACGCAGGCGCAGCGGTAACATGGGGATACCTTAGTGGGAGAGCAGGAACTGTGCAACCCGGTCGACACCGGCGCCGCTCCGGATGATCCGCTTCCCCGCCAGATCGACCACCGTGCTCGGGATGCCGGGCAGCCTTCCTCCGTCGATGAGCAGCTCCCGCAGAATGGTGCACTCATCCGGTGTCCGGGGGTCTTTTGCCCCATGGAGGTTGGCACTTGTTGCGGTAATCGGGGCATCGAACTGCGTGATAAGCTGGAGGGCGAGCGGATGTGCCGGTATCCGGATGCCAATCATGCCGGTACCCCCGGTCAGGATTGACGGGACGCTTTTTCTTGCGGGGAGAACCACCGTTACCGGCCCCGGGAGGAACGCCTCGAAGAACTCCTGCATCCACGGCTCTGTCCGGGCGACCGCATTGAGCATTTCGAAGTCGGAGACTGCAATCGAGATAGGCATGGCGAGCGGGCGTTTCTTCACCTCGTAGACCCTCAGGATCGCCTCATCGGAGAACGCGTCGGCCCCGAGGCCGTACACCGTCTCAGTGGGATAGATAACGATACCGTCGTGCATCAGGACCGATACGGCCTTCCCGATGATATCCATTTTAGAATTCCCGCCCGCGGACGCGGTTGATATCGAAGACTGCCTTAGTACTGACGTGCATCACGGCAAAGACCCCGGCCTGGATCGGGTCGGTAACCACGAGGTCGGCATGCTCCGGGACGGTCCCTGCCATCTTGAGGGCGATGACCGGTATCCCCGCATCCCTGACACGGTCCACGGCCTTCGAGATATCACCGCCCATAAGCGAACCGGCCAGCACGAGGATCGATGCCCGGGGCAGGCGGGCGACCGCGTCCACCGCAAGGGCCAGGGTGCGCTCCCCGACAAGCGGTATCGTATCCACCGAGATCCGCTCCCCGCGGATGTTGTGCCGGTCCGCCTCGTTCACCGCACCAAGGGCAACCTGTGCGACCTGTGCTCCGCCCCCGATGATGATCACGCGTGACCCGAAGATATTCCCGAACGGCTGGTACGCCTTCACCTCTTTAACGGACGGGATATCGTTCAGGTCCTCGAGGAGCTTTTCGTGATCGCTCGCATCACCGCAGTCATATTCAAAATAGAGTTCGGCCATCCCGCAGTACGGGCCGGAGTCAAACACTTCCTGGTTGATCATGACGATGTTTGCGTCATGGTCGGCAACTACGGTAGCGATGTCCCGGAGGACGCCCCTGCGGTTCTCCGCGATGATCCGTATTGCCGAGCGTTCAGGTTCAGACTCCATAGGTCGGATGCGATAACCGGGGATCGAACCCGGGTTAGAAGCTTGGGAAGCTCCTGTCCTACCGCTAGACTATTATCGCTTGTTTTTAGTTATTGTTCTCTTATAGTACGTGATTTTAACATAAATATATCCTGTTTCCCTTGCGGTTCGATATTTTTATGAGTGGAGGACAAAGTACGTATACGATAAGCCGCCTTACTATCCGGCATATCTTCCGCACAGGAACTGTCCGCGGTAAGCCCAGGAATAAAAACAGGACGAATCTGCATGAAATCACGAACCTTGGTATTATATCTCCTCGTTATAACCTGCCTGCTGGCACTGGTATCCCCGTTCCCGGTCCAGGCCGCAAACCCATCAGTAAGTGTGCTGTACCAGAACTCATTTGCAACGAACCCCCAGTGGATAACGAACAATCCTTCATCGGATTACTGGGACCCGGGTCTCGAGATGTATCATTTCGCGATCGAACCGAGTACGGGTGCCTATGCGTACGCGACTGTTGACAATTACGATGGCGGACCGTTCACATTCGAATATGATGTCATCCTTAATAGCGTAGACGAAGGTGCAACCTTCCGCCTTGGTTTTTCAGGAGCAGATATGGATCCTGCCAAAGGCCCCAATGTCTTAACGGAATTCACCAATGCCAAGTTCGGGCAGATCATGTGGCTGCATCTGGTCACGCCCGGTAACAAGATGGTGGAAGTCAACAGCGAGAGTGGTGACACCCTCTCCAGCGGCCCCTCCGCGTACGACGGGCCGACCGTAAAATACGAGCTCAACAAGACCTATCACGTTACGGTGAACTACAACGGGGATCAGAGGGTTCTCAGCATGAAGGTCAACGAGAAGACGAGCGGGAAGGAGATCTGGGGTTATTACGTAAACACCGGTGAGGACCTGCGCGGGATGAAACGCATTTACCTGGGATCGATCGGCGATTACGGCATGATGGGCATCTATGCGAAGGGCTATATCGACAATGTCCGGCTCACAATCCCGGCTACGGTAACCGCTACACCGGCCTTGACTGCTGCAGTTACAGGTACGACAGCCCCCTTGGTCGCAACCCCGATGACGACTCCGAAACCGACAATCACACAGCTGACTCCCTATCCGACAACCACTCCCGCCTCCCCGCTGATGGGAATTACTGCCGTAGCGGCCCTGGGAGTTACCGGCCTGTGCTATGTCCTGTTCCTGAAGAGAAGGAACTGAGCCGGTCTGGAAAACCTTTTTTTAAGGAAATCCTACGGCAGGGAAAATCTTACAGGGATTTTCTCTACCCTGAACATATCTGACCGTGAATTTCCATCCTATCAGGACAACCTTTATTCACGATTTTCAACAGGTGTGGCCAAACGTCCCCGTTTTTCATTCACGGTCGGTATGAATTTTTTAAAAAAGTATTGTATGGCTTTTCGTGTATGATTCCCGGAGGCGTGGCAACCTCCGGATCTCTGGAGTGAGAGTTGATCCCATACCGGCGATGTGTGCCGGCTGCATGGGGCTTGTGCTTGCGGTGAGCAGCATCCCGGCGCTTCGTGTGCGACAAGTGCCGGGGACGTGCATGGATGTTCATCGTTCATACGGGTGCGTGGCATGCTGGTGGTTACCGTACCGGACCCGGCATGAGGCATCAGGGTAATGATACAGAACCAGTCACGATCTTTTCGGGAATGCAGGATATCCCACAATCCCCTCCCGCACTCTGGCATCCTTGTTCAACACTGTGGTTCGGAAGGAAGATGGTACTCCCGCAGCCAAGGCTGCAGGCAGTGTCCGGACTGGCAGCAGCGGATGGGGATACCATCAACGCTACCGAGAACAGGATGAGCGCAAGACCGATCATGATTATGCCGGTGTTCATGTGGCGGTTTCCTCTTGTTAGATGGGTCGGTGACACGCCGAATCAGACTCGTGCATCACCTGAATATACGGTCGGTCCTACCTGCTGATAAATACCCCAAATCCCCCTGGTTGGAGCATGTAACTCCGGGGTTAAATCGACAAACCCCGCGGATGAGCCTATGGGGAGGAAATATAAACCGTCATGCCCTTATCTTCCCATAACCAATAGGTCAGGCATTATAACCCATGGTGGAGCGCTATGGATCCCGCGGATAAATCTCCTACGATAATTGTACACGAAGAGTCCGATTCCTTGGAGGAACTGTCGGAATACCTGGACGTGCTCTCGAGCAGTGCACGGCTCAGGATACTAAAATTCCTGGAGAAAAAACCCCGCGATGCGCGGGCGATCTCAAAGGAGATCGAGACCAGCTACGAAAACACGAAAAAACATCTCGACAAGCTCCTGAGTATCGGTGTCATAAAAAAAGAGGCAGGGCTTGGTGCCCCTACGTCAAAGGGTATTCACCCGGTCTGGGAATACTCCCTTGTCCCGGGCGGCCTTGAAGCGATCATCAGGAACCTCGGGCTCTTCTCCAACACGCGGGTACAGGTTGTCGGCAGTGAGATCTCACGCCGCCTTGATGAAGTGAAAGGGACCCTGTCAAAAGAAGTGCTGGGCAATATCCCCGCTGCGATCGCTCTTGGCGGCCCGGATGACGGAAAAGTGTTCCTGCTGAAACATGACATGATCAACATCGGCAGGAATGACCCGGAGAATTCCGCCTCATTCCGGCCGGAGGCAGATGTGGTGCTGTCGGACGGTTATACGGCAGTGACCCGGGTCTCCCGCCCGCACGGGAAATTTATCCGTGAGAAGGGGACATGGTATATCGAGGATTCCGGAAGTACCGGGGGAACACAGCTGAACAACCGCAAACTGGAGAAAAATGACCGGACTCCTGTGCAGGACGGGGACTTAATCGAACTCGCGAAAGGAATATCCGGTGTGAAACTCCTGATGATCCTTCCCAGGAAGTCCTGAGATGAGCCGGTCCTTTTGATGAATAATCGCACATGCATATCAATCATCCTCACCTCGCGGATCGTACAAGAAACCCACAAGGATATCCCATGATCCCGCTGCACCGCAGTTTATGTGTTCTGGCCCTGTTCGCGCTTGCCTTCACCATCCTCTGCCTGCCGGTTTCGGCTGCTGATCACATCGTTGCCCCGTCCGGTGCTGAGTTCACCAGCATCAAGGATGCCGTTGACTGGTCGAGCGGCGGTGATACCATCCGTGTTGAGTCCGGGACCTACGTAGAGAATATCAAACTTGACAAAAAACTGATACTTATCGGTGTGGATAGCGGTGGGGGGGCACCGGTTATAACACCCGGCAAGAGCGGAGATGTCGTGGAGATCCTTGCTGACGGGTGTTCTATCCAGGGTTTTACCATCCAGAACAGCGGAACCGGAAGCGGGATTCGAATTACCTCGGGCAGTAATTCCATACGTCATAATACGCTGAAGAACAATGCGGAAGGGATTGCCCTAGTCTCGGCAGATAAGAACACCGTGATCAACAATGAGATCACGGGGAACAACCGCGCCGGTATCGTCCTTGAATCGGCAAGCGGCAACCTGATCGATGAGAACAACCTCCATGATAATTACGTCGGGATCTCGCTGGATGAGAGTTCTCGTACCAACACGATCACCCGCAATATCTTCTCTAACACGCAGAACGTGCTCTCCAGGAGCCCCGGTTCCACGTGGAGCACCGCGTCCACGTTCAGTTACACGTATCTTGGCCAGAGCGAACAGAGTCGCATGGGCAATTACTGGAATGATTACCGGGGCAGGGACAAGAATGGTGACGGGATCGGGGACACGCCGTACATTACAACGATCGGTACAGGGGGAACCGGTGATGGTACAAACCCGTATAGCAGTGATGCGTACCCCCTGATGGACCCGCTGGAGTACTACACCGGGATGGGGACGGTCACTGCCGGGGGTACGGGCGGGCCGATCACCCTCACGACGTCCGCAGCACCACTCCCGGTAAGCCAGCTGCCAGCGAAAATCCCGACGGCAGCTACAGTTCTTCCCTCCACATCCGCTCCCGCATCACGGACCTGGCAGAACATCCCCCTGACGGCCGTTGTTCTTATTATTATCGGCCTCGTCCTGGCCGGTATCGGCGGGTATTTCTTCCTCTCACGGAAACAGGCCGGGCAGCCGCTCCCCTCCCCGGTGCCAGCGGTCACCCAGGTGGCATCCGTCCTGCGGACCGCGGTCGAACGGACCCGGGCTCTCGTTACCATGCCGGCAGCAAAGACCGTGACGGGATCTGAGGCAACCATGACCGGCCCCCAGCCGGCGGCGACCGATCAGAAGAATTACTTCCCCCGGGAACTCGAGAACAAATATACCGACATCACGTTTGTCGGGAGAGGGGGCATTGCATGGGTGTTCTCGGCGATCCGCAAAACAGATGGGATCAAGGTAGCAGTGAAGATACCCATCAGCTTCGATGAAGTGACCGGCAAATGTTTCCTTAATGAGATTGCCGCATGGGAGACCCTGCGCCATCCCAATATTGTCGAGGTATCAGCGGTCAACATCCTGCCGGTTCCCTACGTTGAGATGGAGTTTGTTCCCAGCTCGCTCGAGGAGATCGCAAAACCGATGCCGGTGTGGAAGGCAGTCCACCTCATCACAGGTGTTTCGGACAGTCTCCAGTACGCCCACGAACACGGGTTCATCCACCGGGATATCAAGCCCCACAATATCTTGCTGACAAAAGACTTCGTGCCCAAGATCACTGACTGGGGCATGAGCAAGGTGCTCGCTGCCGATGTAAAAAAATCGAGTGTTGCGGGTTTTTCCCTCTCTTATGCCGCGCCGGAGCAGGTCTCCCCCTCCGAGTTCGGGAGGACGGACGAGCGGACCGATCTCTACCAGCTCGGCGTGGTCTTCTACGAGCTGGTCACCGGTTCCATTCCGTTCGGTGGCGAGAGTATCGTGGAAGTGGGCAATGCGATCCTACGGGAAGAACCTATACCTCCCTCGGAATATAACCCTGATGCAGAGGCGGTGGAGAAGATCATCTTAAAGTGCATGGAGAAGGACCCGGCACAGCGCTACCAGTCTGCATCTGCACTCCACGACGCCCTCCAAGGATATCTCGATGAGGACGATGAATGAGCTTTCCGTGGGAGGTCTGATCCCGTGACCGGCGGGGAGAAGACGTACGAGCCCGCAACCTGCCGGCACTGCGATGGTGAAGGCTGCCTGTACTGCAACAAGACCGGCATGGTCCTCGTCACCGCCCCCAAACGACTCTGCCGGCACTGCGAGGGCGTGGGGTGCATCTACTGCGGGTTCACCGGCTGGACGGAGCCAAAAGGAAAATACGATTAAAACCTGTTTTATTCAGCGGAACTTCCCCACGACCCTGCGCGGGATCACGCACTCCTCGTAGCGTTTCGCGAAGTAGCGGTCGGTCATCCCGGCGATGAAGTCCCGGACCAGTTCCGACGGGGTTGCGGATTCAAGGTAGTGCGCGCTCGTCCACCCTGAATCGATGAAGTCCGTGTAGATCTTTGTAGCAGTGTCCTTCTTGCTGAGAGATTCAAGACAGGAGCCAAAGAGGGTCGCATACATCCGTTCGATCTTCCCGCGCTCCGACGTCAGGGTCGGGTTGTCGTAGATGTGTTCCCGCGAGAAGGTGCGCAGGCCGATCAGTGCAGATTCCACATCACGGCTATAGGAGATGAACCCCGCCTCTTCCGTATCGCTGTTCTCGAGCAGATCGTAGATCAGGGTGTTGATGATCTCGCGGTTCGTGCCGCCGAGTACCTCCCGGGAGTTCTCCGGGATCTGCGTTGCGTCGTCGATAAGCCCGACATCCCGGGCGTCCTGCAGGTCCCTGCCGATGTAAGCGATAGTATCGGCGAACTTGACCACGCACCCTTCGAGCGTCATCGGTGACCGTGAGCGCTTTCCATCGGCATTGTCCTGCACCTTCTTGTCAAACGCTGCCCAGCTGGCACATGGTTCAGCAGCAATCCGTACATCGTCAGCTTCTCCGTTATGGCAGAGGATTCCATCGAGCACCTGCAAGGTCAGGTCGCAGTCCTCGATCTGGTCGAGGAACCGGACGCTCTGCACATTGTGGAAAAATTTCCCGATCCCATACTGCTCGCAGAGCGCTGAGAGGCAGGTCTCGCCAAAATGGCCGTACGGGATGTGGCCGATGTCATGTCCGAGGGCGATCGCCTCGATCAGATCCTCGTTGAGCCGGAGGCACCGCCCGATCGTCCGGGCGATCTTCGAGACGAGCTGGACGTGGATGACACGGTGGGTGATATGGTCGTTCTCCACAAGATAAAAGACCTGCGTCTTATCGATGTACCGCGTATAGGCACGGGTATGAATGATCCGGTCGGCATCGCGGGAATAGGGCGTCCGGATGTCCTCCGGTACCCTCTTGTGCCTCCGCACGGCATCGGCACTGGTCGTGGCCAGCGGGGAGAGGAGTGCCTCGCGTTTCCCGGCCAGGGCGCTTATGGCAGATGCGAGACGCGGATCACGCGCCCGTGTACGAGCCGGCTTCTTCATGGCAGGTCATTTTGTACAGGAAGATGTTAAGCGTGACGAAACCGGATGAAGCCTGCATTTTTCTGGATGGAACAAGAATCGAGGGATCATCACAGAACCAGATGCCACCTAACGCCCGTATGTGACATACGTCTCGCCGTACTGGACCACGTGGCCCTGCAGGGCAGCAACGAACTGGTTTTTCGTTGCACCGGCCTTCAGCGGGAGTTCGGTATCCAGCCCATAGACTTTGAAGAAGTAGCGGTGCGTCTGGCCTTTCGGCGGACAGGGGCCGGCATACCCGATCGTCCCGAAACTGTTGGTCCCCTGCACTGCTTTGATGGGGAAGGTCACTTCTGGCGTCTTTGGGATCCGCTCGGGAATCATCTTCACCAGCTCCATGTTCCACGCGATCCAATGGATGAATCCTCCGCCGCCGGGAGCGTCCGGATCGTTGACCATGATCGCCAGGCATTTCGATTTTTTTGTATTTACGCCGCCGACATCGATCTCCGGCGACCGGTCCTCACCGTCACACGTGTAGTCGCCCGGGAGAACCGTAACGGAAATTTTTACCTTGAGGTCTTCCATGATACTAACTCCTGTACCTGCATGAAGGGGCAGGTCTCCCATAAATGTGATGATCAAGACATTCCCCTTACGTAACAGCTTCTCCAGAGCTGCCCGTGATCTTCGGCGATATGTTCAGCCCATTACGGGTATGGGCAGGAGGGAACTCCAGAAAGTCAAGGCTGACTTCAAGATTCTCCTTAAAAGTCTCCGTCTGCTTGAGGGTTAATGTGCCGGGTGCTTATTGTAGGTACTGCCCGGCTCCTTATGTTCCGGATGGACTTTCCGCAGACAGATCGCAACCGTCTCCCCGAACTGGAGGACGTGCCCTTTCATCGCGGCGACGAGGGCATGTTTGTCCGAACCTGGCGGGAGGTTGAGCATGGCATCCAGCCCGTATACTTTGAACTGGTACCGGATCATCTCCCCGGGTGGCGGGCATGGCCCGGTATACCCGATCGTCCCGTAGTCCGTAATGCCCTGGACCGCCGGCACCGGCACCGTGACGGTGCCTTTGCAGGGGATGCCGGCGGGAATAATGGGAAGAGGAGGGAGGTTCCAGCAGATCCACGGGGTGAAGGAACAGCAGGATTTCTCGAACGGGTTGAAGACCATCACCGCGACTGACGTTGCCTCAAGGCCCTTGAGCAGGATACGGGGCGAAAGGTTTTCGCCATCACAAGTATGGGTTGGTGGGAATTCGAGGAAGTCGAGCGAGATGACAAGGGGCACCATACCTGTGACTTTGTGCGTGAGACGTTTGAAGCTTGCCTCCCTATCCTTCGGTTACCATTTTAATACCGGACACGAGATCCATCAGTACATGGGTATGACACATGAACCCCACGGTCCCGCGGAACTGAAACCCATTGGGGTAATCCGTTCGCCGTACCTCCAGCGCAGGGATGCACCCCGGCAGGGGCGGTTCTCGGATATGGAATTCACGATCGAGGTCTATCCGGCCTATGCGGAGGGCTGCAGGACGTGGAACTGCACCCGCACTTTATCGTCCTTTACTGGCTCGACCGTTCCGACCGGGACACCCTCAGGGCAACTCCTCCAGGCACCCGCACGGAACACGGGGTCTTTGCCACCCGTTCGCCTGACCGGCCCAACCCGATCGGTTTTGCCGTGGTGGATCTCATCCACAGTGACGGCACCCGGCTCGTGGACCGGGGGCTTGATGCGCTGGACGGAACGCCCCTCTTAGACCTCAAGCCCTTCTCTGCGGGAACGGATTGCGTCAAGGAATGATGCGGTGTTTTTCCTGGCCTGCACAGATCTCCCATCTTTATTGTCTTCCGCGCACAACTGGTAGGATTGCATACTGATCACAGGAGTCAATTCATGGCAAAGAAAAATGTCCCGAAGAACACCCAGATGAAACCGGCAGACGAGGAGTGCGAGAAGGAGTGTTCCAGCTGCCCGACCGCGAGCACTTGTGCCTCGGCAAAAGGCGGTGTCGCCGGCCTCCCCCCCAAGGCAGACCTCGACGTCAAGCATGTGATCATAGTCCTCTCCGGCAAAGGCGGCGTCGGCAAGTCGACCGTTTCGGTCAACCTCGCTTATGCCCTCTCGAACCATGGCAAGAAGGTCGGGCTCCTCGACCTCGACATGCACGGTCCCAACATCCCCAAGATGCTCGGGATCGAGGAACACAAGCTGGCTATGATGGACAACAAGATCGAGCCCGTCCATGTCACCGGCATGCTTTCTGTCATGTCGATGGCTTTCCTGCTGCCCGACACGAGCACGCCGGTCATCTGGCGCGGCCCGATGAAGATGGCGGCGATCCAGCAGTTCCTCTCCGAAGTCAACTGGGGCCCGCTGGACTACCTCGTCGTTGACCTCCCGCCGGGGACTGGTGATGAGGCCCTCACGATCGCCCAGCTCGCGCCCAATGTCCGCGGTGCGGTCATCGTCACCACCCCGCAGGATGTTGCGACTCTCGATGCGAGAAAGTCCGCGAAGTTCATCGAGAAGCTCGGCCTGCCGGTCATCGGCGTCATCGAGAATATGAGCGGCATGCTCTGCCCTCACTGCGGCGTGGAGATCGACCTCTTCGGCAAGGGCGGCGGCAAGAAGATCGCAGAAGAGCTCAATATCCCCTTCCTCGGTGCCATCCCGATCGATATCGAGATGCGCAAGGCCGGCGACGAGGGCCGCCCGTTCATCATCCGCCGGGGCGACAGCCCCACATGGAAGAGCGTTGACGCAGTCATGGAATCGCTCATCAAGGTCGTTGAGGGATAAGTGATGGACTACCAGCGGATTCTTGCCGGAAAGGAAAAATCCCTTCCGATCTACAAGGGGATTGTCGCGGCCCTTGAGCACCCGCTATCGTTTCCCGATCTGCTGGAGCCGATTTACCGGGAGGCGATGAACCTTGACGACGAGACGCTCGACCGGTTCCGGTTCTCTCTGATGCGCCTCCAGCTCTATGCTGATATCCACCGCAACGAAGATCTCGAGCAGGCGATGCACATCAAGTACGTGGCGCAGGTGCTCGAGAAAGTTATCTTCGGCTCGCTCATCATGGAGCCTGCCGAACCTGCAGCGGACTAACATTTTTCCTTCAACCGCTACGTTTTTATCGGAGTAAACATGCACTGGTGATACCCTTATGTGCAGACCCGATCAATACTACGAACATTACTATACCACACAGGCCCACATCCGGTCACCGCTGAATACTATACCCCCCTTACACATGGAGTAATAATGACATCACGCATGCAGTCCCCGCACACGACCTGTCCGGGGTGCCAGGAAGAGGTCTTTCTCGACGAGCTAGTGGGCGGCAAATGCCCCTTATGCGGCTGCACGCTCGAGGACTTCGAGGAGTCGTTCGGGGAGTATGAGGGGATCCTCGACCGCTCCGACCTCTCGTGGCTCATATTCAACTACTTCCTCTTCAAGAAGTTCGTTGACCTCGGCGTTCCACCCCACCAGATCATGGAGTTCGTTGCCACCTACGAGCAGAATATGGAGAAACCTCCCGAAGAGTGGAACAAGACCGGGTTCTCCCTTGAAATTCCGATGAAGGCCTGGGACCGCATCCTGCCAAAGTACTGCGCGAAGTGCCACCACTGGTTCCTCCGTGGCGGCAGGAAGCATATCAAGGGTGATATGCGGAAGACCGCGCTCGCGGTCGAGTATGTCTGCGACCGGTGCTGAATCATCCTTTTTTTAGTGCCGGTACTCCAGCGCCGTCACGTTCCCGGTCTGGATATCAACCCAGCCGACACCCTCCGGGAGCGTGGGGTCGGCCCGGATCACGACATCGTCAAAGGTCACTTTCCACTCCAGCGGGACGCTGCCGGGCCGCTGGCTGGCACCGGGTACGTGCTGGTTGTTCCAGCGGATCTCTGCTGAATGGATGCGGACGCTCTCCACAGAGTCCGGGTACAGATTCTTAGCCGCCTGCATCACGGCAAAGGTGGCATCCCGCTGTACGACTGCCTGTTCAAGGGTCTGGGAGAACGCGAAGTCCGGTGTAGTCCAGAGTTTGTCATACCCGATCACGTCACCGGTCACCGAATCCACGGAGACCTCGATTCCGTCTTTATCCACCGGGTAATCGAGGAACATGCGTTCCCATGCGAAGACGTACCGGCCCGCTGCGGGGACCGAGGGTGTTCCCCATGCTTCGTAGCGGGCAGAGGTCTGGTTGAGCGGGAGCGCTCCACCATTGTGGTCACTGATGTAGTGGCTGGCGATATTCTCTGCTTTGTCCTGGGTGATGACCGGGTCCGCCTGGCGGCCGTCAGAGGGGATATTGCGGATGAACGAGACGAGATCGCCGCTCGTTGCATCAACGCTGCCGGAAACATGGGTCATGTTTCCGGATGCGAGGATGAACATCCAAACCCCTCCCTTATCGCGACTGTCGTAGTACCAGAGTTTTACGTTGTCTGCACTCACGTCCGGGAAGGAGGAGGTGGCGATTTCTTTTGCTTTGTCAGCCGTCACTGCGGCAGTTTCCTGGCCGGTGGCGTAGGGTTTGCCAGTGATCGCATCGATGAAGACCATGGACTCCGGTGTGCCTACCGGGCTGATGGCCGGTTTTATCTCAAACCCGAAGAGGCTGCGGGAAATACCTGCCGAATAGTTCACGCTGCGGATCGCGTAGTCCTCCTCCGGGTAATAGTCCCTGAGTGCAGCGACTGCACCAGCAAGCGAGAGCGAACCCCCGGTGGCCGTGACCGGGACCCCGGGAGCGATGGTATACTCCATTGCAGGGGCCGGATTGACGGATGGGAGTGATATAGTTGTGTCGTAAGGAAGGGGGGTGGTGACTGAGGCCGGTGTTGCGGTGGGTGCAGCGGATACAGCTGGCGTGGGCGTGACCGGAGGTGGTGCCTGTGGACCATTACTGAGGAATCCGGCAAGAAGAACGAGAATGACAATAATGGTAGCGATAATGATGCCCGCGAAAAGAAGCTTCTTTACCCTTCGGCGCTGCTGTTTCTCCCGCACCTTCTGCTTATACCGTTCAGGCAGGTATGGTCCGTTGAATTCGTCGTCCATTGCCACTGCCGCGTCACCAGATATAGTATCGTTGTCCTGCATCAGGTAAAAAAGGCCGGGGTCAGGGTAGTCTGTGCGAAACGGGAAAAACGGCGGATGAGACCGGGGTGCGGGACCGGTATCCGGTATCGCCCGGGAACAGGACTGCAGGTAGGGGTCAGTTTTTCTTCTCTTTTTTTGTCTCTTTCCTGCTGCATTTCCTTAAAACCACGAACCAGACCACGAGGCTGACAATGACCACCGCAAAACACATGACGAGTAACCGTGGGTCGATGGAAAAGCCGATGATGCTCGGCCCAAAGGCCATGTATCTCGGGCCGGGCAGTGTCTCCGCGGTCACTTCCGCCCTGAAGATCGTGATCGGTGTCGGGGTCACCGCAAAGTCCTCCATCATCTCTGCATCGGTGAACGAGTGGTTAGTGACATTGAGATCCGGCCCGGGCGTTTTCATTACCATGAGAGGGTCCGAGCCTGCGGCAATGACCTCGGTGACAGTGATAGAACCGACCAGCAGAAGGAAGATAAAAGCCCACCCGGCAGAATGTGCCCTCCACGTATTTGTTGCCATAAAACTCCCGCAGAAGTTTTGGAAAGGGGCGTGAACAGGTTTGTGGTCGGGAGGGTGGAGAGGGACCGGGAAAAGGAACCGGAACGGTAACAGGGAGTTATGGTTTCGCGGATCCGGGAGACTCCTGCCGGGTTACCATTCGACACGAAAGCCCCGGTACTCTGCTGTGGCCTGACCTGGCGTGATGGTGATTTCCTCAACCCGGATCACCGGATCGCCCTGTGCATGGGCGAGCCGGATGAAATCCGCAAGCGATGCCGGGGAGCACTCGGCCACTATCTCCATGGTACCGTCTGGCAGGTTCTTCACGTACCCGTGCACGCCGGTCGCATGGGCGCATTCTTCAACGAAGTACCGGTATCCCACACCCTGCACCCGTCCCCGGGCAATGGCCGTGATCCGCTCCATAGAGTATTTTTGAGGAAACCGCCCACCATAAACCTTGGCAAATAGTCGTGAACGGCATCGCAGGAAAAGGGGATAACCATCACAGGACATCGAGCGCCCTGATACTCTTCATAACCCCGTCGAGCGTCTTCACTTCGATGACTGCGGTCGCGTGCTCTCTTCTCATCGCTGCCATCACCGCAGGAAAACTGATATCTCCTTCACCCACGGCACTGTGGGTATCCCGTTTCCCGTTATTGTCGTGGATGTGCATGTGGCTGATCTTCGTTTCGAGGAATCCCGGCAGGCACTGGTTGAGATTTGCATGCCCGACATCGAGGGTGAACCGGGTGCCTTCGATGATCGAGAGGTCTTCCGGGGTCCGGAGGTTGAAGAAGTTCATGTCCCCCATGTTCTCGAACGAGAACGTGAGCGACAGCTCGTGTGCAGCATCCGTGAGCTCACCGAGAGATTTTCTGAACTGACGGTCGGCCTGCTCCCGTTCCTGTTCCCAGGCAAAATACCCCGGGTGGAGGACAACAGCAGCGCCGATCTCTGCGGCGACCGAGAAACAGTCGGTCATCACCTCGACACTTGCCCTGCGGACGGGCTCGAAGAGGCAGGCAATGTTCATCCCATGATAGGGAGCGTGGAGGACAAAGTCTGCGGAATAACTCTCGAAGAGTCCCGGGTCGGTTACGAGATGCGGCCCCTCGTCTACCACTTCGATCAGGCTGGTGAGACCAGAAAGCTGGTTCAGCGCCATGGACAGCGGCTCGTCAAGGAGACAGTAACTCGAGATGCCCAGCATGCTGAGCGGTGGCGTGGGACGGGATAAAAAGGTTGGGATTGGGGGATATCTGGGAGGCATTACTGAAATTTCCAAGTGGGCAGGGGACTTCCCCAATCTTTTGGTTTTTTCGTGAAAACTGATCCGGCCTGCATCCTGAAAGCGCTGGCACATCCGGCCATTCTGCCGGTGGGAGTGTTTTTATAAGAACCCGTTCTCACATTATCCGCAAGACATTATTGGAGATCCTGACAGTGAAGTGGCAGTCTCTTCTCTTGATCGGTATGCTGATCGGCGCGGTCCTTGCAGCAGGCTGCACGGATGAAGAAGCCACGGGCCCGGTTGCACAGCCTGCCGTTGATGTAGTGCAACCGGGGCAGGTCTTGACCCTTATCGGGGATGTGACCGGGAATAGTTTAGCCGGGGGCGCGATCGATACCCTCACCTTCAATGTCGGGCTCGTTCCGGGTGCTGCGCCGGTCGACATGGAGAAGATCACCATTTACTATGCCGATACGATCCAGACCGAAACCCTTGTCCCGGTGAGCGGCTTCCGGGGCAATCCCCCCCAAGGCGCCTGGGGAATCCTGAATGTCACAGATGAGGTCGGCCAACCCAATGACCGGCTTGAGGATAGGGAGCAGTTCACCATCCAAATCAACCCGAGGGCATACCTCCCTGCCAAACGGCTGGTCGCCATTGTCGTCAGGTCCCCGACCGGCACACCTCTGACCATACGGAGGTTCGCTCCCCCGACCATCCTCAAGGAGAACAACATTCTCCTCCCGCTGTAATGCCTGCCCCGGCAGATCTTTTTTCTTCGAAACGAAAAGCCGGGAAAAATGAGTATAGTTACGAAAAGCAACGTGAACCAGTCAGGAGTTCTTTCTGCCAATCCCGTGTGATTAAAAAAGGGATCACTTTCCTGAAGTACGGTTTTTCTGTGTCCACATCAATTGTGGTTGTGGTGGCCGAATCAGTACGATCGTCCAACGAGAGTTGCCTTGCCGGACTTCCCGCAGACGATGCACGTCCCGTCCGTGGACAAAACGTAAGGTGAACGGACTTCGGTACCGAGGATGCTCGAGTTCGCCTTCTCCTCGATTATATCGCCGCATCCCTGCTCACGGCACCAGTGGACGACAGCGACCTTGCCTTCGTTGAGCGCAGCGTTGAGGGCGTCCATCGATTCGACAGAGCAGAGGTGTGTCTTCGTGTGCTCATCGGCCTTCGCACGGATCTCGGCGGTGATCTCGCCGAACACCCGGGGGATGTCATCGCACACGGTCGCCAGTTCAAGGGAACTCTTCCCGCCCGTCCGCTTCACGGCCATCACTTTCCCCCCATCAAGATCCCTCGGGCCCAGTTCGAGCCGGAGCGGTACGCCCCGGAGTTCCCACCAGTAGTATTTCGCCCCGGGCCGCATGTCGCGGGTATCGATCTTCACCCGGAACCCTGCGACCTTGAGATCGGCCTCCAGTTTCTGTGCAGCAGCGAGTACGTCCTCGTGCCGCTTCCCGATCGTGATTGGGATGATGATCGCCTGGACCGGTGCGACGGCCGGCGGGAGGATCAGCCCCTTGTCGTCGCCATGCATACTAATGAGGGCTGCGATGCACCGCTCAGAGATCCCGTAACAGGTCTGGTTTGCCAGCTGCTGCTCCCCGTTCCGGTCTTCGTACTGGATCGAGAAGGTCTTCGAGAAGTGCGTGCCGAGATGGTGGACCGTTCCTATCTGGAGGGTCCGGCCGTTTGGCATGATCGCGTCCACCGCAATCGTGTAATCGGCGCCCGGGAACTTGTCCCAGTCGGGGCGCTTGGAGATCGTGATCGGGATGCAGAGCCCGTTGTAAAACTCTCTGGTGAGGCCAAGCTCATATTCCACCTGTGCCTCCGCCTCGTCCCAGGTCGCATGAACCGTGTGGGACTCCATGAACGAAGTGATCTCGCGGAGCCGGATCAGGGGTCGGGTCTGCTTTGTCTCGTACCGGAACGTGTTCACGATCTGGTAATATTTCATCGGCAGGTCAGCGTGCGAGCGGAGCCAGAGCGCGTACATCGGGTAGATCGCGGTCTCGCTTGTGGGCCGGAGCGCGAGTTTCACATCGAGCGGGGTCTTACCCCCGTGGGTTACCCAGTAGACCTCGTCCTCGAAGCCTTTGATATGCTCGGCCTCCTTCATGAATTCCTGCTCGGGAATCAGGAGCGGAAAGAGCGTCTCTTGGTGGTCGCGGTCGAGGAGCTCGCGGAGCCGGTTGTACACGAATTTGCGGATCGCAAACCCGTACGGGTACCAGACATAGAGCCCTTTGACCGGGTAGCGGACATCCATGATCTCGGCCCGCCAGAGGAGATCGTTAAACCATCCGGAAAAGTCCTGCTTTGGCGGCAAGGCGCCCGCATCATCGTCCATGTCCTCCAACCTTCTAAGCTACTAGATGTATGACAACAGGCGTAATAAAAGCCTCGACAGATGCGGCGATGGCAACCAGTGGGATGACGTAGAGGATGAAGAGGCGGGCGTAGTGCTTTGCCTCAGGCGCCGTGTCACCGGCGCCATACCATTCCGCGATCAGGGACTGGGCGAGCATGATTCCGAGGGCCCCCGAGATGATGAAGGCCGGGATTTCGAAAACCCCGTGCGGGAGGATCGCGGCAGCGACAAAGAGGGCCGAGTGATCCTTGCTGACGAGTTCCATAATCGCCCCGATCACGATCCCGTTCAGGCTCATAATGAAGATCGTGAGAATCCCAAAGGACGCACCTCCAAGGAAGAGGAAGATGCAGGCCTCGAAGTTGTTGGCAAAGAGTTTGACGCACATGTCAGCGGGATTCTCCCCGGACATCTGCCCCGCCACCTCCTTCTCGAACAGTTTCATGAGGTCCTGCCCAACCGCCGGGTTCTGCGCTGAGCCGATCCACCCGACACACATGGTAGTCATAAAGAGGAGGAAAGTGATTACCAGCGCATTTGTCAGCGGGGAATCAGACATAGAGGACCATTCGCACCATATCCCGGACACCCGGTGCGAACCCGACTACGATCATCGCGAGCAGCACGAGGTGCCAGAACGCCGGGTTCGCCTCCTTACGGTACAGCTGCATCACGTAGATGGCCGGGAAGAGGACGACAAGTTTCAAGGGAAACATCACAAACGCGGTATGGGTGAGATTGATCAGCCCTGATCCTACGACGTGCTCTTCCGTGTACTGGATTGCAGGGTGGAGGTCGATACCGAAGCTGGTGGCGCTGGCATCGAGGAGCTGGCCGAAGAGCAGGGTGATGTAAAGCGGGTCACGGATATATTCCCAGCGGCAGACATACCGCATGAACGCCCAGACGATTGCCGTGGCGGTGACGGCCATGAGGGAGATCACGGTCAGGACATAAAGGTCAACGCCATGATGGGTTGTGCTCCACGCGACGAGGACGAGCGCAGAGACAAAAACGGACATCACGCCGGCCCAGAAATAGAACGTGAGGAAATTTTTGGTGAGCCCCTGCACCGTGAGATAACGGGAGAGGAAGAGTATCCCTATTGTATAGAAAAAAAGGACGAAGTAGATCAGCGGGGTGATCAGGAGATACTTGAGGTCGCCGGTGATCATGCCGGTATCTTCAACCACCCGGAGGACGCCCCCAAGGAGAACGTACGGGAGGGTCGCAAGGATGAAGGTCGTATCGATCGAAAAGCCGATATCCGACAGCCACGTGGACTGCGAAAGCCAGCGGTAGAGGAGATACACACCGACCACGAGAATGATCGCGTAGGTAAGCGTATCTACCACATTATATGGCTGCCCGAGCCTGATGGGATCGATGTAATATTTGTAGATGAAATCACTAATCATCCATGATCACAATGAGCGCAGATGCAATAAAATTACTCAAACCGAAGGTCTTTGACAAGTCCCGCTGGATGCAGTTTCCCCGCGACGTCGTGATCGGCCATGATGTCTTCGGGCAGCTCCCTTCGGTCTGCAACGACTTAAAACTCGGGAAGACTGCGCTCATGATCTCGGGCAGGAGCACAATGGAGCTTGCCGGCAACAGGGTCCGGGAGATCCTCTCGGAGCACCACGAGGTGACGCCGTTCTTTGCCGAGGAGATCAGCAGGCCGATAATCAAAGCGGCCGAGAAGGCGGCAGCGGACGCAGACTTCATCATTGGTGTTGGCGGCGGCCGGGTGATCGATACCGCGAAGATCGTCTCCTACAACCTCGACATCCAGTTCATCTCCGTTCCCACCGCCGCATCGCATGACGGCATTGCCTCGTCCCGGGCCTCGGTCGCCACGGAAGGGGGGCACTCCTCGCTCGAGGCCCAGCCCCCGATTGCGATCGTTGCCGATACCGGCATCATCGCATCGGCCCCCCATCGTCTCCTTGCATCGGGGTGCGCTGACATCATCTCCAATTATACCGCGATCCTCGACTGGGAACTTGCAAACCGCGTGAAAGGCGAGCCGGTGAGCGAATACGCGATTGCGCTCTCGAAGATGACTGCGGAGATCCTCGTGAAGAACGCCCACCTCATCAAGCCGCATCAGGAGCAGTCGGCATGGTTTGTCATAAAGGCGCTTGTTTCGAGCGGGGTCGCGATGAGCATCGCCGGCTCGTCCCGGCCGGCAAGCGGCGGGGAACACAAGTTCTCTCATGCTCTCGACCGGCTCGCCCCGGGCAAGGCGCTTCACGGGGAGAGCTGCGGGATCGGCACTATCATCTCCATGTACCTCCATGGCGGCGACTGGCGGGGGATCCGGGCATCCCTGAAGACCATTGGCGCCCCCGTGACCCCGGCGGAAGTGGGGATTGACGATGACATCGCAGTGGAGGCGCTCCTGATGGCAAAGGATATCCGTCCCGAGCGCTTTACCATATTCGATATGGGGCTCACACGTGAATCGGCGGAGAACCTCGTGCAGATGCTGTACAGAGAGTGAGGTTGTCGCACATGGCAGAAGCAAAAACGAAAGTGACACTGGTCGGGACGGTGCTTGCAAAGCAGGGTGTGGAGTTCATCTACGAAGGTGAAGTGGCTGACTGCGAGAGCTGCAAGGTAAAAAAGGCATGCAACAACCTCCAGAAAGGCAGGAAGTACCGGATCGTCTCGGTCCGCACCACCCACCATGAGTGCGCTGTCCACCTCAACGGCGCGACCGCGGTCGAGGTGATGGAGGCGCCGATTACGCTCCTGATCAGCCCGGAGATGGCGATCATCAACTCGAAGATCAAGCCGGATCTCTCCTGCAACAAGCATGATTGCCGGAGTTATACCCTCTGCCGGCCCGACGGCGTGGTTGAGGGCGAGAAGTATATCGTCGTGGATGTGCTGGGTAATGCCCCGGACATCTGTGAGAAGGGCAGGGCCCTGAAGCTGGTGGAGATCAAGCCGGCATGAAGATACGGGCCTGATCCGGTAGTTCTCTATTTTTTACAAAAATATATTAACGCTCTTGGGGGTGACGAACCTCACGGAACGCGGGGTGAGGCGGGAGAAGAACCCGAAGGGTTCTTCGATCGGAGAGATGGGGTCATCCTCCTGTCTACCACAGAGAATAGATAATGTGACTCTGCGAATCCCGCCCTTTCAGCGGTCTTCCCTCCCTTCCCATACCCGCCCCGCCAGGTGCACCAGCTTCTCATATCCCTCGACCCCTTGGCTCCACCGCTCCGGTAAGGCCTCGAGGCCCCAGTATGCCCCCGCCAGTGCCCCGGTACAGGCCCCGACCGTGTCCGCATCCCCGCCAAGGTTGACCGCGGAGAGGATCGCATGCTCGAGTGTCCGCGACTCCATGAAGCACGAAAGAGCTGCATGCGAGCACTGTACTGCATCGAGCCCTGGTACTATTGTATAATCCCGGTAATTGCCGAGCATTGTGCGAACCTCCGGATATGTGCAGAGCGACCGTGCGTGCCGGAACGCCTCCCTGCGTGAAGTTCCCCGTATCATATCGCTCACCATCACGTTCAGGAACGCGGAGCAGTAGCCCCCGACCGGATCGTAGTGGGTGAGCCGCGAGCAGGTTACGCTGACCTCAGCGACTCGCGGGGCGGGATAGAAGATCCCGAGGGGAAAGCCCCGCATCACGCTCCCGTTGGACCGGCTGCCATGCCGGCGCTGGTGCACGATCCGTGCGGCATGGTGCGGCAGGGTGCCGGAACGAACCAGATCAAAGAACAGCGAAGAGGTCGGGCCGTACCATTCCGGGCGTTGAATATATCCCTGGAATAATCTCTCTGCAAGGTCATCCGGGTCAAAACGCCCGCAGGAAGCAAGCGATTCCGCGACTGCCATAGCCTGCAGCGTGTCGTCCGTGACTTCCCCTTTTTTCCGGAAATGGCGCCCGCCGGGACGCATTTGGGTCACCCACGCTTCAGGTTTGCGAGATCCTTCTAAAGGCGCACCCAACGCGTCCCCAATTGCGAGCGCAACGAGCGATCCCGCGTGCCGCATTCTTCCTGTTATAAATCTCACCAATAAGGTATATGTGTCCCACAAAAAAAAGGATCATCTTGGAAGAGGTGATAGTGTGCAAAAGGAAGAGTTGCTGCATTTACACATGCTGATGATCCACATCAAGAAGTACTATGAAAACGTCACCAACGAAGAGATCGAAACCGAACGCTACAATTCCCTTGAAATTTCTCCTGTCCATATCCACAAGGACAAAAAAGCCCACAAGGATGCTCTCCTCACACTCGGGGATGAGATCGTTACCCATATCCACCACCGCCCCGTGCAAGTGGTGAACTATTCTTCAGAGACTGCATCACAGAAAGTTGCAGCCGAACATTAATCTGTCATGGATGAGGCACTGGCGCTCCGGGAGATGATCTCCCGCATCCTCACCCTGCCCCCCGGCGACGCAGCGATCGTTGCGGCGAAGATCGAGATCTGCAGGAAATATGCCCTGCCCGTGGTGCCAAAGAACTCCGCGATCCTCGCCGTTGCGCAACCGGAGGAGCGGGAGGCCCTGCGGAAGATCCTGCTCGTCAAGCCGGGCCGGACGCTCTCCGGTGTCGCGCCGGTCGCCGTGATGACCTCCCCCGCTCCCTGCCCCCACGGGAAGTGCCTGCCCTGCCCGGGCGGGCCGGACCACCCGTTTCATTCCCCGCAGAGCTACACGGGCGAAGAACCTGCAGCAAAACGGGCACGGGAGCATGGGTACGACCCGTTCCGGCAGGTGCAGGCCCGGCTCGAGCAATTCGAGATCCTTGGGCACCGCGTGGACAAGGTGGAGCTGATCGTGATGGGCGGGACGATGACCGCCCGGCCGGTGGAGTACCAGGAGGAGTTCGTCTCCCGGTGCATCGAGGCGATGAACACGTATCCGGGCGGTGCCCCGGCCCTGAAGCCTATCGCTGTCCCCGTGGTCGAAGAGGCGAACGAGACTTTCCCGATCCGCTGCGTCGCGATCACCTTCGAGACCCGGCCCGACTGGTGCCGGCGGGAGCACATCGACCGGATGCTAGGGCTTGGGGTAACGAAGGTGGAGATCGGTGTCCAGCACGTTGATAATGCGATCCTCTCCTTCAACCGGCGCGGGTGTACAGTCGAGGACACCGTGGCGGCAAACACCCTCCTCCGCGATGCCGGGCTCAAAGTGGGGTTCCACATGATGCCCAACCTCCCCTCCTCAACAATCGAGGCTGACCGGCAGATGTTCGAGACGATCTTTTCCGATCCCCGGTTCAAGCCGGATTTCCTCAAGATCTATCCCACACTCGTCACCCCGGGTTCGGAGATCGAGGGCCTCTGGCAGCGGGGTGATTATGCTCCGTATGACGAGGACGAGCTCGTGGACCTGATCGCGTACGGGAAGTCGCTCATCCCGGAGTACGTGCGGCTCCAGCGGATCCAACGCGACATCCCGGCGAAGCTGATCGTGGCTGGCTCCCCGCACTCCAACTTCCGGCAGCTCGCCCAGAACCGGCTGAAGCTGCTCGGGAAACGCTGCCGGTGCATCCGCTGCCGGGAGATCGGCCGGCTCCCCTCGCTTGGGGAGGCGGAGATGCGGGTCCTGCAGTACGAGGCATGCGGCGGGCAGGAGCATTTTATCTCGGCTGTAGCGGACGACTCGCTCATCGGCTTTGCCCGGCTCCGGTTCCCGTCGCAGGTGTACCGCCCTGAGCTTGACAGTGCGGCGCTCCTGCGGGAGCTGCACGTGTACGGCAGCCTCGTGCCAGTCGGGAAGGATGCCGAGGCGGATGAGTGGCAGCACCGGAACTACGGGCGGGCACTCCTTGCCCGGGCCGAGGAGATTGCGTCCGTTTCCGGGTATGAACACCTCGCCATCATGAGCGGCATCGGAGTCCGGCCCTATTACCGCAGGCAGGGCTATGAACGTAAAGGTCCTTATATGGTTAAGGGGTTGTCATGAACCCGGCCACTACCGAATTCCTCCGCCAGCGGTTTACCGAGTACTACAAGAAGACAGTTCTCATCTCGCCCTCATCCATTGAGCAGCGCGAGTGGGGTTTTGTCCTCTTCAATCCCGGCGGGACCGAGATGCGCATGCGGAGGCATATTGGTTTCTCCAGCCGCGGGGAACTGGCCGAATATATCCGGAACCTCATCCCCCAGCACGCCTATTACTCGACCGCCTATTACGAGAAACCCGATGCCGGGACCATGGCGGACAAGGGCTGGTGCGGGGCCGACCTGATCTTCGACCTCGACGCCGACCACATCATGCGGGGCCCGTACGACCAGATGCTCGCCCGTGTCAAAGAGGAAACGGAGAAGCTCATATCGATGCTGACCGACGAGTTCGGCATGGACCCTAAGACGATCGAGCTGGTCTTCTCCGGGGGGAGAGGGTATCATGTCCACGTCAAGGACATCGCGTTCCGGGGCTGGGGGAGCGCCGATCGCCGGGAACTGATCGACTATGTCTGCGGGATCGGGATTGAACCTGCGGCCATGCTCACGGGAAAGCTCACGGCCGCCCCGGGGTGGCAGAAGCGGTACCGCGAGGCGCTTATCGAGTACCTCGGGTGGATCGGGACCCTCCCGGAACCGGATGCGATGGCCCACATGACCACAATCGAAGGGATCGGCAAGGACTCGGCTGCCACGTTCCTCAGGAAACGTGAAGAGATCATCACGGAGATCGGACGCCACCCATCCAGTATGATCCTGAAGAACCGGGTGCTCGGTATCATCGTTGCCCAGCAGGAAGGGGAGTTTAAGAAACGGCTCCTGTCCCGGGCGGCACTCGCCGACGAACCGGTCACCACGGACACCAAAAGGCTGATCCGGATGCCGACCTCCCTTCATGGCGGAAGCGGGATGCGGGTCCAGCCGCTCGAACTCCGGGAGCTCCATGACTTCGAGCCGCTCACGGATGCAGTTGTATTCGGGACGAGGGACGTGAAGGTGGATCAGAAGTTCCCGATGAAGATGCCGATGCTCGGAAGTACTTATGAGCTCCCAAAGGGCATCACTACAGTACCGGAAGCGGTCGCAGTATTCCTCTGCTGCCGCGGCATGGCAGAGATTGCCTGAGGACTAAAACCATGAAGCTTGACGACCTGCGCAGCACCCTCCTGTCCGAGCGGGAGACCGGGAGGCTCACATCCGTAGTCTCTGACATCTTCGAAAAGGGGCATGCGGAGCTCGCGGCCATCACGAAAAAAGTGTATGCCTTTGAGGACCCGTTCTCGGACGAGGCCCGTTCCCTGATTGACGAGACCCTCTCGATCCGGGAGACCCTCCACGACATCTTCTCCCTCCGCATCCGCAAGATCCTCGCCCTCGCGGTGATGCATGCCGAGGGCAACTATTACGACCGCGAGGAGGTGAAGCGGATGATCCCGGCCGAGCGGGAGATGTTTGAGCAGATCACGGCAAGCATCGAGCAGTCAAAGGGCATCCTGCTGCAGAACCTGCCGCACGCCCCGCTCACGTCTCGCACGCCTCCCGTAGCTGCGGCTGTCGTGGACGAAGAAGAATCCGAACCTCTGGCGGACGATCCGGCAGAACCGGGCACGCAGGCTCTGCCAACTGTGGTACCGAAGGGTCCCGAACCCATTTCCCATCCCTGCGCCCTTGTCCGGGTGCTCGAAGACATGGAATCGTTCATGGGCGTGGATGGGAGGATTTATACCCTCTCAAAGGGAGATATAGTGACGCTTCCTGAGCGGAATGCTGCGGTCCTGAGTGAACGCAACATAGTCTTAAATATGAATCTTTGAAAATAATATAGGTATTCGATTCGGAATCATCGGTGAAAATTTCATGAAAATGCCAGCAAAATTTACGACCTATTGCCCGTTCTGCAGGAAACACCAGGTGCATGAGGTCGAGAAGGTAAAGAAGGGCAAGACGACCGGCCTCCACTGGATTGACCGCCAGAAGGCGCGGAGAGGCACAGTGGGCAACATGGGCAAGTTCTCCAAGGTGCCCGGCGGCGACAAGCCAACGAAGAAGATCAATGTCCGGTACCGCTGTGTCGTCTGTAAAAAGGCGCACCTGCGCAAGGGTTACCGTGTTGCAAAATTCGAGCTGACGGAGTGAGTGTAATGGTAAGCCATATTCGGGAAAACCGGAGTAAATTCTTCAAGGTAAAGTGCCCGGACTGCGAGAACGAGCAGGTCGTCTTCGAGAAGGCCAGCACGGTCGTCAAGTGCATTGTCTGCGGCAAAGAGCTTGCCACCCCCGCCGGGGGACGTGCGAACATCAAGGCTGAGATCGTCTCAGAGCTCAAGTGACACCACCCATGGCGGACAGAGAGTGGCCACAGGAAGCGGAACTGGTTGTCTGCACGGTCGAGAATGTCAAGGACTTTGTCGCCTTTGTCTCGCTCGACGAATACGGTGGCCGCCAGGGGCTCATCCCCATCTCTGAAATCGCCACGGGCTGGATCAAGTATATCCGTGACCATATCCGCGAGGGCCAGAAGATTGTCTGCAAGGTCCTCAACGTTGACCGGAGCCGTGGCCACATTGACCTTTCCTTAAAGGATGTCAACGAGCACCAGCGCCGCGAAAAGATCCGCGAGTGGAAGAACGAGTCCAAGGCACAGAAGTGGCTCGGGTTCGTTGCGGAACAGACCGGGGAGCCCCTGGCCGCGATCGAGGACGTCATCTACAAGAAGTACGGGGCATTTTACCCGGTCTTCGAGGATATTGTCATCGACCCCGAGACCACGCTCAAGAAACTCGGGTTCTCAAAGAAGGTCACGGAGGTTCTCCACCACGTGGCGCACGAGAGCGTGAAGGTGCCCCATGTCGAGGTCACCGGGCACCTGATCATTGAGTCGACCAGGCCGGACGGCGTCGAGGTGATCCGGAAGGCGCTTGAGAAGGCGAGCGCCTCGAAGAGTGCCGGGGCGGAGATCGAACTGTTATACCTCGGTGCACCTACGTACCGGATCAAGGTGAAGGCACCGGATTACAAGACCGCGGAGAAGGCGATCGAGAAGTCCGCCAATGCCGCGATTGCCGTGTTGGAAAAAGCCGGTGGCGAGGGCAAGCTCGTCAAGAAACCGAAGTCCGGGAAGAGTCAATGAGCGGTCGTATCCGGCAGTGCCCGGCAGATCATATCTATACCCTCTCTTTAACCTGTCCTGAATGCGGCAGGTCTACGGCTGTCGCCCACCCGGCGCGGTTCTCTCCTGAAGACAAGTACGGTAAATACCGCAGGCTGGCAAAACATGATTGAGGATATCACGGTCCGGTACCTCGACAGTTTCAAGGACAAGCAGCTGGTCGATCCCATCCTTATCGAAGGTCTCCCCGGCATCGGCCAGGTTGGAAAACTGGTCGCCGAGTATATGATCCACATACTTGCGGCGGAGAAGATCGGTGAGATCCATTCGATCTACCTCCCCCCGCAGGTGATCCTTGAGGAGAATGGTCTTGCACGGCTTGCGAGAAACGAGCTCTTCCTCTACCAGTCCGGAGGAAAGGACGTACTCTTCCTTGTCGGTGACCACCAGAGCACCTCCAACGAGGGGCACTATATCCTCGCGGACTTCTATTGCGGGATCGCCGAGGAGCTGAAGGTGAAACGGATCTACACGCTCGGAGGGTTTGGCGTAGGCCATCTCGTTAACGAGCCCAGGGTGCTCGGTGCGGTGAACCGGTCAGAGCTCCGTACTGAGCTTGAGGCGGCGGGCGTCACGTTCAACCGCGACGAACCGGGCGGCGGGATCATCGGTGCCGCCGGCCTGATCCTCGGCCTCTCCGCAGAGTGGGGCATCGATGCGGTCTGCCTGATGGGCGAGACGAGCGGGTACCTCGTGGACCCGATGAGTGCGGCAAACGTGCTCGCGGTCCTCTCGAAACTTATCGATGTTCCTGTCGATCAAACGAAACTCAACGACCGGGCCGCCGAGATGGAGAAGGCGATCGAGAGCATGGTCGAGGGAGAGAAACACGGGGATGAGGAGCTGAGCTATATCGGGTGAGCTATAGAAGATTCTGTTCATCTTGTAATATTGATTAGTTATTTTAGAATTCGAATGATTATTAATCCATTATTTTTAATTCATGCATATGGAATCCCGGAAGGATTCATGTGAACGAATTTTTAATGAGTTAGTAAATATTGGCTTAATTTCTCGGTCTCATTCAATAAAAGTCTCTGATAAATGGGATTATTTTCATGCTGGCTTGAAGACAATTCACTATAATCTTAAGATGAATCAGTTGAGTGAAAATTCAATAAGAATTAGCTTACTCCATGAGGAGGGACATATTCGATTTCTATACCGAAGTATTCTATATCTTTTTCTCATCTTTATCGTCATTATGTCCATTGTAATTTTTATACAATTTGAAATATTAGTCAAGATTTTCAGCATCATAATTATTGTTCTTATTTCTGTGTGGTATTTCCTTTTCCTGGAAGAATATCAATGTGATAAATTTGCATCGATTTTACTTCGAGATAAATACAAAATATCGAAACCTTCTTTGGTTTTAGAAAAAACTTTAGAGAAGATGCCACATTATGGCCTGTCTGCGCTAACTCATCCATCAATAAATCAAAGAGTTAAAAAAATCGCAGAAATTGTAGATGAAAAAACATTTGATATAAAAATTGAATAAACCTGCCGACGCTCTTGGGGGCTTTGCCCCCGCCGCTTTGGCATCCCCCTATTGCGATGCCTCAATATTACCTGTCTGGGGATTATCGCAATGCGCCCCATCCCCCTCGGGGGACTGGTGGCGCAAGAGGGGGGGCGATTTTGTTTACCAATAAAAATTTTCTGATGAACTTTTTTTTATTATGCATTTCTCTCTAAAAACCCCACGATTTCCTCAATATCCGGCACGGAATGCACCGGGTAGATCTTCACGAACACGACCCGCTGTTTCTCGTCCACGATCACGTTCGCCCGCTCGGAGAACCCGTTCTCGTCACGGAAGATCCCGTACTTCTGCGCAACGGCGCCATGGGGCCAGAAGTCGCAGAGGAGCGGGGTCTCCCGGATATTCAGGCTCTTCGCCCATGCCTGCTTGCAGGGCCGGGAATCGACGCTGATGCCGACGGGGATGCAGTTGTTCGCGAGAAACACGTCCCGCTGCACCTCAAGGGATTTCATCTGGGCGGCGCAGAAATCGGTCCATGCGAGCGGGTGGAAGGAGAGGAGCACGCGTTTCCCTGCCTGTTCGTAGAGGTCGAAGGTCTTGTCGTTCTGGTCCTTGAGCGAGAAGTTCCGGGCAGGATCGCCCACCTGTACCATGTTGGCCTGTATCATCAGATCACCTTGTTATGGTTTTCTTGTGGCCGGGATGTATGAGGTTTTGGATCGATACAGCTCACCTCACGATCCCCAGCATGGGGGCTGGTCACCCATGATCCCAATATTACCCCATCCGACCCCCCACGCCCCTACGATCCTCCGCAACACGTACCGCAACGTCATAAAACAGCCTGCATAAACATGCAGATCCCGATTGGGAAGAGGGGGGTCGGATGGGGTAAAAATGCTCATTACCCGGGATCACGACCTTAACGATCCTGGTGATCCCTATGAAGCCCGGCATAATTTTTCCGTCAGAACTTATACAGGAACCAGTACCTTTGGGAGGGAATGAAGGAAGGATCACAAGGCCTGAGCCCGGGCCATCATGACCCTGCCCGACCCCCCCATAAGATCCGGAGGACTCCGTTCCACCGATACCCTCATATCTGACTATACGTAACATCCCAGTATATCCATGACCGAAGAATTTTCCGATATTCCGCTCTTCATGGAGCAGATGGCAAAGTCGATACGGAAGACCGTCGCTATGCTGGACAAGGCTGAGACCTCCGCGTTCTTTCAGAGGATGCTCGCGGCACGACGGGTCTATGTGGCAGGGGCAGGCCGGTCCGGTCTCATTGCACGGGCATTTGCCATGCGGATGCTTCACCTTGGCTTTGATGTCTACGTTGTCGGGGAGACGATCACTCCAGCATTGCAGCCGGGCGATACCCTGGTGGTATTCTCGGGATCGGGTGAGACGCACTCGATGGTGACCTTCTCCAGTACGGTAAAGGAGCTTGGGGGAATCGTCTGCCTCATCACCGCATCGCCGGACTCGAAGATGAGCAGGATCGCAGACTGCGTGGTGAACCTTGGGGATCTCACCGGGTATTACCGGGGTGACACCTCCACGTTTGAGGAGCGGCAGATGACCGGGCAATACCGATCGGTCGCATCGGCATTCGCCCCGCTGGGCACCATGTTTGAGACCCTTGCCCTGATCTTCTCTGACGCCGTCATCTCTGCGCTGATGGAAGCAAAAAAAGAGGGGGCCGGGGAACTGAAGGGGCGGCTGGCCAATGTGGAATGAGGGAGAACCCCACCCAAACCCCTCTCTTATATCCCGTAACAACCCATCTATAAGCTATCCATGCCCGTCAACGCTGACCTCCACATCCACTCCCCGTACTCGATGGCCGTCTCCCGCTTCATGCAGCCGGAGCAGCTCCTGAAAGGATGCGTGACGAAGGGCATCCATGTGCTCGGTACGGGCGATGCACTCCAGCCGGACTGGCAGAAAAGCTGGCAGCTGTATCTGGAGAACGATGCCGGGATCGTCATCGTCCCGCAGGGAGAGATCGAGGACCAGAGACGCGTCCACCACGTGATCCTTGCCGAAGACCTCGCCCAGTTCAGCCAGCTCCGCGACCTGATGGCCGGGAAGTGCAAAAGTTTTGAGACGAGCGGCCGCCCCCACGTCTACCTGAGCGGAGGGGAGATCGCGGCGCTGGCACACGATGTCGGCGCTCTGGTCGGCCCCGCTCATGCCTTCACGCCGTGGACCGCGATGTATGCCTGCTTCGACAGTGTCCGGGCCTGCTATGGGGACGAGAAGATCGACTTCCTCGAGCTCGGTCTCTCGGCGGATAGCTCGTACGGGGCGGCGATCCCGGACCTCTACGATGTCCCGTTCCTCACCAACTCTGATGCCCACAGCCCGTACCCGGAGAAGCTCGGCCGCGAGTTCAACCGGCTTCGGCTCCAGCACCGGAACCCAAAGGAAGTGCTTGCCAGCATAAAGACGAGGGCAATCGAGATGAACGCAGGGTTCTTCCCGGAGGAAGGGAAGTACAATCGCACGGCCTGTACCCGGTGCTTCACGCAGTACTCCATCGAACAGGCCATCGGGAACCGGTGGCGGTGCCCGGCAGATGGCGGGATCATCAAGAAGGGCGTGTCCGACCGGGCAAAGGAGCTGGCCGGCGAGGGTACTCCCCGTCCCCGTCCCCCGTACGTCCACATCATTCCCCTCGGCCAGATTATCCAGACGATGGAGAAGACCTCGTCCCCGAACACAAAGAAGTGCACGGCGATCTATGCAACCCTCCTCAGCACGTTCGGCAACGAAATCGCCGTGCTGATCGATGCGCCGGTTGCGGAGATCCGGGCAGTCCATCCGAAAGTCGCGGATGCAGTCGATGCCCTGCGGAAAGGGACTGTCACACTTCACCCGGGCGGCGGCGGGAAGTACGGGACGTTCTCGCTCGGATGATAAAAAAGTTGTGAATTACCTCTGCCGTAACCTGTTCTCCGTTTACATCCACAATCCCAGTACCCGGAACGCGATCCCACCGATGGCGATCGCCATGACGATCTCGGTTGCGGATATCGCAAGTGCTTTTTTCCAGCCGAACTCCGATGCGAGTACCAGAATTACCGAGATGCAGGGGATGTAGAGCATCGAGACCAATGCAAGGACAATCAGCTGGACCGGGGAGAGTACCGTTGCAAAGTTCGTCGTGTGGAAGATCACGGCGAGCGTAAGGATCGTCAGTTCCTTTCGTATGATCCCGAAGATAAGGGTGATCCCGATGATTGCCGGAAGCCCGAGCCAGAGAACGGTAACGGGAGCGAGCAGATCATTTACCGGGTTGAGAAGCCCCGCTGCATAGAATCCCTGGAGAACGGCACTCCCGATGATATAAGCCGGGAAGACGATCCAGATGAGTGATTTAGTCCGGGCCCAGGTCTGCTTCAGGACGACCGAGAGCGAGGGGATATGATAATCCGCCATCTCCATGATCAGCCCGACAGACTCGCCCGGCATGACCTTGAACGCAACTCTCCCGGCAACAATGATCAGGAGAATATCAAAAGCATAGAGTGCGAGCGCCCACCAGATGTTGACGAACGCGGCGACAAGTCCGAGGATGACCACCGTCCGTGCAGTGCACGGCACGAGCGTCACCAGAAATGCGGCGAGGGTCTTCTGCTTAGGCGTTTCCATGATCCGGCACGAATAAATGGCCGGGACATTACACCCATACCCGAGGATCAGGGGAATGATCGCCTTCCCGTGCAGTCCCAGTTTGTGCATGCCACGGTCGAGCATCACCGATATGCGGGTAAGATAGCCGGAGTCCTCGATAACCGCGAGGAGGATATAGAACGGGAGGACGTAGGGAATGACCAGTGTCACGCCGGCGATAAACCCGGTGAATGCCCCGTTCCAGAGAATGTCCATGAGCGGCCCTGAGACCACCGGTTCGTACTGTTCGAACTGCGAGAGGAAACTGGTAAGAAATGCCGAGACCTGCGCCCCGATCAAAAATGTCCAGAGCAGCAACCCCCCAATCACGGCGATGATTGCGAGGTACCCGAGAACCGGGTGGAGGGCGACTGCATCGAGCTTGTCGTTCAGGCTTTTTTTCTGCGGCCCTTCGCCCGGTGACCGCATGGTGATCACTTCGGCCGCAATCCGGTCTGCAATCTGGTACCGCTCCGCGCTCATGACAACACAGACCGGTTCCCCATGGATGGATTCGATCTCCCCCGCGAGAGAGCCCGCCGTTTCAGCAATGCCGGGGGCTTGTCCGTTTATGAGTTGCACGATTGCCGGATCACGTTCGAGCAGTTTGATTGCAGTCCAGCGCACGGGATACGGGGTCGTTACCGTATCCAGCAGGGAGATAATTTTTCCTATCCGCTCTTCCACTTCCTTTCCATAGCGGAGGACCGGAGGAACCGGGTGATCCTGCATGAGACCCGTGATTGCGTCCGTGAGGGCCGGGATCCCCTTGCCCCGGATGGCAACGGTCGGTACAACCGGGACGCCGAGCAGGGTGGAGAGTTTAGCATTATCGATGGTAATTCCTTTCTTTTCGGCGAGATCGATCTGGTTGACCGCTATCATCAGCGGGGGTGCCAGTTCCAGGAGCTGGATCGTGAAGAAGAGATTGCGTTCCAGTGCCGAGGCATCGATGACGTTGATCACTGCATCCGGGTGTTCGAGCGCAATAAAATCCCGCGAGACCAGTTCCTCCATCGAGTACGTGGAGAAGGAGTAGATGCCGGGCAGGTCGATCACCCGGATCCGCTTCCCCTTGTGCAGCAGGAGTCCTTCCGCCCGCTCGACGGTCTTTCCCGGCCAGTTACCGATAATCTGGTCAACACCGGTCAGCTGGTTGAAGATCACGCTCTTGCCGACATTGGCATTGCCGGCAAGGGCAATCGTGTAGTCTGCATTTTTTATTTTGGATTCCCCGCCGGTTGAGCAGCCTTTGCATTCTCCGCACCCACTCATGTTTCACCCGGCCCCGGCGATTCGATAAAGATATTCTCGGCGATCGCGTGATCGATGGCAAGTTTTGTTCGTCTCACCAGGATCTCTACAGGTCCCCCCATGGGTGTTTTTTTCAGGATGGAAACGTTGGTCCCAAGCGTAAGCCCAAGGTCGGAGAGGCGCTGGACGACTTTGCAGTCCCCCCGGATGAAAGCGATCCGGCTTTTCTGTTCCGGATTGAGATCCGTGATGGGAATGATCTTTTTATCCCGGATGGCAACGGGCATATCGGTTTTTCCTGCACTGTCGCACTCGGCACAGCTCCCCACACCTTTGTTGCAGGGGCTGATCGGGCTGCCGTGCGGGCAGTGTGCCGGCGCGTCCAGCATCCGGCAGAGAGCATCCTCTGTCTCTTCAGAGATCGTGTGCTCCATCCGGCACGCTTCATCGTGGACCTTTTCCTGGTTCAGTTTGACGACATCAGTTAAGAACACTTCAAGGAGCCGGTGCTTCCGCTTGATCGTATCCGCAATCTTTTTTCCCTCTTCTGTCAGCGTCGCGCCCTGGTAGGGTTCGTACTGGACGAACCCTTTGTCCGAGAGACTTTTCAGCACCTCCGTCACGCTTGCCGGGGCGACTTTCAAGCATTTTGCTATCGCGGTTGTTTTCGCTGACCCATTCCGTGATTCGAGATCATAGATCGCTTCGAGATATTCCTCGACCTGCTCCTGAGCCATTGTACCCGGTATTTAGCCCTCCCTAAATATTAAACGTTTAGGTTGGCCTAAATCCCCCGGCATTTTGATTTTTACAGGGGATTTTCCGGGATCTCTGTGAAGGGGGCTGCCGGGTCCGGTCGTATGCTGTTGACGGGGATTTCTGAGCGGAATATCCTTTCTGTTATGTTGAGCAGTCAGTATATTTTGTCCGTAAGTTTGCCTGTAAGTGAACATTCCCCCACCCTTCTGTCATCCTGCTGACACTACATTGGCAGTAAACGTTTTTTTAGCATCGTAAATATTAATGGAGGATGACGCCAACATGATCTCTCAATGCTCAAAGTACATCGGGATATCTGTGGATATTGCGGATGCTGCGTATCGGTCTGCCCGGAAGGCGCCCTTGAATTGATCGACGCGTATCTTTCGGTAGAGAAGAACTGCACCAGCTGCGGTATCTGTGCAAAAGTCTGCCCTCTCGGGGCCCTGGAGGTCATCCATGAAAAATAAGTATGATGTCCTCATCGTCGGTGGCGGCCCGGCAGGAGCGATCGCGGCGAAGACTGCCGTAGAGAAAGGCCTTTCGGCATGTATCGTTGAGAAACGCCAGGCCATCGGCGCCCCGGTCCGCTGTGCGGAAGGGATCGGCAAGGAAGCCCTCCTCGAGTTCATCGAGCCCGACCCCCGCTGGATCTCCGCGGAGATGACCGGTGCAACAATCGTCGCCCCGGACGGCTTCGTGATGAAATTGTCTTCGGAGATGGCCGGCAGCAAGGTCGGCTATGTTCTCGACCGGAAGTTCTTCGACCGTGAGCTGGTCTGGAGAGCGGCCGAGGCGGGTGCAGACGTTGCGGTGAAGGCCCGGGCATGTGCCCCGATCATAGAGAACGGTGTTGTCAAGGGCGCAAAGGTCGAATCCGGTGGTAAGATCACAAATATCAGGACCCATGTGGTTATCGCTGCCGATGGGGTCGAATCAAAGTTCTCGAAATGGTGCGGGATCGACACCACGGTCCCGGTCCGCGAGATCATGAGCTCGGTCCAGTACGTGATGACCGATATCGAAATCGACCCAACGTCAACGGTCTTTTATCTCGGCAACGAGGTCGCACCGGAAGGCTACCTCTGGGTGTTTCCCAAAGGGAAGCGGTCGGCCAATGTCGGGATCGGCATCTCCGGCAAGAAGAGCGGGGACGGCCACCGGGCGAAGGACTACCTCGACAAATTCGTGAAAAAGACCTTCCCCCATGGCAAGGTGATCGAGTTCATCCCCGGCGGGGTCTCGGTCTGCCGCCCGCTTGCCTGCACGGTTGCCGACGGCCTTATCATCACCGGCGACGCAGCCCGGGTCGTCGATCCCCTCACGGGCGGCGGCATCTATAACGCGATGTATACCGGCCGGCTTGCGGCAGAGATTGCAGCAGACTGCATCGGAAGGGGCGATGTCTCGAAGAAGGCGCTCATGGCCTACGACAAGGCATGGCGGGCATCGAAGATGGGTAAGGCGATCGAACGCAATTACCATATCAAGGAATATCTGATCAAGCAACCCGATACAAAACTCAACGAGATCATCCACTCGGTCTCGAACATCAATCTCAAGGAATTCTCGACCCTCACCCTTATAAAAGAAATCATCAAGGTGAACCCGAAACTGATGCTCGAGCTCGGCGCGCTCGCTGCCTCACTCCGCTGATTTTTTCAGCTGCTTGTTGAGGAGCCGCAGGCAGTCATCTTCGGCTTCTTTTTTTGTGAATACCGTGAAAATATCGCCCGGCTGGATCTTCACGTTGCCGCTCGGGATGATCAGTTCTCCACCGGCCCTGCGGATGGCGATGAAGACAAAGTCCTTCACCTTGAGCTCGCGGATCTCGTGGCTGACGATCGGGGCGCCAGCCTCCGCTACAATCTCAAAGATGCTCCCGCCGGGAATGGAGGCAAGCTGCTGGAGCTGCGGGTTCTGGGTCCAGTAATAGAGGCGGGCTGCCACGAGCTCGTCAGGGTTCTCGCTGATCCGGACCCCGACCTCCTTGAAAAAGTCGGAGTGGGAGGGCTGGTTGACGATCGCAACGACATTGAGGACCCGGAATTTCTTGGCGAGCCAGCAGGTCATCAGGTTGACCGAATCGTCGCTCGTGGTCGCGATCAGGGCATCGGCCCGGTCGATGCCTGCCTCTTCGAGAACAGTCTTGTCCGTGGCATTGCCGGTCACTGCCATGACATCGTAGTGTTCAAGCAGCTCGCTGCACCGGGCCTCGTCCTGGTCAATGACAACCACGTTGTGTGCGTGTTCGACTGCCATCTTGGCGAGGTTTCTCCCGATCCCACCGAGCCCTACGATGATGATGTACATGACTACCGGTTACCATCATCGCCATTGAAATAATTTGCGCATCAACCACTTCATGTGATCTGCGGCGTTGACGAGGCAGGGAAGGGCTCGGTGCTGGGCCCGCTGGTGGTCGCTGCCGTAGCCGTGCCATCGGAAGACGCGCTGGACGATCTCGGGGTAAAGGACTCCAAGCTCCTCTCCCCAAAGGAACGCGAGCGGCTGTACCCTCTGATCCGGAAACGGTGCAGGGTCGCAACGGTCAGGATTGATGCCCGGGAGATCGACGCGATCCGGGCCGAGATGACCCTGAATTCCGCAGTCGCCCGGGCCCATGCGCAGGTGATCGCAAAACTCTCCCCTGCTCGCGCCTACGTGGATGCGTGCGATGTCAACTGCTTCCGCTATGCAGAGATGGTGAAAAACAACCTTGACCTTGTCTGCGAGATCGTCTCGGAACACCATGCCGATGAAAAATTTCCGGTGGTCTCCGCGGCAAGCATCATCGCCAAGGTGACCCGTGACCGGGCGATCGCCACGCTTTCAAGAAAATACGGGGAGATCGGCAGCGGGTATCCCTCGGACCCGGTTACCATCCGGTTCCTGACCACCTGGATCGACGAGCATAAAACCCCCCCCCCCATCGCCCGGAAGAGCTGGAAGACGGTTGGCACAATCTTAGCGAAAAAATCCCAGAGCAGTCTGCTCGATTTTTGATGAATCCGAGACCTTCATCAGAATCCGAAAGGTTCATCAGAATCCGAAAGGTTCATCAGAACCTTGAGGAAGAGAAGAACCCGCAAGGGTTCTTCGAATTCGATCTGGTCGAAGAATGCTGATGCATTCTTCTCCTCGTCAGGGTTTTGATAAACCCTTCCGAAGTCGAAGAATTGCTGTGCAACTCGTTCGAAGACCTTCGGGCTTCTCCTGCTTCGGGTTTGATGACCCTCAGCATTCTCCTGTCTCAAGTCTGATGGCTTTCGACAAGTCGAAGAGCCTTGCGGCTCTTCTCCAGCCTGCTCTCTGATGAGAGCAGTCTTCCAACAACGGCGTGCTTTATCTCTCTAAAAATGCCATAATTGGTAATGGATTGGTTTTTGGTCCTTCCCGTGATCATCGCATGTTACGCGATTCTCGCATATTATATCAGTTCACGGCGGCTATGGGAGGACCATATCACTTTCTACGGCCCGATCATGGCGATCAAGACGGATCGGGTTGGTTTTTTTGACTGGTTCGCCCGGTATCGGCGCTTCTTCCGGTTCTACGGCACGATCGGGGTGGCCATGGTCGTCGTCGTCTCGGTGATGATGACAGCGATGCTCATCATCTCCCTCCAGACCACCCTCGTACAGAAGCCCGCGCCCACCGCGGTCAACGAACTGCGCAACGTCCTCGCCATCCCCGGCCTGAACGATTTCATTCCCTTGACGATTGCGGTTCTCATCGGCCTGATCATCACGATGGTGGTCCATGAATTCGGGCATGCGATCCTGTGCAGGATCGAAGGCATCCGCGTCAGGGCCATGGGGATCCTCATCCCGGTCATCCCCATCGGCGCCTTTGTCGAACCGGACGAGGAGGACCAGGAGAACACGAAAGGGCTGGCAAAGATGCGGATGTTCGGGGCGGGCATCACCAACAATATCGTTCTCGGTGTGTGCTGTTTTTTACTGTTGATCTTCCTGCTCGGCTTTGCCGTACCCCTTGCCACCCCGCTGGTCAGCGGCGTCTACGTGGGCTCCCCTGCCTACGTAGCCGGTCTCCCACCTGATTCGGTGATCATGGAGGTGAATGGCATCAGCATATCCACGAGGGACGATGTTTCGAAGATCCTCGATAAGACCCGTCCCGGCGATACCGTAACGCTCCTCATCGATAACAAGGGGACCCTCGAATCGCATACCCTGACCCTCACGTCCTGGCCGGCAGGACTGAGCAACAAGACGAGCGGGTTCATGGGGGTGTCGTACTACGATGCCGGCCAGCTGAAGCAGATCTTCAACAATCTCATGAGCCCGATCGGTTTCCTCGTTCTGCTCGCCGCCCCGATCTGGGTGATCCTCAACCCCTCCCAGTGGGGATCATTCATGATCCTGATGAACGATACGGCCAGTTCCGCGATGTGGAACGTGCCGTTCCCGTTCTACTGGCTCGTCATCCAGCTCCTCTTCTGGTGCGGCTGGTGGAATCTTGTTGTCGGGACGTTCAATGCCCTCCCCCTCGTCCCACTTGACGGCGGGTACATTATGAAGGAGGGGGTTGACCGGCTTCTCGATAAAAAAGGGCTTATCCGGTATTCGGGATACGTCGTAGCGGCTGTCAGCTACGCAATGCTGGTTGTCATCCTCTCGATCTTCATCCTCCCCAAACTGTTCCACCTGTGAGGAGGGAGCAGGAACCGATCCTCCCTTTACATGACCTTTTTTGCAAGCGCGTAATCTGCGGGGTCGACCGTTTTTATACGGGATGCCACGTCCTTTAAGGGGACGGTGCCGATCCGTGCACCCTGCAGGGCGACCATGCACCCGAAGTTGCCGTCCCGGACCTGTTCTACCGCCGCAATACCGAACCGGGTGGCGAGCACCCGATCAGTGGCTGACGGGGTGCCCCCGCGCTGGACATAGCCGGGGACCGTCACCCGCGTCTCGATCTGAAGCCTGCGTTCGAGTTCCCGGGCGAGCAGGTTTCCAACCCCTACGAACTTCTCGTGGCCGCATTCGTCTCGGTCGCACGCCGGCACGGTGACCCCGGCGATCTCCTCGTGATGCGTCCCTTCCGCCACCACGACAACGGAATACTTTTTCCCGGCCTGGTACCGCGCCTTCAGGTTCGCGCACACCTCGTCCATGGAGAACCGGATCTCCGGGATGAGGATCTCATCCGCCCCGCCTGCGATACCCGCTTCAAGTGCGATCCAGCCGGCGTCCCTGCCCATCACTTCGACGACCATGATCCGGTGGTGGGACTCCGCGGTGGTCTGGAGCCGGTCGATCGCGTCCGTGATGATCGAGACCGCGGTATCGAACCCGAACGTCCGGTCCGTCCCGGCCACATCGTTGTCAATGGTTTTTGGCACGCCGACAATGGGGATCCCTTGCCTGGACAGGTCATATGCGGCCGAGAGCGTGCCGTTCCCCCCGATCACCACGAGTGCACTGATGCCGGCGTTCTCCCTGTTTTTCCGGATACGCTCCAGGCCGGCCGGATCATGCAGGGGATCGGTCCGCGAGGTGCCAAGGATGGTCCCGCCCCGGGAGATGATGCCGGATACTTCCGGTGCGGAAAGGGGAACCATATCAACATCGAGCAGTCCCTGCCACCCGTTGCGGATGCCGATGAGATGATACCCGTACAGCTGACCCGTGAGGACGACCGCACGGATTGCCGCGTTGAGCCCGGGACAGTCGCCACCTCCGGTGAGGATACCGATCGTATGCACTCCCTTTCCTCTTTCCTGATCCCCTGCTGACTTCACGTCTCTATCACTTCCTATCTCCGGATATTGTGAACGATGCATAATGAGCTTTGGATCCTTACCAGGGAGGTTGCCGGGATACGTGAATATCCGGAATCAGTGAAAAAAGAATGCAGGATTATTGCGTGCCCGAGGGGTTCAGGTCGATCTTCTCCGGCTCCCCGGGGACCTTCCGTTTGCTGGTGTCCTTGAGTTCGTCCTCGGATACCTTGGGTACAGCGTCCTGGATCTCCTTGAGTATCGCGTCCACCTCTTCGCGCTGCGGGATCTCGCCGAGGATCTTCTCGTCCATGACCGGCCGTGCGGTCGTTTCATCCGGAGTCTCGTCCGCGGCTCCAAGGAACTTTGCCCCCTGTCGGATCAGCTGCGAGATCTCGAACGGGAAGATGATCTTCGTGGCCTGGCCGGCCGACATCGTCTTGAGGGCGTCCAGCGAGAGCACGGTGATCGCTTTCTTGTCAAGAGGTGCGGCACCGACCGAGAGGATCCGGAGGCCCTGTGCCTGACCCTGCATCTGGAGGATCTGCGAGAGCCGTTCACCTTCGGCCCGGAGTACCTTGCTCTGCCGTTCGCCTTCCGCCTCGAGGATCATGCTCTGCCGGAGACCCTCCGCCTTGAGGATCGCGGAACGCTTCTCACCGTCTGCCCGCAGGATAGCGGCCCGTCGTGCCCGCTCCGCTGCCGTCTGCTCGGTCATTGCATTCTTGACCGCCTCGACCGGGTCGACCTCCTTGATCTCCACGCGTTCGACTTTGACACCCCACTGGTCGGTCTCGTGGTCGAGGATGTCCCGCAGTTTCGTATTGATCCGCTCGCGGTTGTACAGCACCTCGTCGAGTTCCATATCGCCGATGACCCCGCGGAGAGTTGTCTGCGCAAGGGCCACGGTCGCCATCCGGTAATTGGCGACCTCGAAATATGCCTTCTCCGGGTCGATCACCCGGATGTAGACGATCGCATCGACGTTGGTCGGGGAGTTGTCCTTCGTGATCACTTCCTGCTTGGGGATCTCCATGACGGTGGTACGGAGATCCAGTTTCGTCACATCGGAGACGAACGGGACGATCCACCGGAACCCGGGATTCATCCGGCCCACGTACTGCCCGAGCCGGATCTGGAGGCCCTGCTCGTACGGCTGGATGATCACGACGCCTTTGGCAAATATTGCGACAATGACCAGTATCAGGAATATGACGATAAGCGTATCAATAAACGGCATATTATGCTACCTCTTCAACAACGATATGGACCCCTTCGGAGTCAACTACTTTCACCTTCTTCCCCACGGGAATGGGCGCACCGGTCGAGTGGGCGCTCCATTCGGTGGTCCCGATCATGACCTTCCCGGTAAGGGTGTTCGGGTCAACGTTTTTTATCACGAGCCCCTCTTTTCCCACGAGCGAGTCGCGGCTGATGGTCGTGGGGCTCTCGTTCGGGGTGATCCTGCCGTACATCCAGACCGTGAAGCCGGCGGCACAGATTGCGACAACGACGCCGATCACGACTCCCCACCCCGAGTTGAAGATGTCAATGCCGAGGAGGAGCAAAATCCCGATAAAGATCATAACCGTGGCCGGCACCGTGGCAAAAAAACCCGGGGAGTGTATCTCGACAAGGAGAAGCACGGCACCGATGACAATGAGCAACCACCCGACGGAAAGCCCCAGATCCGGAAGCACCATAGATCAGTGTTCGATTGCCGGCGGATAAAAAGATATGGAAAATATCCGGCCTTTTATTTTATTATAGCCGGAATGTCTGGGTATCCGGCGTGATGCGGCCGGCACGCGGACATATATATTCATAAAACAGCGAGAACGTGGCAGTGATTATACACAGTGCTGCCTTCATGCGGGGACCGCACATGAAGATGAAGATCGTGCCTGGCTACATCATTCGCAACTTTGCGATTTTTACGCCAACCGGGACTCCGATCTCGTCGGCCACGGGCTGGCATTTTGCTGCGAGGAGGTAGGCGACCGGGGGAAGATCCGTCATCTCCGAGAGCGACTCGAAGTTTGCCATGCCCTTTGCAATGATGATCGTGCAGTCATCAAGGGCCTGCCGGAGATCGCCCGGTATCAGGTCCATGCAGATGCCGATCTCCGCATCCGCACCGCCACCCGTTGTCGTGAGATGGTCGACAATGGTATCAAGCCCGAGAGCGAGCGCGTCGTCTGTGGTGGCATCGTTCAGGATCGGGCTCTCTTTCACAGCAAGGGTCACGTGAGAACCCCGGGACTTGAGGTACTGGATCAGCAGCTTGTCGAAGACGATCTCGCCACAGTTGTCGCTTAAGTACACGACGCGGGAGCAGAGCGGCAGGATTTTTTCTGTATCATCGATATACAGGTCTTTTTTGAACTCGCTGTTGAAAAATGAGAGAAAATCGCCGGTGACGGAATGGCCCTTGACGCCGTAATCAAAGATGTTCGCGATTACCGCTGCATGAACATAATCCCTGAATGTATGGAGCCGGCCCCGGACCTGCCGGCAGACCTCTCCTGCCTGGCGGTTCCCCTGGCGTTTGAGTTCATCGAACGGGTCGGAATTGTTCAGCAGGGTATATGCCTGGCGGTGGATGCGGCTTGCAATCTGCGGATGGCTGAGCGGCTGGCCGCGGAGTTCATCAATAACCCCCCGGCATGCACGGGCAGCGGCATCCGTGAGATCGGGATTTGCGCGGCACAGGGAACACTCAAGATTGACGCGTGAAAGAAGGCAGTCAACGCAGGTTTCCGTGATCTTCATAAACAGCAGCCCTTAAAAAAACAACACATGCATGGGGCCACTGAGATTTGAACTCAGGTCAGAAGACCCCCAGTCTCCTAGGATGGCCAGGCTACCCTATGGCCCCGTTCTCATACTATTGGACGATATCACTTATGTATCTTATCGTACGCGGACCGGCAGAAAAAAAGGAGGAAGAGTCCCCCAGTGACCTTGCAGAGGATCTTGGCCTTGAGCGCATCGGCCATCGATGAGAGCTCTGGGGTAACCACGAAGAATCACCCGGTCGGCAACCAGGAGCGGCACCACCTTCACGCCGGCGGGGCTTTCGTAGATCGCATCCTCGATATCCTCTATACCTGCAAGCACTTCATGGAGGGTGACCGGGAGTTGAATTTCGTGAAGTACCAGCATTCTTGGAGATTTCACAGAAACAGCGATATTATAGAAAGGCAAAAAACAATATGTATTTACGTTGCCATCGGGTATTATCAATTACACAGGGTAGTGCAGCGGGAGTAGCAGCATGTTGAAAGAGAAGATCTCTGCATTTATTGAAACGATTCGATCGATTGACGGGGTTGCAGCATGTGCCCTTGTATCCCGGGACGGGATAATTGCCGGCAAAAGTTTTGACCGCGAGCTCAACGAACCCTGGTTCGGGGCCCTTTCTGCAACCATACTTGCCTCTGCAGAATCTGTGGGCAGTATCATCAAGATGAAATCCATGATGTCGATCACCATCCGTGCCCAGGACTCGTCCATTCTCGTAATGGGGGCCGGAGAAAACTTCCTTATTGCCGCCATCGTAAACGAGAAGGCGGATCTTGGGAAAGTGCACTCAGAGGTGCTTCAGGTCGCCCGCAAAATCGGGGAGGCAATGTAATGTTCACCATCCTTGTTGTCGATGACAGCCCGTTTATTGTCGACGTTTTCGTCACCATGCTGGAACGCGGCGGGTACCGGACTGTCGCCGCTTACGGGGGAGAGGAATGCCTTGAGATCTTAAAAACAGTCACCCCGGATCTTATCCTGCTCGATATCATGATGGAACCGGTCGACGGTTGGGAGACCCTCGAACGGATCAAGGAGAACCCGGACACAAAAGAGATCCCGGTCCTGATGCTCACGGCAAAACAGCTCACTCCTGCAGAAGCACAGGAATACGGGATCTATATTGAAGACTATATCTTAAAGCCCATCACCCACCGCGAGCTCTACGATGCAATCGAGCATGTGCTCAGCCGCCGCCAGTCCATCAGATCCGACATGGACATGGCAAAACAGTCGGGATTCGACGACGAGATCATCAGCGAATATGCACGCCTGAGTAAAAGCATCGATGTGAACAAGCGCCTGATGAAGATCCTGCAAACCACGTATAACTTCAATGACTCGAAAGCCCGTATCAGCGACGAGATCTCCCGGGCGATAAAAAGCATGGAGATGAACATCACGTTCCAGGAAAACCGCTTCCAGCAGATCAAAGGGGAACTGTCCGGTTCCCCGTCTCCCAAATAATTCCTATTGTATGCCCGATTACACAGTTGAATAACTATGCGGGCACCTATCATCAGGGACCTTCCGATGCTGATGTTCTCGGCAAAGAAGATCACGCCGGAAAAAGCGCAGCCGCACTGCCTTAATATCGGGGATTTTGTCTCAAAACCGGTCAATCCCGCACAGCTTCCCGATGCGATCAAACGCGTCTTTGAGCAAAGAGCGAATGTTAACGTGGAGACGCTGGTGGCAAAGAATGCCGGCTTTGACGCAGGGCTCGTCGAGGAATATGTGGCACTCCGCAAGTTCATCGACGTGAACAAAAACCTGCGGAGGTCCTGAAAAATTCATGCGGCGTAAACAACCCGGGGCGTGTTGTCCCCGTGGATGATCCCGTCGCGATCCAGAACCTTGAAGCGAAGCTGCAGGCCGACGAACCGCGCCTGAAAGAGATCAATGAAAAATTCACCGAGATGGTATAACCCGGTACAGAGCATTCTGGTATCTGGTACAATGCTTGTACGTGTATATGCAGAATGTTTATATAGTTTTTTGGCATTGTTATAATGCTGTACATCTTGGTCTGTGTAGCAGGCCTTGGGTTCGTAGCTCAGTTCGGTAGAGCGCCTGGCTTTTAACCAGGTGGTCGGGGGTTCAAATCCCTCCGGGCCCGTTGCCACGAGTAATCGTGGGTTTTTTGCGGTGATGCATCTGAGAGGAAATCTGTTCATCTGTGAGGGGGTTTTTCATTGAGCACCAAACTTAATGTGTTGGAGCACGTGATGGTGCCTGATCATAAAATCATGAGCGAAGAGGAAGTATCGGAACTTCTCTCGCGCTACAACATTACAACCGAACAATTACCAAAAATCTACCATGACGATCCAGCCGTCAGGGAGATCGGCGCAAATGCCGATGATGTGATACGAATTATCCGGGCGAGTCATACGGCTGGCAGGGCCGAGGCATATCGTCTCGTGGTCAAGAGACCGAAAAAGTAATTCCGGGGTTGGTCAGTCTGATTGACAGAAGTATTTTATCGAGGGCATATTTTTCACGGGAGCATGTTGCGCGCCACCAGCTTGACTCCTTCAATTATTTCCTGAAACACAATCTCCAGAAAGTGGTCAACGAGCAGCGGGTTATTGAGACCGACATCGAGAACCGGGGCAAGAACAACGAGCCGGTCTGGGTGGAACTGGGCACAATCGAAGTAAAAAAGCCGCTCGTGCGGGAAGCGGACGGGTCGCAGGGGGAACTTTATCCCAGCGAAGCGCGGCTTCGCAACCTCACCTACGCGGCCCCCATCCAGCTCGGGCTTACGCTCGTGCACGGGGATGACCGGCAGGAGCCGATCATCACGACGATCGGGCAGCTCCCGATCATGGTCGGGTCGCTTGCCTGTAACCTGTACGGCATGGATGACGCCCAGCGCGTTTCCCATGGTGAGGATGCGTTTGACCCCGGCGGCTATTTCATCGTGAACGGGACCGAGCGCGTGCTCATGACTTTAGAGGACCTTGCGTCCAACAAGATCATGACCGAGTTCACCGAGCGCTACAACGAGCGGATCTACGTGGCCAAGGTGTTCTCGCAGTTCCGCGGGTACCGCGCACTGGTGGTTGTAGAGCGGAACAAGAAGAACCTCCTCGAGGTTTCCTTCCCGTCCGTTGCAGGCCACCTGAAGTTTGTTGACCTGATGCGGGCACTGGGCATGACAAACGACCAGGAGGTCGTGAACGCAGTCTCGGGTGATGAGGATATCCTGACGTTCATGATGCAGAACCTGGAAGAGAGCGAGTGCGACTCGGTCGATGGAGGCATCATGTACGTGGGCAAGAAGCTTGCCCCGAACCAGACCAAGGACTACCAGCGCAAGCGGGCAGAGTTCGTGCTGGACAACTACCTCCTGCCGCACCTCAACTATTCATTGCCGGTGAACCTCAAGGAAGGCGACGAGGGCTACCAGGAAGCGGTCCTCTCGGTCCGTCTTGCAAAGGCCCACTTCCTTGGCCGCATGGCGGAGGCCTGTTTCGACCTTGTGCTGAACAAGCGCAGGATCGATGACAAGGACCACTACTCGAATAAAAGGCTGAAACTCGCGGGCGACCTGATGGAGGACCTCTTCCGTATCTCCCTCAACCGGCTCACCCGGGATATCAAGTACCAGCTCGAGCGCGCCAGCATGCGCCACCGCGACCTCTCGATCGCGACCGCAGTCCGCGCCGATGTGCTGACCGAACGTCTCCTCCACCCGCTCGCCACCGGTAACTGGGTTGGCGGGAGGACCGGCGTTTCGCAGCTTCTCGACCGGGTCGACCACATGGCCGTGCTCTCGCACCTCCGCCGCGTGATCTCCCCGCTCTCCCGGTCACAGCCTCACTTCGAGGCTCGTGACCTGCACCCGACCCAGTGGGGCCGGATCTGCCCGAGTGAGACGCCCGAAGGGCCGAATTGTGGTCTTGTCAAGAACTTCGCCCAGATGGTGGAGATCAGCAAGGGTGTCGAGGATGAGGAAGAGATCATGCGCATCCTGCATAACCTTGGTGTCGAGCACATCCGGGGTGAGGTCTGATGAAGAAGTCACGCGTATTTGTTGACGGGGCACTGATCGGCCTCGTAGACGACCCGAAGACCCTGGTCGCCAATATCCGGAGCATGCGCCGGCAGGGAGCGATCTCGCCGGAAGTAAACGTCTCCCACAAGCAGTACAACGGCGATATCGTCATCCTGACCGACCGCGGCCGTGCACGCCGCCCCCTCATCGTCCTGAAAAACGGTGAACCGCTTATCAGCGATGACGATCTGGCACGCCTCGCGAAGAAGGAGATCGACATCGCCTACTTTGTTCAGCACGGGATGATCGAGTTCATCGATGCAGAAGAGGAGGAAGATCTCCTTATCGCCATGGATTTCTCAAAAGTGACCCCCGATCACACCCATCTCGAGATCGACCCCTCCCTGATCCTGGGTATCGGTGCGGCACACGTCCCGTTCCCCGAGCACAATGCAAGTCCCCGTGTCACGATGGGCGCAGGCATGGTCAAGCAGGCGCTCGGCTTCGGCGCGGCGAACATGAAGCTCCGCCCCGACACCCGTGGTCACCTGCTCCACTATGTGCAGAAACCGCTCACCCATACCCAGACCTCGGAACTGATCGGGTCGGACGACCGGCCCGCAGGCCAGAACTTCGTTGTCGCGATCCTCAGTTACGAAGGGTACAACATTGAAGATGCGCTCATCTTCAACAAGGCCTCGATCGAGCGCGGTCTCGGCCGGTCTCATTTCTTCAGGACCTACGAAGGCGAAGAGCGCCGGTATCCCGGCGGCCAGATCGACCGCATCGAAGTCCCCGAAGAGGACGTGGCCGGTGCCCATGGTGCCGAGTCGTACAAGAACCTTGACGAGGACGGCGTCATCAACCCCGAGACCGTTGTCGCGGAGAAGGACGTGCTGATTGGTAAGACCTCCCCGCCCCGGTTCCTCGAGGAGCCCTCCGGGGAACTGATCGCAGTCGAGAAGCGTCGCGACACATCTGTCACGATGCGCAGCAACGAACACGGTATTGTCGACACGGTCATCATCACCGAGGGAGAGAACAGTTCACGCCTCGTGAAGGTCCGTACCCGCGACCTCCGTGTGCCGGAAGTCGGCGACAAGTTCGCGTCCCGGCACGGGCAGAAGGGTGTTGTTGGTCTCATCGCCCACCAGGAAGACATGCCCTTCACCGAGAGCGGCCTCACCCCCGACCTCGTCATCAACCCCCACGCGATCCCGAGCCGCATGACCATCGGGCACATGCTCGAGATGATCGGTGGCAAGGTCGGCGCCCTTGAAGGCCGGCGCATCAACGGCACGGCATTCCGTGGCGAGAGCGAGGCGGACATCCGTTCCTCCTTAAAGAAACTCGGTTTCTCCCACAACGGCCGCGAGCTCATGTATGACGGCATCACCGGCAAGGTCTTCAAGGCCGATGTCTACATCGGCGTGATCTACTACCAGAAGCTCTACCACATGGTCTCGTCCAAGATGCACGCACGGTCCCGCGGACCGGTGCAGGTGCTGACCCGTCAGCCGACTGAAGGCCGTGCCCGTGAAGGCGGTCTCCGGTTCGGTGAGATGGAGCGGGATGTCATGATCGGCCACGGTGCCGCCATGGCCCTCAAGGAACGCCTGCTCGACGAGTCGGACAAGGTGAACGAATATGTGTGCGCCCACTGCGGCATGGTTGCCATGCTCGACCGCAAGCGCAACATGACCCGCTGCCTTGCCTGCGGCAACGAGACCGATATCTACTCGGTCGAGATGAGCTACGCGTTCAAGCTCCTGCTGGACGAGATGAAGAGCATGGGTATCGCCCCAAGACTGAGATTACAGGACGTGGTGTAACATGCCATCCCCAAAACGAATAGGACAGATCGAGTTCGGCCTGTTATCCCCCAAGGAGATCCGCGAGATGAGCGTCCGGAAGATCATCTGGGCGGACACCTACGATGATGACGGGTTTCCCTACCCGCAGGGCCTCATGGACTTAAACCTCGGGGTCATCGACCCCGGTCTCCGGTGCAAGACCTGCGACCAGAAGGCCAGTGAGTGCCCCGGGCACTTTGGCCACATCGAGCTCGCCAAGCCCGTCATCCATGTCGGCTACACGCGGCTGATCAGGAAACTCCTGCGTGTCACCTGCCGTGCCTGCGGCCGGGTGCTCTTAAGCCCCGAGGAGGTCGAGAAAGTGGTCGGTACCGAAGATGACCAGACCGGCGACCTGCTCTCGGAAAAGGATGTGAAAAAGGAGCGCGTCTGCCCCCACTGCGGCGAACAGCAGCTCAAGATCAACTTCGAGAAGCCGACGACTTTTTCGGAAGTCGTCATCGAGGATGGCAAGAAGGTGGAGCACAAGCTCACCCCTGCCGACATCCGCGCCCGGATGGAGAAGATCCCGAACGAGGACTTAATCCCGCTCGGTATCAACCCGGACGTGGCCCGCCCCGAGTGGACGATCCTCACCGTGCTGCCGGTTCCGCCGGTCACGATGCGGCCGTCCATCATTCTCGAGAACGGGCAGCGGTCCGAAGACGACCTCACCCACAAGCTCGTGGATATCATCCGTATCAACCAGCGGTTCAAGGAGAACCAGGATGCAGGCGCCCCCCAGCTGATCATCGAAGACCTCTGGGAACTCCTGCAGTACCATGTTACTACCTACCTCGACAACGAAGTCGCCGGCTGTCCCCCGGCCCGGCACCGAAGCGGCCGGCCCTTAAAGACGCTCTCGCAGCGTCTCAAGGGCAAGGATGGGCGGTTCCGTGGCTCACTCTCGGGTAAGCGTGTGAACTTCTCGTCCCGTACCGTCATCTCCCCGGACCCGAACCTCTCCGTAGCACAGGTCGGCGTCCCGCGGGCAGTGGCAAACGAGATGACGATTCCCGTCCGGGTCACCACCTATAATATCGAGGAACTCCGGCAGATCGTCCGGACCGGTCCTCTCCGCCCTGATGTCAACGCACCCTGCGGCGCGAACTACGTGATCCGGCCCGACAACCGCCGGCTCCGGCTTGGTGCCGACAACCTTGACACCGTTGCCGACATGATCGAGCCCGGCTATACCGTGGAACGCCAGCTCCGCGATAACGATGTCGTGCTCTTCAACCGTCAGCCCTCGCTGCACCGCATGAGTATCATGGCCCACCGCGTCAAGGTGATGGAAGGCAGGACCTTCCGGCTCAACCCGGCCGTCTGCCCGCCCTACAACGCCGACTTCGATGGCGATGAGATGAACATGCACGTGCCGCAGACTGAGGAGGCCCGGGCTGAGGCAACGATCCTCATTGCCGTGCAGGAGAATATCCTCTCGCCCCGTTTCGGCGGCCCGATCATCGGCGGGATCCACGACCATGTCTCGGGTATCTTCATGCTGACGCATGATATGCGCTGGTTCAAGAAGGATGAGGCGCTCTACCTCCTCCGGTATACCGGTATCGAGCGCATGCCCGAGCCCGGCAAGGTGGAGGACGGCGTCGAATACTGGAGTAACAAGCAGGTCTTCTCGGTTATCCTCCCGGAAAACCTCAACATGGTCTTCAAGGCCAGTTCCTGCCTGAACTGCGATGTCTGTAAAAAAGAGCAGTGCGAGCGGGATGCGTATGTGCGCATCATCGATGGCAAGCTCCAGATGGGGACCATCGACAAGAAAGCGATCGGTGCATTCGACGGCCAGATCGTCAACCGCGTCATCCGCCAGCAGGGCATGAAGCGGGCGACGAAGTTCATCGATGACCTGACCAAGCTCTCGATCCGTGGGATCATGCTCGACGGGTTCTCGTTTGGTATCGACGATGAAGACCTCTCCAAGACCGAGTACGGCCAGATCGACGACGTGCTGAAGAATGCAGCGCTCGATGTCGATCGCCGCATCAAGATCTACGAGGACGGCCAGCTCGAGCCGATGCCCGGGCGTACCGTTGAGGAAACCCTCGAGATGCAGATCATGCAGGTGCTCGGGAAGGCCCGTGACCTGACCGGTCAGATCGCCGGCCGTCACCTCGGTCTCGGGAACAGCGCCGTCGTCATGGCGGTCTCCGGTGCCCGGGGTTCGATGCTGAACCTGACCCAGATGGCCGGTTGTATCGGCCAGCAGTCCGTCCGTGGTGAGCGTATCGTCCGTGGTTATGATGACCGGACGCTCCCGCACTTCAGGAAAGGCGACCGCGGCTCGGATGCCCACGGGTTCATCCAGCACAGCTACAAGGGCGGGCTCAACCCGACCGAGTTCTTCTTCCATGCGATCGGTGGCCGTGAAGGGCTTGTCGATACGGCAGTCCGTACGTCTCAGAGCGGGTACCTCCAGCGCAGGATGATCAACGCGCTGCAGGACCTCAAGGTCGCATACGACGGTACCGTGCGGTCGACCGGCGGCAGGATCATCCAGTTCGAATACGGTGAGGACGGGACCGACCCGACAAAGAGCGCATTCGGCGACCCGGTCGATGTCAAGGGTATCGTCGAGGCAATTCTCAAGGAGGAGGTATAACATGGTGCTCGCTGACAAGTTCAACAAGAAAATCGAGGCAGCTGCCCTCCCCCAGAAGACAAAAGATCAGCTCCGAAAGTTCCTTGCCGAAAAGGAGATCACCGACACCCAGTTCAAGCAGATCCTTGAGCGTGTCAACGCCGAGTACCAGAGCACCCGGATCGAGGCATGCGAGGCAGTGGGCATCATTGCGGCCCAGTCGATCGGGGAGCCCGGCACACAGATGACGATGCGGACATTCCACTATGCGGGTGTCGCCGAGATCAACGTTACACTCGGTCTCCCGCGTCTCATCGAGATCATGGACGCACGGAAGGAGCCCAGCACGCCGACCATGACCGTCTTCCTTGAGCCGGAGTACGGCATTGACCGGGACAAGGCCCGGGAAGTCAGCTGGCAGATCGAGGCAGCCCCGCTCCACGAGTTCGGCGACATCACCACGGACATGGAGAACATGCACGTGGTCGTGCACCTGAACACCAAGGTCTGCGACAAGCGCAAGATATCCCCCATGGAGATCATGGAAGCGGCGCCCAAGAAGATTCGCGAACGCCGGCACTACCGGGATTTCGAACACGATATCGACGAGTCGTCTGCGACGATCATCTTCTCTCCCAAGGACAAGGAGAGTTACCAGAACCTCTTCCAGCTCGCCGAGCACGTCAGGAACGTGATCGTGCAGGGCATCGATGACATCCTCCGGGTTGTCGTCAGGAAAGAGACCGGGGAGTATATACTTTATACTGAAGGATCCAACCTTAAGGATGTATTTGATGTCGCTGGTGTGGACACCACGAGAACCCGCACCAACAACATCAGCGAGATCGCGCAGGTCCTCGGTATCGAGGCAGCGAGAAATGCCGTCATCCACGAAGCGGTTTCCACGCTCAACGAGCAGGGTATCCTCGTCGATGTCCGGCACCTCATGCTCGTCTCCGACATGATGTGCATGGAAGGCGAAGTCAAGCAGATCGGCCGTCACGGTATTGCGGGCGAGAAGGAGAGCGTCCTCTCCCGTGCCGCGTTCGAAGTGACGGTCAACCACCTGCTCGATGCGGCCGTCGCAAATGAAGTTGACGAACTGAGCGGCGTGACCGAGAATGTCATCGTCGGCCAGCCGATCCAGCTGGGAACCGGCGATGTGAAACTGATCGCAGTCAGACAACACGACAATTGAAACTTGAAAAACCTACGAGGAATTGTACATGGATTTTAATGCATCACTCAGAAGAGCTATCAAGACAGGAAATGTCATCCTTGGCCAGAACAACACCGAAAAGTGCATCAAAGAGGGCAAGGCCCAGATGATCGTCGTGGCAGGCAACTGCCCGTCGGCCTTCACCTCTAAACTTACCGCTTACGAGAACCTCTTCATCCACACCTTTGAAGGCTCGAGCGTGGCGCTCGGCAAGGCCTGCGGTAAGCCGTTCATGGTCAGCACGCTGGCCATCATCAGCCCGGGCGAGTCAGACATTCTCTCTCTCAAGAGGGCCTGAACCGAGGGTATACCATGGTAGAAGTGAAACTGACCGAAGACTGTATGCGCCTCATCTCCCAGTTCGAGAGCCTTACCGGCGCGGGGAGCCGTGACTGTGTCGTGGACGACCGTAACGGGCGTCTCATCTTCGTGATCAACCCCGGCGACATGGGGCTTGCCATAGGCAAGAAAGGCGCCTCGATCAAGAAGGCATCGGAAGTGATGGGCAAGAAGATCGAGGTCGTGGAATACAACAGCAACCCGGAACAGTTCATCAAGAACTGCTTCCTGCCGGCCCAGGTCACCTCCATCCTGTTCGAAGGCGAGCCCGACCAGCAGACCGCGACCGTGGAAGTCCGGGACGAGGACCGCGGCATTGCAATCGGCAAGGATGGCAAGAACATCTTCAAGGCAAAGAAACTGGCGCTGCGCCAGCACAATATTGCCGATGTCCAGATTCTCCAGAAACCCATGGACAGCCAGCCAGCGGATGAGCAGAGCCAGTTGTAAATTTCTCTTCTCTTTAAGTTTTGCTGAAATTCTAGCCCCGAGAGGGATGTTCTGCAAGGCGATTCAAAGTTATTGATTTTCACCTTATTTATAAGAGGTAATACCTCACTATCGCTTTTTGGGCATGCCACAGCGGCGGGGTCCGAGTGGTTCATCAGAACCGCGAGGATGAGAAGAACTCATCAGAGTTCTTCGAAGTAGGCCTGATATGTCAAAGAGCCTGATGGCTCTTCTCCTGTCTCATCTCTGATGAGATTCGATCCCCCCTAGAGCGTTAAAATTATTCAAAAGTATCTAGATCGTAAAAACGGGCCTGGGGGGATTTGAACCCCCGACATCCGGGTTAGAAGCCCGGCGCTATGTCCAGGCTAAGCCACAGGCCCACCTGTGCCAGTAACATTCGTCCTTGTTGATAATTAATCTGTTTCCTGCCCGGGGCAGGAGGCAAAAGAGGGCGGGGACGTATTGCTTCTTCTCGATGATGCGGCCCAGCCTTTTTGTGATGTGCTCCAGTTTCTCCTCGTTCGACGGGATCTCCCCGTGGGAGAGCCCGAACCAGGTGCCTGTATACCCGATGCCAAACATCGCGATGGAGAACATGGAGGGGCCAGGCTCATGGCAGACGGTCATCATGGAGACGCTTTAGATGATCAAGTCGACGCCGGCACGGCAGATCAGGATCACGAACACGACCTGTGCGCAGTCCTTCATGCCGCAGGTTGCATCTCTCCGGGAAGCCGTTTCCCTGCAGGGGTATCAGTCCAGTCAGACTCACTCCGGTATTATGAAACCTGTCTGAAAAAAGGGTGGCGGACAACCTCACGGCCGGCTCCTGCCACCGGTCTTATGCGCAGCTCTTCCCGGTGATGTAGATGAGCCTGACGTGGTCGAATGAGGTGGTATTCGTGGTGCGGTTATGGAGCGGGAAGTCCGCATTCACGCTCAGGTTCTGCACGTTCTCCACCTTCACCACCGACCACGTCATGCCCCGGGGCAGCAGGTACTCCCGCTCGTCTTCGTTGATATACAGCGCATGGTCCCCCGGGTCCCGCCGGAGGACGAGCATGTTCCGGTACCCATCCGGGCTCCGCAGGCCGAACGCGTCCAGGGAGAACGTGATGTCGTATGAAGTGGAGGCAAAGGCGGGCTCCCGGTATTCCGAGGTGTTCAGGACCGTGCCGGCAACAGAGGGATTGATCCCCCGGAAGAGGGTCATGCCATGCATCAGCGTCGACTGCTGCTCGGCAGTGTCGAGACTGTGCTCGATGAAGGTGAAGAATACCCGGTGCTCTTCCGGGTAACCGGACTTACCCCCGGCAGTCGTTCGCTCGTATCCCCGGAACTCCGTGGTGTTGTCCATGAACCCGGGGGACATCCACCAGGCAACCGAGGCCTCGACCGGCTCGGAAAACCCACGGTCGGTGTAATTCACGCGGTCAGCTGCCGGTGGCCGGGCCATGACGAGCGTTTCGCGGTCAAGCGCTTCCGTAGCCGGCGGCGTCACGGGTGCCGCCCCGATCACCGACGGGCATACACTTCCCGGTAGCGCAAGGGAAGAGGCACCGGAATACCCCGGAAAACCCGTTGCCGCAGCGGGCTGTTGCGCAGATTGGAGGTATGGTGCCGTGCCCGGGCCGGATGTGAGGACGGAAAATGCCAGCACTCCGCAGAGGATCACGATGCAGAGCAGGGCAATCCAGAAGGGAACGGATGCCGTGGTCTTCTTGTCGGCGCTCATCCGGGTATCACGAACCAGTGATGGTAACCCGGGGGAAATAAAGGAATAGGGATTATGACAGCCGGATGGTTGATCCCCCCATGGCGGCACTCAAATAAATTTAACAAAATATATGAGGTGTGGTTTGTAAGTTCTTTCCGGTATTTGTATCAGGGACGTATCTCTATGAAGAAATCATACCTTATTGCCTGCATGTTCCTTCTGATCCTGCTGCTCCCGGCGGTAGTGTCTGCCAATCCTGCACCGACTGTCACATCGATATATCCCGCTATTGGCATCAATACGGGAACCGTGAGTATAACCAGCCTCGTCGGAACCGGTTTCAATTCCACCGGGACAACCACGGTTATGCTCGTGATGTCCGGGCAGACGAATATACAGGCAACGAGCGTGACTGTTGTGTCAGCGACCCAAATCAACTGTACCTTTGATCTCACCGGAAAAACAGCGGGCCTCTGGAATGTTGTGGTCACCAACCCGGATAGCCAGCAGGTGACACTCACCTCCGGTTTTATGGTTAAAAATCCCGCACCGACCATTACGATCGTCCTGCCTGGTTCCGGGTACAACAGCAGCAGCGTCAGTAACGTTGTTATCTCCGGTACCGGTTTCTCGACCTCCGGTGCCACGGTCGTGCTTGCACAATCCGGGCAGACCAATGTCACCGGGACCATCGTTTCCGCGACATCCACGCAGCTCACTTGTACGTTCCCGATCACGGGGATTCAGGCCGGCAGTTGGGATGTGATTGTCACGAACGCTGACGGCCAGTCAGTCACACGGTCCGGCGGTTTTGCGATCCTCTCCTCCACAAGCGCGATTACTCTCTCCTCTATTGCCCCGACCGAAGCCCTCACCAACACCACAGTCTCCATCACCAGCCTAACCGGCACCAACTTCCAGAGTTCTGCATCCCTCCTCCTGAGACGGGCCGGTTACAACGATATATATGGCACGGTCAGTACCCTTTCATCAACAGCAATCACCGGCACGTTCAACCTGACCAATCAGGCACCCGGCGATTATCAGGTCTGCGTGATCAACCCGAACTCGGATGCGGTCTGTGGCCTCACCTTCACCATCGATTCAGATGAGATCACCAATGGCAGCATCTATTTCGAGACCAATCCTTCCGGTGCAAGCGTGTACGTGGACAACACCTACAAAGGGACGACCATCTTCACTCTCTCCAACGTTGTCCCGGGCTACTACAAGGTGCTGATAGAGGAGAGCGGGTATCATTCCTACACCGAGACTGTCAAGGTGACCTCAGGAACAAAGAGTACGGTCTATGCGAAACTTGTGGCTTCCGAGACCGAAACCGCGACCACGGTCCCGACCACGACCATGACAACCAAGGCAACTATTACGAAAAAGTCCACCGTCAAAACACCCACGCCGTGGCCAACAGATACAACGACACCTGCATCTCCTGTGGGGACACCTGCGATCATCTGCGCGATCGGCCTGGCGTTCCTTGCCCTCCGGAAGCGCTGATCGTTTTTTTTTTTAAAAGAGATTTTTTTCCCGCGTGCTACCCGGCGTGGTAACACGAGGACTTGAGGACTTCGACTTCCGTCGGTTTGGTCAGGCCCTCGTGGTAGACGGCTTTTATCACCGAGGAGGAGCAGAACCTGACCTGCACCCGTGCGGACATCCGTTCCCGTTCCTCGTAGATCATGCCGTGGGAAAACTCCACGATCCGTTTCATGGCGAGGTTCGTGGAGAGGAGGAAGACGCAGATCCCCGCATCGCCCGGCGAGAGGTCCTCGACATCAGTCGAGGTCATGAAGATATGGGTGTCGGGCCCCGGTTCGACAGCAGCGATGGTCACGATGTTGTGGGTGCTCTGCAGCTCGATGGTCCTCGGCCTGCCCGACCTGAGGTCCTGGATGATGTCGGGCGAGATGCTGGTTAATGCGGCGCACTTCATGTCAGGTCACCCGTACATCGGCAGGTCTTTTTTCGGGCCGGCATCTGCGGACTGCTGCACTTCCTCGGCGAGTTTTCCCATGCTCTGCTCGATCTCCACGGCCTGCTCGATCAGCGGCTGGATATCGAGGGCAAGCTTGTACATCTTGTTGAGGACCTCGATAGTCGCGGCGGATGCCCGGGGGTCGGGGGCGTTGATGGTCTCTCCCAGCAGCCCGATGGCAGGAATGTTCCGGGCCTTGCACTCCGTAAGGATACTCGACGCAATCCCCGAGATGCTCCCGATAGGGAGGACGAGGGTGTGGTCCTGGATCCGCTGGAGCGCTTCCGGTGTCGTGGCCACGCCAAAGACCCGTTTTTCCGGCTCATTGGTCACAATGCCTGCGATGGTCAGGACCTCTTTTGGCTTAAACGGCTCCAGCCACGCCATGATCGCGCTTGCGATCTCGTAACAGATCGGGGGGGCGATCGGGATATCGGCAACGATCGCGGCGATCGCATAGTCGCCGGTGTTCTTGGCATACACGCGGACGGGATCGTTGATGAGCCCCTTGTTCATCATGGCAAGCGGCGGGAAGTAGCGCGAGTTCATGGAGCCGATCTGCTCGAATTCGAGCTGGTCCACCATGTACTGGAGGGCGATGGTGCCGACAAGCCCGCTTCCCGGGAAACCCATGAGGACTGCCCCGTTAGCCGGAAGCGGCTTTGATGTGATATTGAGATCCTTTCTCGGGGCAAAACTGCCAAGGTCCTCGTGAACCGCGTCGATCCGGGCGAGGATCTTATCACAACACTCTGAAGAATCTGCCGTCATTAGATTAACATACACTAACGTACTAAAAAAGTATATGCAAGAGTATCCCATCAAGCGCGGGCTGACCAAGGATCTCGACACACGGGCAGTTGCAGAACTGAAGAACTGTTTTGGGAGGGAGCCGGAGAAGACGGCAAAGGGCTACCGGATCGCATTCGGTGCCATCAAGCGGCTGGATGTGAACCCCGCGACCGACGGGAAGTCCATTGTCATCGATACCGAATCGGACGTGACGGCTGCGGATGAAGTGATCATCGACACCAACAAGCGGTTCCGCAAGTTCCTCGATGCGATCACCGGTTTCACCACCAAGGAACGGGTCAAGCGGGCGAAGAGCACGGCAGGGGAATAGCCTCCGGCTCTCGCGGTTCCCGGTATCCCGCCGCGTCCGGTCGGCAGCCTTTCACTCCCGGAACCTGATCAGTTCGGTGGTTTTGTACTGCAGGGAAGAGGATTTCCCGGCAGTGCCCGCGGTGGTGAAGAAGCGCACCCCTCCCGCCGCAACGCAGAGCCTGGAATCTCGCATCTTTTTTAATTCATGCACAATTGACGGTGATTACGAAAAAAATATTTCATGCAGAACACGCTGAACTACGTCGTAGGCTTTGTCGTTGGCTTTGTCGTTGGAACTGTGGCAGGCTTTGTCGTTGGCTTTGTCGTTGGAACTGTGGCAGGTTTTGTTGCAGGCTTTGTTGTTGGAACTGTGGCAGGTTTTGTCGTTGGATGCGTTGTTGGTTTTGTTGCAGCTGCTGTTGATGTACTTGCAGAATTTTTGGAAAATAATTTCATGAACGCCGGATAAAGCATGACTCCCAATAAAATAATAGTTATTATTAATAACGCTATTAATAATGAAATAATAATTTTTTTCTCGTTATTAGAATCTATCAGATCCATACAAACTCTCAGTCAATTTTGCTATTAAACTCACCTGAATTTATTCTGGTCATATTTTATCTGGAAAATGCATAAAAAAAAGTGAGGGAAAACACGTAGTCCTCCGATTCGTTAGAGGAACATATACGGGAAATGTTTCTGATGTCACACAATAAAATATTTTTAAAAAACAGGGTGGAACATCCCCGGCGGGATGGTTATGCCTCTCTATCTCAACACGTATTCCCCGCTACCGACCATTCCTTCGGGCGATATACAGTGCACCGCCAATCGCCGGGACAACGGTCCACGCGTTAATCGGTGATCTTTTCGTGGCGGCTGGTACAGCAGTCTGTGTTTCCTGAACTGTCTCTGTAACAACAGGGGTTGGTGTGGCGACTGTTGCTGCAGTCGTCTGCGGCACCGGGTTGAGCGTTGCAGCGATAAAGATGGTGTCAGAAACGGTATCTCCGGCAGTAATGCCGAGGAGGCTCAGCCCGTACAGTTTGTACTGGTCCGCCACCGCGATCCTCGTCCCGTCCCTGCTTACAGCAAGCGTCCGCGGCTGGATGCGCCCGGTGAATTTCTGCTGGGTCAGGAGGTTGCCACTATGGTCCAGGATGAAGACGGTGCCGTCGTTTGCGCCGACGGCAATGACGGACCCGCTCCGGGATGCCGCGACGGCATTTGCCCATTGCCCGGTCGGGTACGTCCAGTGGGTCTTGCCGTACCGGTCGACGGCCCGTACCGTGTTGTCCTGGCTCCCGACAACGATGAGGGAGCAGTCTTCATTGCAGGCCACGTCATTGATGGCCGTATCCGTCACATCGGTCTGCCAGTTGAGCGTTCCGGTGCTGGTATGCGAGGAGAGACGTGCCCCGCCGGAGGTGATGATGGTCGAGCCATCGTCCGAGATGATGATAGAGTCGTCAAGGCTTCCCGACCGGTTATCGCTCCAGACCGGGTTGAGCGCAGGGGTAAAGTAGCGTATTCCCCCTTCCGTTGTTGCAACGACAAGATCTCCCGTGGGCGAGATGGCCACCCGTTTCACGAGATCGGTCTGGTTCCTGCCATAAAAATCACCGTTGGGTCCCCACGAGTTGTAATTGCCCTTGTCATCGGCGGAGATGACAAAGGTGCCGTTGGGTGAAACCGCGACGGCCTTGATCTGCCCGTCCATGGTCCTCGACCAGAGCTGGGTGCCGCTGCTGTTCAGCAGCGTGACGGTACTGCCGGAGCTCGTGACCACGTAGTTGCCGTCCACACTTATGGCCGCGACGAACCCGGGCTGCCCTCCCCAGTGGAATGTGCCGTCCCAGCTGCGGACCAGCATCTGGCTGCCCCCGGTGTAGACCAGGGACGCATTCGGCGTCAGCGTGATACCGGAGAACACGTTATCAGCGAGGACCGGTGATTGTTTCCAGTCGATTCCAAGGCTGATCCCCGCCACCGTCCCGACAAGGCACGCGGCAAGGAGCAGGCCAGTTACCAGCAGATGGACCCGGTAGCGTGTAATCATGGAGTGTCCTGAAGAAGCGTATCATGCGCCGGGATATCTTATTTGTGGAACCACGCGGTTATATCAATGGAAGGTTGCCCTGGTATGAGGGCTCCACGGTCCCGGGACGGTCCATGCCCATCGTACTCCCCGAACCGCACCGGATTCCGGTTTCGGATCCCGGAAAAAGAGGATTATTCGATGATGATCGCCGGCTTGAACGGCAGGGCGGTGAGGGCCTTCACCTGGCTGCTTCCTTCCGCCTCGACAATGTGGACCGGCACACCGAACTCCTGCTCGAGGAAAGCCTTCGCGGACTCGAAGACCGCCTGCTCGTTGATGGGTCCGCGGGCGAGCGGTTCGACCACGTGCGGGGGCAGGCGGTGGATGAGGGTGGTGCACTGCTTCGCCGCATCGGTCGCGTCCCGACCGCGTTTCCGCATGGACTCGTCCTTCATGATCTCCTTGATCACGGTGTTCCTGTCGCTCGCCTTCGCGATCGTGCGGAAGATCTCGTGCTTCCACTCCGGGGCAAGGGCGATCGTGATCGACGTGGGCGTGAGCTGGATCAGCTTCTTGATCGACTCGATGTCCTCGACCGTCCGGGCGAGGAGTTCCTCGGCCAGTTCGGCCTTCTCGTTGACGAGCTTCTGGTCGGCAACGGGCCAGGGGGCGAACGAGACGAGGCCTTCGCCCGCGAGTTCCTTCCAGAGGTGCTCGCCCGTGAACGGGATGAACGGGGCGAGGAGACGGACCCAGGAAGAGCAGAGCTCGTGGAGTTCCCTGCTGCCGTCGCAGTCTTTCGGAAGGCGCCGGCGGTACCACTTCAGGTCGTTCTCGATCCCGAAGTAGGCCTCCTGCAGGGCCTGCCGGGTCTGGAAGTTGTCGAGGGCCTCGGTGGTCTTTGCAATATGCGACTGGAGCCGGCTCGCGAGCCAGCGGTCGATGTCGTGCGGCTCGCCGGTCGCGTCCTTCGTCTCCATCACGGTGTTGTAGAAGCGCTCGATCTGCTTCTTCGTGGAGAGGACGAGCTCGTTCCGCCAGTCAAAGTCCTGCCATGGCTCGGCGCTGCCCATCAGGAACATCCGGACGGTGTCGGCCCCGAACTCCTGCACGGCATCTTCGAGCAGGAAGACGTTCCCCTTCGAGGAGGACATCTTGGCGCCGTTCAGGAGGCCCATGCCGAAGACGACCATGCCCTTCGGGAGCTTGTCCTTCGGGAAGATCGTGACATGGTGGAAGAGCTGGAAGGTGAGGTGGTTGGAGATGAGGTCCTTTGCCGAGAACCGGAAGTCGTACGGGTACCAGTAGAGGAACTCCTCCCGCATCGCGTCGAGCTTCTTCTTCTCGGGGAGGTCCGGGGACTTCTTCCCGAGGAAGATGTAGTCGAAGACCTCGGGGGTGAGGAGCTTGGAGTCAATGTCCCGGATCTTATGGGCGATCGTGTAATACGCCATGTAGATGGTCGAGTCCGAGAGCGGCTCGATCAGCTGCTGCCTGTCCCACGGGAACCGGGTGCCAAGCCCGACCCGCCGGGTGCAGGCCCAGTCCTTGAGCCAGTCCACGGTGCGGTCGAACTCGACCCGGACCTCGGGGGGCACGAGGGTCATGTCCTTCAGGTGGTCGGAGACCTGCTGCTTCCAGGCCGGGTCGCTGTACTTCAGGAACCACTGGTCGTGGAGGATCTTCACCTTCACCTTGTTCCCGCAGCGGCAGACGACCGGCCGGATGTCGAACTCGTACATGACAACCGAATCGTACTTCTCGGTCATGAGGGCGGCGACTTCGTCGCGGGCGACCCGGACCGGCTTGCCGCCGTACTTCTCGAAGAGTCTGCCTTTCGAGAACTCAGCGGAGTAGATCTCCTGCGTGAGGGCGTCCATCCGGCTGTCCATCTGGTTGGCGATGCCGGCCTTCTCGACCGCAGACTGGGCCGGGACCTCGCCATAGCCCTCGACCTTGATCAGCGGGATCGGTTTGATCTGCGTGTACTTCCCGGCCTGCTGGAGGTCGCGGAGGGCGATGTAGTCGAACGGGGCGTGGGCGGGGACGCTCATCACCATGCCGGTTGCCATGTCGGGGTCCACGAACTCTGCCGGAAGGATGGTGATCTCACCGCAGAGCGGGTGGCTGACCTTTTTGTCGATAAGGTCGCTCCCCTTGATCTCATCCCTGATCTCGACCTCATGGTCCTGGAGGGTGAGCTTCTCGGCCGCTTCCTTCGAGACGATCCAGGCCTTGCCGTCCACGAGCGCCTTCACGTAGGTGACTGCCGGGTTTGCCCAGAGGTTCGTGACCCCGTGGATCGTCTCGGGCCGGAGGGTCGCGGTCGGGATGAAGGCGTCGCCGTACCGGAACATGATGAGGGTGAACTTGATCACTTCTGCCTTGTCGCCTTCAAGGAGGTCGTGGTCGCCGACCGGGTTGTCGTCCACCGTGCAGTACCGCACCGGGTGGACGCCCTTGATCACGTGGCCTGCCTCGTAGAGGTGCTTCCACTGCCACTCGATGAACTTCGAGTAGGTCGGGTCGACGGTGATGAACCGGCGGCGCCAGTCGATGGAGAGGCCGCACGAGGTCATGACCCGCTGGTACTCGGCGGCGAAGTGCCGGACGATGGTCAGCGGGTCGGTAAACTCGTCGAGCACGTTCTGCGGGACCTTGTACAGGTCGCGGTAGAGGTGGATCGTCTTCGGGTCCTTGTTGGCGATCCGTTTCGAGATGCCGACCACGGGAGCGCCCGTGACGTGGAACGCCATAGGGAAGAGCACCTGCCGCCCCCGCATCCGCCAGAACCGTGCGATGACGTCCGGCACGATGTAGGTCCTGCCGTGCCCTACGTGCATTGCCCCGCTCGGGTACGGGAACGCGACATTCAGGTAGTATTTTTCCAGGCGGGAGGGATTGGACTCAAAGGCATGGGTCCACTGCTCGTGCGCCTCTTCTTCAAATGCCAAAAGATCGAATTCACTCAATTGTGTTCACCATCCAAAAGAGGGGTTGTGGTTATACCGGCCTCAGCTTGATGACCTCGTTGTTCGTGTAACGCTTGATCATCTCCTGGGCAATGCTCGAGTTCTTCGCGAGGTGGATCTCGCCGGTCTCGTTCACGGTCGCGGTAAAGAGGTACTCTTTCCCGGCAAAGACGTCCACGATCTTGCCGCTGTCGCTTGGGGCAACGATCGTGAGCTGCTTCTTGTCGGTCTGGATCTTGATGCCGCCGCCGAGGTTGTACTCCTCATCGCCCCGGGGGGCTTGCGCCTGCTGGCGGTCGAACTCGGAGCGGGGCTTGATGTCGATCCCGATGCCGAGCTTGTTGACGATCGCGGAGACGTTCTTGCCGCCCTTGCCGATCGCGGCGGGGACGTCCTTGTCGTCGATGTAGACCACGGCCTTCGTGTCGGAAAGCATCTGGACGTCCACGAAACCTTCCGTGTACCGCCCGATCTCGTGCTGGATCTCCTTCTCGTTGAGCTTCCAGCCGGGCCGCTCGTCGCTCTCCTTCTCCCGCTCCTTCCGGGCGGGTTCAGCCGGGGCTGCCGGCGCCCTCATGGGTTCGCGGGGGGTGACCGGCTGGCCCACGTGCTGCACCTGGAGCGGTGCAGGACGGGCTGCCGTAATCGTCATGACCGGCATCACGATGGTCTCGCCATCGTACCGGAAGATGTCGAGGGTCAGTTCTCCGGTCTCGTGGTCGCTGACGGTCGTGACGGGCCGGAGGTGCATCTCGCCGCCCATGCCCTCGGGGACCTTGATGGTGAACCCGATGTCATAGACCTTCGTGATGACGCCCTGCTTCAAGAAGATGATCGTGTTGACTACCTGCGAGAGAACGGAGAAGTCCACGCGGTCGCTGAACCGCTGGACTGCGTCCTGCACGCCGTTTGCGTGGATGACCCCGACCATGCCGAGGCCTGCGAGGCGCATGTCGGCAAAGACACTGAAGTCCTCGGCCTTCCGGAGCTCGTCGAAGATGACGAAGTCGGGCCGGACGAGGAGGAGGACGTCGGCGGTGTTGGCCATGCTGCCGTCGAGCATCGTGTACTGCGTGATCTGGTCGGGGACCTGGAGTTCCCGGGGGGCTTCCATGGTCTTGACCACGAAACCGCTGTCGGAGAGGAAGGTCGCGAGGCTCTGGGCGAGCGTGGTCTTGCCGGCACCGGGGGCGCCGACGATGAGCATGCCCCGTTTCTCGCTGAGGATCCTCTTCGTGATGATATCGGATTTCGTGTAGTCTTTCAGGGTCACGTCAACGATCGGGCGGACGGCGGTGATCTCCATGCCGTCCGAGAACGGGCGGCGTGCGATCGCGATCCGCATGGAGCCGATCTGGACGACCGTGATGCCCCGCTTCTCGACCTCGATGAAGCCGTCGGGGTCCCGCTTCGCCCGCTCGAGGATCTCCTGCGCCATCATCCGGAGTTCGTACTCGCTCGTGGGCGCTTCGCGGATCTTCACGAGTTTCATGTCGCTGATGGTGCCTTTCTTGGCCATCGGCGATATCCGCTCTTTTAAGTACACGGCGATCGTGTGCTCGTCGAAGAACTGGTCGATGGCGAGCGGGACAAAATCCGTGATCTGGGGTTTTAAGTAGATGACATCGAGCCCCTTTGCCCGTGCCACTTCGGCCTGCACGTTGTCGCTCGTGATGAACCGTGCAGCATTCTCAATCGCGATGCTTCTGATCATCGCATCGATCTCGCCGCCGCTTGCCAGTTTCACCTGTTCAAGCGTGGGGCGTATACCGGAGAATTTCAGTTCTATGGTCTTCTCTTCGGCCATTTTGCACAGTTGCTGCAGTTCGTTTAAGCCCGAGAACCCTATTTCGCGTCCGTTGTTCGCCTGGGCCTCGAGTTCTGCAATCACTGCTTCCGGGACGATTATTGTTGCACCCTTGTATTCACCGGCCTTTATCATCGAAGTTATGCGCCCGTCAATAAGGACGCTCGTATCTGGTACTAAAATCATATCGGTATCCTCTCGTATGGTGTTTTATCGTATGCTATACCTATGGTATGCTATACTATTCTCGTGGGGGAATACGCAGCACGTATTCCCTGTTCATGTGCCGGCCCGCTGTTACGACGTGCAGCACATAGTATTCAACGATGCACGATCGTTGATGGGTAAGATATATGACCACAGGGTTTATAAATGGTGAGGGGCTGCACCCCGTTGGTGCGGTCCCGAACCATGAGAAGAACGCGAAGCGTTCTTCGAGTCGCGAGGGGTTCGAAGCGTGAACGGGAGTGGGGAATAGGGGTTTAAAAAATAGAAAATGGCAACATGATGAAAATAGTTTTACTGGTTTTTCAGAACATTTTCTTCGTAAAACTCTTTAGTTTTTTTAATTCTCACACTCATAGGTGGATGCGTTGATTCGAAAGATAAAAATTTTAGTGCATTACACACTTTTTTCAACCATTTTTTTAAGAAACAAAAAAATGATTTAGGATTGCAGTAACAGTTCGCCATTACTGCCCTTTCCATAATCTCGTATGCTTTTAAGTCCGGAAAATTTTCCAACATTTTTCTAGCTGCATACATATCGGCGTTATACTCACTTCGATGACTATCATCAGGAGTATTAATATCATTATTATTAACAGGGTTATCATTCCAATCGATTCTTTCAAATTGGAACCTCATATGCCCCTCTTCATGCAATAGAATCCAAACAATTTGTTCTTCATTCAAAAATTCAAGTAAGAATGGATCATATTCAATGAAACCACTCCGTCTATTTGCAGTAAATGTACAACAATCAATGCTAAATTTTGGTATTGATCTTATCTTTCGTTTTCTGTTAATACATTGAAATGGCGGATCTTGCAGTTTTTGAAATAATCTGAATAATTTATCATTATCCATTTTTTCACCAAATTCCTACACCCACCTATTATCTGTAAAATAAAAAGGATATCTCAATCTTTTTTATAAGGCTAATCTTTGTATTTATTGATCAAATCAAAAACTGGGTATTAATCTCATTTCGCGTCTCCCCATCACAACCTATTTCGTCCCTAACCCCCGATTCAAGCATAATGCACCGTTGCCATTTTTGCGGGAAAATTCTCCATGAAATTCCGTATAAGTGCCGGCGGTGCGGGCATAGTTTTTGCTCGGATCATCACCTGTCCGAGAACCACCACTGCTCTAGGCATTACTATCACGAACACAAGCCCAATCACCGAGTCTGCGAAAACTGCGGGGGTGATTTAACGGGGCTTTCTTTCACCTGCAACCGATGTGGTATCTTCCTGTGTGAGAACTGCCATCTGCCGGAGAATCACAGATGTACCGGCATTCATATCGGTAGTAAACCGGTAAAACCCCATACGGGAGGTAGCGAGCGTTCTCCAAGACCACGGATCAATACTCGACCGATCCATTACTACTGGAATAAATTCCGGGAACAAATAATACTAAAAAATTTCACCATTCTTTCTATTCTTCTCATACTTGTCGGGCTTTTTCTGTTCTTTTACTTATCGAACGATAATAAGCCGATGTTTCAGTTTATGATAGGACTCGGTGTTGTCTGTTTCTTCCTAGCGTATTTCCTCTACGCAGTAAAATGTTGGGGTACAGATCATCAGATTGGGGCCGTATTCATGGTTACAATCCCCCTGCTTGTTTATTTCCTGGCGACCTCAAAAATCCCGGATTCAACATCCAACATTCTCTTTTATCTCTTCATCCAGTTCTGTTTCTATGGAATCCTCTCGGTGATTCTGTTGTATATCTTCAATAAAGTTAAAACAGGAATTGGGAGATATGCGTTCAGGATAACGGGACGATATAACCGGAATTTCTTTCCAAGATTATCATATTCAATTACTGGATTGGTTATCGTCTCATTATTATTGATAAGTTTAGGAAGCGCCTCTCTATTTTCCACAAATGCGAATACAATTTCCCAATCTCTTTCGAGTTCGGTAAAAAACACCCAATATGATTCATCTGTATCAGCGAATTCTATAACCCAGCAACCTATCGCTACAATCCCCCCGACTAAACCTACCCTATCACCAACTCAAGTTATAACAACACCCGTTCAGGAAACTGGATTAACTGCACGATCTTTTGCATATATCCTGCGAGGAAAATCCGGAATTGTGAATGTCAATTTGTATTCAAGCGTATATTCTGAAATTTCTTCAAAATCAGCTCCAGCTGCATGTCTACGCTACAATTATGATTCCTCACCATGCACGGATGAAGAAATTCACCAGTATTATCTGACATACCTCGATGATTCCACACAAACGAAATATCTAGATAACCTTGTGAAATCAATCAAATCGAAATCATCCGATACCGACGATCAGGCAAGAATTGCGATTAGTCTGGTCCAGCAAATCCCTTACGATTACAGCAGATTATATTCCACCTCTTTTAAAATGCGGTCTCCATACGAAGTCCTTTATGACGATAAAGGAGTCTGTAGTGAAAAATCTCTGTTACTTGCATATTTGTTGAGAGAATTGGGATATGGAACAGTTTTGTTTGAATTTCCCTCACAAAACCATATGGCCGTTGGAATAAAGAGTTCAGAATTGTATGACTATAGAGATTCGGGATATGCATTTGTGGAAACAGCTGCTCCATCGATTCCAACTGATTCGCAAGGGGATTACGTCGGTGTCGGGAAATTAACTTCGACACCAAATATCTACAAGATTTCTGATGGAATCTCTTTTGATTCAATCTCCGAAGAATACAGAGATGCCCAATCTTTCAATCAGATTGAAGCAATATCAAAAAGTTCCGGTGGTGTTTTAGATCAAAATTACTACTTCATGTGGCAATCTCTCGTTCAGAAATATGGACTTAAAATAGGTTCATGATATGTGATAATATCTCGATGCATGCGTATTTACTACAAGTGATTTCCCTCATTTCTTGGCAACGCCCCCCCCACACCGCCCCGGGCAATCCCTTTTCTACGAGGATGTGCCGACGGCCCCCCTCTCCCGCACCGGCAAGCCTCAAGGGCAGGGGGTACCCCCTCCTCCCACGCTCAGCAAGGGGGGGGTCTCAAGTATACCCCCCCACCTTGGCCAGCACAATGTAACACATTTCATGGCCGGGCAATACCGGGATTGCATCGTTTACCGACGGCAAACCGCGTCCCCCCCCAGCCTCCCGCAAACCATCCGGACGAGCGGCCGGGCGCTGAGCGGAGGGGGGGGTCTGGTGCCAACCCCCCACCCCCATGCAGGGGGGGTATGCACGTTTTGAAAATAAAAGGGAGGGGGGGTATGCCGGATACCCCCCTTCCCAATTTTGGGAACTGTGCAATATTGCACAACGTTTTGACCGGCCCTTGCACGGGTATTCTGACGGAGCGGTCGTTCTGGAGGCTACCCAGAAATGATCAGGGGGGGGTCTGATCCAGCCAAAGGGGGGGAGGGGTATGCCGGATACCTCCCCCCCATGGGGGTGGGGGGGTCTGCACGGATTTTTTCCGGAACAATGGGGGGGTGTCCGGCATACCCCCCCCCGTGCTGCCGGCTTGTGGCAATGCGGTCTGTGTATGCCGGCTTGTGGCAATCCCCCTCGGGATCGAGGTGCCAACCACCACTCCGCTAAATGCGTGAGCCCTGCGTTTGGAATAGTCGGGTGATCCTACTTCTCCAGGGCCGGTTCAGCCCAGGGATTCGGGAACCATCTGTTGCATTTCTTACAATGCAGCTTCAGGCCGGTCTCTGTTGTTCGCCATCTTAATCCACAGTGCGGGCAGGTAAACGCATGATCATGGACAACTTCATCTGGCTGTTGCATACATGCCCGTATGCCGGGAATTATAGATAGGAGTATCGATCGGGGAAAACTTCCCCCGACGGTACCGCATGGGCAACGCCCTCCCAAATCGCAGTCTGGCAATCCCCATACCATGCGAATGTGCCGACGGCCCGCCGTTTTTCCAATTTTTAAAAGAATAGCGATATCAATAGCAGCAGGATGCAATCTGCAGGAAACCTATAACCTGAAATAGCAATGCGGAGTAACAAAATGAGAGGCTGATGCATGGCAGGAAAATCTGAAAAACAACCGAAAGAATCAGCAAAACCGGTATCCCCCTGTGGAAGTAGTTGTCAGTATTTTGTAGAGAAAACCTGTCCCGGTGAAGATACCGGGTGTACGTTATACTGGCGTTTTTCACAAGGCCTTACATAACAAAAAACCGGGGCCCGCACACGAGTCCGCCATCTCTCTCTTTGAACGGTGATACCGGAAGTGCCGGGCTGCAAAATGCAGGATAACAATAACACGCATCAGGTTTTTGGAGAACCTGATTTGGACCTCTCTGTTTGCACGAACCAGGACAATTCGTGATCGTCCCCGCTCCTCCCGCAACGCCCTCTTCTTTCCGGCCCGGGCAATCCCCCTATCATGTGAATGTGCCAACGGCCCGCCGCTGCTGGCGAAGCCCCGCCCGGTATCGAAACCTATTTCGCCCCCTGTCCCGATTCAGGCATAATGTACCGTTGCCACGTTTGCAGGAAAAATCTTGGCGAACTCCCGTTCACGTGCCCGTGGTGCGGACAGATCTTTTGCTTTGACCATTTCATGCCGGAAAACCACCACTGCTCCCGGCCTCACCTGTATGACCGTAATCTCCACCTCAGAGTCTGCCGGAACTGCGGACGCGAGCTGAAAGGGGAGCTCGTTCCCTGTCACCGGTGCGGTAAAGTCCTGTGTGACCATTGCCGGCTGCCGGAGAACCATCTCTGCCGGGACAAATTCACCGGCAGTTCTCCACGTTCTTTCCGTTCCTCCTGATGCTGGTCCGGTGAAGGTTTACGATTTTTTTGTTTTATTGAACAGGTGCTCGGCCGGACAACCGATCTCCCTCTGCTTACAATACCTGCAGGCCAGTTGTCCTCGCACAAGAGCATTCCCCAGGAAACCCAGGAGGAAGAGGGCGATGATGAGAATGAGGACGGTCCAGGAAAATTCCTGTGCCAGGAGCAGTATTCCTGCGAGGAAGGGGATTATGAATGCCAGAAAATCCGGGATCACATCTTTCCATGTCAGCTCCATCCGGCTGAACTTCTCCGGGCTGCCCTTCCGGAAAAACAGAGCGCTCAACCGGCCCTTGCCAAAGGTACAGGTCTTGCCGTAATAGTAGCAGTCCACGCAATGTCCGATCAGCAGCCGGATCTCCAGGAGAAGAATAAAAATTACATAACAGATGACCCAGACGATGCTGAACTGGAAGAGGATACATGCGCCAATGATGTAGATCAGGAGCGATAAAAGATTTGACCCGATAACAATCGCGACGGGATAATTTTCTTTGCAGCCCGGTTCCTCCATACCGGAATTGACGAATTATAAATATAATAAAATTCCGCATAATCTCCTTCCTTGCCGGCACACCCATCGCTTCCCTGTGTGGGGGTGTCTTTGCGGATCTATTTTGAAACAATGGGGGGATTGCCGCTAGCTCCCCCGTGCCATACCCGTTACGGGCAACGTGATTCGTAATCCGTCTCTGGCAATCCCCCCGTCAAACGAATGTGCCGGTGCCCCCCCTGCCAGCCTCCCGCAGACCGTCCGGACAAGCCGCCGGGAGAATTCAACCGGAAGATCGAAATCGCTCTGCACTACCTGTTCGTTCCGGGCAAAAGAGCCGAAAAATCAGCAATTTAATGCATCTCTTTAACGTGTCACCCGCCAAGTAAGCATCATTCGTATGATATCTACTGAAAAAAAGATAAAAATAATCCGTGACAAGTTGAGCAGGATTGGTATCGGTGAAAAGAACCTCGACGATAAAGCCATTCTCGCGTCGTACAGTATCAACCAGTACGGCAACCTGTGTCCGGTTCCCAAGCTCCAGTAATCATCTCCTCAGATATTCTCCGGCATAGTATACCCGGCCCGTGAGAGGATAGGGATCATCATCGTTCCCTCTTTCTAACCGCCATTTTTCCTGCACCAGTCCGATGAGCATGTGCCGATGTCCCACCGGCCACCCAAAAAGATCATAGAAAAGTGGGCAAACGATATCTACTGCGAGTGAAGGCTTCTATTCCCTTTTTGTCGTCCTTAAAAATTTTTAAGGTGTTCTTTCAGAACACGGTGATGGCGTTGGTCAGGGTTCTGTTACCGCCATCAAGCGTGGATACGTTCACCTTCCACGATCCTGTTGCGGCATCCGTGATGTTTGCAGTCCCGTAGATCCGTGACGAATACACCGCTGTTATGGTGGTCCGGATCTCACGTGCATTCAGCCGTGACAGGTTCACGGTTGTCCTTCCGCCGGGCTGGAAGTAATTGCCGTTTATGATGTAGGAGATGGTCGTTCCCTGGTATCCTGAAGCGGGCGTGAAGGAGGTGATAGTCGGTATTGGCAGTTTTTGGACCGTGAACGTGGAGCCGACCCTGCCGCCATCAGCGGTAGTCACGTTAAGTCTCCATGTGCTGAGAGGCGCATCAGATGGAAACGAGACCCCGCCGATGATCTGGCCGGGCGTGACGGAATAGATCGTAGTACTCAGCTCAGGGTACGCCGGGGTACTCAGGTTCACGGATGTCATGCCGGGCTGGAAGTTGGCGCCGGTGATCGTATAGGAGACCGTGGTGTTCGGGTAACCTGTTTTTGGTGTGATCGAGGAGAAAATCGGGACCTGCCGGATCTCGGTAAAGAGGATACGCGAGGTGCTGGTGCCGCCATTGATGGTCGTTACGTTGACCGTCCATATTTTTCCGAACGGTGAATCCGGTGGAACCGTAAAGTTCCCGGTGATGGCGGTTGGCGTCACGCTGGTCAGCTGGGCAGTCACGTTGTCGTTATGAGCATTGAAATAGGTCTGGTTGTAGAGCGTGACCGTGGTATTGCCGGGGCCGGGCTGGTAGTTCGTACCGGCCAGCGTGAACGTGACGAGGCTGGTCCTGGCGCCAGTGAGAGGTGTCATGGAACTGATGGTCGGCACCGGTTTCAGGAGTGTGAACGTGACCGGCGAGGTGCTGGTGCCGCCGTCGACCGTGGTGACGTTGACGAGCCAGCTGTTCAGGCCAACGGGTGCATTGTCCGGGAAGAGCACCCGGGCCGTGATTGATGCCGGCGTCACGCCCGTGACATTCGCATACACGCGGGTCGTGTTGGTCGTGAAATACGTTTGGTTGTAGAACGAGACGTTCGAGCCGGTGCCGACCTGGAAGTTGGAACCGGCCAGTGTGAAGCTGATGGTCGTGTTCCGGAACCCGGTCGCTGGTGTAATCGACGTGATTGCCGGTTTCAGCTGCTGCGTGATCGTGAACGTAACCAGCGAGGTGCTGGTACCGCCGTCGACCGTGGTGACGTTGGCGAACCATTTCCCG
>NZ_JBEKZF010000008.1:0-90399 GCF_049510175.1 Methanoregula sp.
GCAGCTGAAACCGGCAATCACGTCGATTACACCAGCGACCGGGTTCCGGAACCGGACCCTGACGGTCGCGCTGGCCGGTTCCAACTTCCAGGTCGGCACCGGCTCGAACGTCTCGTTCTTCAACCAGACGTATTTCACTACGACTGGCACCCGCGTGTATGCGAGTATCACGAGTGTGATGTCGACCGGCATCATGGCCCGGGTCTTCTTCCCGGACGATGCACCGGTCGGTCCGAACAGCTGGCTCGTCAACGTCACCACCGTTGACGGCGGCACCAGCACCACGAACTGCTGGTTCACGCTCCTGCAACCCGTGCCGACGATTACCGGCAGCATCACGCCCCTGACCGGCGTGCGGACAAGCACCGTCACGTTCACGCTCTCCGGCACCAACTTCCAGCCCGGTGCCGGGAACACCACGGTCACGCTCTTCAATACGACGTATCCCGGGGTCATCACGGCCCAACTGGGAAGTGTGACGCCGACCGCGATCGCTGGGAACTTCACGATACCGGCCGATGCAGCCTTCGGGAAATGGTTTGCCAACGTCACCACCGCTGACGGCGGCACAAGTATCTCTCCGGTCACGTTCTCAGTCATAAAACCGCCCGTCCCCATCATCTACTCCATCACGCCCATTGCCGGGTACCCGAACATCACGGTTTCCTATACCCTTAAAGGCGCCAACTTCCAGCCAGGATTGACCGCCATCGATATCAGCAACTCGACCTATGGTGAGATCAACACTACCATCTACTACATCACGCCAACCCTCATCATCGGCGGCATCCAGATCCCCGCAAACGCCCCCACCGGCCCATGGAAACTTAACGCTACCACCGATGGCGGCAAAGCCTGGTCCGCATTCTCGGTGAATACACTGCCGGTACCGAAGATCACCTCCTTTGTTCCTTCGCCCGTGTATCGAGACACCACGGTCACCTTCATCCTGAACGGGAACTACTTCCAGCCCGGTGGGCGCACGACCGTCAACCTGATCAATTCCACGGGCTATAATATCACCACCACCCTCTCCGCAGTCTACTCGACAGCCATCACCGGCACGGCAACCATACCACCCACCGCCACACCCGGCCTGTGGAAAGTGAACGTTACAACTGTCGACGGGGGCGAAGGGACAAAAACCAGTGCCGTCACCATACTTTAGGATAATTTCCTTTTTTTGGAAGTGAATCCATCGTTTCCTTACCGGTAGAGTTGCCATCAGGAGGCTGCGGCTACACAAGACCTGCCACCGGGATCATCTGCACATTCGATGAAGTCCCCCTTCATAATGTTCCGTCCTGTACACAACACACGTGGTTTATGCACGTGCCGAGGAGGTGTTTCGGAATATTCGATATTTCCTTCCAGGATCCTTGCCCAGAACAAGGATAGCGACTCTCATCCAAGTGGCTCATCCTTCCAATCCAGAGATCGACCGGATCATTTATTAGTCAAAAGTGACAACATTTGTATTCCTGCCCTAGTAGCTCAGCTTGGGAGAGCGCCAGACTGAAGATCTGGTTGTCGCCTGTTCAAATCAGGCCTGGGGCACTTTTTTATTTTTCTGAATCTTGCATTTCGGCATATCACCGTAGCGAGACCGTCAGGATTAAAAAAGATGTATAATCACTCTTCACAAAAGATAACCAGAACGTTTCCCCGGGTGATTCGCCGGCTCATGATCACGGGTATTAGGGATTACAGGCAAAAACGGGCCCGGCGCGCCGCATCTCATAAAGTATAATATCCGGCTTGTTGTTACCTCTATATCGGTATCCGGTTAATCCGGAGGATTCTCTTATGGACCTGATGCTTGCCGGTGTAAGTATCCTGATACTCGCAGTCCTCCTCCTGTACATTGGCCAGCGCCTGAAGATCCCCAGCATTGTTAGTTTTCTTATCATAGGCATGCTGGTCGGACCATACAGCTTCGGGATCATCACCAACCAGGCAGCCATCGACACGTTCGGCGATATCGGGATCATGCTGCTCCTCTTCACGATCGGTCTTGAATTCTCGTTCCAGAAACTCATGCGCTCGTGGCAGACGGTAATCATCGGCGGCACCGTCCAGGTCTGCGTCACGATTGCTGCCATTACCCTCCTCTCCGGGTATGCCGGCATGCCCTTCAACGAAGCGCTGATCTTCGGGTTCATCGTCTCCCTCTCCAGCACGGCCATTGTCATGAGGATCCTGCAGGAGAAAGGCGAGGTGGATACCCTCCGGGGCAGGACCCTCCTCGGGATCCTCATCTTCCAGGACCTCGCGATCATCCCGATGATGCTCATCGCCCCCCTTCTCGTGGGGAGCAGGGGTCCCGACATGAACGCGCTCCCCCTCCAGGTGGGAAAAGTCGCACTTATCCTCATCATCATCATTGTCATGGCCCGCTGGGTGATTCCGGCGTTTCTCTTCCGGGTGGCCAGGGAGAAAAACCGCGAGCTCTTCCTGATCACCCTTGCCGGTATCTGTATTCTCATCGCATGGCTGACGAGCGAGGCCGGGCTCTCGTTCACGCTCGGGGCGTTCATAGCCGGGCTCATCATCGGGGAGTCCGATTACAATATCAATGCACTGGGCCACATCATACCGTTCCGGGATGTCTTTGCCGGTATCTTCTTTCTCTCGATCGGCATGCTCCTGAACACGCGGACGGTTTTTACCGATTTCTCTTACGTGGCCATGATCGTGATCATCATCATTGTCGTAAAGATCCTCACGGGCGTTCTTTCCGCCTCGGTGCTCGGGATGCCCGCCCGGGTCTGCATCTTTTCGGGCTTTGCACTCTGCCAGATCGGGGAGTTCTCCTTTGTCCTGGCGAAGAACGGTCTCGACACCGCGCTCATCCCGGTAGGGGTCTACCAGGTCTTCCTTGCCGGGGCGATTATCACGATGGCCCTGACCCCCTTTGCCATGAATGCTGCACCAAGAGTGGTTGACCTCCTCTACCGGATCCTGCCGGGCAGGTTTTTCCGCAACAGGGAGGAACCCGCAGAGGAACGGGAAGAGGAACTGTCTGATCATCTCATCATCGCCGGCTACGGCATCACCGGAAAGACTGTTGCACGGGCAGCCATCATCGCCGGGATTCCTTACATGGTCATCGAGCTGAATCCGGAGATCATCCAGAAGGAGCGATCCACCTTCCGCCCCCATTTCATGTTCGGGGATGCAGTACAGGCAGAAGTACTGGAACATGCCGGTATCCGCCGGGCACGGTCACTGGTCATCGTGATCTCCGAAGAGGACGCCATCCCCCGGATTATCAAAACGGCACGGCAGCTTGCGCCGGGTGTGCATATTCTTGCACGGACACGTCATGTGCGGAATGCCCGGTATCTGCTGGAACTGGGTGCTGACGAGGTGATCTCGGAAGAGTTCGAGGCTTCGCTGGAGATCTTTTCCCGTGCACTCAGGAAATACCAGATCCCTGAAGAAGAGATTGGCTACATTATCAAAAAAGTCAAAAAGATCGGCACGAGCATGTTTTCGAAGAGTACCGATGGGGAAGCAGATCTGGAAGATCCCAGGATCATCTTCAGCAACCGGCACGTGCACACGTTCGTCATCGAACCCGGGTCTCACGCGGAAGGGAAGACGATCGGCGATCTGGAACTTCCCACCCGTTTTGGCATATCGCATTTCGGAATTCGCAGCGGGGGGAAGACCACCAGCCGGATCCAGCCCTCCCGGAAGCTGCTGGCAGGAGAAGTCTTTATCACATTCATCACTGATGAGACCGCTGCGGAGATCGGCCACCTCTTCTCATCAGAATAGTGGAACTTATTTTTCCGGTTCTACAGCACATTCCTTAACCCTCTTCGGTATCTGCTTCACACTGCACCACTTTCCTATACCAAAGGAGGGGAACTGCACCACATCGGGGAATTCCTGGTGCACTTATGGGAAAAAATAAGACTTCCCACTTCCATCTTCTTGTACATACGACGGGGGCATGGTGCATGAGTGGCGAGCATGAGCGGGCCCATCAGGAAGCATCAGTAAATCCTGAGGGATTTTGGGGGAAGGCAGCGGAAAAGGTACACTGGTACAGGAAATACGACCGGGTTCTCAACCGTGATAACCCCCCATTCTTCCGCTGGTTTGAGGGGGCGATCCTCAATTCATGTTACCACGCGCTCGATTATCATGTGGAGAACGGAAAAAAGGATGATGTTGCCCTGATTTATGACAGCCCGGTTACCAATACCGTAAAAAAATACACCTATGGCGAACTCCTGGATCTCGTTGCCCGGTGTGCCGGCGGATTAGCAGAACTCGGAGTGAAAAAGGGCGACCGGGTAGTCATCTACATGCCGATGATACCGGAAGCGGTGATCGCCATGCTTGCGTGTGCACGGATCGGTGCAGTCCATTCTGTGGTCTTTGGGGGTTTTGCCGCCCGTGAGCTCGCGACCCGGATCGAGGATGCACAACCCCGGGTGATCGTATCTGCTTCCTGCGGGATCGAAGTGACCCGGATCATTCCCTATAAACCCCTGCTCGATGCGGCTGTTGACCTGTGCACCCATAAACCGGACGCGTGCGTCATTGTCCAGCGCCCGCAATCCCCCTCACAGCTGAAAGAGGGGAGGGACGTGGCGTGGGATACCATCATGAATGCTGCACCGGTAGGCTGTGTGCCGGTTGCCGCAACGGACCCGCTCTACCTCCTCTACACTTCGGGGACTACCGGAAAACCCAAAGGGGTACTCCGGGACAATGGCGGTCATCTCGTTGCCCTGCTCTGGAGCATGCCGAATATTTATGGTATGCACCCCGGCGAGGTCTACTGGGCTGCGTCCGATATCGGCTGGGTGGTCGGACATTCGTACATCGTCTATGGCCCGCTCTTCTATGGCTGCACGACTATTCTCTACGAGGGGAAATCCGTCGGCACTCCCGATGCCGGTGCCTTCTGGCGGGTGATCGCACAGCACAGCGTTTCTGTCCTCTTCTGTGCCCCAACCGCATTCCGTGCAATACGCAAAGAGGACCCGGACGGGAATTTTATCCGGAAATACGATCTTACAAAATTCCGGATGCTCTTCCTGGCGGGGGAACGCTGTGACCCGGACACGCTTATCTGGGCACAGTCCCAGCTCAAAGTCCCTGTCATCGACCACTGGTGGCAGACCGAGACCGGCTGGGCGATCGGGGCAGACTGTGCCGGTCTCGAACTGCTCCCGGTAAAACCCGGCTCCTGCACAAAACCCGTACCGGGCTATGATGTCCGGGTTCTGGACGCACAGGGAAACGATGTCCCCCGCAGGGAGACCGGTAATATTGTCGTGAAACTGCCGCTTCCGCCCGGCTGTTTTGTGACCCTGTACAACAACGACGCGGATTACGTCAAGACGTACTTCTCCGCGTACACGGGGTATTACCTGACCTCCGATGCCGGGTTCCTTGACGAAGACGGCTATCTCTGGATTATGGGGAGGACGGATGATATCATCAATATTGCCGGGCACCGCCTCTCAACCGGTGCCATGGAAGAGGTCCTGGCATCCCACCCGGATGTGGCAGAATGTGCCGTGGCCGGTGTCCACGATCCGGTAAAAGGTGAAGTACCTCTGGGATTTGTTGTCGTAAAGGCCGGTGTGACCAAAACACCGGACCAGCTCGAGCCGGAACTCATCAGATTAGTCCGGCAGAAGATCGGGCCCATCGCCTCCTTCAAGGCGGCTGCGGTCGTCAAGCGTCTGCCCAAGACCAGGTCGGGAAAGATCCTGCGGGGCACGATCAAGAAGATCGCAGACGGAACCCCGTATACTGTGCCGGCGACCATTGACGATCCGGCCATCCTTGACGAAATTACCGATACACTGCACGGCATGGGATACCCGAAGCGGTAATCCGGACAGTGCAGTACGATCGTGTGAGCGCCCTGGTCCCGCGCCTGCTGACGGGTTAAAATAGGGGAACGATGATAAATTCACCGGTGAAGTCTATGTCAAACGAACAGATGCTCAAAGAGACCGCTTCAGAGCTGAAGGAGTTTCTCTCGTCCAAGAATGTGATGGGTGAACCGGTTGATTTCGGCGACAAACTGGTGGTCCCGGTCGCACGCTACGGTTTCGGGTTTGGTGCCGGGGGCAACCATACAAAGGATGGCGGGGGACAGGGTTCCGGCGCAGGCGGCGGAATTGAACCGGTTGCGCTCGTCATTCTCCACAAAGACGTAAAAGGACCTGAAGGTGTCCAGGTCATGTCATTAAAGAAGGACAGCCAGATCGCCCAGGTGATCTCTGCTCTCAGTGAGTCGCTGGCACCGCAACTGATCGAGGCCATCAAGACCCTGACCCAGAACAAGACAACGGATGCAAAAGAGAAGAAGGAAGAGCTCTGATCATTTCCCAAATTTTTTTTATGGACGACCTCCTCATCCCGATGTTTATACTTTTCTCACTTCTTGTCCCGCTCATGGCTCTGGCCCTCCTGCTCTACGCGATCCCGGTCAGGGCCACAGTCACGCTGGTATGGCGGGAGGACCAGCAGGAACAGGCAACGATGATCTCATGGGGCATTGCGGGTATCCGGTCTTCCGGTAACGGTACCGGGAGGAAAACCGAATTACTCATCGCAGGCCGCACAGTGCTCTCGCATACCGGACCTCGGGAGACCAAGGGCGGGAAGATTGCCCCGGCTCAGACACCAGATCCTGCTGGTGCACTGAAGATCGACGAGATCATCCCTATCGTGCAGAGAATTCTCGGGCCGGTCGGGTCGTTCGGCTCCGCGTTCTGGAACGAGAGCCGGTTCGAGGACGCCTGTGGCACGGTGACGCTCGGGCTTGGCGACCCGATGCTGACCGGCGAGATCTGCGGGTATTACTGGGCATCCCGGTTCATACTCCAGGCATCCCGTGTGTATATCGGACTGGAGCCGGTCTTCGACCGGCTGGTCTTCGGGCTGGACATCACCGCAAGGGTAAAAGTCAGGCACCCACTCCTCATCGTGATTGCAGGCCTGGAGCTGGCCCGTGACCCGTCAGTGAAAGACGCCATGCACAGGGTGAGGGAGAGGAACCGGGGGGTTGCCGGCGCATGAACACAGAACTGCGGTTGCAGCAGCCGCAATTCTTCGGGAACCGTACCATCATCCCGGTGGTCAGCAGCGTTTCCCTCTGCCTTGAACACGGCATGATGGGGTCTGTCCGGCCGGTGGCACTCCTCATTGGGGAGGATGGGAAGTGGGGAATCGCCTTACTCGAAGGGGATTCTGTGGTTGCGCTGCTGGAAAAACTTGTCCTGCCGGCCTGAACGGCCTGGATCCCCGTAGGAAAACTTCAACTATCCTGACCACCGTTCCCAGCAGTGCGGGAACAGGCAGATCAGCTCACCGGTTGTATCTCCCAGACCGTTAGCCGGTACCGTTTTTCAGTCCGGGCATAGATGGCAGTTACGTTAAAGTTACCTTCGATCCGACTCCCGTTCACGGTGAGCGCTTCGTGGCACTGGTAACTGATGACCGCGGAATCCGGTCCGGTGATCCGGAGAGTGGGCTCCCCGATCGTAAACCCGTGCAGGGTAAGGGACGGGAACAACCGGTCGAGCACCCCGGTTTTGTCAAACCGGCCAAGGCTATTGATCTCCACGAAGTCCGGGGAGAGCAGGGCTTCAAGCGCCCGCCGGTCTTTCCGGAGCCATGCATCTGCCCGGGCATGCTCCAGCACGAGGAGCAGGTTTTTGAGCTGCCCGGGGTCCCTGTCGGGGGGTACAGTATCGGCCATTTCAGGTCACGATCTCCAGTAAGGTGTCGGGGACTGTTACCGGAAATGACCGGTAGTCCCACATAACAACGCTTGTGTACTGCCTGGTAATTAAATCCTCGGGATGCACCTGCGGCAATACAAAAAAGATCGTTATTTTAACCTGCGATGATAACGTTCTGGTACCGATTACCGAAGGATGTGACACCATGGGACTGTTCGACGATCTGGACGCGGCGATGAAGAAAGTGGAGGGGGAGATCAACAAGGCCGAACTGGACAAACAGGTAAAAGACCTCGACTTGGGAATGAATAAGACCGGCCACGAGATCTCGGCCGAGATCAAAAAGTCAAAGGACTCACCGCCGCAAAAAGCCTCTGCACCGGCACCGGCATCCGCCAGCAGTGCCGGTGCCCGCTCACCGCACCCGGGCTATGCAAAGATCCACGGCGTGGGTGAAGAGGACCTGGGGCAGCCGGATCAACACGGTCTCCGATCCGAACCGGAAGACACCCGGACTTGAGCAGGTGGCGGCTGAATCGTGCTCGGGACTTTCTCAAAAAACAAGGAACGGGTTCCTTACCTATCTCAAAAGCCAGAACTACGAGCAGCTCCTCAAATAATCCCAAATGACTGATCCCTACCGCCATTTTTACCAGTATTATCCCCGGATCTTTCTGCCATCACCGATCTCACCCACCGCCACTTCCGCATCCTCCTCCCCCAGGGAAGATTCCTTAAAATCCGCGACCGCATCCACACCGAAGCGGCCCTCCAGATGTGGCTCATCCGGTACCGGCCATACGATGGGTATTATTCCACCAGCTGCTGGCTTGTACCGGAGAACCTCGGGCGGCGCGAGAGAACGCCGGTCTCGGACAACATATTCCTCTCATCCGATATCGTGTTCGATATCGACCGGTCGCCGTTCTCGTTTTTCACTCTCGATCAGGCCCGGGAAGACGCACTGAACCTGCTGGATTTCTGTCACGATCATAACCTGCCGGTAAAATACATCGCATTCTCCGGCAGCAAGGGATTCCATATTGTCTGCCGGGACCGGTAACGGTATGACAACCCGGATCCGTTCGCCCGCGAAGACATGGCACGGGAAGTCAGGAGAGATCTCATCTCCCGGGTGCAGGCCGAAGGGCTTGCCTTCGATGAAAAGATCACGGCCGATACCCGGAGGATCCTCAGGGTGCCGGGCACCATCAATTCAAAGACCGGGTTTGCCTGTACCCGGCTCACCGCAGCTCAGCTGGAGCAGCCGGCACACGAAATTCTTAAATATATTCCCCGGGCAGATCATGGTACCCCGTTGATCCCGCACGCGGGAGATGAAAGCCCTCTTCGAGGTTGCCGTATCATATCCTGGCTTTGTCACCGGTTCGGGGTGAGGTTAAAGCCAGTAACCCCGTTTACGTTTGCAATGTTCCTCATCAACGCAATCCCGGGCATTATGCGCCAGATCCCATTTTTTGATTATTCTCCCATGAGGGACGTGCAGAAGATCGTATCGGAACTTTCCGGCCTCCAGGAGACCTATGGCCTCTCCGACATCTACCTCTACCGGTCAGACATGGAGATTTCCGCGGTATGCTTCCGGACATTTCCTCTCCGCCGCCTCGAAAAGATTATCGGTGCTTCCGGATCACGGAATTTCGGGACGCTGCTGAAATACAAACAGCTGTTCCTGCGTGTTGGGGAGGAGCGGGACATAAATCAGGGAGTGTGTGCAGGTACGCCTACGTACCTGATGACCATACACGCTCCTGACCGGAACAACGAACATTTTGTGAGCCTGCCCCATTGCCGGTTTTTCTCCGGATGCAGTACTCCGGTGTGCCAGTACCGGCGACAGCATGGAACAGGCGACGTGTTCCTGACGCACACTGTTATCGAGAGGGGATAATAGTTCCTTATGTGCCGGGGAATCGTTCAAGTCCGGCCTTAAGTTCGGGTATCGACACGGGTTTTTGGAGGATATCCAGGAACGGATTGTTTAACGGGGCAATCTTTTTTTCCACAGCAGGAGATGCCGTAAACAGGAGTACCGGAAGATTCGGACACGTTATCTCCTCTATCCGGTTTGCCCATGTGATGCTCTTTTTATTTTAACAGTTACTAAAAGGCCCGGCTATTATTGCCGGTATATGACGGACGCTTCTTACACGGCAGGGATTTCCCCTGGGGACATGAGCAGAACGGCTGGTAACGTTCCCTCGATCGCGTGATATGCACAATCAGTGGGTTGATATAACTGGCGAAGCAACGATCGATGGGATATGCGACCTCATGTCATTGTCAACGTAGCGATGAGCGCCGATGGCAAGCTCTCCACCCGCGAGCGCCGGCAGGTGGTGATCTCCGGGGTCCAGGACTTCAACCGCGTCGACCGTCTCAAAGCCGGCAGCGATGCGGTCATGGTCGGGATCGGTACGGTCCTCGCTGATGACCCTTCGCTTACCGTGAAGGCAGAGGAGTGCCGGAATAACCGGATCCGACGGGGCACCAACGAACAGCCGATCAGGATCGTTGTCGACAGCATGGCCCGTATTCCTCCCAATGCATCGGTGCTCCAGAAAGGTACGGGCCAGCGGATCGTTGCCGTATCGAAACAGGCCGATGCGGAAAAGGTTGCACAGCTCAGGAAACTCGCCACCGTGATTGAAGCCGGGGCGGACCGGGTCGATCTTGAGAGTCTCATGGATGAACTGGGCGAAATGGGGATTCAACGAGTCCTGGTGGAGGGAGGCGGGACACTCATCGCCGGTCTGATCGCTGCCGGATTGATCGACGAGATCTATACGTTCATCGGCAACATCGTGATTGGCGGAAAAGATGCGCCGACACTCGCAGACGGAGAGGGATTTTCCCTTGAGTCGGAGTTCTGCCGGCTTACCCTCATCGAGGTCCATAAACTCGAACAGGGCGTTCTCCTGCACTGGGCTGTGGACCATTCGACATGATTCTCTTTTTAACGATCACTTTTTTTCAGGCAATACTTGAGATCCGGAAACAAACCATTCTCATCTCGCCGTCTCTCCGGTTATACCGTGGTAAATACCAATCCTCATCATAGGGAAATGCAAGAGATCCTGTACGTATATCCCCATCATCGTACTTGCCGCGGTCTTCCTCCTTATTGCGGTCCGTCAGGTCGGCAGGTTCAACCTCAAGATCTGGCAGATCATGCTGGGCGGAGCAGTGGCCGTACTGGTCACCGGGCAGATCTCGTTACCGGATGCCTTCCATGCCATTAATATCGACGTGATGCTCTTCCTCTTCGGCATGTTTGTTGTCGGCGAAGCACTGGTATCGAGCGGGTACCTCTCCTGCATCGCCCACCGGTTTTTCATCCATGCAAAAAATGCCGATCAGGTTGTCCTGTGCGTCCTCTTTGGCATGGGCATCCTCTCAGCGCTGCTGATGAACGATACCCTTGCCGTCATCGGCACACCGCTTGTCCTCGGTCTTGCAGCCGACCGCCGGATTTCCCCAAGACTCCTGCTGCTCGCCCTCGCGTTCGCCATCACCACGGGGAGCGTGATGAGCCCGATCGGCAACCCGCAGAATCTGCTCATCGCCATCAATGCCGGCATGGTCTCGCCATTTGTCACGTTCGGCATATGCCTTGCGGTACCGACCCTCATCAGCCTTGCCGTTGCATATGCGGTACTGAGATGGTCTTACAAGACGGAATTTTTGCCCCGCACCTATGAGACGACGCCGGTTCCTTCCTGCGATGACCAGCTCACGATCCTCGCAAAGATATCCCTTGCGATCATCCTGCTGCTGGCATGTGTCAATATCATCGCATCACTCCTCTTCGGTTCCATGGTCGTAACCTTATCCCTGATCGCGATCTGTGCTGCACTTCCCGTCCTGCTCTTCTCTCCGAAACGGTGTGCCATTCTCCGTACGATCGACTGGTGCACGCTCATCTTCTTCGCCGCGATGTTTGTCCTGATGGAAAGCGTCTGGCAGACCGGTGTGTTCCAGTCGTTTGTCAGCACGGGGATGCTCACATCGGTCCCGCTGCTGCTTGGCACGAGCGTACTGTTCAGCCAGTTCATCTCCAATGTCCCGTTCGTCGCGCTGTTCCAGCCGCTCGTCCTCAAGGCCGGCAGCGGCACGGCGCAGGTGATGGCGCTTGCGGCCGGGAGCACGATTGCCGGCAACCTCACGATCCTTGGCGCTGCAAGCAACGTGATCATCATCCAGAACGCGGAGAAGCAGGGTTCGACTCTCACCTTTTTTGAATTCATAAAAGTCGGGCTCCCGCTGACCGTGATCCAGATCCTGATCTTTGCCGGATGGCTGGCGTTGGTGGGGTAGGCGGGGGAGTTCGATTAGCCGGAGGCCGGTTTGTTATTTTTAAAAAAGATCATTGCGATGCCCGATGCCCGAAACGCCATGCAGGTTTCGCGCTACGCACTTACCTGTACGAAACTTTTGATCAGGTCCCTTGCCCAGCGAGGGCCCGACAGTCGCCCGAGCGACCCCCCTGCGGAGCAGGGAGGGGGAAGCATCCCGACGGGTAGTTGAAATGATGCCGTGCTGTCCGAAGAAATCCTCAAGCTGGTGAAGCAGTTCAACTATGTGCCGACAAAGAATGCGGATCAGAACGCGGCGGAACTTGTTGCGGCATACAGAAAATCTCTGGTGGATAAAGGATAATTATTTTAAAAAGATGCGATTATTTACCGCACTCGAAGAACTCTGATGAGTTCTTCTCATCCTCGTGGTTCTGATGAACCACTCGGAGTCTGCACTTATTTTATCGATTTGATCTTCTTGTCCATCTCGGATTTTGCCCGGTTCAGGATTTCATCAAAGGATTTCTGGATCTGGGCTGTGGTCTCTTTCATGGTCTTCTCGATGTGTTTCTTTCCTTCTTCCGTGGTCACTAGATCTCGGGTGACCTTCGCTGCCTCGTCCATTGCGGATATGACTGCCCGGGTCGCTGCTGCAATGCGTGCATCGATCTGGTCCTCATTTTTTTGCGGGGCCTCGGGTTCTTCCACCCAGAGCCCCTTTTCAAAGTGCCCCCTTTTTTCGGTCATAGGTATCTACTAATGTCTGTTTAAATTATCAATGTTTTCCGGTTCTTATGCCAGTATGGTTCGTAATCCGGGTCAATAAAAGGAGTCCAGGACACGGTTTCATGGATCCCGTTCATACCCGCCGGCTTTTCCATTCATCAATATTCTTGCAGTTGTGATCAAACGGCAACCGGTGTTTATCACAATAATACCGGTGACAATATTCACAGAAAAACGGGAGATATACCCGTTCCCCGCAGGCAGCACAGGTTTCGTAGAGGGGATACTCCTTTTTCCGGAAGAGTCTCGTAAAAAAGCAGGTAATGGAATCTCCAAGCCCCATGGGAAATCTGTTCGCTGCGCCGGGTGAAAAATATAATCCGGACCGATCAGATGAATCGCCCCGACCGTGTGCAGCACGTTTAAAGAATCTACCTTATTCATAACGATTATAATCCCGTAACCAAAGACACCACACAAGGAGAATTTCATGCCGGAGAAAAAAACAGCAGAATTGAAAATTTCAGGGATGCACTGCGCCACATGTGCCGTGAATATCGAAGAGTCCCTCTCGCAGGTCCGGGACGTGACAAAAGCGCAGGTAAATTTTGGGACCGAGAAAGCCCATGTGGAATTCGATCCGGCAAAGGTCACGCTCGGCACGCTGGAGAAGGCGGTGAAGGACGCGGGTTATGATGTGGTGAACGGCGAGGCCACTATCAAGGTCGGTGGCATGATGTGCGCCACCTGCGTGGAGACGATCGAATCTGCACTCAGGGCACTACCCGGGGTTGTCACGGCCACGGTGAACCTCGGTACCGAGAAAGCATATGTGACCTACAATCCCTCGCTCTCCGATATCCCCGACATGAAAAAAGCGATCGAGGACGCGGGCTACCAGTACCTCGGGATCTCGGGCGAGGTCAGCGAGGAGGCCGAGAAGGATGCACGGGAGAAAGACCTGCACGATAAGTTCATCCGCTTCACCATCGGTTTTGCCGTGAGCATCCCCCTGATGCTCGCAATGTACGTGCCGCTTTCCGTCTCCATGCAGACGCTGGCGTATATCATGCTCGTCATCTCAACACCGGTATTCGCATACGTAGCTTACCCGATCTTCCGGGCAGCATGGACATCGCTCCGGCACGGTTCCCTCTCCATGGACGTGATGTATGCCATGGGTACCGGTGTCGCATTTGTCGCGAGCGTGATGGGCACATTCGGGATTATCCTCACGCACGAGTTCATGTTCTACGATACGGCGATCATGCTCGCAGCGTTTCTTATGCTGGGCCGGTATCTTGAGGCTCAGGCAAAGGGCAGGACATCCGATGCGATCAAAAAGCTGGCAGGACTCCGGGTGAAGGTCGCAACGGTAGTCCGCGACGGGACCGAGCGGGAGATCCCGGTTGAAGATGTTGTACCCGGGGATCTCGTCATCGTAAAGCCCGGCGCGAAAGTCCCGGTCGATGGCGAAGTCATGGCGGGGGAAAGTTATGTCAATGAATCCATGATCACCGGTGAGCCGGTGCCTCCGCTGAAGGTCAAAGGCAGCCATGTGGTCGGAGGGACGCTGAACACGAACAGCGTGATCACGGTCAGGGCCACAAAAGTGGGAAAGGAAACGGTGCTTGCCCAGATCATTCAGCTGGTGGAAGATGCGCAGGGTTCAAAACCGCCGGTCCAGCGCATCGCGGATGTCGCTGTCACGTACTTCATCCCTGCAGTCCTCATCATCGCTGCCGGATCGTTCGTTCTCTGGTACTTCGTATTCCATGAAACGACCCTCTTCGCCCTGACCGCGCTCATCTCCGTTCTCGTGGTCGCCTGCCCCTGCGCACTGGGCCTTGCCACACCGACAGCTGTCACCGTCGGGGTGGGGCGCGGCGCAGAGCTCGGGATCCTGATCCGGAACGGCGAGGCGCTGGAAGTTGCCGGGAAGGTCACCATGGTGGTATTCGACAAGACCGGGACGCTGACGAAAGGAACACCCGAAGTGACGGATATGATACCGGTCGGCATTTCGGCGGAGACGCTCCTCGCACTGGCCGCCAGTGTCGAGAAGAACTCCCAGCACCCGCTGGCCGTTGCGGTGGTAAAAGCGGCGCAGGAGCGCGGTATAAAAACAGAGACTACCGGAACATTCGATACCTTCGGGGGAAGAGGCGTTTCGGCTACCGTGCTGGATGAGATCGTGCTTATCGGTAACCGGGCATTCCTCAAGGAAAAATCCGTGATCATCCCTGCGGAGATCGAATCCCATATCACCGCACTCGAACAGGAGGGAAAGACGGCGGTTCTCGTGGCCGCAGGGGGCGGGATTTCGGGGATCATCGCAATCGCCGATACCCTCAAGGCCACGACAAAAGATGCCATTGCCGGACTCCGTGAAATGGGAATCGGCGTCGCGATGATCACCGGGGACAACCGACGGACTGCCGATGCGATCGCCCGTCAGATCGGGATTGAGCGGGTTATCGCCGAGGTGCTGCCCCAGGATAAGGAAGCGGAAGTGAAAGCGCTGCAGGCTAAAGGGGAGGTCGTTGCATTTGTCGGTGACGGGATCAACGATGCTCCCGCGCTGGCACAAGCCGATGTAGGTATCGCAATCGGCAGCGGTACGGATGTCGCCATTGAAAGCGGTGATATTGTCCTGATCCGTGATGACCTGCTCGATGCGGTGGCCGCGATCCAGCTCTCAAAGAAAGTGATGGGCCGGATCAAGGGCAATATTTTCTGGGCGTTTGCCTACAATGCGGCACTGATCCCGGTAGCAGCCGGCGTTCTCTACCCATCGTTTGGTATTACGTTCAAGCCGGAACTTGCCGCCCTGGCGATGGCCGCCAGTTCGGTGACCGTGGTCTCCCTCTCGCTCCTGCTGAAAAAGTATATACCCGAAGCGAAGAAAGGCAGATAACTGAGGTGCCGGATGGCGATCGATCCAATCTGCAAAATGACCGTGGATGAGAAGACTGCAAAGTTCACGAGCGAATACAAGGGGAAGAAGTATTATTTCTGTGCCCCGGGGTGCAAGAAGAAATTTGATGCCGACCCGCAGAAGTATGTCTGATCAAACCGGGCAGATTTTTCCGCGCGATCCCTTTTATTTCCCCTAAATTTACGTATTTTTCCGATTTCCGGATAATATTCATATAGAAATAATCTGCAACATTTCTCCACTCAATACCAACAATCCGCTAAAAAGGCGAAAATATGTCGTTTTACCTTATTAGTCCTGAACTGTATTCCTGGTTCATCCTTCCTCTCCTGATCTTCCTTGCCCGTATCGGCGATGTCAGCATGGAGACGATCCGGGTCATTTACATCTCAAGAGGGATCAAGTACCTCGCGCCGTTCATTGCTTTTTTTGAGATTGTGATCTGGCTGCTTGCCATGGAAGTGGTGATGAGTGATCTTTCCAACATCGCCAATTTCTTTGCATATGCATTCGGTTTTGCCACGGGAACCTATGTCGGGCTCGTCATTGAGGAGAGACTTTCCATCGGCATGGTCATCATGCGCATTGTCACCACCGAAGAGTCAAACGATGAGATTGTCTCATTCCTCGAATCGGAACATTTCGGGGTTACGTACCTGGATGCCAGAGGAGCCCGGGGAAATGTCAGGATGATCATTTCACTCGTCAATCGTGCTGATGTCCCGCGGATTACCTCGCATATCGAGACCACGAATCCCCATGCATTTTTCTCGATCGAGGATGTCCGGTACGTGAACCAGGGCGTGTTCCGGCCCAAACAGCCCATTACGATTACCGGCATTTTCAATTCACTCATCCATCCGCGGAAAAAGAAATAATTTTTCTTTGCCACTGACGAAGGATAAGGATTTTTTAAAGATGCATCGGTGTCAACGGCGCTCATAATTGTTGTTACCGTAAGAGATATGAGCGGGCTCTGATAACCGCGACACGAGAACTGAGATGCCGTAATCGAAAGCATTATCAGAAGAAAAACCAATGCTGACTCAAACGGAGGATCCTGATGATTTCAAAAACGATGGAAGCCGCATTAAACAAACAGATAAACCGTGAGTTTTATTCTGCGTTCCTGTACCTTTCGATGTCCGCATATTTTGAGACCGTGAACCTGAAGGGGTTTGCGAAATGGATGCGGGTGCAGGCAAAGGAGGAACGGGCACACGCTGTAAAAATTTACGATTATATGATCGCACGCGGGGGACGGGTATCCCTTGAAGCCATCGAGGCACCCAAGGTAAAATGGGCCTCCGCAGATAAAGTTTTCGAAGAAGCGTATGCCCATGAGCAGAAAGTCACCGGCATGATCAATGCTCTTGTCGATCTCGCAATAAAGGAAAAGGATCATGCCACATTTGAGATGTTACAGTGGTTTGTGAAAGAGCAGGTGGAGGAGGAAGAGCAGACAAGCGAGATCCTCGCCCAGATCAAAATTCTCGGGGATGTGATCGGTCATCTCTTCTTCCTTGATCATCAGCTCGCAAAGCGGGAATGATCCCGTAATCTTTTTCCTTTTATAAGTGTTCATCTCATTAGGTACCTGATGCACTCTGTTCTCGTCATAGATGATGAAAAACTGTTATTGGATGCAACACGTTTGTTTCTTGAAAGGGTCGGCAATATGCAAGTACGGACCGCATCTTCGTCGAAGGAAGCGCTTGGTATCCTGGCCTCCTCCACATTTGACGCCATCGTTGTTGACTATTACCTTCCGGAAATTACCGGCATCGAGTTGCTGAAAATCCTTCGTGCAAAAGGAGACACCACGCCGGTGATTATGTTTACCGGGGTGGGAAGAGAGAATGCTGCAATTGAAGCACTTAATAACGGTGCAGACTTTTTCTTAAAAAAAGGTGACAGCCCCTCGACCGAATTCCGTGAACTCGTCCACATGATTAACCGGGCGGTCGAACGCCGGTTTGTAGGCAGATCCCTGGGGATCTCCGATAAAGTCCTCTCTGATGCCATAAATTTTTTCCAGGAAGCTGCATTCGCTATCGATCGCGAAGGCAAGGTAATTGCGTGGAACCAGGCGATGGCAGAATTCACCGGGATCGATCAGAAAGATATGATCGGTAAAAGGGATGGCGCATATTCAGTTCCTCTCTTAGGACACAAGGCACCGGTGCTCGTGGATCTGATCTTTGAAAAGGACGAGACGATTGCCAGGAACGGGTTCATGATCATCAGTAAGGATCAGGGGCTGCTGTCAGCCTGGACCAAAGTAGTGGGAGATGATGGTGAACAAAAAGTAGTATGGATGAAAGCCATGGCACTCTATGATGCCAAAGGAACATTTATTGCGGCAATCACCATGGTCAGGGATGTCACCGGCGAATTGGGCGAGGAACTCCTGCGGCAGACTAAAATTGTTCCGGCACCAGCACCTGCTCATGAAAGTCCGGCGAATACGCAGGGAAGCATGTTCAACAAACTTTTCGGGAAGGCCAAATCGAGTCACAAGGAGGGCCTTTTCCTGTCTTTCCGTGAAGGAAAATACCAGGAGGCCATCCCCTTTTTTACGCGTGCTATCGAGATGGATCCTTCGTTTGCCTATGCATGGCTTGATCGGGGTACCTGCCTGAGGGAACTGGGTAAGGATGATGAGGCTCACAGGGATTTCGACAAGGCTGCTGATTTGCTGCCCAATGACGAAGAAGTGCTCTACAACCGGGCAGATCTCCTCAAAAAAATAGGAATATTACGGGGACAGAAGAATACCATCGGATCGGCAGTCGAAGCATTCAACAGGGTACTTGAAATCAACCCGAACCATGCCTGGGCCTGGAATGGTCTTGGCATCTGCATGAAAGAACTGGGAAAAGATGAAACGGCCAGACAGTATTTCGACCGTTCAAATGAACTTATCCGGACGGGAAAAGCCCGGTACAAAAAACGGAACCTTGCCGCACTGGTCTGACAGGAAACCGATACATTATACATCATTGGTGTCAACATTTCCGCTGGGGAATGGATACCATGAACAGCCCTGTTTATTTTGCCAGCCACCGTGCCTATTCCGATCACGAATGTACAACGGAAAAAGTGCGACGGCTTTTTGATCGTGCCGGGTTTCCAGAACTCATTGCACCGAAGGATAAAACCGCAATCAAGCTCCATTTCGGTGAGACGGGCAATGACGGATTCATCAGCCCGGTCTATGTCCGGCAGGTCGTGGAAAAGGTAAGGGAGTGTAAAGCCCTTCCCTTTCTGACCGATACGAACACGCTGTACTTAGGCAGCCGCTCAAATGCTGTCGAGCATATCGGCACTGCCATTTTGCACGGGTTCGATTTTGCGGTTACCGGGGCACCGGTCATTATTGCGGATGGCCTCAACGGGAAAAACATCCGCAGAGTCACTATTGATAAAAAGCATTTCTCTGAAGTCTCCATTGCCGGGGACATCGCCGCAGCGGACAGCCTGATCGTGCTGAGCCATTTCAAGGGCCACATCGTCGCCGGGTTCGGCGGGGCTATCAAGAACCTTGCCATGGGGTGTGCTCCACCTGAGGGAAAGAGGACACAGCACAACGCCCGCCCGTTTACGATACCGGAAAAATGCACTGGCTGTGCATCCTGCATGAAGGTCTGCCCGAAATCCGCAATCAGTGTGAAGAAAAAAAAGTCCGTCATCGACCTTGAACTCTGTATCGGCTGTTTCGAGTGCATGCACGCCTGCCCGGAACATGCCATCGACATCGACTGGGAGACCGAGATCCCTCAATTTATGGAGCGGATGGTCGAACATGCGTTCGGGGCAGTTCAGGGGAAAGAGAACAAGATCGGGTACATGAATTTCCTGATCCGGATCACGCCGGACTGTGACTGCTTCCCCTTTAGTGATGCCCCCATGGTGCCGGATATCGGTATCCTTGCATCGAAGGATCCGGTGGCCATTGATGCAGCAAGTTTCGATCTCGTGAACCAGCAGCTGGGGTACACGGATTCGCTGCTCACTGCGCATCACCAAAAAGGAGGGGACAAGTTCAAGGGCGTCCATGCACAGACTGACGGATACCGGCAGGTACGGTATGCTGATGAGATCGGGATGGGAAGCAGAAAGTACGATCTCATAAAAATCTGATTTTTTGAAAAAAACAGGATTTTTCATTTTTTTCAGGGTTTTTCCTAAAAATTTGGGTGGAAATATGATTTCATCATCAATCCAGGTCGAGAGGATTATTAGATGGCGGAGGACAAGCACTTATTAGCGAAGGGGTTATAATTAACGTCAGTTTGAGATGATGTATCCACTCAAACATATCCTTCGTGTTTAACGATCGAATTTCTGGTAATTTCCATGGAGTGTCTTCATGAATCTTAGACAGCCGAATGCTAACGAAGCAACGGGGACCGTGAACCGCTCTCGGGATGTTGTGCCGTATTCCGGCATCTGTACCCGGTGCCTCGACGGATGTAAAGGGAGCTGTGAGATCTGGTTATCCTCGTTCCGTGGCAGGGAAGTTCTGTATCCCGGTCCGTTCGGTGAACTCACTGCCGGCGCAGGAAAGAATTACCCCATCGACTATTCCCACCTCAATATCCAGGGATACGCAGAGGGGGCAAAAGGCCTTCCCGAAGGCACCGATATCGGCCCGGACTCAGCAGTTTTTTCCTCTGCTGACACCGAGACGGGGTATGGCTGGGACAACAAAGTCAGGATGAAAATCCCGATCTTTACCGGTGCCCTTGGTTCTACTGAGATTGCAAGGGTTAACTGGGAGCACTTAGCCGTCGGTGCGGCAATCTCGGGCATCACCATTGTGTGTGGGGAGAACGTCTGTGGTGGCGACCCGGGTTTAAAACTCGACAGTAATCACAAGGTCGCGGAATCTCCCGAAATGGACCGTCGTATCAATATCTACAGGAAATTCCATGACGGGTATGGTGAGATGCTCGTCCAGATGAACGTCGAGGATACCCGGCTTGGCGTAGCGGAGTACGTTGCAAGCAAGCATAACCTCGACACCATCGAGCTCAAGTGGGGACAAGGAGCAAAGTGCATCGGCGGCGAGATCAAGGTCAAATCATTGGAAGGTGCAATCGATCTCAGAAAACGCGGTTACATCGTTCTCCCTGATCCAACCGTACCGGAGAACCAGACGGCCTTCAGAGCCGGCGCAATCAGGGAATTCGAACGCCACTCCCGGCTCGGCTTTATTTCCAAGGAAGGTTTCCTTGAGGAGATCGACCGTCTCCGCGATATCGGCTTCAAGCGGATTACATTAAAAACAGGTGCATACTCCATGGTCGAACTCGCAATGGCTCTCAGGTACAGCTCGGAAGCCGGGATTGACCTCCTTACGATTGATGGTGCCGGTGGAGGAACCGGCATGAGCCCGTGGCCGATGATGAACGAGTGGGGCATCCCGTCATTCTACCTCCATTCACTGGCATATGAGTTTGCCGAAAAACTTACAAAGAAAGGCATGCGGGTCCCGGATCTCGCATTCGCCGGAGGATTCTCCGATGAGCCCGGTGTCTTCAAGGCGCTTGCGATGGGCAGCCCGTATGTCAAGGCAGTTTGCATGGGCCGAGGCCTCATGATCCCGGCGATGGTCGGCAAGAATATCGATAAGTGGCTCAAGACGGGAGACGTACCCAAGTCCGTGTCGAAGTATGGTAATACTATCGGGGAGATCTTTGTCTGCTATGAAGAACTCAAGGCCAAATATGGCCCCCGCATACAGGAGATCCCCATGGGCGCAGTCGGCATCTACACCTACACATCGAAATTCCGGACCGGCCTCCAGCAGCTCATGGCAGGAAGCAGGAACTTCCGGCTATCAACCATAACCCGTGGAGATTTGATGGCCTTGACTGAGGAAGCAGCCGGTGTCTCCGGTATCGAATATGTGATGAGCGCACGGTACGATGAGGCGATGGGTCAGTTACTCGACTGATACTGACATATCATAGTACGTTTACGTCTGCACCGGGATTATCCCGGTACATCTTTTTTTAAGGAACCGGTTCTGGAGAAATGGACCTAGGGGATATTACTTAAAGAGGTACGGAATGATAGCAACACAACGGGTGTAATATTCTACTTCACACACATGACCTGCAGTTTCTTTTTAATCTCCACTGAGATTTGGTAAAATCCAGGCAACGTGAAAAAACGCGTGTCCTGATCTATCGCTTCCCGGATATCCTTATCTGATATTCCGTCCTGCCCGGGGTCCAGGATTTCGTGGAACAACACCGGACCGCTGCTTGGTGTTATCCTACATAAGCAGCGCCATTCGTAACCCGCCCGGATGTAATAATACGATGATCCGATCATCGGACTTTGAGAGTTCTGAAGTTGCTTTAGGATCAGATCATACGGAGGTTCTGATTTGTTGAGCATAATGTACCGTGGCGGCAGAGGGACAGCGCCGGTTTTTTCCTTTGCAATAGACATTATCCACCCTTCCATCGCTTGTCTGTCCGGCATATCCATCACAGGATTTTTGATAGTATTCACTACCTGTCGTGTAATGGAAGTGATGGACAGGTAAACGTACATTGAATTATTAATCCATATAGATAAATTTATGGAAGGAATAATCTTTCTTTAATTTAAATATATTTTCTTAAGATCAGCCATTATGGATATACTCAAAGGAATAGGATTTTTTTATAACATTCTTGGGGGTTTCGCCCCCGCCACTGCGGCAACTCCCTCTTGCAATATCTACGGAAAATCTGTCTACATTGATCTCTATCACTAATACACGGTTCGGGATTTCTACAACGCCAAAATTTTTATGATAGTGCCTTATTCCCGCGTTCCCCGGTTCTTATACGGACAGCATCGGTCATAGGGCAGACAAAGATCTTCCCGTCGCCCTGCTGTCCACTCCTGTTGATTTGAGTAAGAGTATCTACAATATGGGGTACTTCATCGTCATTGACCACTATCATGAGCATTTTTTTCGGAAGAAATCCCAGTTCAATTTCCTTTTGAACGGGAACATGGTATTTTGGATCATCGGCATCACTGATTATTCCACGCTGCTGCATGATGTAAACACCGACATCCTTTCGTACGGTGCTCTCTGGATCCGGTACCCGTATTGTTCCTCTCTGCCTTCCCCGCCCGATGACATTGGAAAATGTGATCCCTTTGACATCGATGGATTCAAGAGCACCCTTTGTTGGTTCTACATGATCAGTACGGATAATTGCAATGATCTCTTTCATACGTATCCGCTCTCCTTTATTTTTCGCCGGTCCTGATTGTATGGGATTCGTCAACATCGGTCACAAAGATCTTTCCATCGCCGGGATTTCCCGCGGCAGGATAGTCCTTTGTGCCGGTCCTTGCTGCTGTTTCAATCACCCTGACAGCTTTGGTCACAACGTCATCAGGAAGAACGATCATCAGCATTTCTTTTGGCATCTCCGTATACCGGACAGCCCCCTGGGTAATTCCCATCTCCTTGCCCCGCCCGGTGACATTCATTCGTGTCATGGCATAGATGCTATTTTTTTCCAGCGCTTCAATCACCCGTTGTGTGGATTCAGGTCTGATAATTGCACGAATTAATTTCATGGACATCCCTCCTTACAGAATCTGTTTTTTCTCGTTTCATGACAGTGCCTTGTCACCCAGTTCCCCTGTCCTGACCCGCATGGCACTGATCATCGGGCAGATGAAGATCTTCCCGTCTCCATGCCGGCCGGTCTGGTTGCTGTTCACGATTGCCTGGACAATCCGATTAACCTCCTCATCGTATGCAACGATAATAAGCATCCGTTTAGGTAGGAAACCAAAGGCGAACTCGGTGTCGTTATGAAGAAGCGACCCGGCACCTGGCCAGGTGCCAACAAGCTGCATCCGCATATTCCTGTTCAGGGATTCTCCCAGTTCCCGCACACTGACCCTGCCTTTCTGCTGACCACGGCCAGTGACATACAGGAACGTGACGCCTCTGACACCGATGGTTTCAAGGGCTTCTTTGGTATCTTCTACCCGGTCCTCCCGTAGGATAGCAATGATTAGCTTCATATCATTTTCAGGTCCCGCATGCCTTACCGGCAGTCCGGATCGCGAACGCATCGTCGACATAGGTGACGAAGATCTTCCCGTCCCCGATAGTACCTTCACCGGGTGTGCTCTTCGATGCAGTCTTCGCTTCGGTCCGGATGATCATGACCGTTTTTGCCACGTCGTTATCCGGCACCACAATCATCAGCATTTCCTTGGGAATTTCCGTATAGTGGACGGCCCCAAGGGTAATACCCATCTCCTTACCATGACCGGTTACGTGGAGGCGGGTTATTCCCCCGATCCCGGTGATATCGAGAGCTTTGATAACCCGTTGTGCTGACTCCGGCCGTATTATCGCCCAGATCATCTTCATCCTCTCACCTACGTTTTCCTCAGAACAACACAAGGCGGTTCTGAACTTCTCACGATGGGGGGCAACACGCGACGGTTTCTCTGTGAATTCCCGATCTGGATGAAAGAGTCCGACAAGGTACCGTACCCGTTCGTTTTTCGCATTTCATTCACCAATAATACCATGACATTCAAAAACCGGACAGGGGGTGGTGAACCCCCGTGCCGGCAGGGAAGAGATTGTGGAGGTGTGCTGGTGGATATATTTCCTGTTTAAACCTCCGTTTCTCCGGTGCGGATCCGGATCGCCTTCTCAACCGGGATGACGAAGATCTTCCCGTCGCCGAACTTCCCGGTACGGGCGGATTCTGTAAGGGTAGCGATCAGGCTATCGACATCCTTCTCTTTGACCACGATCTCGATCTGGAGCTTTGGCAGCATGTCGACATTCATCAGGCCTCCCCGGTACTCAAGGGTGATACCTTTCTGCTCGCCCCGTCCCCGGACATCAGTCACGATCATACTGATGAACCCCTTTTCTTCCAGCGCTTTCTTGACGAACTCGAATCGTTCCGGTTTGATGATTGTTTTGACCAGTTTCATGATGATCCCTCCGGATCAGCACCGCTCCCCGTGCTGCGAGATGTCGAGACCGACATATTCTTCTTCTTCCGATACGCGCAGCCCAAGCGTCTTGTCGACGATGACTGCGAGGATGTAGGTAATCACAAACGCGTAGACTACTGCAGCTCCCGCGCCCACGACCTGCGCAATGAACTGATGGACATTTCCTTCAAGGAGCCCTGATTTGCCGTTGATTGCTGCGGCAGCAAATATACCCGTTGCAAGCGCTCCCCAGAGACCGCCCATACCGTGGACTGCCCAGGCATCAAGGCTTTCGTCGACCCCTTTGCTCTGCCTCCAGAGCATGATACCGTAGCAAAGCGCTCCGGCCACGCCACCGATTACGATTGCTGCCATTGGCGTCACGTACCCGGCTGCAGGAGTGATCGCCACGAGTCCGGCCACCGCACCCGAGACAAACCCGAGCGAGCTTGGCTTGCCACCATGGGCCCACGAAACGAGCAGCCATACAATCGCAGCCGCTGCTGCCGCCGTATTAGTGGTAACGAATGCGACTGCTGCGAGGCCGTTTGCATCGACTGCACTGCCCGAGTTGAACCCGAACCAGCCGAACCAGAGCAGGGCAGCACCCAAGATGGACCAGGGTATATTTGCCGGTTCCATCCCGTACTTGCCATAGCCGACGCGTTTTCCGATCACGATGGCTAAAGCGAGTGCTGCAAACCCCGAGCTGATATGAACGACCGTTCCGCCGGCAAAATCGATCGCACCGAACGTCGATGACCAGCCGCCACCCCATACCCAATGGGCGAGCGGGTCATAGACAATCGTAGTCCAGAGCGCTGCAAAGACAAGGTATGAACTGAACTTGATCCGCTCGGCAAATCCCGAAGTCACGATGGCCATGGTCACTGTGGCAAAGACGAGCTGGAAGACCATGTACAGCAGTCCCGGAATGACCGGGCTGTACGGGCCTGGATCCATACCCACACTATTCAGTCCGAGGTACTGTAAGTTGCCGATGAACCCGCCAACATCCGGACCGAATGCAAGGGAGTACCCAATCAGCACCCACTGGATGCTGACGAGCGCAAAGGCAACGAACGACAGGGTGATCATGTCGATGAAGTTTTTCTTCCTGACAAGACCACCATAGAACAATCCTACGCCCGGCGTCATGATCATGACGAGCGCCGTTGAGGCGAGGATCCATGCTGTAGCTCCTGAATCAATAGGCATTCATTTCACCTGTGATACACAAGATTGGATTCGTGCAACTCCGGGGCGGTTGATCCCCGACTGGTGCCACGGACCTCATAGGCATGCCGGCATGAGACTGGAAAGGTAATACATTGATCCGGCATCTCCCGGAAAACGATACCTGCCTGCCTTCTGTCATTATGCCCATCTCCTGTTCATGATCTATTCGAAATTTTTTACAGATTATAGGAAAGAAGATTCGTTCCTATGTATTTAAATATTCCTAAATTGAACATACACCATAGTGCAGATCAGGCATCACGAAAAATGCCTATTTATTTGCACAAGCCTTAGCACCGATTCGGTGCGTTCGTATGTTGGATGGTGTTAGAATGGCACAAGCGAATAAACCAAAAAAAATGACAGAAATGACAAAAGAGCAAATCAGTGGAGTTCACTCTCTTATCAAAAAGAAGAATATCAAGATTGTTGACTTAAAATTCAACGATCTGCCGGGCCTGTGGCAGCATTTCTCAATCCCTGCTTCGGAGCTGAACGATTCCACTGATCCCAAGTCCGGTATCTGGTCGGAAGGAATCGGATTCGACGGCTCCTCAATCCGGGGATTCCAGAAAATCCAGGAGTCCGACATGCTCCTCTACCTGGACACCTCCACAGCAGTTGTCGATCCGGTCTGTGAAGTACCCACACTCTCGATCATCTGTGATGTATTCGATCCTCTTACCAAACAGGCATATACCCGCGATCCACGGTTTATTGCCCACAAGGCGGAAGAATATCTTAAATCCACCGGTATTGCGGATGAGAGTTTCTGGGGGCCGGAGTACGAGTTCTTCCTGTTCGATGATGTCAGGTATTCGCAGAGTGTCAACCAGGGATTCTATTCAGTAGACTCCATTGAGGGCAGCTGGAATTCAGGTCGCGACGAGCAGCCGAATCTCGGTTACAAGCCACGGTACAAAGAGGGTTATTTCCCGGTACCACCCCACGATTCGCTCCAGGATGTCCGGAGCCAGATGATCCTCAAGATGATCGAGACCGGTATCCCCGTCGAAGTACACCACCATGAGGTTGCGACCGCAGGACAGAACGAAATCGACATGCGGTACAGCTCGCTCGTCAAGATGGCGGATTACTGCATGATGTACAAATATATTGTCAAGAACATGGCCCGAGACTTCGGCATGGTCGCAACCTTCATGCCCAAGCCGCTATTTGGCGACAATGGATCAGGTATGCACACCCACCAGTCGCTCTGGAAGGACGGGAAGAATCTCTTCTTCGATGCAAAGGGATACGGGATGGTTAGCCAGACCGCAAAATATTATATCGGCGGCCTCCTCAAGCATGCGAACGCGCTCATGGCATTCTGTGCACCATCCACCAATTCCTATAAGCGGCTCGTGCCAGGATACGAAGCGCCAGTCAACCTCGTGTACTCGCTCCGTAACCGCTCTGCTGCTGTCAGGATCCCGATGTACTCGGAGAATCCCCAATCCAAGCGGATCGAGTTCCGCCCGCCCGACCCGATGTGTAACCCGTACCTCTCCTTCTCGGCCCTGCTGATGGCAGGTATCGATGGTATCAGAAAGAAGCTCGATCCCGGCCAGCCATTCGAAGGCAACACCTACGAACTCGAAGGAAAGGTGGCAAAGAAGCTCCCGACCGTCCCCGGCTCACTTGAGCAGGCGATCGATTCACTCGAAGCGGACCACAAGTTCCTGCTCGAAGGCAGTGTCTTCACGCAGGATGTCATCGATGTCTGGATCGAATACAAACGTGCGGAAATGGACGGTGTCAGACTCCGGCCCCACCCGTGGGAGTTCCACTTGTACTTCGATATGTAAACCACCCTTCTTTTTTCCCTTCTGTTACCTCCTTCTCATCGCTCTGTTCGTCATCGATCCATAATCCCCTCCAATGGCCGGGGACCGATCCATACATGCCCCTTCCCAAGGACGGGACGGGTTAAACCACGTGTTACCCCCTTTTCGCCCGCTCCAATTGACCCATTTGAACATGGTTTTAGACATGGGTCTTTCACGAGGTGAAAACTGCGAAAAACTGCATCTTTGTGCATGGTATAAGACGCGGTTTTTTGCGATTAAGACATGGTTTTTTCCAAAAAAGGGCAAACGGAGCCCTATACGGGCCCGGTTGAGAGGCGCTCCCAAAACAACCCTCCCTCCAACGGAGACCTGGGATCGGGAGGTGGTCGTAATCTGACATCCGCTCATCTCCATGCCCCCGCGATCCCGGGCGTACCCCCGTTCCCGTTCAGCGGCTCGCCGTCCCGGCGGAGCTCGATGAGGCTAGTGGTTCCCGAAACGCGGAAGAACCGGAGTCACCCATACGGGACAACAGATCCAGAGCTCCATGAACCGGCAGAGACCCGGTAACACGAGTTTGAGCCGGGCGAGAGGTTCGACAAATTGACTCTCTATCTCCGTGAGCGATCCGTGAAGCCGCCTGCTCCGCACGATCGGAACTACGACCGTATACGTTGCTGCATGGATTACTAAGTCACAGACGCCGCTGCGTTCCCTCTTGCAGATGGTGACAAAGCCCCGGGCCCATGCAACGGCAACACAGCATCGATCGCTGTTTTTGGCGGCCGCCCCGGCTCACAATCCAGCCTTGCTGCGCTCCGGCATGACGGCCGGCACATTAATAACTTACAGAAAATCCAAAAAAAAATATTCATCCCGGATTACGATTATTCTAGGACCCTTCGGAGCTTTGTCTCTATATGCGCTGATACCGGGTAATAGCCCGGTGTGGAAAATGAACCCGTGCCCTGCGAGACTGCCTCTTCCAGATCATCTTCCGAAATCCCGTGCTTCTCATGATCCACGATTTCGTGGAAGAATATTTTACCCCCCCCGGGCATAATCCGGCACAGGGATTTCCTGTCGTTCTCTGTCCGGATATAATAATAGGACGATCCAATAAGCGAACGGTGATACTCCTCGAGCTGTTCCAGAATATCATCATACGCCGGAACCGATGCATCCGGCATGATATACCGCGGCAATGGTTCGATACTGACGGTTTTCTTCACGCTCGACATTTCCCCCCCCATTTTCTCTGTCCCAAACCTGTTTACACAGTCTGGTATACGAAGGCAATATCTTTCTTATAGATATATAACTTTCTATAACGACAAATTATCCTGACTGAAGTGAACGGGAAGGCAGATTGTTATCTACTATAACGGCAGAGATTCTTTACTGTAATCATGATCCCGTGGCTGAACTCCAATTTCAAACATTTCAAACCGACAGCGGCAATCGCCATCAATGCCACGCGGCACATGAACAAGATAGAGCGGAAAAGACTTTTTTCTCCGGACATCGAACCTATGCGAACTGCTGAAGGCCGGTGGTTTGAGGCGATCGTGTACGAGATGTTCTTGGACATCTCAAAGAAATCCGACACGATCAAGTATCTCGCGATGAAAGGTGCCGATGCCCCGCGATATCGCGAGGAGGTCCGGATCGGCCAGAACGGGCTTTTCTATTCCAAGTACGGCGATATCACCATCCGGGGCAACGGCCAGGATCTCGCCGAGTTTGACATGCTGCTTGTGGATTCGGATAACCATGTCGCATTTGCCGAAGTTGTCACATCCCCTTCAGACTTAAAGGAGTTTGAAGTGGAGATTGCGTACAAGAAAAGACTCCTCGGCTATCTCTATGGTCAGAAGGTCACGCCCTTCCTCCTTGTTTCCTCCTTTGACCTCTCGAACTACTCCGTGGTAAAACGCCTTGCAAAAGACAGAACCAACGCAATCATCCATACCAGTTCCTGCGAGCAGATCAAGGGACTCGTCAAACACTACCGCCCGCGGATCATCTACAACCTGCCGGAGAACCATCCCAAACTCATTCGTGCAACGGATATCCCGATGAAACATCCTTTTGACTACAAGCGTTACCATGACGAGGTTAAAACCAGACTGTTCACCGAGATCGCCCGGACACCCGGACGGATCTGCCCGGTGATCACGGACCAGACCGGTGCGCTTGTCAAAAAAGTTCTGTATGGGGGTCTGTTCCCGCCAGCAATCAAATCTGTCTGCGATACGTATGGGCTGACCGTGAAAGGGAGGAAAATCACACCGGAAGAGTTCCCGAAATACTATTCCAAAGCGATCATTGCCACAGACCTGCCGGGCTATGAACTGATCATTTACCTGCGCTCAAGGCAGAAGAAGGAATATCATAAGATGATCCAGATGAAGGACGGGCATTTCAAGTTCGAACGTCCGACGCCACCAAAGGTGGGCTTTTTCCTCTGGCTGGAGACGATCCAACCCACGTTTGGGGCACGAATTACCCTCCAGGTGCTTGATGCATTTTCAATCTACGAACGATCGAAGAAGTAATTTTTTTTAAAACTAATGATCCCCGCAGTCCATCTTTTTTGACTGCGGGATCAATCATATGCAATGCCGGGATGTAGTGATTCCGGTTATTCCAGAGATGGTAGGGGGATTAGAACCGGTGCTCTCTGATTATACCTCCATTTCCCCGGTGCGGATCCGGATCGCTTTCTCAACTGGAATGACAAAGATTTTCCCGTCGCCAATCTTTCCGGTCCTGGCCGATTCGGTGATGGTGGTGATCGCTACGTCGACATCCTTTTCTTTAACTACAATCTCTATCTGGATCTTGGGTAGCATGTCGACAGTCATTAAGCCTCCCCGGTATTCGAGAGAGATACCTTTCTGCGTACCTCGTCCACGGACCTCGGAAGTAGTCATGCTGATGAAGCCTTTATCTTCCAGCGCTTTTTTGACAAACTCGAACCGTTCTGGTTTTAGGATAACTTTTATCATTTTCATGTTGTTCACTCCCGATTAGCACTGCTCCCCGTGCTGCGAGATATCAAGGCCGACATACTCTTCCTCTTCGGTGACACGCAGGCCAATGGTCTTATCGATGACTATTGCAAGGATATAAGTCACCAAGAAGGCATAAATGACTGCCGCACCGGCACCCACGACCTGCGAGATGAACTGACCGACATTACCTTCAATGAGCCCCGATTTGCCGTTGATCGCTGCTACAGCAAAGATACCCGTCGCGAGCGCTCCCCAGAGGCCGCCCATGCCGTGGACTGCCCATGCATCAAGGCTCTCATCGACCCATTTACTCTGCCTCCAGAGCATGATGCTGTAGCAGAGAATACCTCCGACCGTACCGATAATAATCGCTGCCATCGGTGTCACATAACCGGCTGCTGGGGTAATGGCGACGAGTCCAGCCACTGCTCCGGAGACAAAACCGAGCGAGCTCGGCTTGCCACCATGGGCCCACGAGACGAGCAACCACGCGATCGCACCCGCTGCTGCTGCCGTGTTGGTGGTGACGAATGCGACTGCTGCAAGCCCGTTCGCGTCAACCGCACTGCCCGAGTTGAACCCGAACCAGCCGAACCAGAGCAGGGCCGCACCGAGAATAGACCACGGGATGTTTGCCGGCTCCATCGCGTATTTGCCATAGCCGACACGTTTTCCGATCACGAGGGCAAGGGCAAGAGCTGCAAATCCTGAGCTGATGTGGACGACCGTGCCTCCGGCAAAGTCTATGGAGCCGAATTGTGCTGTCCAGCCTCCCCCCCATACCCAGTGGGCGAGGGGATCATAGACAATCGTGGTCCAGAGTGCCGCGAAGATCAGGTACGAACTGAACTTGATCCGCTCGGCAAATCCTGAGGTTACGATTGCCATGGTCACCGTAGCAAAGACGAGCTGGAAGACCATATACAGCAGCCCTGGTATCGCCGTACTGTACGGCCCCGGGTTCATGCCCACATTATTCAGTCCGAGGTACTGTAAGTTGCCGATGAACCCGCCGACATCCGGACCGAATGCAAGGGAGTACCCAAGCAGCACCCACTGGATGCTGACGAGCGCAAAGGCAACAAACGACAGGGTGATCATGTCGATGAAGTTTTTCTTCCGGACAAGACCACCATAGAACAATCCTACGCCCGGCGTCATGATCATGACGAGCGCCGTTGAGGCAAGGATCCATGCTGTTGCTCCAGAATCTATTGCCATTCAATTCTCCTGAAATAATCAATGATGCTTGTTTTTCTCATTCTCAAGTAAAATCCCGACCGGAACGGTCGAGGATGGCCACTCTGCCAGAGGGCCGATACCGGATGATAAATCCGGTGAACCGGTCCGCTGCTGGATCATTAATTCCTGTTCCTGTTTTCTCCGGTTTTTGAATGATGTAAGTTTGTAAATTATTGGAAGGAAGTTATCTTCCTAGTTATTTAAAATTAACGTTTATGGTTGAAAAAAATTAGTATGTTGCCAAGTACCTGTCCAGTTCCCATGGGTGGACCGCAAGCCGGTAGGCATCGGTCTCGGCTTCTGCAATACGTGCTAGGTTTTCGACAATCAGGTCGCCCAATGCATCGCAGAGCACCTTATCCTTCATCAACAACGCCTGTGACTCGGCAAGGCTACCTGGCAGCATCTCGATCTTCATCTTCTTCCGTTCCTTCTCACTCAGGTGGTAGATGTTCACGTCCGTGCTCTCCGGAGGCATTATCTTGTTCTTAACCCCGTCAAGTCCTGCAGCAAGCATGCAGGCGAATGTGAGATACGGGTTGCACATCGGGTCCGGGCTTCGGAATTCCGCGCGGGTACCGTTGCCCCTAGCGGCGGGGACCCGGATCAGGGCAGAGCGGTTCGTGGTGCTCCATGAAATGTAACACGGAGCTTCAAAGCCGGGGACTAGACGCTTGTAGGAATTGATGGTCGGGTTTGCAACCCGGGTGATCGCCTTCGCGTGTTTCAGGAGACCCCCGATAAAGTAGTGGGCGGTCTGGCTGAGCCCCTTCTCAGAATCCGCATCGAAGAAGGCATTCTTGCCCCCTTTCGAGAGGGAGCAGTGCGTGTGCATACCGCTGCCGTTGATGCCGGCCAGGGGTTTTGCCATGAACGATGCGTGGAGACCGTACTTCAGCGCGATTGCCTTTGTTGCGAACTTCTGGGTGATGACGCGGTCAGCAGTGGTGACGGCATCCGTGTATTTGAAGTTGATCTCGTGCTGGCTTGCTGCGACCTCGTGATGGGACATCTCGATCTCAAAACCCATCTGGGTCAGCGAGAGGACAATGTCTCTTCTGACATTTTCAGATGCGTCATTCGGAGCAAGATCAAAATACGCTCCGGTGTCCGAAAATTGAGTCGTTGGCTTCCCGTCAACACGGTTGAAGAGGAAAAACTCAAGTTCGGGGCCAGTATTGAAAATATAGCCCATCTTTGCCGCTTCGGCCATGATCTTTTTAAGGGCATAACGGGGGTCGCCCTCGAACGGCTTGTTGCCGTACGTGTAGACATCACACACGAACCGGGCAACCTTGCCATCTTGGGGTCTCCAGGGAAGGACCGCATAGGATGCCGGGTCTGCCTTAAGGAGCATATCGGACTCTTCAATCCGCGTGAACCCCTCGATGGATGACCCGTCGAACCATGTTCCCTCGGTCAGGGATTTCTCTGCCTGAGCCACGGGGACAGCGGCATTTTTAGGCATGCCTAGCACATCAGTGAACTGGAGCCGGATGAATTTTACATCATCAGCCTCGATTTTCTTGAGCAACTTGGATACGTCAGCTGACATAATGGCAAAAAGGTTCCACCCAATTACATTTATATTTTATTAACTAACCTCAATGGGAAGAATGCTCACATTCAATTTCCATTACGTTTCAGTACTATAGACCATTCCGATTTGTGATACTATGTGTGGTATAATAGGTGTCATCGACAAGCGCCGTCAGTGTATTGACGGAGGGAGTATAAGAAACTCGTTAGCTATAATGGACGAGCGTGGTAATGGCGAAGGCGCCGGCTATGTGGCCTACGGGATTTACCCGGACTTTGCGGATGCCTACGCGCTTCATGTCTTTTTTAACAACGTTCATGAAAATAAGCCGGTACTTGACCGGGAGCTCGAGAAACGGGGAACCATTGTTCACGATGAGGAGATCCCGACCTTTGCTTCAAAAATCAAAAAAGTGCACACACCATGGCGATATTTTTTCAAGCCCGACCCGAAGATGGCACCGGAACAGAACACTCCCGCTGATGACATCATCATGCACATCGTCATGAGCACAAACACCGCACGCAACGGCACTCTCATCTTCTCCTCCGGTAAAAACCTTGGGGTATTCAAAGCATCCGGCTGGCCGGAAGAGGTGGCCGATTTCTACCGCATCCAGGACTACAAGGGTTACCTCTGGCTCGCCCACAACCGCTACCCGACCAACACGGCTGGCTGGTGGGGCGGAGCACATCCGTTCAACCTCCTTGGGTGGAGTGTGGTTCATAACGGAGAGATCACATCGTACGGCACGAACCAGCGGTATATCGAGAGTTATGGATATAAATGTACGATGTATACCGACACGGAAGTCGTGGCGTACCTTGTGGATCTGCTGGTCAGGAAACACGGACTATCAGAAAAAATGGCAGTTCGGGCACTCGCTCCCCCGTTCTGGAACGAGATCGACCGCATGTCGCCAAAGGAGGAAGAGCTCAACCGTGCAATCCGCATGGCGTACGGCCCCGCCATGATGAACGGCCCGTTCGCAATCTGCGTAGCCAATGAAAATACCCTCTTCGGCTTCACCGATCGTATCAAACTGCGGCCAATGGTAACCGGCGAGCATGGTGATCGACTCTACATCTCGAGCGAGGAAGCTGCCATCCGCAGGATTGAGCCCCACATAAAAGATGTCCACATGCCGAAAGCCGGCGAACCGGTTATCGGGAGGGTCATCGCATGAGTATAGGCAGTCTCCCACTTCGGTTCAAAGTGGAGATCGATCCTGATTTGTGCATGCAGTGCGGTCGGTGCGTTGAGAACTGTTCATACGGCGTATACCGGATGGAGGGTGACAAGATCCGTATCAATTCGCGCAACTGTGTTGCCTGCCACCGCTGTACCGCCTTCTGTCCCCGCGATGCCATCAGCATCTACGAAAAACCCACCGATTACCGGAGCCACCCGGTCTGGACACGCGAGATCCGCGAAGCTGTGTTCAACCAGGCAAAAACCGGTAAGATCATACTCGCAGGTATGGGAAACGCTCTCCCCTATCCAATGATCTTTGACCGGCTGCTGCTCGATGCCTGCCAGGTGACAAACCCAAGTATCGATCCCCTGCGGGAACCGATGGAGCTCCGTACCTATCTGGGGAAAAAACCCCGCGCTTTATCTGTCAGAGAACATACCGACGGCGATGTCGAGCTCCTGACAAAACTTACTCCTAACCTCCGGATCGAGACACCGATCATGATCGGGCATATGAGTTACGGTGCGATCAGCCTGAATGCCCAGACCGCTCTTGCAAAGGCAGTGACAAAAATGGGGACCTTCATGGGAACGGGTGAGGGAGGACTCCACGAATCACTCTATCCGTACCAGAAGCACATTATCGTCCAAGTCGCATCGGGACGCTTCGGTGTGGACATTAACTATCTCGAACGCGGTGCTGCTATCGAAATCAAGATCGGGCAGGGAGCAAAGCCGGGCATTGGCGGCCACCTGCAGGGCGAGAAAGTCTGTGCGGACGTAGCCTGCACGCGGATGATCCCTGAGGGAAGCGACGCGATCAGTCCTGCGCCGCACCACGATATCTACAGTATCGAGGACTTAAAACAGCTCGTGCACAGCCTCAAGGAGGCGACCGAGTGGAAGAAACCGGTCTTTGTGAAGATCGCAGCGGTGCACAACTCAGCTGCGATCGCGGCCGGTATCGCACGCTCGGGTGCCGATGCCGTGGTTATCGACGGGTTCCGTGGCGGCACGGGCGCAGCGCCCCGCGTCTTCCGCGACCACGTGGGTATCCCGGTCGAGGCTGCGGTCGCTAGTGTCGATGCCAAACTGCGCAGCCAGGGCATTCGTAACGAGGTCTCCATTATTGCCAGCGGGGGTATCCGCCAGAGCGCAGATGTCGCGAAGATCATCTGCCTCGGAGCAGATGCAGTCTATATCGGTACGTCTGCCCTTGTTGCCATGGGGTGCCGGGTGTGCGGCACCTGCAACCGGGGTGTATGCGCCTGGGGCATTGCGACCCAGAAACCCGAGCTGACAAAGCGTCTGGATCCCGAGACAAACGCGGTGCAGGTAGCAAACTTGATCCACGCATGGACCGACGAGATCGCAGAACTTATGGGAGCCGCTGGCATCAACAGCATCGAGAGCCTGCGGGGCAACCGCGACCGGCTCAGGGGCTACATGATTGACGAAGGATTACTGAACGTGCTCGATGTGAAAACGGTGGGAGCATGACGGTGAACCCGGTGACAATTGATGCAAAAAACCTCCATTACACGCCACTCAACCAGCAGATCCGCCGGGCCGTAGCAGAGGGGGTAAAGGAGATAGTCATCAATAATGTGCTTGGCCAGCGGTTCATTGCTGACGGATTGCGTGGCGACCAAGTGACTATTACGATAAACGGCGTACCTGGCGGCGATTTGGCGATGTTCATGAGCGGCCCGACCGTTATAGTGCATGGCAACGCGGACCATGCGCCTGGCAATACGATGGACAAGGGGAAGGTAATCATTCACGGGAGTGCTGGTGACGCAGTCGCCCACAGCATGCGGGGTGGCCGGGTTTATGTCCGGGACAATATCGGGTACCGCGGGGGTATCCACATGAAGCAGTATATGGAGAAGCGCCCGATCGTTGTGGTCGGGGGCAGCGCCCGTGCATTCCTCGGCGAGTACATGGCAGGTGGCCTCCTCATCGTCCTCGGGCTCAAAGGAGCTGAGCCAATCTCAGAGCAGGGTGTTGGTAGTGGCATCCATGGGGGAGAGATATTTGTCCGTGGCCCGGTTGATGATCTCTATCTCGGAGTCGGGGCGAAACAGGCGCCGGTTACAGATGAGCAAAAAGCAATGATCCGCCCGATTATCGAGGATTTCGCCAAATCGTTCGGTATCGATGTGACCCCCCTGCTTGCATCGGAATATACCCGAATCGCCGCTACCAGTGCCCGGCCGTTTGCAAGCAAATATACATGGGAGTGAAAGCGATGGCAGAAAAAAGTTATCTCGATTTGAAAAGCGAGGTCTGGGATACGGGAAGATGCTCGGGATGTGGTGCATGCGTGGCAGTTTGTCCTGCCGACGCGCTGTTCTTTGACGAAGGGGAGATGATCACCAGTCCCCGCAGCAACGGGTATTGTAAGCAGGCGACCGACAATGTCCCGTGCGGCGCATGTTACGCCGTTTGCCCGCGGGCAGCTGACCAGCCATCACAGACACTCGGGGATTACCTTGAACTCATCTCTGCCAAAGCCGCCATTGACGTGCCGCGTAAGCAGAGCGGCGGTGCAGTGACAGCAATCCTTGCCAATGCACTGGATGAGGGACTGATCGATGCCGTGGTGACCGTTACGGAAGATCACTGGACACTCCGTCCCTCATCGGTCGTTATCATGAAATCTGATGTCCTCATCCAGCAGGCCGGTAGCCGGTACAGCTGGTGGGTACCCCTCCTTGCCGCGCTCAAGTACGCGATCGTGGAGAGAAAATTCAAAAGAATCGCTGTTGTCGGGGTCCCCTGCGCAGTTCAGGCCGTGGATAGGATGCGAAAGAGTGACAATGATCTCCTCAAACCCTACGCGAAGGCGATCCGTCTGGTGATTGGATTATTCTGCACGGAAACCTTCGATTACACAACACTGATCGAGGGAAAACTCCACAGCCACTACAAGCTCGAACCACATGAGATCCGAAAACTGGATGTCAAGGGCAAACTCGAGATCCTCAAACAGGATGGAACAATCACGATCATCCCGCTCGCAGAGCTGGAGACCTGCATCCGCAAAGGTTGCCATTTCTGCACGGATCTTACCGCGGTCCACTCAGATCTCTCTGCCGGTGCAATCGGCAGTCCCATTGGGTCTACTACCCTGATCATCCGGACACTGACCGGAAAGGGTATGGTTGACAGTGCTGTCCAGCACCAGAAGCTCACCATTGCTGCCGGTACCGACAAAGCAGTTATTGAAAAACTGGCTTCATCGAAGATCAAAAAGAATTCCAAAAAATAATAATTCAGCAGATCGCAGTCCCATCTCTTTTTTATTGATTCCCGCCCCGCAAGAGATGTTGCAGGTATGCAATCCTCATCAGGTGCTCGAATGGAGGGTATCCTTCTCGTGACGGACAAGCGGTGAGCAACGGTTGAAAAATCCGGCAATGAATGAGGAGAATGCCGGGCTCCAGCACTCCCTGCCTTCGTGCACCTGCCAGCCGTTTGCGAGGGACTGGCGGACATGTTTCCCGAGGCTGACCTGCCGGAGCCCCTCAGACCGGAGCAGATCCCCGGCGTTCCTGAACTCGCAGGAGACTTCCGTCTCGTACCGGCCGTTATTGATATAGGGCCCCGGAAGGGAGGAGGCACGGTGTTTGGTTCGGAATTTTTCCGCATTGACCCGGTTCCAGACCGGGGGTCCGAGGTGGTTGCGGATCGCCGGTAATTCAGCGACAAGCAGCTCAACGAGGATCATGCATTGTTCACGCCCCATCAGGTAATGCGCATGGTGGACAGAGAACCCGTTGCGTTCAAGATGTTCGCAGACTGCACGGGTGCTGCGCTTCAGCTGGGGGACAACGATCTCCTCAATATATGGCGGAGTTGTAAAGGTGATCCCATACAGGAATGTCCCCCGGTCTTCCAGAAGACCGGTGAGATCACCGGGCGTCATCGAGTGTGCTTCCGGCAGTCCGAAAAAGGATTCCGACGGGGATTCGAGATAACCCCGTGCAAGTTCCACGAACTCCGCCATGCGGTCAAGCGATACCGCAGCGGCGACATTCCGTTTCGGGTCCACCGGATCGATCATCACCAGCGGTTCGTCAAATTCCTTTGCCGCATGATCTTCCAGATCGATGATCGTCTGTGGCTTCCACTCAGCCACGGCCTTCAGCAGCAGAGTGAAGCCCCCGTAGTAGAGGATGAGCAGCTCGCAGAGATACCCGGAGAACCCCTCAGTCATCTGGTCAGAACCATAGATGCCTCCGGCTTTGGTGAACCGCTTGAGGAGCAGGACATCATCGATCATGCCGTTGATCTTCTCCGTAATGTAGCGGGTATGGAAGGGTGTGCGATCCACGGCGCTCTGGATTCTGGCTGCACTGTCAACATTATAACAGGGAACGAGATCCACGTCAACGTCCTCGATCGTGGCATTGATGTACGGATGCTCGGCATACTTTTCATAATACTTGTCCGTGAGAGCCGCAGCAATACCCCTGGCAAGAGAAAGCCCCTGCTGTTCGAGTTCCTCCCGGGACAGGGACGGGTCAAAAAGCATGAACACGTCAAGGTCGCGGTCTCCCCGCACCCACGTCTGCCGGGCAACAGACCCCACGATCATCCCCTCGGCCTTCCCGCTCTGCCGGATACGCTCGAGCACCCGCTGTGCAATACTGCACACATGGTCCTTCTCTTCCTGCGAAGGTCGCAGTGAGGCAAGCACCGTTTCTTCAAGAGGGAGCCGGTTCACCATTTCACCTCGAGCACATCCTCATACACCGGCCCCCGGGAAGTCAGGATGCTCTTCTTGAGTTTCATACCATTGACGGTGCAGCTGCCATAGGACCGGCCCCTGAGCTGGTCCAGAGCAGTGAAGAGGGAGGAATCCGGGGATTTCACGCGGGCAACGGTCGCGTGGGGAGTGAGGCGCCGGTCTTCCCGGGCAAACCCGAGAGGCGAAAGCCCCGCTTCAATGAGACCCAGGAGTTGTTCCCCGTTCCCGCCATCATCGATCGCACACCAGACTGTATGCGGGCGTTTCGGGTTGTTCACGGTCACGTCTCCGGCCGTGACCGTAAATGGCGTAAAGGTAATTTTATTCAGGGCATCCTGCACCTTCGCGCATTTTTTGTCATCGACCTCGCCAAGAAACTTCACGGTGATGTGGATGAGTGCCGGATCGACAAACGTGAGCCGGGCGGAACACCCGCGGAGCACCTGCTGGGCATCCTTAAGCCGGTCCCGGATCTCCCCGGAAAGTTCGAGCGCGACAAACATCCTGACCATTACGGTACTATTGTTCCATACTCCAGATAAGGGTAATCGCCCGGCGCGCCGGCCTTATGCAGATGCACAAACCAAGATTTTTTTATACAGACTGCCTATTGGATAGATGACAGAGTGAGGGTGTTTTTTGTGCCGAAAAATCCACAGCTGATCGTGTATACGCTAGAGCATTGCCCGAATTGCGAACTCCTCAAGACGTTCCTGAAAAAGAGCGGGTACAAATTTGCCGAGCGTGACCTCTCCAGCGCTGAGTCGCTGACCGAACTGCGGGTAAACGGGGTTTTCGTGAACGAGGCACCGGTGCTCCAGAAGAGCGAGGATTTTTTTACTTCATCGGACCTTTTTCCCGCGGGAAGACTGGATGGGGAGCATATCAGCCATCTGATCGCAGGTGAATGATGCCCCGGCAGGAGACCCGGCAACAGACTATTTTTGGTGAGTATACACCATCTCTCCCTCCGGTAAGGACGACGGACGGGCATATCGTTGAATGGGACCGGAACCGAATCGTCCGCCAGCTTGTCGAAGAGACCAAGCTCGTCGAGACATTCTATGGGTACAAAGGAGCAAGCGAGGAGATCGCGCAGGAGATCGCTCTCGAAGTTGAGAACCGGATCAGGAATATGGGGCTCAAGTCCCTTTCCGGCCCGCTCATCCGCGAGATCGTCAATATTACGCTTCTCGAACGGGGGATGGTCCAGTACCGGAACGTATCAACCCGTGTCGGTACCCCGGTCTACGACGCCCATCAGATCGATGTCGGCAGGGGGTTCGAGGCCCACGACAACGCGAACCTGCAGGAGAATGCCGAGACATCGCACAAGAAAAAAGCGGACAAGATCTCAAAAGAACAGTACCTGCTCCAGCTGCCGCCTGCCCTTGCCGACCACCACCTTTCCGGAGAGATGCACATCCACGACCTCGAGTATTTTGGCACGCGGCCGTTCTGCCAGGACTGGGATCTCCGGTACTTCTTCTACTATGGCCTGATGCCCGATGGCAACGGAACCAAAGCGTCGGTTGCCGGGCCGGCAAAACGTGCCGAGGTCGCGATCCTCCATGCCGTTAAGGCCCTTGGGTCTGCACAGACCAATTTTGCCGGGGGACAGGGATACTACAACTTCCTCACGTTCCTCGCACCTTTCATGGAAGGCATGCCCTACGATGAGATCAAGCAGATGGTGCAGATGTTCGTGTACGAGATGACCCAGATGATGGTCGCCCGGGGCGGCCAGCTCGTCTTCTCGTCCATCCAGCTCTCGCCGGGCGTGCCGACCCTCTGGCAGGACAAGCCCTGCGTGTACAAGGGAAAGATCTGGGACGGCACCTCCGCACCCCGACGGACATATGGAGAGTTCGAGCGCGAGGTACGACTCCTCTTCAAGGCGCTGATGGAGGTCATGCTGGAAGGAGACTACTGGGGAAAACCCTTCAACTTCCCCAAGCCCGAGATCTCGATCGAGCCCGACTTCATGACCGAGCGGGAGGAGTTCAATATGAAAAATCCCGACCTCCCCACGTTCCAGGATCTCTACCTCATGACCTTCGAGCTCGCCTCGAAATTCGGCACTCCCTATTACGACAACCAGCTCCCTTCCTACCGCGGTGCCGGCAAGGGCATCTCCTGCTACCAGTGCTGCGCCTACCAGTTCTCGGCCGTTGCCGATAAGGACTCCGAGTTTGACAGGAAACTGGTCTTCGAGGACGGCCGCCACTTCTCGATGGGGTCGTGGCAGGTGGTTTCGGTAAACTGCCCGCGTGCAGCCTATAATGCAGATGGCGACGATGCCCGGCTCTTTGCCGAGCTGAAGAAACTGATGGATGTTTCAGTAGAGATCTTCAAGATCAAGCGCCGCTGGATGGACCTGATCCGGGCAAACAGCCGGATGCCGTTTGCCATGCAGCGCCCGAAAGACCCCAACACCGGCGAACGGGGCGCCCTGGCGGTCGATCTCGAGGGGCTGGTCTACACGATCGGCGTTGTTGGCGTGAACGAGATGGTCCAGCACCATACCGGCAAGCAGCTCCATGAATCAAAAGCAGCATTTAAGCTCGCCATCCGGGCGATGACCGAAATGGAACTCTACAGCCGCGAACTCTCAAAAAAGAACAACATGACCATTGCACTCGCACGTACACCGGCAGAGACCACCGCCCAGCGGTTTGCCATTGCTGACTTACTTGACCGCCGCTACCACGATTTTGCAAAGAAGATAATAAAGGGAGACCTGCAGGAAGGCCTCGCAAAGCTCGGCAAGAGCCGCGACCTGCCGATCTATTACACGAATGGAACCCACGTGGCACCCGGTGCAGATGTGCCCCTGACCAAGCGCATGGAGATCGAGCACGTCTTCTTCCCGATTGTCGATGGCGGCAATATCTTCCATATCTGGCTTGGCGAGGCACGGCCCGATCCAAGGGGACTGATGGATATGGCGATGAAACTGTGCCGGAATACCCAGATCGGGTACTTCGCCTTTACGAGGGATATCACGGTCTCGCTCCGCCAGTTTCACGAGATGCGATCAGGGAAGAAGGCCATCATCGAGGCGACCCCATCTGACTTCCCGGTAAAAGTATAATTTTTTTTGATTTTTGATATACAGGATACGCTCCTCTCAAATGTACTGCATTGTTTCCGGCTCACCGGCACATTTTTTATCTATCCTGTTTTAAAAAAGGTATGAAACTCCTGAGCGTGCTTCCTGCTCTGGGCATCATTGCCCTTATTGTAGTTGCCGGCTGTGCCGGAACCGGTAATTTTTCCGGGAAACCGGCCACCCCTTCACAAACCACCGTGACTGCTGCAACACCGGCAAGTACAACCATACTAACAACTGCAATTCCCACGGCCACACCGGAGCCATACCCCCATGCCCTTGCTCTGAAACAAAATTTTTCCTTTGGCACCGGCAAAGTAGCAAGCGAGGCGATCGTATACCGGTACTGGATCAATGACACCTACCAGTGGCTCGGTGATAAGGAAAACCATTTTTATACTTCACCCGATCAACCGATGCCTGGATACAAATACCTGTTCGTGTTTGTCCAGATGACCAACAACGGGGATACCCGCGTCTGGTTCCCGCCATCCTCAAATATAGTGGTACACTATAACGGTATGACCTATACGCAGGATCCGTCCCATTTCCTCCCGGACAAAGGAGAGCGCGGGAAAGAGACCCCTGTCCTGATCAAGGAAATCCAGTACTTCCAGAAACTGAATGGCGACGAGTACGTGGAGGACTTCGGGTTTTCACACGGTACCCGACCGGATTTCCTGTACCCGGGTAAAAGCAACAGCATGGATGGCTATATCATCTATGTGGTCCCGGCCTCCCTGACGCCGGAGCAAACATATGTTGAAATTCCCTTCAACGGGCAGGACACCGGTGTGTGGAAGCTCGCATAAAAGTACAGCACTGAAAAAGGAAGCCGATCAGGGATCTTTCACTTTTTTAAGAGAGATATCCATCAGCCCCCGGTGGATCCGGTAGTAGCTATGGATGCGGTCCACAGGGTGGTCGAGCAGTATCATCGTAATTCGGCCATCGACAACAATGCGGACACAGTTTATTTCAATATCAGCGATAGGCGCATTTTTGGGATCGGCCGGCATGACGGCAGTGATGAATACATCATCGTCTGTTTCCACGATCTCGTAGGGAACTTCCCCGTCATCGTCCGTTGTGCCAGCCCTGAACACTTCGGGATCACCGATCGCGGCCTGCCGGGTGATGATCGTATATCCCACAATGCGGGCATGCTGGCTTTCCGGCATGTTTTTCACGATGTCTTCCACGATTTTTGCAAGGTTGTTGAACACATCATCGTAGGGACCGCTTGGATTATTCTGCATGGATACCTCTGAGTGTATACCGTTCTTTCTCACGTTTGACGATTCCCCGCCGCTCGAACTGCTTCAGGATCTCAGAGAGACTGGCCTTGGGCAGGTCCGTGACCTGTTCCAGTTCTCCAAGCGTCAGGGACTGGTGGGACAAGGCTATGACCACACGTACCTCTCGATCGCTTTTGAATAAATCCTTATGGATGGTGGCAAGGTCATTAATCTTTGTTTCAATATCGTGATTGACCTGCTCAAGATTTGCAAGGATTTTGTCATGGGCCCGTATCATGCGTGCAAGCATGGCCACGGTTTTTTTGAGCTGGTCGTTTTTTTGGCTGGCTTCATCCATTTCATACCCGGAGATCCTCAGTTCCTTAAGACTGACATCGATCAGGATATCCTGGGCAAGATAGTAATATTTCCGGCGCCGTTCGTCTGTTTCACAGGAAAGAATGGCCTCGCGCTCCAGCATCTGGAGATGGTCGATGACCGCCTTTGGCGAGAGCACCAGCGTGTCGGATATCTCCGTGACAAAACAGGGCTTCTGCCGGAGCAGTTCAATGATCCTCCTCCGGTTGCGGTTACCGAGAATGTCAAGCAGCCTCGCAACCTCAGCAGTATCATTCATATTTACAAAATGTTAGTGTGAGGATTATTTAAATTTGACTTCATAAGCAACGCGGATAGCCCGGCTGAAAACCCCTAAAATTATTGCCATTTCATCGCGATGTAATAGTTATAGCCATCCCCAGTGACACCGATACCCACGTTCCGGTAATTACCGTTGAACACGTTGGTGCGGAAGGAGTTGTCATTGTTCTCGAGCGCATCAAACATCTGTTGCTGTTCATCATATCCCGACAGCGCCCAGGAGATTTTTGGTATGACAAATACATTCGTGTTGTCACCGGTAGTGGCATCAGGAGCTGTTGAATAGGTCAGCGAAGAAATTTTCACTTTCCGGCTCTTGGCCAGGGCGAGATTCTCCAGCTGGTCATCCATCTGGACCGGGACAAGATTGTCTGCCTGCCGCTCGAGATTGATCCGTGTTATCATCTCCTGGGGGATCCGGGGGTTCTCATCGGCAAGAATTCCCGAACTGCAGACAAGGTATGCGGCCCCGGCCACACCTGCAAGGAGCAGGACGAGGAAGATTTTGAGGTATTTTTTCTTCCTGCTTGTGCCAATCACCGTCATCGTTTGCCGGTGATATCTTCGGATTGCATAATTATCAGACATAATTTAGTTACCTGTTGGAGAAACGCGGCATATAAATTCAAAAAATCACGCAGGTACCATGATTGAACCCGCGGGTTCAATGAAGAAAAAAGGTCAGGGGTTGTGGCCGGTCCCGCCCGGCTCCCCGGGGGCTGGGCTATTCCGGATTATTTTTTCAGGTGGGTAACAAAGCGGGTATTCACTTCGTCCCATTTCACGAGGTTCCAGAACCCTTCAATGAATTTCGCCCGGTCGTTCTTGTAATCGAGATAGTACGCATGCTCCCATACGTCAAGGGCCATGAGGATCCGAAAGCCCGGGACGAGATTGACATTGTGCTTTTCGAGCTGCATGATGAGGAGCCGGTTCGTTTTCATGCAGTGGGTCAGCACGGCCCACCCGGAACCCTCGACACTGGACGCTGCCTGCGTGAACTCTTTTTTAAAACGGTCAAACTTTCCGAACTCCGCATCGATCGCTTTTGCAAGATCTCCTTTCGGGACTCCGCCACCACCTTTGCCTGCGGGCGCAAGGTTCTCCCAGAACAGGGTGTGAAGCCGGTAGCCGCCGATATGGAACGACAACTCCTTCAGCGTGGCTTTCATATCGAGGTCGGTATTGTCCTTCCGCGCCTTGTCGAGCTTCTCCAGGATTGCATTCGCACCGGTCACGTACGCCTGATGGTGCTTGGTGTAGTGAAGGGTGAGCTGCTCTTCGGAAATATACGGTGCCAGTGCCTTGTACTCGTACAGCAGTTTCGGCAGGGTGTATAATTTACCTGGTTCCATGTACTACATTCCTCCATTTGGATGAAAGGGATATTATCCACATCCCTATTTCTTTCATTGCATGGAGGCAGGTTCTGTGACGGTGTTGTCGGAAACCTGCGTAACGGACTCCCTGATTCGGAGATATTCCCGCACCTTTTGGAAAAGGTCACGATGATACACGTTGCTTCGTGGGGACGGAAAGTATTATCCGGTAAACCGGGAATTTCCCGTACGGCACCCTGATCTTGAAACGGACACCGGTTCCCGGATCCCCGGTATCCATGTTCAGACCGGGATGTTATTCAGCCCCTGCATCGGCAAGCATCTGGAATATGATGTCGTAATTCTCATTTTTTTCATGCCGGTGCCGGTGGACCGCCCAGACAAGGCTTGAATCCCCGGAGGATTTGTAGGGAGTAACTTTTTTTGCGTGGACGTTTGCACCTTTGCGCAGGAGCAGCTCGACCATGTCCACCTGACCGTTCCACACTGCTGCCATGAGCGGGGTCTCCCCGTCGTTGAGCCTCTCATCCACATTCGACCCCTCTGAGAGGAGAAACTCAGCGATCTCGGTATGACCGTTGATCGCTGCCGCATAGAGGGGGGTGATGCCACGCGGAGATTTCTCGTGGACATTTGCCCCGTGGCCGACAAGATTCTTGATGACGTTGATATTCCCGGTCCGGGCAGCATGCGTCAGGATCGAGATCCCCTTCTTGTCCCGCGTGCGGATATCTGCCCCGTTCTCGATAAGGTAATTCACGCATAACTCCTTCTGGGGTTCAAACTGGGGCTTAAGCTGTCCGAGCATCATGGGTGTCATGAAATCCGTCAGATTTATCGTGGAACTGACCAGCCTGAGGTGGATCAGGCTGTCGATCAACTCCTCGATCGTTGAGATCACTGCATACATAAGGGCGGTTTTTCCTTCGGTGTCGCGCAAGTCAACCGCGGTTTTCTCTGCAAGCAGCAGTTTGAGGATCCCATAATTCGCCATGCTGGCCGCAGCCATCAGGGGCGTTGTACCAAACATGTTGGACTCGTTGGGATTTGCACCGGAGTTCATGAGAAGGCTGACGGTGCGGACAGGATTGTAATCCGGGTGGTACCGGGAATACTTGTACACGATCTCGATGAGTTTTTTGTAAAACTCGTGGTCCATATTGTCATAAAAAATCATGGGGTTGGTGGAGGCGACCAGAAGCGGTGTCCAGCCTTCTTCCGTCTTCTGAAACACATTTGCCTTATACCGAAGGAGGGTTCGCACATACTCGAAATTATTCTGGAGACAGGCAAAGGTCAGGGAGCTGTACCCGTTTGCAGTCGTCATGTTGGGATCGGCGCCGGAGTCGAGGAGCAGGGTGCAGATCCGGGGATCCTCGCAGAGCATGGACTTGATCAGGGGTGTCTCCCCGTGCGGTCCCCGTACATTGACGTCCGCACCTTTCAAAAGGAGCCTCCTCACGGCTTCCAGATTGCCGGCATCCACGGCCTCCATCAACTGCAAGTCCTCTCTGTGGGAAGGCATCAGTACATACCCCGGATATGGTAATCTTTCAAGTACTTTTGATATCATTTCAGATATTAAAAAATGGATCTTTTTAATTTCCAGTACCGTGCGAAGCACAGGGCCCCGCGAGCTGGCCTGCCTGCGATATAAAAAGAGGTGTATTTCTCATTTGAGCGCTTCGATAATCGCTTCCTTGACTTTCCCGTCCTGTTCGGACGTCAGGGCTGCGTTCAGCGCTTCATTCACTTTTTTGCCGCCGATGGCGCCGAGTGCCCGGACTGCCATCATCCGGACATAACGGTTCTCATCCTTGAGGAGGATGACCATGGGTTCGATCGCATCGGAATCACCCAGTTCCTTCAATCCTTTTGCCGCCATATACCGCACATGGTCCCGGTTATCCTTAAGTCCCTGGATCAGGGGTTTGACGGCTTTCTCATCCGCAATTTTTCCGAGGGCTTCCACTGCACGGTAACGTGTCTCCCACTTAGGCTCTTTCATCGCCTCTGCAAGCGGCTCGATGGCGGCTTTCCCGATCCTTGAGAGGGCAAGCGTTGCCTGTTCCCGCACAGACTTGTCAAAATCTGCAAGGGCCTCGATCAGGGGCTGGATTGCCCGGGGGTTCTGGGCTTTGCCAAGCAGGTAGGCTGCATACTGCCGGACCTGCGGGTCCGTACTATCCTGCAGGGCCTTCACGAGTCCTTCGAGACCCTGCTTTTCGAGCTCACCTGCGTTTTCAGGTTTCTCCGGAATATTTTTTTCCTCTGTATTGCTGCTAGTCATGATACCTCATTGAGATATCACGCGTATTGTTATATAAGTGCAATGCTGGAGGGTAGACCGGGAATGCAGGGCGCTGTCAGGAATGGCAGACTCTGGTTAAAAAGAGGGGGCGGGAGTCTGACCCGCCCGGAGATATATTTCAGTATTGGATATTGCAGTGCTGCATGTATTGTGGATGTGGACTCTTGGTTGTATCCTGTATCGTTGTGTTTCCTTTCCCTCGCTCACGAGCTCGCGGTAACCTCCAGAACGTTTTTGATTCTTTTAGCATTTTTCAGAGCAATTCGTTGGAACTCCTTTGGTGTGAAGGCCGGGACATACCATCTCGGTTTTTCAGACGGCATTCATCCGGGCTGAAATGACGTCAAGGGACTGTGCCACCGAGAGTACCCCCTGCGCCGTTGTCTGGGGGAGGTCCTCGCGGATAAGAATTCCCCGGTAGGCGTCCCTTAAGGATTGCAGGGTATCCTTAAACTGGGAAAGGGTTGCCCGTGCCCCTGGGGCATTCCCGGTCTTCATCTGCGTCTGGATAGTAGAGATCTGGTAATGGCCGGTCTCGACCAATCTCTGCGTCTGCGTGCAGTTAATCCCAAGGGATTTCAGGTCGGCATTCATCATGCCGGACCGGGTCAGGACCCCTTCGCTCTGGTCAATCGTAGTTCTCACCTCTTCACTCTCCGAACCGGTCTTTTTCACATTCCGTACCATTGTCTCGTAATCTATGGACGCGGCGTGGATCGTTTCACGGGGCTCCTCGGTAGAGGCATCGTTCCTGGCCCAAAGTGCATTCGCAAGACTGCTCCGCATTGAGGTGATCTCCGTAAGTTTCTCCTGTGCTGTGGTAACTTCATAACCGCTTCCCTGTAACTGGCTGACGGGAACGCTGACCCGCCCGACCCACTGGTCGAAATCTGTAAGTTCAGTACTTGACCGGGTGTCCCAATACTGATCTCCAGGCACGTTGATCACGGGGGTTCCCGCGACTGCCGATTGCACCTGTACGTTGAGGTCCGCTGGGTTCCCGCCAGCCGTCTTCATCTGAACATCCGTTTCCGTCCGGAACAGATCCATCGTACTGCATACACGGTTCGGCAACAGGCATATTAAATTCGTAAAATTGCCGGGGTTGGTTCATGGAACCTGCAGGTTATTCCCTTGTATCAGAAAGAGCAGGGGTTCTGTCATTACTACAAAAAAATTCGCAGTATACGTCGTGCTTTTATATTTCCCGCAATGATGGATTGTGTATGAACTACAAAGTCATCGCACTCCTTGTGGTATGCATTGCCCTCGCGGCTGCTGCCGGCTGCACGGGACTTCCGATCGGAACCTTTGTGAAAACACAATCTTCACAGGATGTCGCCCGGGTCTCATCTGATTCCAACGGGTACAGTCTCCTGCAGGAGAAAACCGTATCGGCAGGCAGCAGTGCCGCGCCGGCAGTTGCACCGGTGCCCACCTCCATATCATCCGGAACCGGCGGTACTGGCATCGACACCAAGATCATCAAGACTGCAGACGTGACCCTTGAAGTCAGGGATGTCACTGGTACGGTCGATTCGCTCAAGGGCCTTGCCATTGCTCAGGGCGGATACCTCTCATCGACAACTATCCAGAAGAATTACAATAACCAGCTGACCGGCACGGTCATTATCCGGATCCCGCAGGACGGGTTCGATAACGCCATCGCGGGCGTCAAGGCACTCGGGACGGTCAAGTCGATCTCGACAAGCGGTCAGGATGTGACGGAAGAGTACGTCGATCTCCAGGCACAGAAAACATCGTACACCAACCAGCTGGCCCAGTACAACGTGATCATGAAGCAGAGCACCAAGGTGGAAGACATCATCAAGGTGCAGGAGCAGATCGACCAGGTGCAGACCGAACTGGACCGTCTGAACGGGAGACTGAATTATCTCAATAACCGCATCGATATCTCCACGATCACGGTTTATCTCCAGGAGCCCGAGCCGGTCGGCGGGCAGACGGGCCACGATTTTATCGCAACGATCAATGAAGGCATCTCCGGGTTCTTCGGCATGATCGACACGATCATTATCCTCCTCTTTACGTTCCTGCCGCTTATTATCCTCGGTGCGATCGGGTACGGTGTGTACCGCTGGCACAAGGGCAAAAAAGCCGTTGAACCCGCGACACGGGAAGAGAGAAAATAAGAGAGTGATCTTTTTTTTCTGCTGCTCAGGCAGTATGCAGATCTTTTTGAGTTCGTCAAAGTACGGATGCCCGTGCCGGTTGACGCAGCCGGTGCATCAGCAAAACGGGGGGGCTGTCCGCTCGTACCCAAGCCATCGCTCACGGCACGGCAGTTGTGCATGGCATTTCGCAACAGTTTGCGGAGTTCCCCGGCTGCCCGATCGCTTCGATCCGGATCCCGGGATTGCCTAGATGGCGCATTCCGGGGAAAATGGTCCGGTACTGTCCTGACATATACGGGTTGTTATTGGTACGGATATAAAAAAGGGTTAAGAAACAGGTATCAAGATTTTTTTGTCGTGGTATTGGTGACAGGGATAGTTGTCGGTTTTGCCGTCACCGAGGTATTGCCGGTTGCAGCTGCTGCGGTTGTTGAGGATGCAGCCTGTGCGACACCGGTGGTGACATTGGCCGACACGGTCACTTTCCCGAACGCATCGCTGGTTTTGTTGGTGGCAAGCACTGCACCGTTCCTGTAGATATCGACCGTGAGGTCATGCTTCTTCGAACTGTCCTGTTTCTGGAATGCGGCAGTGACCTGCCCGGTCGCATTCACGATCTCGTAATACCGGTCGCCCGAATCGATCGCTGTCTGCAGGTCTGAGGGCATGCCATAGGTCCCTTTCCAGCTGCCGACATAGTTGATGGAGACATAGACACCGGTGGCAGGGATTATGGGCGCTGTGGTCTCTTTTACTGTGATAGAAGCAACACCGCTGTTAGCCAAGGTAGAGGACGACGAGGTACTGCTGCCTGATGTGGATGTGCCGGAAGAGGAAATGGTGCCGGAAGAGGATTCCGAACTTCCTTTATTGAGCATCGGGTAAACAAAGAGCGCAGCAACGGCCACCACGAGGATCACGACAATAACAGCTCCGATGGCAATGAAGGTCTTTTTACCGGGCATGAATGACCGGCCGTTCCGGGGTTTCTTTGGAGGTACCGGCGTACCCGCTGCACCCGGCTGTGCACGGACCGGGGATGTGCCCCGTTGTTTTTTCGGGCCAAAGAGACCGGAGAGGAAACCCTTTTTAGCCGGCTTCTGTGCAGGCTGTTTTGCTGCCGGGTGCCGCGATTCGGATACGGACTCCGGTGCCGGTTCTTCATCCCATGCAAGGGACTGCTGGAGCGATATATCCAAGGCTCTAGTCTTGGCTTCAGCGGGAGTCCCCACGGGAGGCCGCTCAGTGGCATGAACTGGTGCGGGAGTTGCAGCATACTGACGGGGGACTGCCTGCCGTGCTGCAGATGCCATGATCGGTGAGCCACAGCGGTTGCAGAATGCCGAACCCGTGGACACTTGGTTCCCGCAGCGGTTACAGAACACACCCTCGCCAGGAGACGACTCGTCAAACTGCCCGGCCGCAGGACCGGCAACGGGAGCTGCTGCATCCCCGACCCCGATGACACGTTTTACAGGCGTCTTGGTGTATTGGGGTGATGGAGCGTTGACCACTTCGATCCGGGGCGGGACCGAGGACCCGGTTCTTTTTTGCGCCTGATCAGCACCGGGAATCACCTTGCGGATCACGTGTTCAAACGAAGGGGAGGTGCTCTCTTGTATGAGGTGCGCCCACTCATCCCTCTCCCGGGAGCGGTGCTCCCCGTCCTGCCCGGAGAAGGTAAGGATCATCTGGCGGGTTTCCCCCGTCTTTGCCACGACGGATAAGGTCAGGATCGGGTTACGGAGTGCGTTCTCTCCGATTGCAACCTCTTTTATCGTAGCAAGCGGGATCTCCTTGGTCGGCAGGATATTTTTTGCCCTGTCAACAAGGATGATGCGCCTGCTGGTAAGGATGCCTTCAAACGGGATCGACTTGACATGGATCCCCCTCGTCCTTACTAGGACCTGTTCATCACTGCGGAATTCTGGATCGCCCATGGTACCACGTCATTATTGTCTGTTCGGTAGTGGTTGAACCTTGCATGTGAAAAAGATATTTATCAGTAGTTGTGCCAGGACCGGCATGGAAGGCTGTCATACTACCCGGCGCACAGGACCGAAAAAGAGGATATTATCTAGCAATAACGAAGGAGTCCGCCAATGCCCCGTTCCGGGCGAGGACTTCCCTGAGCTGTTTCGAGGCTGCCATCTGTTTTTTTATCTCGGATGAGATGGTGACCCCGGACTCCTTTGCCAGAGGATCATCCGGGGCACAAACAGTCATATCCCCGGCAAGATCCAAGTCAAACACTGACTTTACAATATGGTTCTGGACAAACGTAAGCTCGGACATCATCTGCTGGTCAGGAATGCGGGTAGCAGCAAACGTGAACCGGATCACATCCTCAAGCGGATGAGGGAACCCCTCGACCGAGAGTTTCAGGAAACACTCGACCTCAAACCGTTCATTCTCGACTTTCCTTGCTCCTGAATGCTCGATACTCAGCATAAGTACCCGGTCCGCGGGAATCATGTGGATATGGTGGTCCTTGTCGAGCATGGCGATGCTGGTTGATGTCATATTTATTTACCCCTGCATGATCTTCTGTGTCAGGAGATATAGCGCTTGTGCTCGGATGAGAGAGCCGAGCCGTTCATCCACCAACAATTTAAATCTGCTGCGCGATGGTGTATGGTATGGAACGCGGGTACCGTTCTTCTATCCTGCTGGCCATCTTAACGGTTATATGCGCCGGGTCAGCAGGTTGTCTCTCCAGCATTTTCGTCCCGGCCCCTCACAATAACGCGACCATCCCGATTGCCACTCCTACAACGGAGAGCCCGCTTGCAACCCTTTCGGCCGGGGACATGGCACTCCAGCTCTCTGACCTGCCGTCGGATTATATTCTCCGGGACCGGACGGCCATCGCGTATGCTGGTATCAGCCAGGTCTTCCAGGACCTTGGCTGGCAGCAGGGATACCAGGTCTCGTACTACCGGATGGACAAGGATGTGAACGATATAACCACTATTGTCCAGGAGATTAACCTCTACCCGCTCGACAACGTTAAGGAGGTCTATTCCCTTGAAAAGGAGGCCCTGCTCCCGCTGGAGGACAATACCACCGATTACCAGGTTCCCTTCCCGCTGCAGGGTGACCGGAGCATTGCCTGGCGGGAGACCCGCAGCGGGGATCATGGTACTCTCGTCACGTACACGGTGATCTTTACCAAAAAGAACGTGTACGAGAAGATCTCGATGACCGGTACCACCACAGACTACGAAGCCCTTAAGGATATAGCACAGAAAGCGGTGGCAAAGATCCGGTAACGAAACCGCCGACAATCTCCTTTTTACTTCTTCCCTCCAGATAGTACAGCAGGTCTGGTGAACATGGTCTTTACCTGCAGGCAGTGCGGAAAGTGCTGCATGTATCTTGGCGATTATATTGTCATCGAACGGCAGACCGGCCCGTTCCGGTTTGAATGCGAGTCTGTCTCGACCGGTACGCCGTTTACGGCAGAGGTCGATGAAGACAAACGGGAGATCTTCCAGGACCATTCCTTCCCGGAACAGCACCCCGGCGCCTGCCGATTTCTCCGGCCGGACGGCGATCTCGTCCGCTGCACGATCCACCGGGACAGCCCGACGCAGTGCAAGTTCTACCGGTGTGTAGTGATGAGAGTCGCCGACCACGACGGAAAACCTCTCGGTTACGTCACTGGCACACTTGCCCTGCACGCTGATGACCCGGCGCTCCGCTCTGTATGGGAAGTGATCGAACGTAAACGGCCGAAGCCGGATGAGGAGGCCGAGCCGTGGATCGCCGCGTTCCTGAGGGAGAAGGGGTACCTGGTGGAATAACATGTACGTGCCATAACCGGCACCGTGCAATCCTTACAGCCGCATAGAAGACCAAGGGACAATAGGTAGGGGGCGACCACGTTCACCTCCTCCGTCGGGAGCTCGGGAAACACTCTACCGGGCTGATGATGACCCCTCTTGCTTTTGCAATTTATCTCATTGACCATCATACTTCGAGGATGATGTAGGATCGTATATATAAAAGCGATCCGGGAACCGGCCGGGGGCATATCCCGGTTAACATCCCGGTTTTATCAATGGTTACTTCATCTCAAACAGCATATACTATTATGGTGATTCGTTCTCAACCATCTGAGACCCTTCGAATTTTTCTTTATCACCAGGACGCCGTATGAAAGAAACCACCATGAAAGCAATCTCCTTTGAGACACCTGAAATTTTTGTGCCAACTCCAGTACATCTTGACATCCTCCGCGCTGTCGCAGAGAAGCAGAGCTGTCACATCAGCCAGGTAGTCCAGAAACTGTATCCCGGCCACAGCGAGAACAGTGTCCGGTCCGGTGTCAGGGTCCTCCTCTCCAAGCGATATCTTGACGGGGGGAAATCCAGCAGCGAGATTATCCTCCGGCTCACGTCACGGGGCCGCCTGCTGATCCAGCCGACACCTTCCAGCTAATCTCTTTTTCATCCCTTGATTCCCAAATACCATTGCATATCGATAATAACGGGTAGCTCTGCACGGATATGTATACCGTGAAGGTTATGTAAAGGGAATATTGTCGATACTACGATGACGAGAGACTCTCATCTTATTTTTTATGATGAACGCCGCCGCCCCCGGCGGGGCGCCCCCGCGGCAGATCAGGTGCCGGTCCAAGTTTTGCGTTCAGGTAAATTGGTAGCGCAAAACCCGACAGGCGTTTTGCGCGTAGGCAATCGCATGGCTAATGAATTTTTTATGTAACCGAAATTGAGAAGAAGTCCCGCTTCTAGTAGGGGGGGTATCCAGTATACCCCCCCTCCATTTTAATTTTAATTCGTGGAGACCCCCCACCCGCATGGGGGGGGAGGTATCCGGCATACCCCTCCCCCCCTTTGGCTGGATCAGACCCCCCATGATCAATTTTGAGTAGCCTACGGAAAGAGCCGTTCCGTCTGATATCTGTTTTCACGACCGCCCAGAAGGGTATGCAATATTGCACAATTCCCACATTTGAGTGGGGGGATATCCGGCATACCCCCCCTCTGTTTTGTTTTCAAATCGTGCTAACCCCCCCATATGGGTGTGGGGGGTTGGCGGGAGACACCCCCTTCGTAAATTACAAGAAGAGAATGTCGAATAGTTAAATCTGTTTTTTATGAAGAGAGATTGCCGTTTCATATGATGCATCTGCGTCTTCATTCCTGCCAAGTTGACGTAACGCATATCCGCGGTTATCCCATGTAGCGGCGAGACTTGGATCGATGGCAATCGCTCGATCATATGATGCAACTGCTTCATTGAACATGCCGAGATTACGAAATGAAACTCCCCGGTTACTCCACGCTTCTGCGTCATTTGGATCAATGGCAATTGCCTTGTCATATGATGCAACCGCTTCTGAACAACGACAGAGATCATCTAATACCTCTCCGCGGGCTCTCCATGCCCTCTGATAATTTGGGTTGAGATTAAGTGATTTGTTATACGAGGTAAGGGCCTCTTCATATTCCTCCATCTTTACTAACGAAATACCACGAAGCCACCATATATTGGGGTCGTTTGAATTGATTGCAATCGCCGCGTCAAAGAAAGCGGCAGCTTCAGAATAATCATCTTGTTGGAAATAAGCACAAGCTGCGTTTACATATTGACCATACGGATCATCCGTTTTATTAGGTAAGTTATCATTTTTTTTGGAGAAAATATCAAATAATCCCATAATGAAACATCCTTACTTTTATCCAAAATATCTTTGCTTTAACGTAATTATTCATTAATGACCAAAAATAAAAAGATACTATTTTTACGATTGGCTGATTCTGACATTGTTTCAACAAAATAAGGCATTTCCTCAGTCCGTTTTATGCCCCCTAAAAAACTATGTGTATAAAATAAAAAGTAATTTTTTCCAACAATTTCTCATACAGACTTGCTTCTTAAAACCAGATGTATTGGACGCATCACTAAAGGAACAGTTTACACCAAGTTTAAACACTAGTGCTGAAAGCCCTACCTTTAATGTATCTCGTGCCGTCGTGGACACACAGAACGGAGAGTGTAAACCAAACGAAAATGGAAAAGATCCTTACTTTACTGAAGAATCCCTAAAACAAGAACGCCCAGGTCGGAATTCGAATCCGAGTCGATTGCGTGACAGGCAATCATGATAGGCCGCTACACTACCTGGGCATTTTTACAGTTATCCCGCCTCCCAGATTCGAACCGGGGACATCGCGGTAGCCGCGCAGTTGCCTGAATCGGCAAACCATACTACAGCCGCGCACTCTACCAAGCTGAGTTAAGGCGGGGCACTGCGCTACTAATGTAGGGCAAGTTTGCTATTAAACATATCGTAACAACCCCCGCATTCGCGCCGTAAAAACCGCGAATTCGGGAGCGGTGCAGGCATTGTTTATATATTCCACATGCCCATTATGTTTGTATGACTGCTCGCAAGGATGTTGCGGGGGATCGTCTTCTTCACCGATAGCTCGGCGCATGAAGATGTGACTGTTTTTGATACTACGCTCCGGGATGGAGAACAAACCCCGGGGATTGCATTCACCTTTGAACAGAAACTTGAGATCGCACGCCAGCTCTCCGACATCGGCGTCCATGCAATCGAGGCAGGGTTCCCTGCGTCCTCGAAGGCCGAGAAGGAGACCGTGACCGCTATTAAAAAGCTTGGTCTTGAGTCAGTGATCTGCGGGCTCGCCCGCTCCGTGAAAGCCGACGTAGACACCTGCCTTGACTGCAATGTCGACATGGTGCACGTCTTCATCCCGACCTCGGATATCCAGCGGGAGAACACGATCAACAAGACGAGGAAGGAAGTGCTTGAGATCACGGCCGATATCATCGGCCACGTCCGGAAGCACTCCGATCTCTGCATGTTCTCCGCCATGGATGCGACGCGGACAGACTGGGACTACCTGATCGAGGTGTTCCAGACCGCTGCCGACGCCGGGGCCACGATCATCAACGTGCCGGACACGGTGGGGGTCATCTCGCCATCCGCGATGAAGATGCTGATCGCCCGCATCAACAGGGAGGTGAAGTGCCCGATCGATGTCCACTGCCACAACGACTTCGGCCTCGCGGTCGCCAACACGATCGCCGCGGTCGAGGCCGGCGCCTCGCAGGTGCAGGTGACCGTGAACGGGCTTGGCGAACGGGCCGGCAACGCCGACCTTGCCCAGACCGTGATGATCATGGAGTCAATCTACCGGATAAAGACCGGTATTGTGAAGGAGCGGCTCGTTGAGACGTCCCGCCTCGTCTCCCGGTTCTCCGGCATCGGCATCCCGCCCATCCAGCCAGTCGTGGGCGAGAATGTCTTCTCGCACGAGAGTGGCATCCACTCGCACGGCGTCCTCCGGAACACGGCCACCTTCGAACCGGGCATCATGACCCCCGAGATGGTAGGCCACCGGCGGCGGCTCACGCTCGGCAAGCACGTGGGACGGCATGCGGTCCGCCAGATGCTTACCGATGTCCATATCGACCCGAGCGATCCGCAGCTCGATGTAATTATCGAGAAGGTGAAAGCGATCGCGAACCGCGGCAAGCGGGTCACCGATGCCGACCTCTACGAGATCGCCGAGAGCACGATGGGCATCGAGCTCAATCACAAGGTGTTCGACCTCCAGGACATTGCGATCATGACCGGCAACCATGCGATCCCGACTGCCAGCGTCCGGGCGATGGTGAATGGCGAGGAGCATGTCTTCTCGGCGGTAGGGAACGGGCCGGTCGATGCGGCGCTCAAGGCGATCCTCGGGATCACCCCTTCGAAGCTCCACCTCACCGAGTTTAACATTGAGGCGATCTCGGGCGGCTCGGACGCGATGTGCCATGTCACGATCGCTGTCGAGGATGAGCATGGAAAGATCTTCGATGCCAGCGGGAGCGGCGACGATATTGTCCTCTCATCGGTCGAGGCGCTGGTCAATGCAGTGAACCTGATCAACCGGGTCTAAGGAAAAGAACCCGGATAATCTCACTCCATTTTTAACTTTGAGTTCCGGATCGTGACAAGCGCATCGAGAGCGCAGTGATAGCCGTAGAGCGAGGCCCGCACCGAGAGCTTGTCAATCACCTCATCGGTCGATGCAAGGTAGCGCTTCGTGAAGCCGCCATTGCGGTCGCCCGAGTCGAGGAGATTGTCGATCCGGTCGCAGAGCTTGACAAGCGTCGCTTCGGGCGGGGCATCAAGGATCCGGTCGAGGCTGTCCGTGAGCCGTCCCGCTTTGCCCTTGATCGTGTTCTTCTTGGTCAGGGCCTCAACGATCACGGAGATCTCCCCCTTCTCGTCATCGGAGAGTGGCAGGCCGGCAACAAACTCGTCCGTCCGCGTGATCCATTCGGGGGTGCAGTCCTCGTACACGTCGTGGAGCCACGCGGAGATCACCGCCACATGTGAGCCGTTGAACATGGCAACAAGCCCTGCTACACGGGCAGGGTGGGTGATGTACGGAGTCTTCCGGTCCTTGCGGAACTGACCCCGGTGTGCCCGGGACGCATGGTCGGCAGCCATCTTGATGACCAGGAGGCGCATCGCCGGGTCCTGGTCCATGAACCCCGGGCAGGCAGACATGATTAATGATCTGATGCCGGAGACGTAATGGTTTTTTGTTTTTGCATCCGGGTGTAATGTTGCCAATGATTTTTTAAATAATTCCTGAGGAGTCTGATGTTGTCGTTTCCCACATAGTTCATTATGGTAATGATTGCTGAGTGAACCCGAACCGTTCTGGTCCGCTTTTACAGATGATTAAAAAAGAATTTACGCCGCATTCGGGGTGCCCTTGCCCTCAAGAGCGGACTTTATCTGTGCCTGCAGCTGCTCGAACTTGCCCTGCAGCATCTTCTCCTGCTTCTCCAGGGACTTGATGCGAAGCTCGAGGGTCTCTACCTTTTCGACGAGCTTGGCGTTGATGACCTCTTTTTTCTTCTGCATCATCACGGTGCCAACGCTCATATACATGACTGCATCTTCAGCAGCATCGCTGATCTCTTCCTGTGCACGCTTGGCTTCACGGACAGCCATCTCGTACTGGGCCTTCTGCTGGAGGATCGTCTGGAGCTGCTGCTGGATCTGCTGGAGCATACCCAGCTGGTTCTGGACTTTGGGTGAGATATTGTTCATGATAAATTCCTGTAGAGAATATCGGTGCCGATGATAAAAAAGGGTTAGCCCCTGAACATGGGGATACACGCAGTCATGATGGACGCCGCCGAGCCCGACAGGGCGCCCCCGCGGCGGATCAGTAACTGAAAAACCTTACCGCCCCGCCGTGCCTCGGAGAGGCCCTGATGCGGGGAGAACTCGCAGGAATTGATTTTTTACTTTTCCCGATTTTCCAATACTGATAGCAGAGAGGTTCCTGCCCGGGTCCTTTTTGCTTCCCAGTTCCTGTTACAGGTCCTGCATCTCATCGGCTACATTCACGAGCCGCAGGTACATGTTGAGCGCAGCGCGAAGCGATGAAGTATCCTGTGCCGCCACCGTCAGGACGATGGTATCGTCACCTTCAAGCCGGCATTCCACAACGGACCGTGGATTTACCTCGTCCGCAAGTTCCGGTAAGAGCGATTGGTAGATCCGGCCGGCATGCACTGTCGTAAACCGGAAGACTGCTTCGTGCTGTGGCATGGGTTGCCCTCACTGGAATATTGACAAAAAAGCTGATATAGGTATTTTCCGGGCCGTGGCCCTGGTTTAACGGGCTTTCAGTTCCTTGATCGCCGCACCGCGCTCCTTGAAAAGGATCCGGTGGCCGCAGTAGGGGCACCGTACGTTGACGTCGATCTCGACTTTCTGTTTGCACCGTGCACACTTGTAGGAACTTGCCATAGCAAAAATATCCTTTATTTCCTGATCTCTTCTACGGTCCGGTCGATCGCACGCTGCGCGATCTTCATCGACGGGGTCTGGGGCTGGTATGCACCGCCGGCGAACTTGTACCCGCACTTGCGGCATTCCCAGATGCCCGTGCCCTTGCGAGCAACCGATTCCATGTCGCACTTCGGGCAGCGGTGGAGGGCGCGCGAGATCTTCTCGATGTCACATACCCTCTTCCTGACGAACCTTCCGTACCGGCAGCCAAAACGTCCTGCGCTGCCGGTCACTTTTCCCTTTGCTCTCTGCGTTGTCTTTGCCATGATGGATACCCACCGATCTGTCTTCTTTTATTTGTCGTCTGAATTAATATACTTGATTGAGGATCTTGACCTGCCCCTCGCCCTTGGAGAGCTTGTTGACCAGATCGTAGAACTCGCCCTGGATCCCCGCGGGGATACGCACCACGCAGACCCATGAGCCATCTTTCAGCCACTCGTCCTTTTCCATGGTGGATCCGGCCGCAATATCGCCGTATGCTTTTGCTGCCAGTTCCGGCGGGATCTTGATCGCGAGCCGGAGTTCCTCGAACCGTATCGGGAGGAGCGGGCGTAACGCCTTGACCGTCTCCTTAACCATTTCGTCGAGGTGCTTGAACGGGTCGATGTTCACCCGGGCCTCTTCCATCGCCATCTCGATCCTGTGCGGGGGATGGGGGTGGCCGGTCTGGGGGTTGATGGAATTCCGTGAGATGAAGGTGATTACCTGGCGGCGCTTGTCGTCCACCATGCGCTTCCGCTGCTCAGCCGTCAGGTGGATCTCGCCTTTCACGATGATCCTCCGCGCCACGGCATTGAAATCCGTGGTGTGGAACACCTTCATCAGCGCTTCATCGGAAGCCCGGGTTGCCTTCGAAGCGTTGCCGAAGACGTTAAGCGCGGCTACTACGTCTTCGATCTCCACGGGCTGGCCCTGCCGCACCAGCGCTGCCTTATCCGGGTCGACGAGGAGCTCAAACCGTTCCCCGAAACTCTCGAGCCGGGCTACCACTGCGTGGTCGAGCGGTATCATGCGATCACGGCTTGAACTGTTCCACGAACGAGGCGACTTCTTCCCGGCTCATCTTCCGGAATGCCGGTTTCTCTTTCCCGATGACGCCAATCTCGACCGTATCGACATCGAACTTGCCTTCGGTTGCCGAGTGCAGCGCCTTCAGGCCCAGCAGGATTGCGTCCTTGATTGCCGATTCGGGATTGTACTCCTCTTCGAAAACCTTCATCGCAGCAGGCCGGCCAATGCCGATGCCGGTCGCCTTGTATTCGAGGAGCGTGCCGGATGGGTCTGTCTCGAAGAGCCGGCTTTCCCCGTCGCTGACACCTGCGATCAGGAGGGCCGTGCCGTACGGGCGGATGCCGCCGTACTGGGTGAGGTTCTGCATGTGGTCGCAGAGTTTTTTCGAGAGCGCCTCGACTTCGATCGGTTCATCATAGGAGACGCGGTTGATCTGGCATTCTACGCGTGCCCGGTCGACCAGCGCACGGGCATCCCCGACAAGGCCGGAGGACGCGACGCCGATATGCTCGTCGATCTTGAAGATCTTCTCGATCGACGACGCCTCGAGCAGGCGGGAGCTGACGCGCTTGTCAACAATCAGAACGACGCCGTCCTTTGCCTTGATCCCTACTGCCGTGGTACCGCGTTTCACGGCCTCCCGGGCATACTCCACCTGGTAGAGTCTTCCGTCGGGTGAAAATACGGTAATGGCCCGGTCATATCCCATCTGGTATTGTGGTTGCATTATGGTTCCTCCAGATCTTCTCTTGTCAAGAACAATCGGTGTGTATTTTTAAATCCCTTTTCAATTACATCAATCTTCTGACCGTCACAATATACGACGAGGTACTCCTTCCCGCCAAACCGGCACTCCCCGGCCGGCGTTTCCGCAGCACCCGTTGTCACCGGGGCCTTCATCCGGTCCCGGAGACTATCGATGGTGCCGGATGCCGCGATGATCCGCAGGGCGATCTTTGTTTCGCGGTACATGGTGATGGTGGAGAGCGCGATTGTGAGCTCGCGTTCGGTCCCGCGCCGGCACCGGATCACGACATAATCTCCTTCGACACAGATCACGGCCTGCACGATCACGGCTGCCATTGCATCGCCCCAGAGTGCGGTGATGGCATCTGATATCGCGTAATAGAGCTCCTTCTGATCGATCGGTGTCCCGGGGGGATCGACCCTGACAAGAACGTAACGGCGCTTGTCGCGGAGCGTGGGGGGACGGACGGTCATGATACCACCTTGACGGCAGGTTCCGTCGGCACGGTAACGGTCCTGACACCCGCAAGCGCCCGCTCCACATCCGGTATGTCCATGCCGAGGACGGAGCCAAGACCACTGATCTCGCGGACTGCGCGCAGCTCCAGCACCGACCGGGCGTACGTCGAGACCGTGAGCGGGAACTCAAACCGACGTTCGAGAACGAGCACGTCGCGGTAGCGCTGGATCGCCCGCTGCCGCGCGATCCCCCGTCCTGCGATGATGACCGAGAGGTCGATATCGATGGCGACCCGGTTGTCCGCCGCCATCTTCGCGGTCACGTGGTCGAACCCATTCTTGTCGGCCGCATGGACCCCCCGGAGAATATGTATCCCGCGGAGGCCGACCACCGCCCGGTTGAACCCGCCATCCCCGGCTTTCACTGAGATGATGGTGCCGGGGTCCTTTGCCCGTTTGACCTGCGCGATGACATCTTTCATACCGGCATTGCGTATGAACAGGCCGGTCCTAACCTCAACGTCTCCATACATCGCGGCAGGCGCATCGATGGCAACGAGGCTGTCAAACCCCAGCGCCGCTGCTTCCAGCGCAAGCCTGCGCACCGATGAATCCCCGTTCGGGAACGGACAAATTCCTGCATCGGTGATTTTCATAAGGGAACATTCGTGAAAAAAGATTAAGATTATTTGCCCTGGTTCGCATGGGACCGGATGCTGGGCCGGGTCTTCTCGGTACCCCTGCCCCGTGTCCTCATGCCGCGTCCCTGCCTTCCTGCCGAGGTCTTGCCGCGCTCGGCACGGCCGCGGTGGGTCGGGTTTGCAAGCCATGCGAGGTTCTTGTCTGCCCTGATTGAAGGGTGGTGCCCGTCAACGAGAATGACCTCGTAGTATTTCCGCTTCCCGTCCTGCCCTACCCAGTAGGAGTTGAGCACTTCCATGTTCGGGAACTTCTTGGATGCACGTTCCTCGGCGATCCGCTGGATGCTCTTGCCGGCAGTGAGCCGATTCTTGCCCATCCGGGCGGAACGGCGTGCACGGACGTACCGGGACGCCCTGCGGCCACCGCGGCGCACCTGGACGCGTGCAACGGCGATGCCCTGCTTGGCCTTGTAGCCGAGCGAGCGTGCGCGGTCAATGCGGGTCGGTCGTTCAACGCGGACAACACTGCCCTCGCGGCGCCATACCTGCATCCTGTTCCAGAGGAGTTCTGCAACCTCTGTCTTGTCAGGTCTCTTCCAAGCCTCCCTGACGAAGGCGTACATCGATTTTACCATGGTAATCACCTAAGGTTCGGCCCAAAGAGGGCTACATTCCTTTGATACGGGACGCATCCCGCATTCCTATATACTACAACCTGAGGGGTATTAAAGGGTGCATGCGTTGGCAAGAAGGGAGAGACGTCACTTCCCCTTCTTCTTCTCAACTACCCGTATCGCCTCAATCCGGGTCACCGGGTACTGCCCGTCTTTGTCCTTCTCGGCAGACTTCACCATGTCCCATACAGTGAGCAACGCAACCGATACCCCGGTCAGCGCTTCCATCTCCACGCCGGTCTTCCCGGTTGACTTCACCATCACGGAGGTCTCGATGAACCCGTCCCCTTCCGTGAAATCCACCGTAATCGCACTGATCGGGATGGAATGGCACATCGGGATCAGGGCCGGGGTGTTCTTGACCGAGAGCGTTGCCGCCACGCGGGCTGTTGCGAGCACGTTGCCTTTCACAACCGTCCCCTCCCTGATAGCGGCAAGTGTCTCGGGACGCAGGTAGATCCTGCCCGACGCCGTTGCCTCACGCACGACATCGCCCTTGTTACTGATGTCCACCATCTGTGCCCGATCGTTTTTAATATGGGTAAACTCTGCCATTCATGCACCTTTCCTGAATAAAACCGAGGGGATCTTGTCCACCATATCCGAAGCGAGCATCCCCCCGCCCCGTTCCGCAACAACGGCCTGTCCCGCTTTCCCGTTGACATACGCGGCGATGCAGGCCGCATCGAATGCAGGAAGCCGGCAGAGCAACGCGCCTGCAATACCTGCAAGCACGTCACCCGTCCCCCCGACCGTCATCGCAGGGTCGCCGGTCCGGTTGAACCGGACCTGTCGGCCATCCGTAATGACATCGATGTGTCCCTTGAGGACCACAGTCCCTTTGATACCGGCACGTTGCGCTGCCCGGGCCCGTCCGAGGGTATCTTCGGGGAGGGTGACGCCGGTGATACGCGCAAATTCCCCGGCATGCGGGGTATAGATCGTCTCTTCCCTGGCAGAGGGCAGGGGAAGGCGCAGGGCATCGGCATCGAAGACCGCCTTTTTACAGTGTGGCGCAATGGCGGTGACAACATCATGACTCTCCGTGCCAATGCCGTTTCCGCAGACGACCACGTCCGCCTTCTCCGCAAGGGTGATCAGCCGTTCGGTATGCTCCGGCCCGATCACCTTCCCTTCCAGTCGCTCGTAAATCAGGTCCGGGATCGGCTCGAAGACCGGCGATGCAATCCGCACGATATCCGCACCTGCCCGGAGCGCCCCGAGCGCTGCAAGCCACGGCGCTCCCTGGTACGGACCGCCACCGATGATGAGTATCTCCCCGCCATTGCCCTTATGCGCCTTTTTCCTGCGTGAGGGAATAAGCGTGAGGTCCCCGGGACCGGTGAAGCACTCGGCCTCGACCGGGATGCCGATGTCGATCACAATGGACCCTTCCCGCTTCGCACGGTGGAAGGCGCAGATCCGGTCCGCCCGCATGCCGGGTGTCGGGATATCAGCAGCGATGATCTTCGCCCGTGAGGCATTCGCCATCGCGACGCAGGTCCTGAGCGGTTCCCGGATCGTGCCGCTCACGCCCGTGCCGATCAGGGCGTCAACGATTATGTCCGCCTTTTCGAAAAGCGGACGAAGGGGTTCGAGATCGTCACGGGAGGCGAACGGGTGAAGTGCGATCCGCGAATGGGTGAGGGTGCGGAGCTGGTGCTCGCAGGCACTGCTCCGCTGTCCCTGATCGAGATAACAGACCTCCGTTGTCACATGGCGCCGGAGGTGGCGGGCCGCGACCATCCCATCCCCGCCGTTATTCCCTTTCCCGCAGAGGACAAGCACCCGGTCGGGATGGTCGGCGAGGACCATTTCTGCAATCCCGCAACCCGCGCTCTCCATCAGCTGGAGCTCAGTGACGCCCAGTGCCACCGCGTTTGCATCCACTGCACGCATCCGCTCCGGCGTGATGAGCCCTGTTTCAGAAAACCATTCGGACGGGTCGGGTCGCATAGAGAGTACAATTCATGTGTATGAACTCCCTAAATATTAGGCAATGGGTTTTTGTGATGATGTAAAGGCAGCCGCAGAGCAGATTGCAACGGCCCCGGAAATTACTATCATCTCCCACATCGATGCGGACGGCATCAGCTGCGAGGCGATCCTGTCACAGGCGATCTCACGGCTGGAGATCCCGGTCAAATCGGTTTTTGTGCGCCAGCTCGAACCCCTCACGATGCCGCAGGTTCCGGCCGACTCTTCGCTCAAGATCTTTTCTGACCTCGGCGCCGGCCAGCAGAACCTGATGCTCGAACGCGGTTTTTCTGAAAAAGAGGTCCTCATCATCGACCACCATGTCAGCCAGCCCTGCGAACGGGACTACACGCAGGTCAACTGCCTGCCCTACGGGCATACCCGGATGAGCGCCGCCGGCGTCTCGTACATGGTCGCCAAGCAGCTGGACTGCACTAACATAGACCTCGCGCAGCTCGCGGTTGTCGGGAATGTCGGCGACATGATGGCACGGGAGAAGTGCGGGCTTGTCGGGCCCGCCCGTGAGATCATTGTCGAGGACGGGATGAAGCACGGGTCGGTGGAGGTCCATAAGAAAGACCTCAACTGTTACGGCACGGCGACCCGCCCGATCCACCTCTCGCTTGCCTATAATGATGACCCGTTCGTCAAAGGGATCAGCAACAATCCCGAAGGTGCCCGCCAGTTCTTAAAAAAACTCGGGATCCGGCAGCAGAGCCCGGACGGCCGGTGGTATGTCTGGGAAGAGCTGTCTGATGAGGATCGCAGGACCATCATTTCGGCGCTCGCCCAGCAACTGATGGCAAACGGGGAGAAAGTCGACCGCCTGCTCGCGGAGACGTACCGGTTCCCGGGCGAGATCCCGAGGACCCCTCTTAGGAATGCACAGGAGTACGCGACCCTCCTCAATGCCTGCGGCCGCTGGTCGAAACCCCAGATCGGCGGGGCGATCCTCCGGGGCGACCGCGGGACCGCATACCGGGACGCGGAGCATATGCTCAACAACCACCGGGCGATCCTCCGCGAGCTGCTCCAGTATATCGTGGATACCGGTGTCCGCGAACTGGAGAACCTCCAGTACCTCCACGTCGGGGGGAAGTATCCCGACACCATCGTCGGGATCGGGGCGGGGATGGCGCTCTCGAAACTGAACGCGAAAAAACCGATCCTGATCATGTGCGAGGTCCCGGAGGACCGGAACCTGACCAAGGTCTCGATGCGGACCACGGAACGGGTCGTTGAGAAAGGCATCGACCTCCAGAAGGCGCTCTCGGATGCTTCCGCAGAATACGGGGGCGGGGGAGGAGGACATAAGATTGCAGCGGGAGCATATATCCCGAAGACAGCGGAACAGGAGTTTGTCGTTCGTGTCAACAGGATACTCGGAGAACAGTTTGCTGCGGCGGGTCCAGACCATCGCTGACTTCCAGTTCGGCGGCTACGTGGGGCCCTCCATCTTCCCGGAGGGATGCACGTTCATCTTCTCCACCACCGGCCGGATCCGGCAGGTGCTGTTCGGAGGGGTGCGCCTTGCAACGGTCCGGGCCTCAGACGGCAGGCTGACCCTCGGGATCGAAGGGGCGTACCGGCTCCGGGAAGCCCTCCCTGCACCGGGCTACCGGGTCACGATACGGGACGATGTGGCGGAGTTTGTGGCAAAGGGAAAGAACGCGTTTGCCAAACACGTAACCGGGGCCGACCCGCAAATCCGCGCGGGAGACGACGTCATGGTCGTTGCCGGCGGTGATCGGGTGATAGCCTGCGGCGCTGCGGTGATTTCAGGGCCGGAGATGCTTGCATTTAATTACGGAGTAGCGGTAAGAGTACGGCAGGGATGTGAGAAGGATGCTTCCGGGAAACATCAATCCGCGCCAGATGAAGGCGATGATGAAGAAGCTCGGCATGAATGTCGAGCAGATTGAAGATGTGCAGAGTATCGTGATCAAGACGCCGAAGGGCAACTGGATCTTCGACTCCGCAGAAGTCTCGGCCATGACCATGCAGGGCCAGACCACGTACCAGGTAGTTGGCACCCCAAGGTTCGAGGCCGGAGCGCTGGAAATCCCGAAAGAGGATGTGACGATGGTCGCTGCACAGGCCAATGTTTCTGAAGAGAAGGCACGGGAAGCCCTGGTCGCGACAAAGGGCGACATCGCCGAAGCGATCATGCGGCTTGCACCGTGATGATCGAAGCGGGCGATCGTGTCCTGCTCGTCGGGGCAGGACGGGAATTTTTTGTGAAGGCCGGGCAGGGCTCTCTCGGCACCGACAAGGGCCAGCTGGACCTTGCCGCCATTGTCGGGAAGAGCGCCGGGGACATCATCACCACCCATTCCGGTTCTGAATTTACCGTCCGGGTACCGAGGCCTACGGACTTCTTCACGTACGGCAAGCGCTCCGGCGCACCGATGCTCCCCAAGGACATCGGCCTCGTTATCGCGTATACCGGCATGAACCACAACGATGACGTGCTCGATGCCGGCACCGGCAGCGGGATCGCGGCGATCTATTTCGGCGGCGTGGCGAAGACCGTGAAGACCTACGAAGTGCGTCCCGAGTTCTCCACGCTCGCGATAAAGAATATCACGGAAGCAAAACTCACGAATGTCGAAGCGGTGGCGAAGGATTTCCTTGCCGCCGAAGGGACTTTTGATGTCGTGCACCTCGACATGCAGATCCAGATAGATCATGTGGTGCACGCGTATTCCCTGCTCCGGTCCGGCGGATATCTCGCGTGCTACACCCCGTTCCTCGAACAGATGGCGATCGTGGTCGATGCCGCTTCTGAGCGGTTCTCCGAAGTCCATACTCACGAGCTGATCGAACGGGAGATGACCCGGTCGAAGCGGGGGACCCGGCCTTCCACCTCTGTCTGTCACTCGGGGTACGTGACGATCGCGAGGAAATGAGAGATCCATTCCTTTTCAAAATAAGCCGAACAATATAAACAAACAACAATTTAAACCACCCCTCCCAGACACTTCTCCATGCCAACGGGCGAACACGTCCACATCATCAGTGCCGGCGAAAACATACATACCGCGTACCCGGCCATCTTCCGCACGCTCCCCGTCATCACCCACACGTACGTCCTTGCGGACAGCGAGACGTACACTCTCTCGTCCAATCCCGAGATCGAGAAACAACGGCTTGCAATCCGGCATGCAGTCGACGCCGTGAAGGAGATCTCCGAATCGCTCTCCATCCCCTTCTCGCGGCAACTGGTCTTCCCTCCCGTGTACGAGTCCGTCCGGGACATCCTCACGAAGATCGCCCGGGAAAACCCGGGCGCACGGTTCACCTTCGACCTCTCCGGGGGATCGAAAGAGCTCTGCATGGCCACCCTCTCCTTTGCGTCGTGGCTGAACGCGGATGTCTGCGCCACGTTCGGCGGGAAAATAGCAAGGAACGTCCCGCTCCCGGACCGCCCGATTCGCACCATGCTGGCGAACCTGAACTACCAGACGATCCTCGCGATTCTCCTCAGGAAAAACCCAAAAGATCCGGATGACGGGACCCGTAACTGGATACAGAGGGAGTATATCTACAAGCAGCTCTGGTCCGTGTATGTTCCATCCCGCACGAAGAAAGTAAAACCCGGCGATCCAGTTGCACAACCGGTGACATACAAGCGCGGAAGGAAGCCGGCGGCCGAGATGACGCACGGGACGCTGTCAACCCTGATGCATTCGCTCGAAGATGCCGCCCTTGTCGAAGAGCGGGTCTCCCCGGATACCCGGCGGGAGAAGAGTTACCGGATTACCGAACGCGGAGAGATCGCGTTCCGGCTCTTTTCCGATCCTTCCACAAGCTCGCTCGTGCGCATGATCCTTGAGAAAAACGGGAGGCCCTGAGGGGGGTGGGGGGTGATTGAAAATTTTTTGTCGCGATCCAGGGGTGTAAGATAACCTGCCAACTGTTGGATAATTATCCAACTGTTGGATATTTATCTAACAGTAAACCAATTTCTCCGGCGTGGCTGCCCGGGCCGAGGTGCCAGGGGTCGGTTGAAAATTTTTGATGAGGGTCTGAGGGGGTGGTTGAAAATTTTTTGTCGCGATTTGTTTTCCAATGAAAATTTTTCAACAGCTTTTGATCTCTGATGGGGGCTGATGCGCCCATACACTTTTTGGGAGGGTTACCGCTGCAGTCCAAGATTTTCTTGAGATAACACACAACAAACTGTGATTTAGCATGAAAATTATTATTACCCTCTATGCCAAATACCTCAAAGTAACAGCGTATCAATTGTATTTAGACATTTCCACAATCAATTATGGAAAAATAAGAAAAAATCAATATTCAAGTAAAGGGAGGGAATTATGGGAAAACTTGCAGATTACTTAAAACATTATGATAATCAATCAACAGCAATCGGCTATTCGGCAGCAATCTTTTCTTTTATTGATTTCATTTATGGCAAACAAAGAAAAGGAACCCGTGTAACTCCAGAAGAAAGAATCAAATATGAAAAACTGATTGATAAATACCTCAAAGAAAAACGAAAATATTCAGATGATATGGCAGGGTTTGTCATATCTCTCCAATCACGCCCACCTTTATCAGCAAAACAAACTTTTACCTTTGTAAAAGAATTTTTCAATCATTACAACGTCGAACTACCTGCAAAAGACCTGAAATTTATCCGCAACAAACTACCAAAAGGAAATACCAGAACTATCGAAAAAGATATGGATATCGAGACAATCAGAACAATTCTTCAACATCTCGATGTCAAAGGAAAAGCACTCGTTTTAGTCCTTGCATCATCAGGAATGAGAATCAACGAGGCTTTATCCGTAACTCTTGACGATATTGACTTTAAGACCAATCCAACAATTATCACCATTCGAGGAGAAAACTCAAAAACGGGAGATAATCGAATCACTTTCATGTCATCAGAAGCAGCACAAGCCGTTAATGAATGGTTGAAGGTTCGCACCGAGTATATCCGAACATCAGCAACCCGAAACAACGGTTTAGTAAAAAGTGGAAGAGGAAATCTGAAAACAGGAAAAGACGACGGACGATTATTCCCATTCAGTGACCAAAATGCAAGTGTTTTATGGGATAATGCTCTAATGAAAGCAAACCTACTTTCACGAGATAAAACAACCAATAGAAAACAATTGCATTACCACCAATTAAGGAAATTCTTTATCAGCCAATTATCGCTTATTATCTCAAAGGAAATCGGAGAGATGCTCGCAGGTCACGCAGGATATCTAACCGATGCATATCGCCGATATACAAAAAAACAACTTGCTGAAGAATACCTCAAAGGTCAACATCTCGTAACTATTCAAACACCCAAGGAATTACAGGAAATAGAATCAGAATTTAAAGCAAAAATTCAAACTCATGAGGGGATTTTAACAAACATCATAAAAGAAAACATCGAATTAAAACAACAAACCCAAGAACTAAAAAAGTATAATGAAGAAATAGAGAAAAGACTTGGACATACCGAAGGACTCTTCGAATTTATTGTAAAAAACCTTCCCGAATTAAAGGAGTATATATCAGAGCATTTTAAAGATTACGAAGACGAAGACGGAGATTTCCACACACAACTTCTCATCGACTCCATTCCTAAAATATGATAGGGGGTCGAGCGGTCGGGGTCTTTCGACCCTCCCCTCGACTTAAAAGAATGTTAAAGCCCCTTCAATTCATCTTTATTAGACCCACCAGGCGAATTTGTTGTAAAAACTTTTTTACACCCAGGACATTGCCAAACATTCCATTTTTTTCTCAATGCCAATTCACAATCAGAGCAATAACGACGACGATTTTTAAAAAAAACATCAGTCATATGTCAAAACCTCCGAAAGAGATTCTTGCTCTTTTAACTGTTTTTCAACCAGTTTTTTGGTCAATTTTGGCTTTTTTAACCACTTTGAAGAATGGAAAAACCGAAGAGGAACACAATGATGACTCTGATCTTCTACCAAGTAATACACCAAACGACGGACATCATTTCTTTTCGATTTATCACCCTTGACTGTTTTTGAGACAATCATCGGATGAGCCTTAATGATATCCGCCCAAATCGCATTGAGACGATTCCAACGAACGTATGGTTTTACCCAGAGGATATGAGCATGTTCAGGAGGATTATCTACAAGGACACCAGCGTATTGAATCTTGCTTTTGTTATTTTTCCCAACTATTCGAACAATTAAGGATTGAAAACTCTTCTCCAAATCAATGCCAGAGCCCCTAGGAACGCTCAAAGTAAGATGTTCGACTCTAACAGCAGCATGAACCTTCAAACCCTCAAAGAGGACATTTGCTTCGTTATCCAATTCAAGAGGACGAACCATTTTTTCAACTCCATAAATTAACTCATTTCATCCCTATCGGATGTTCACAACAGGTAATAGAGAGAAAACGGCGCGGCGGGCGGGCGGCCCCGTTGGGGCCGCCCCCCCTGCCTACCGCGCCGCCCACATTCTCCTGACCTATCGAGCACTCACAGAGATAAAAGCACAAAGAGATAATTTTCAGAATTGAACACAGTTAACTATGTATTATCTTGAGAAAATCTTCTCCACAACCTCCGGTTGTCCCCGACGGGGCGCACTCGAAGAATTCTCATGAATTCTTCTCCAGCCAATCCTTGCTGAAGCGACGATTGCCTTCCCGCAGCGGCTCAATAACGGTTCATGGCAAAAACAGGTAATTGCTAGCGCAAAACCCGACGAGGCGTTTTGCGCGTAAGGCTATCGTATATTTTAGAGAAAAGTGATGCACATTGTGAAGGAAGAATTACCCTTCCACAATCACATGCCCGTTCTTGTCCCCGCGCCCGATCCCCTTGTAGATGAAACCGAGCCGGATATACGCATCCGGATCAACCATGTTCCGCCCGTCAACAATCACCGGATGCTTTTTACAGGACAACCGCTTGAGCTCCTGCGGAACCAGCGTCCGGTACTGGTGGTGGCCGGCGAAGATCACGACCGCATCGGCACCCCTCACGGCCTCTTCGACCGACGGGACAATTGGCACTCCGGGATATCCGGCAACGTACGGGTCGTGAACCGACACGACCGCACCCTCACCGATGAGGAGGTCGCGGAACGGTTCCGCGGGGGTGTTCCGGGTGTCGTCGGAGTTAGCGAGGAACGCCCACCCGAGGACCGCCACCTTCGCCCCTTTGAGCGGCCGTCCCGCCCGTTCCAGCGCTTCCTTCGTGAGCCGGAACATATGGGTGGGCATAAAGTCATTGATCCGCCGGGCAAGGACATAGAGTGACGGCTCTCCTGCCGGGTAATCGAGCAGGTCCTTCCCGAGCTGCTGCACGCCGCGTTCGAGATGGTAGGTGTCCTTCGGAAGGCAGTGCCCCCCGACACCGGCACCCGGCCAGAGCATCGCCCGCGTGGTCCCCTCTCCCTTGAGGCTGTCGATACCGGTCCGGACATCGTACACATTGATCCCCATTGCCTCGCAGTAGAGGGCGAGCTCGTTGATCGCGGCGATCTGGAGGTCGCGGAAGGTGTTCTCCGCAGTCTTCGTCACTTCAGCGGCCGTTGCCGTCATGGGGATCACCTTCCCGGTCGTCAGGACCGGGGTATAAAGTTCGGTTGCCCGCCGTGTGCTCGTCTCATCGATACCCCCGACAATACGGTCGTGCTCCCGGATGTTGCGCAGGAGTCGTCCCACCATCACCCGCTCCGGTGCATGGGCAAGGGCAAAGTCCCTGCCGGCCACGAGCCCGGACTCCTGCTCGAGGATCCCGCGGGCGACGCCGGTTGTGGTCCCGGGCGTGATCGTGGACTCGAGCACGACCAGCATGCCGGGCGAGAGGTTGCGGCCAACGTTTCGTATCCCTTCGAACAGGGCAGAGAAATCCGGTAGCAGGTCCTCCTTGTTCAGGAACGGGGTCTGGATGGAGAGCGTGACCGCGTCCAGTTCCCGGATCTTCGAGAAGTCCGAAGTACAGGAAAATTTGCCTGCGGCCACGACCTTTGTCAGCAGTTCTTCGAGCCCGGGCTCCTCCCCTTTCAGCGGGCTCTCCCCGCGGTTGAGCATGGCGATCTTGTATCCCGATGAAGGGGAATCCCGCTGGAACCCGTACACTTTGTCGAACTGCGGGGAGTCCGCAAACAGTGCCGCTGCCGGAATACCGACATAGCCCATGCCGAGGACCCCCACCTTTTTTATCGGTCCCCGCTTTTTGAGGATATCTGATAGCATCGCTTCACTCACTATCCTGTATACTATGTATTCTATCGTAAAATCAGAGGCCGGCCTGGATCTCCTCGCATACCCGCAGATTATTAATCGCCTGTTCCGGCGTGATCGGGAACGGACGGCGTGAGGCAACGCATTCGATAAACGTTGCCAGTTCCCGCTTCAGCGGCTCGAGCTTGTTCACCATCACCTTTTCAATGATATTTTCCTGGACATACCGCTCCGCCTCGAACTGGTACTGCCCCGGTTTCCGGTAGATGGTGACCTCCTGGGTCATAAAATCGCCTTCGATCGTAAAACCTTCCTCCTCAACGTAGATCATCCGGATCTTCTTGGAGGACTTCCGGCTCGCGGAAAGGGCAACCGGAATATTCCCGCATTTCATCAGGACGCTGCAGACATCTGCATTGCCGGCGCTGTGGATATCGGACGGCTGACCGAACAGGGTCAGGAGTATATCGATATCATGGATCATCAGGTCTTCAATAACCGTGCTCCCCGTCACCCGTGCCGAGGCCGGGTTGTGCCGCTTCATCTCGACGTAGAGCGGCTTATTCACGATTTTTTTAATCTCGCTTACGACGGGATTGAACCGCTCGATATGGCCGACCCCGATCGTGATCCCGTCGGGTGCCGACCGCATGAGCTCTGTGGCCTCTTTTGCCGTGGCCGCGATCGGTTTCTCGATGAGCACAGATTTCTTTGCAGAAAAAACCTGACGGACCGTCACCGCGTGAAACGGGGTGGGCACGCAGACACTGACTGCGTCCGACCGTGCCAGCAGATCGTCCACGGAACTGCAGACTTCAGCCCCGTGCTGGCCGCCGATGGCTTTTGCCGCCGCCGCGTTCACGTCAAACACAGCAACGGAATCCACGCTCTTTAATTCAGAATAGACGCGGACATGGTTCTTTCCCATGGTTCCGATGCCGATAATGCCGACATCCATCTCATTTCACCCGGTTGATGGTATCGCAGATATACGCGAGTTGTTTCTGATCCAGCAGGGGATGAACAGGAAGGCTCAGTACGGATTCGGCAAGATGTGTGGAGACCGGGCACGGGTCCGGGACATTTTCAAGGCCGAAGACCGGTTGCCGGTGAAGGGGGATCGGGTAGTGGATAGCGCTCCCGATACCCTTGGCTTTGAGATAATCGATAAATTCGGCCCTGCTCATCGGGAACTCATCAGTCAGCCGAACGACATACTGGTGATATACCGGCAGGACACCTGCTGCGACAACCGGTGTGACGAGCCCCTTTACGGAGAGGTGAGTGTTGTAATACCCGGCGTTCTTCCGGCGCCGCTCGTTGAATTTTTCCAGTTTCTTCAGCTGGACGAGACCAAGCGCGGCGGCAATGTCGGTCATGCGATAGTTATAGCCGAGCCGCGTGTGGAGGTATTTCTCGCTCTGGCCGTGGTTGATAATCAGGCGCAACCGTTCATTGTAGGCCTTCTCGTTTGTCACCACCATGCCGCCCTCCCCGGTGATCATGTTCTTGGTCGCATAGAAGGAAAAGCAGCCGAACTGTCCGAAACTCCCGGCTTTCCCACTGTTGGAGAGGGCGCCGTGGGCCTGTGCTGCGTCCTCAATCAGTTTCAGGTTATGGCGCTCGCAAATCTCCTGCACTGCAGGGATCTCGAATGGCTGGCCGAACAGGTGGACGCCGATGACTGCCCGGGTCTTTGGCGTTACGCGCTCCTCGATCTGCTGCGGGTTGATATTGAAGGTCTGTTCGTTCACGTCAGCGAATACTGGCGTTGCCCCGCACATCAGCACGGCAGAAGCCGTGGCGAAGAACGAGAACGCCGGTACGATGACCTCGTCGCCATGGCCGATGTCCGCAGCGAGCAGCGCCGCATGGAGGGCGGCAGTGCCGCTATTGACGGCAACGGCATGAGTGGTCCCGCAATAGTCCGCAAACTTCCGTTCGAATTCTGCGACCCGTTCACCGGATGCAAGCATACCGGATGCAAGGACCGCGGTCACGGCCGATATTTCGTCCTGGCCGATCGCCGGCCGCGCAACAGGTATAAAATCCAAGGGATCTCACCGCAAAAGCTAACTTGTGTTGATAAAAATGCGTAATGATCCAATAATATCATTCCTGTCACGAACGGCCTGGTTTTTGCCTGCGTGAAAGATAGGTAATTAGGGCATGAGCAAAATACATTCATCATAAAGAGTCGGGAGAGTGAGCTGTGCACCACATCATATCGATCGGGGATTTTGACCGGACCGGGATCGACAAACTGCTGGATCATGCAGAACAGATCGATAAGAAAAAGTACGATGGGAATGCCCTTGCCGGGAAGATACTTGCTGTCCTCTTCTTCGAGCCCAGCACGAGAACCCGGCTGTCCTTTGAATCGGCAATAGCCCGGCTCGGCGGTACGTCTCTCTCGGTGGGCAGCGTCGAGGCCTGCTCCATGGCCAAGGGCGAGACACTTGCCGATACCATCCGCGTTGTCAGCGGGTACGCGGACGCGATCGTCATCCGCCACCCAAAAGAGGGGGCAGCACGACTTGCGGCGGAATTCTCCACCGTCCCGGTCATCAACGCCGGCGACGGGGCGGGACAGCACCCGTCCCAGACACTCCTCGACCTGTACACGATCCGCCAGTCGATGCCCATAGACGGGATCGACATCGCGCTGATCGGGGACCTCCGGTACGGGCGCACGGCCCATTCCCTTGCCTCCGCACTCTCCCTCTATCATGCACGGCTGCACACCATCTCCCCCAAGGGGCTCGAGCTCCCCGCCACGCTGTCCGCCCAGCTTGCAGAGAAGGGGATGGAGATCATCGAGCATGACAGCATCAGCGACGTGATCCGCGAGGTAGACGTACTCTATGTCACGAGAATACAGCGCGAGCGGTTCCCCGATTCGGCATCGTACTTCAACGTAGCCTCGAATTACCGGATCACACCGGAACTGCTGGCCGGTGCAAAAAAGCGCCTCATCGTCCTCCACCCGTTGCCAAGGGTTGATGAGATCGATCCCCGCGTGGACGAATCCCCCCACGCCCGCTACTTCGAGCAGTCGAAGAACGGGGTCCCGGTCCGCATGGCAATGCTCATGCAGGTGATGAAATGAAGAACAACGAGTCCGCCGAGAACGAGGGGTTGCTGGTCAGGAGAATCAAAAACGGTACCGTGATCGACCATATCGATGGCGGAGAAGCCCTCAATGTCGTCAAGATTCTCGGTATCACCGGGACAACACAGGAGGCCCTCTCCATCGCAACCAATGTCCCAAGCCGTAATATGGGAAAGAAGGACATCGTCAAGCTGACCAACCGTGAACTCTCCAAAGAGGAAGTGGACCGGATCGCCCTCATCTCGCCACGGGCCACCATCAATATCATCCGGAACTACAAAGTCTTCGAGAAAAAAGGCGTGGAGATCCCAACCCTCATTGAAGGGCTGGTCCGCTGTCCGAACCCCGGATGCATATCCAATACCCACGAACCGATCCGGAGCAAATTCGAAGTCCTGCCAAAAGGGCTCCACTGCATCTATTGTGACTGGGTCATCACCCGCGATATCACCAGCCACATCATCTGACCCCGTCGGGGGATCGCCTGTTTTTTTCTTCAGGGAAAACTGAGCGGTTTTATACCTTTTTATGAAACGGGTGATTGCAGGTAATATGAAAATACGCATATTATCAGTTTTTCCTGCAGAATGCATGCCATACTGCGTGCGTAAAGTGATGGGATTAAATATCTATTAATCTATAATGGTGAATCGTGATCATGATGAGATCAAGTAAGTACTTCTTATTTGCAGGATTGATAGTCCTGCTTTTGGCCCTGTTACCCGGGGTCTCTGCAGCGGATACCGCAACGCAGTCAGGCTACATCACGGTTGGTCTGGCACCGGTTGCGCAGTTTGATGCCCACTATGCCTTCTCAACCATCCCGACCAAGGTTGAATTCGTGGACAATTCCCTTGGCTCAACCCCCATGACCTGGCAGTGGGACTTTGGCGACGGAGCAACATCCGCCGAGCAGAACCCCAGCCACATGTACATCCAGCGCGGTACCTTTACCGTTACTCTCACGGTAAAGAATGCCTATGGCTCAAGCACTGCGATCAAGAAGGATTACATCACCATCGGTATGGGACCGAAAGCGGATTTCGTAGCTAATCCGACCTCCGGCGATGTCCCGCTGAATGTCGGATTTACTGACCAGTCCACCGGCCAGATAACCTCGTGGAGCTGGGATTTCGGCGACGGTAAGGGATCGACCGAACAGAACCCGGTTCACACCTACTGGACCGGGGGCGTCTATAATGTCATCCTGACCGTATCCAACGATTACGGCTCCTCCGATGCAACCAAGACCCGGTATATCACCGTTGTCGGGGAACTTGTATCGAAGTTTGCCGCAGACCCGTCTTCGGGCAAGGCACCCCTCGCAGTCACGTTTACTGACAGATCCATTGGAAGCCCGACTGCATGGCAGTGGGATTTCGCTGATGGGAGTACCTCAACCGTGCAGAACCCGACCCATACGTTTGCGAGCTCCGGATCCTATGATGTCAAGCTCACCATAACCCGGGGCACGGACACGGCTACCTCGACCCAGACGGTGAACGTTGGCGGCGTACCCAATGCTGATTTCGCCGGAGCACCGACCCAGGTGAACACCAACGAGAACGTCCAGTTCACGGACAAATCCTCGAACTCCCCGACAGCCTGGTCCTGGGACTTCGGCGACACCGCAACCTCAACCGACCAGAACCCCAGCCATGCATACCAGCTGAAAGGGATCTACACGGTCTCCCTCACCGCACGGAATGACAATGGTAAGGACACCGAAACAAAGACCAGCTACATCAATGTCGGTCTTTCCCCGAAAGCGGAATTTATCCCGATTATTGTACCATACGAGCAGAACAAAGTACCGATGATCGTAAACTTTGTCGACCAGTCCACCAATATCCCGACATCCTGGTCCTGGGACTTCGGTGACGGAGCGACCTCAAGCGAACGGAACCCGACCCATATCTACCAGAAAGAGGGCACCTATACTGTCACCCTCACCGTCAAGAACTACTTTGGTGCTGACACCATGGTCAGGAAAGACCTCATCACCGTTGGCGGTGGCGTAGCGGTTGACTTCGTCGCAGACAGGACGACAGTCGGTGTCGGCAGGATTGTCACCTTCACGGACCTTTCCTCAAACAATCCCACTGAATGGGTCTGGAGCTTCGGCGACGGGGCGACCGGCACCGGTTCGAATCCGGACCACGTATACCGTGCAACCGGGGTGTACGATGTAACCCTGACCGCATCCAACCCCTCGCTGACCAACTCACGGACCAAGAACCAGTACATCACCGTCATGAGCATCCCGAAAGCAGACTTTGTCGCTGACAAGACCCGTGGAGGTGCCCCGATGGCCGTAACGTTCACGGACAAGTCACTCAACGGGCCGACTGCATGGAAGTGGGACTTTGGCGATGGATCTGCTGCAACCGATCAGAACCCGACCCATACCTACACCACTCTTGGCACCTACACGGTATCCCTGACCGCATCCAACAAGGACGGACAGGACACCGCATCAAAGACAAACTACATCCTGACCACGCTTGCACCGGTAGCTGACTTCAAGGCAGACCGGCAGGTTGGCAAGGCGCCGTTCATTGTCGAGTTCACGGACCTGTCGAGCAACAGCCCGACTGCATGGGCGTGGAGCTTTGGCGATGGAACAACCTCATCAGAACAGAACCCGCGCCACATCTACCTGCGCGAAGGCTCGTACGATGTCAGTCTCACCGCAACCAACCAGTACGGCAGCGACACCATGTTCAAGACCGGAACGAGTGCACAGGTCACGGTAAGCACACCGGTACCGACTAATGTGCCAGCCACCCAGTCACCAACGGCTGTCATGACCACTGCACCAACGGCAATACCGACCACGCAGGCTTCCCTGCCGGCGGTAGTCTCCGTGATCGCATCGGTCATTGCAGTGCTCGCCATCGTGGTTGCCCACAGGAAATAATCTCTTTTTTCCGGGGAAAATTCCCGCATTAAAAAATTCAAGAGCCCGGCAACACACGGTCCGGGGGTATTGACCCGATATCAGTGCAGGATATGTCCGTGCACGTCGATCTCGCCACGGTAAATCCGGGTGCTTGAGATCCAGCGGCTGTCCTCTGCAAGGACACAACTGATCTGGTGGATGTCGACTTTTCGTTTCCCTTTCTCACGCCGGATCTTATTGATCTCGACAGCCACGGGAATGGTCTCTTCGGAGACAACGATTGCATCGAAATCGGATTCGATCGCAGAACCGAACCGGTCATTTAACGGTTCGATCAGCCAGTCGATATGATAGTTTTTTCCGGCGATATATTGTGCGAGATCCGATTTCCGTTCCGCAAACGGCCGGATGGGGTGCACCTTGTGGCTCGCAAACACGTCCGTCGTCAGACCTATCAGGACATGGCCAGAGGGCCCGGCAAGCTCGAACGACCGGTCAAGGAGCCGCTTGTGTCCGTCATGCAGGGGGTCAAAGGTTCCCCCTACCATAACCTTCATACTCTTTGATTCTTAATTTCCTATGTTATTATGCATATGGTTGGGAAGGTCTCCGGTGGAGCGTTGTTTGTCGCCGGCAATGCAACGATCATTGGGGATGTCACGATCGGCAGGAACGTGGGGATCTGGTTCGGAGCGGTGGTCCGTGCAGACAAGGACAGGATCGTGATCGGGGATCGGTCCAACATCCAGGACAACTGCGTGGTCCATACGAGCATTGGCTTTCCGGTACTCATCGGCGATGACGTGTCCGTAGGGCACGGCGCGATCCTCCACGGCTGCACGATCGGGAGCCGCGTGCTCGTCGGCATGGGAGCGATTGTGCTCAACGGGGCAAAGATCGGTGACGGATCAGTGATCGGGGCGGGAGCGGTCGTAACCGAAGAAATGGATATTCCGGAGCGATCGGTAGTTGTCGGCGTCCCCGGAAAGATCATCAAGCAGGCCAGCGACGGGCAGCAGCAGCACATCCTCTCCAATGCCGCGTCCTATGTCGAACTTGCGGGAGAGTACGCACCGCATGACTGATGTGGTCGTCATCGGGGCGGGGGTCGCCGGCATCCAGGCGGCACTCGACATCGCAGGACACGGCGTCCACGTGCACCTTGTCGAGCGCGAACCCACGATCGGCGGGCACATGGCGCAGCTGGACAAGACGTTTCCCACGAACGACTGTTCGATGTGCATCCTCTCGCCCAAGATGGTGGATGTGGTACGGCACCCGGATATCACCATCCATACCTGTGCCGAAGTCGACAGGGTCGAAGGGGAAGCCGGCAACTTCCTCGTCACGATAAAGAAACATCCCCGCTACGTGGACGAATCAACCTGCACCGGCTGCGGGGACTGCATCCAGATCTGCCCGGTGGAAATCTATAACCGGTTCGATGCCGGCGTCGGCGTCCGTAAGGCAATCTACAAGCCGCATTCCCAGGCGATCCCTGACATCGTGATCAAGGACCCCGAGCACTGCATCGAATGCGGGCTCTGCTACGATGCCTGCGGCCCGGGTTCCATCCGGAAGAAGGACGAGGAGACCTCGCTGACGGTCGAGGCGGCCAGCATCGTCATCACCACCGGGTATACGGTTTTTGATGCCCGCACCAAGACTCCGTTCGGCTATCTCACGCTTCCCGATGTCATCACGAGCCTCGAACTGGAACGGATGATCAACGCGAGCGGCCCGACGGGAGGGCACGTGAAGAGGATGAGCGACGGGGCAGCACCGAAATCCATTGTCTTCATCCAGTGCGTAGGTTCACGGGACATGACGATCGACCGCCCGTACTGCTCCTGTGTCTGCTGTATGCAGGCACTGAAGAACGCGATGCTGATCAAGGAGAAGAGCCCGGAGACAGAGGTGATCATCTGTTACATGGACATCCGTGCCTACGGGAAAGGGTACGAGGAGTATTTTGAGCGGGTGAAATCTCTCGGAGTCCGGTTCCTCCGGGGCATGCCGTCCGACATTCTCCCGGACCGGGGCGGCATGATCCTGCAGGTCGAGGACTCGGAGACCTCCGAGCTCCATGTACTCCACCCCGACCTGGTCGTCCTCTCGGTTGGCATCGGACCCTCCGATGCGAGTGCAGCGCTTGTGGAAAAGCTGGGTGTTGCACGGGAGGAGACCGGTTTTATCCGGCCGGTGAACGATGCCATGGATACGGCTGCAACGCTCCGGCCGGGGATCTATGTGGCCGGGACCGCCACCGCACCCCGGGATATTCCCGACAGCGTTGCTTCCGCAGAATCGGCGGCGATGCGGGCCTGGATCGATGCAAAAAAGAAGAGGCCCTGAGTGAACGACTCTGCCACGCTCTGGTGGGACCGTGCGAAGGACTGTCTCTGCTACATCGAGCAGACGCTCCTGCCAGGTGAATATGTGATCATCGAGTGCCGGAGCATTGACCGGCTGGCCACCGCCATCCGGCGGCTCGAGGTCCGCGGCGCACCAGCGCTTGGCGTGGCCGGAGCATATGGTATCACCCTTGCCACCCGCACGTTCCCGCACGAGGACGTCGATACGTTCATGGCCGGTGTACGGCAGGCCGCGGAGCAGCTCCGCTCGACCCGCCCAACCGCGATCAACCTCGGCTGGGGGATAAACAGGGTGCTCGCGGCACTGGCTACTGCCCATAGTGTTGATGAAGCACGGGCCATCGCGCTCCGGGAAGCGGATGCGATCGCCCGGGAGGATACTGCCTGCTGCCATGCGATCGGGAACAACGGGGCCGCTCTGCTTCCCGGCCGCTGCACGGTCCTCACCCACTGCAATGCCGGGGCACTTGCATGCTCTTCGTGGGGAACGGCACTCGGCGTGATCCGTTCTGCGGTGATGGCGGGAAAAGAGGTGAAGGTGATCTCCTGCGAGACCCGGCCGCTTCTCCAGGGAGCCCGGCTCACCGCATGGGAACTGGCGCGGGACGGGATTGATGTGACGGTGATCACCGACTCCATGGCAGCTCACTTCATGCGGGCCGGTGCGATCGATGTGGTCATTGTCGGTGCCGACCGGATCACCCGTGACGCCGTCTTCAACAAGATCGGGACGTACATGCACGCGGTCTGCGCCCGCCATCACGGAATCCCCTTTTATGTTGCCGCACCTTTGTCCACGTTCGACCCGGACAATACCGAGCGGGACGTCCTGATCGAGGAACGGGGACGCGAGGAAGTCACGGTCATGGGCAACCGGACCTACGTCCCTGATGGCGCAAAGGTAAAAAATCCTGCTTTTGACGCAACGCCAATGGATCTTGTCACCGCCATAATAACAGAAAAGGGCGTGCTCCACCAGCCGATCGATACCCGATCATACTTATCGTTCCGGACATCCCATTGAATATAACCCCTGCAATGGCATTCGATTTTATTCCCTGGAACCACCTGATATACATCATCGGCGAGATCACGGTCATTGTCATACTCGGGGCCCTGGTCATCTCGTTCATCCTCGTCATTATCTCGCTCTATTCCATCAGGCAGAAGAAACTCTACTTCCCGAAACTGATCAAATCCGGGCTGGTATTTCTCGAAGGCCTGATGAAGGCGATGTTCCGTTTTCTTGGCCTCGAAGACCGGGAGATGCTCTCCTTTTTTATCAAACTTCACAATTCGATGAACGAGCCGGAATTCACGCGGATCCCGGTCACCGAAAGGGCCATATTCATGCCCCAGTGCCTGCGGTCTTCCCAGTGTCCCGCCCATCTCACACCGGAGGGTCTCAAATGCCGGAACTGCGGCCAGTGTACTATTGGGGAGACACGGGTCCTGCTCGAACAGCTCGGCTATAAGATCTTCATCGTCCCGGGCTCATCGTTTATCAAGCGCATGGTAAAAAAATACCGGCCTAAGGCAATTATCGGCGTCGGCTGCCTGGCTGAAGTGAAAGAAGGTATCGATATGGCCGACAAGATGGGACTTGTCGTCATGGGGATCGTCACCCTGAAAGAGGGCTGTGTTGAGACGATCGTCAACTGGGCTGATCTCTACGAGGTTGCCACACTCGGTATCGATCCGGCGTCAATCCCCGAGGACCTTCATACTCTTGCCGATTAGGTTCCCGCTCTTGATCCTGCCGTGGACGATGATCGCGTCCTGGCTTGTCACGTTTCCCACAACGATGCCAGGGCGGAGGATAACCTTTCCTCCTGCCTGGACGGAGTGGACACTGGCATTATCGAGAATGGTAACATCCCCGTGAGCAATGATCGGGCCCTTCACCCTGCACTGGCTCCCGATGACAGCACTCCAGCAGCTAATCTCGAGCGCCACGCTGGACCGGGGACCGAGCTCGAGGTTGCCGGTGACGTTGAGCCTTCCCCAGAAATGGGTATGAGGGGGTACGACAAAGTCGCCGTCTACTTTTACATTCCCTTCAAAATACGAGCCTTTCTGTGCAAAATACGTATTCCCCTTCTGGATGAGCGTGGGCATTGGTCTCTCATGGTAACTGTGGAACAATCAGGGGGATATACTTGTTGCTCGGTCATTTTCCCGGCGGGCATTTTGGCAGCAGGTAACGGTTACCCGAGGAAAAGCACCGACAGGGTAAACACGACCAGGGACGCAAACATGGTATATTTCAGCATGGTTGTGGCACCGGAACTCCGGACGCATGCCGGGCTTTCGCAAGCGAGGGCTTTGCGTGCCGCACCGAGAAGAACAAGATCCACGATACCGATCATGGCAAGATACGGGGCACCCCACCACCAGAAGGGAACGATACTTGCGACTATCGACAGCAGGGTAAAGACGAATGCACCGTATGTGGTTTTTTTCACGCCAATCCGCTGGGGGAGTGTTGATGCACCTCCCGCTGCATCTCCTTCAACGTCTTCCGCATCCTTCAGCAGTTCACGGGCCATCGTCACAAGGAAGCCCATGACCGCGAGAGGAACGAGGTGCATGAGACCGGACATACCGGCAAAGGCACCGCCGAACAGGAACATACTCCCGGTCAGGTACGCCACCGCGAGGTTCCCGATGAGGGGCATGCTCTTCAGCCGTGCCGCATACGCGACGAGGAGCAGTGAGTTGAAGACGGCAAAGCCCATGCAGAGAAAATTCATGAACAGGCTTGCAGCAATGCCGGCACCGAACAGGAGCAGCGCATACCAGAACGCCATCTTCCGGGGGACGAGGCTGGCGGGTATCGGGCGATTGGCCCGGTTGACGGCATCTATATCCGCATCATAATAATCATTGATCACGTTGCCGGCAGCCGTAATGAGGGTGACCACGACGAGAAGAAGGAGGACGGCGGGGACAAGGGTTCCGGTGGCGACGAAGTAGGCTACGATTGCCGCAATGCCGGCCATGACTGCATTGGCCGGACGGGTGATCCGTATATAACCTGCAGCACTCATTGGTTTACACTCTGATGATCCGGCACTTAAATTGCGCGAAAAGCAATGTTTACGGGCGAGGGGGGATTTGAACCCCCGGCATTCAGCTTAGGAGGCTGACGCTATGTCCGGGCTAAGCCACTCGCCCTGCCCATATCCATTGAGGGGGAATATGTATAAGTTTTGTGCGCTGCAACATCTCTGGCACCATGGAGCTGACAGAGGCAACGGAAGGCGGTACCACATTTCTCGTCCCGGTCCAGGACGACACGCAGCAGTTCCCTCCCGGTTCAGCCCCCATCTTCTTCAACCCCCGTATGAAGCTCAACCGGGATGCAACCGTTCTCCTCCTCTCCATCCTCCAGCCTTCGGATTATCTCGATGCCATGGGTGCGACCGGCATCCGGGGCCTGAGGGTGGCAAACGAGTGCGGCATTCCCGTCACGATCAGCGACCGCGACCCGGTGGCAATCGAGCTGATTACCCGTAACGTGCAACGGTCCGGCATACCGGTCACCGTTATCCAGCGGGACGTCAATGCCCTGCTGTCGGAACAGTCCTTCGATGCTGTTGATCTCGATCCCTTCGGCACACCGGCGCCGTTCGTAGATGCCGGCGTGAAGGGGACCCGGCGTTTTCTCTTCGTGACCGCAACGGATACGGCCCCGCTCTGCGGTGCACACCTGAAAGCCGGGATCCGCAGGTACTCGGCGGTCCCGATGAACACGGAATACCATAGCGAGGTGGGCCTCCGCATCCTGCTGGGATTTGTCGTCCGGCAGACCGCACGGTATGACCGGGGGGTTGAGCCGATCTTCTGTTATGCCCGCGAGCATTTCGTCCGCCTCCACCTCCGGCTCCTCCGGGGCACAAAGGCTGCCGATGATACTCTCCGGCAGACCGGCTATATCCACCAGTGCAGGAAATGCCCTTACCGCGAGCAGGAGCCAGGCATCCTCTCTTCCTCCCGGACATGCCCCCACTGCGGGGAGCTGCTCCAGCCGATCGGCCCCCTCTGGCTGGGTGACCTCCACAACAGGGCAATCCTCGCAGAGATGCAGGCCCGGATCGGGACGATGAAGCCCGGATCGGAGAAGGCACTGGTAAAACTGCTGGACTGCTGCAGGGAAGAACTTCCGGTGCCGGGCTTTTACGATTACCACGTGCTCGCAAAACGGCTGGGTTGTTCCCCGCCCGAAATAACCGTTGTGCTCAGCCGCATTACCGCTGAAGGGTACCCGGCAAGCCGTACACACTTCTCCGGGTACGGGATCAAGACCGAAGCACCGCTGTCGGTGATCTTCGATGCGGTTCGTGGACACCCGCAGGAATAGTATCGGAACGCGAAGTGGTCACTGGAGTGACTTCGTTCACTTATTCAACCTGCGGAACAACCCTTTGGGTACCGTGATCTCGAACCGGACCCCTTTTCCCGCTCCGCCGGTCTCCTGTATCGTATATCCGGTAATCGCGAGGATCTCCCGGATGAGAAAGAGCCCGTAGCCGGTGTTCTTTCCCTTGCCACGCATGAAGAGGACCGGCCGGATTTCATCCGGAATACCAACACCATTATCTTCATACACGATGACAAAATCCCCTTTCTGTACGCTGCACCTGAACCCGATCTCCGTGACGGTCCCGCCATGCCGGATTGAGTTATCGATCAGGTTGTAAAAGACCCTCACAAGCAGGGGATCGGCGAAGATTTCCATATCGCTGCACAGGGGGTCGATCGTGATTTCCACCCTGCCTTTCTCAACGGATGCCTTTGCGGCAGCAATGGTGCCGGCAAGGTCCTGCCAGGCCGGCGATTTTACACCTACGTTCTGGTACTCTGTCATGAACTTCAGGATCCTCTGGATCCTGGCGGCGGATCCGTTGATGAGGGTGAAGACCTCATCCCTTCCCAGGGCGGAGGATCCCTGCTCCAGCAGCAGAAGGTAGCCGGTGAGGATCATGAGCTGGTTGTTGATATCATGGCTGGTGATGCTGTTCATGAGGTTGAGCTTCCGGTTTGCCTCGTGAACGGCGAGATCCGCCCGCCTGCGATCCGTAATGTCCCGCACGATTGCGCCGACCATCCTCCCGTTCCCCGTGGGTATGAGAAACTGGAACGATTCGATGATCCTGCGTTTCATGTCAGGGCGCTCGATCTCGTTCTCCGAACTCCGGTCGAGCCATGGGGCGGTACCTGTTGCGAGCAGAACCTCGAACATATCCCTGATCATGTTCCGCGTTTCCAGGATCTTTTTTTCCGTGGGCAGGACCTCATACTGGACATCCCAGAGGGGTCTCCCGACAGCGCGGGAGCGGGGTATCCCGCTGATCTGCTCCATCGCCGGGCTCCATTCGATCAGGGTCCCGTGCTCGTCGGTAAGGATAATACCGTCCTTTGAATATTCCACCAGTTTCTTGACTTTTTCCTCGCTCTGACGGAACGCTTTGTCCAGGGTCTCCCAGTTGCTGATCCCACTGATGACCCCAACAACACCTCTTTTTCCTTCCGTTGTCCCAAACGGTCGTGAGATGGCTCTCACGAGATGTTCCTGCCCGTTCTTATCGAGAACCCGGTAATCGGAGGGATAGGACTCCCCGGCCTTCACTTCCTGGTACTTCCGGCATAAACGGTCCTGGTCATCCGGTACGACGACAGAGGTGATGGTCTTCCCGATCAGTGCCTCCGGCGGGAGACCGAGGATCTCCTCGCACCGTGGGCTCAGGTACGTAAAACGGCCCCGGTCATCCAGCGTAAAGACAACGTGGCTGATGGCCTCGACAAGTGTCTGGAACCGGAACTCGTCATATTCATCATGGTGATCCTGTATGCCGTCCATCTCCTCACACCTCTCGCAGGATTCTGCCGGGGAAAATACCGTACCGCTCCGGCAAAATCCGGAATATTTCCTGATTGAAAAAAGGAATTAATATACGTTAAAGTTTTTTAATTGATTTTTATACCGGATAAAACATTGTCTCCTAATGCTCGACGACAATTGAGAGGAGGTCGCCGTCAATGAGTTTGTGGGTCAGGCCGACCCGTTGGCCGGGGTGTTTGACGGATTTGCCCCAGATCCGGGCATAGCGGAACTTCTGCGCGAACTCCCGGTGAAGCTTGTTGCAGACGTCTTCGACCGTGCTCTTCCTCCGGACAATCAGCGGTTCGTCGAGGTCAGCCTCTTCGCCGACGGGTTTAAGGTAGACCCGCATGAACCCGAGAGAGTCGTAGATGGCATCCTTGAGTTCTTCGGTGTGATAGCCGGAAGCGGCCGAGATCATGATCGGGGGGCTGTCGAATCGTTCGGCGATATCGTGCTCGATCTCGAGGTACCGTTCCTTGTCCACGAGGTCTACCTTATTGACAGCGATGAACGCCGGTACGTAAACACGGTTTCCCTGTATCGCGTCGATGAGATCGTCCTGCGTTGCGTTCCCGCGGATCAGGATGTCGGCATTCATCATCTTGCTCTCTGCGAGGATAGAGCGTACTTCCTCGATCTCAAGGTCCAGCGTGCCCACCGCGTTAAGCCGGACACCCCCGTGGGAGGATTTCTTGATGGTGATATCGGGTTTCGGGACGTTGATCCGGATCCCGGCATCGTGCAGTTCCTTGATGAGGACGTCGAAATGCCGCTCGTTGAAGACGTCCACGAGGATGATGATGATGTCGGCGCCGCGGACGACTGCGATGACTTCCTTGCCCCGGCCCTTGCCCATCGCTGCGCCGGCGATGAGCCCCGGGATATCGAGGATCTGGATCTTCGCTCCCTTGTGCTCGAGTGCACCGGGGACGACCGTGAGGGTGGTAAACGAGTACGCGGCAACAGCGCTCGTGGTGCCGGTGAGCTTGTTGAGGAGCGTGCTTTTACCGGTTGACGGGAACCCTACAAGGACTGCGGTTGCGTCGCCGGACTTCTTGACCTGGTAGCCTTCGCCGCCCCCGCCGGCCTTCATCGCGCGGTTGACGGCCTCGTCGCGGAGCCGGGCAATCTTTGCCTTGATCCTTCCGATATGTTTTGATGTAGCCTTGTTATACGGGGTCTTGGTCAGCTCGTCCTCGAGCTCCTTAATCTGTTCCTCAAGACTACTCATTCCTATATTAATCGCCGCATGTCCGAGATATAGTTGTTGTAGCGACGAACGGGTCGATGGAAGAGAGCCCGTATGTATCCCAAGGTACCTCCACCGCACACCTAGGTCGCCGACTGTACCGGAAGATGCGGTTCCTTTCCGGGAGGATCGGGAATTATTGGATGCTACGGGCATTCTATTCCTGCACTGACCGAAGAAACCTTATTGCAGTCCAGCAACCAATAAAAACGGACGATAAAGACTTGTTCCCGCCGTACGGACCGTTGCCGTTGGCATACGGAAACGGACCGGGCCTGACCGGTTCAGATCGGTCCTGAACAAAGGCGAACAGGAGACCGGAAACCATGCTGACGTACCTCCAGATCATCGCCGGGATATGGATTGTCTTCATGATCCTCTTCTTCATCCCCGCACTCCGGGACGGTATCCCGGTCGAGCGGAGGTCGTCCCGGTACATCCGGTGGTCGTTCATGGTCGCACTCGCGGTCGTAATCCTTGCGATCGTTCTCGCCACGTACGAGCCCGATGCCCTGGTCCTCCGCGTGATCCCCGGATCGCCCCTTGCCGGGATGACCGGGATCGTCATCACCCTTGCCGGACTCGGATTTTCCGCATGGGCACGATATCACCTTGGCAGGTACTGGAGCAGCATGGTCATGATCAAGGTCGGCCACCAGCTCATCAGGACGGGCCCGTACCGGATCGTGCGGAACCCGATATACACCGGTATCCTCATCGCATTCGTGGGAGCCGCCATCGCCATTGGTGAACTGCTCGCGTTCGTTGCTCTCGTTATCGGATTCGCCTCTATCTGGGTCAAGATCAAGGCCGAGGAAGAGATCCTGCTCGAAAAGTTCGGTGAGGAATACCTGCAGTACAAACGGGATGTGAGGGCTGCGATTATTCCGTGGGTTGTGTGAACCCTTCGCCCGCCATACCGGCCGAAGTGCACCCGTAAAAAACTATCATTCGAAGACCCGCTTTTCTTTTTGGGTCTTCTCTTAGTTTTTAACGGGAAACACTCCTCAAGGCCGACCCGCTGGGCCG
>NZ_JBEKZF010000009.1:0-83452 GCF_049510175.1 Methanoregula sp.
CTCAAGGCCGACCCGCTGGGCCGGCCGAAGTGCACCCGTAAAAAACTATCATTCGAAGACCCGCTTTTCTTTTTGGGTCTTCTCTTAGTTTTTAACGGGAAACACTCCTCAAGGCCGACCCGCTGGGCCGGCCGAAGTGCACCCGTAAAAAACTATCATTCGAAGACCCGCTTTTCTTTTTGGGTCTTCTCTTAGTTTTTAACGGGAAACACTCCTCAAGGCCGACCCGCTGGGGCGGCCGAAGTGCACCCGTAAAAAACTATAAGTAAACACATCGCCCATTTTATTGAGCAACTCTGCTGCTATAGTGTAGACCGGCCAATCATGCGAGCCTCTCACGCTCGCGACAGGGGTTCGAATCCCCTTAGCAGCATTTCCTTTTGCTGATTCTGACTCATTCTGAAGGCTATTTTCGATTTCAGTTAGTTTATACTCGCCTAATGACGTGAGATTCCCATTATTTATTTTTATATAAAATCCATTATCCGTTTTATACACGCTTATTGGTTGCCCGATAAGCGCAGGGTCATAACCCCAAGGGAACCTAATGTATCGTGCGATGAATTCTCTCTTGGGGGCCATTCGTTTAAATTCTGTTGAGGCGATAAGATTCATGATAATGATCGAAATCTCAAAAGCTTAAACTTATCTTTATTTGTTTACGCACAGCGGGAGTAAGATAATCTCTCACCACTCAAAAGGAAGTAATGGATGTATTATTAATAAAGAAATATGGAGATAATGTGAACAAATGATACTTGAAATAGTGGATTGGATAATTCTTATCTCTCTTTTTATTGCTCTTTCAGCCGTATTTTTTTGGACAATTAAAGGAGTTCTTGGAATACAATATACATTTCTTTTTGCAACAGGGTTAATTGGTTTATTGATGCTATGGGGTTTTGTTCGATCAGATTACTCAACACTTCCAAGTTGGATACAAGCAGGCGCAACACTCATGCTTCTCGTTATTACAGGGATGTCAACATATGCGGCCATTGAAATGGCGAAAGCAAATCAAAATCTTGTTCAAATAGCACAAAATCAAGCATCAATGCAGGTTAAGGAACTGAAACGTGATCTGATTATTGAATTTTCAAGTAAAATTATCGGAGCAATTCAATTAATTCTTCAACGGGAAAAAGAATTTTTAGACAGTGGATATGTGATAACGCTTTATATTATTTATCAGAAAGAAGGAAAAAATAAGAATATTCATTACCAGACACCAAGCGACATATTTAAAGATTATATCCTAGTTCGCGATCCAATTTTACAAAAATATTTGGAGCAAATATTTCAATCGAATAGAAAATTTGACGATTACGCAAAAAATTTAGATTTGCTTCTGAAAAGGGTTTTTGAAAAAGAAGGGAATTTTATCGATAAATTAAACGAATATTGTAACTCTTTACCAAACCCCGACAAATCTACAAATCTCGAATTTAGAGATTATGAAGTCTTTGCCTTGGCTCTGGCTGATTCTAAAAGTGAGAACTATACTAAATACAAATTTTTTAACCATTATCGTGAGGATTTAATCTCAAAATTAATTGATGCTGATTTTAAACAAGATATGGAGGAGTATAAACGAATAAAAGATACATTTTCCAAGGTCGAAACAGAGTATAAAAAAATATTTAATAATTTACGCAAGGAGTGGAAGGAAGAATATTCTATTCCAGATAAAGATATGGAATCAAGTTTTAAGGGATTAATTTAACATAAAAACGAATTAGGAAAGATTTTGTTTACGTCTAATTAATGTTGGGTAAGGAACATCGATCTTTTCAGCAATCTCTTTGTTATTCATTCCCTTGTGATGAGAGGACGTAATAATTAAGATCTAGAATCAGATCAGAGTATTCAAAGTCTTATAACGGGATACTATCGTGAGCGATACATTATGTTTTGTGACAAATGTGGAGTGAAAAATCCCGATGATAGTAGATTCTGCGGGAGCTGCGGAAAACCGTTATCACAATACCAAGCAAGCCCCCGGTCTGTTATTATCCCAAAATCTGAAAATAATGTCAATAAGAAAGCCACGATTAATTCGGGTCTATTAACGAAGTTTGAAGGGAAAAATGGTCAAATTGAATTATACCACGATAAGCTCATAATCAAACGGCAGGGGTTTATTGCTGTATTGACACAAGGGCTAACCAAAGGTGATAAAACGATTTATCTCAATCAGATTACGGGAATCCAACTAAAACTTGGAGGTCTATTAGTGGGATACATTCAATTTACCCTACCCGGAGGAATTGAAAGTAAAAGCGGAGTTTTAGACGCGCAGAAAGATGAAAATTCCGTGACCTTTTCTCCTTCAGCAAATGATTCAGCTACCAAATTGAAAGAAAAAATTGAAGAATTGGTTCAAAAATCAAGGCAGAGCACTAACCAAACAGTTCAAGTTAGCAGTGCGGATGAACTTCGGAAATTTAAACAGTTACTCGATGAGGGAATTATTACTAGAGATGAATTTGATAAGAAAAAGAAAGAGTTACTTGGATTATAATCGACGTTTCCTTCTTATCAATGTTACATAGGGAACATCGATCTTTTCTGCTATCTCCTTGTAGTTCATCCCTGTTTCATATAAACGATCTACAAACTTCCAATCGATCTCTTTGAAGGGTCATATCCCCAAGGTAGACGAATGTAAGGCGCGCTGAATCCCTTTTTGGGATTGAGTTTTTTGAAAGTTGTGACGCCAATAAATTGCATAACTAAAATATATTCAAGCAAGCTTTATTCTTATCTATTGGGAGTCCCATGAGTGAAATATATAATAGATTATTGGATCTTGCTTGGAAGAATTATGATTTCATTTTTCAATCAAAATCCAACATCGAAAACAAAGCCAACATGATACTAGTTGCGAATGGAGTATTATTAGGATTTGTTCTCAATGGATTCAATAATATGAGTAAAGGCTTCGCCGTTGGTTGTATTTGTTTTCTAATCCTTTCTTCGTATTTTTGTGTCTGCACTTTAAAGACTAAACTTTACAAGATGTTAGGCGTATCAGAAACTTGGAATGCTTTAAGCAAAAGAAATTTACTCATAGACTCTGATGAGGCATATGAAAATTTACTCGGGACTATCGAAGGAGCAAATGCCACAAATCTTAAAAATTACGAAGAAATAGTCGATTGTTTTAAGCCTGCATTGAATTTGTTTTTATTGGGATTATTGCTACTTGGACTAGCAATCGTAGTTCCATTATTTATTCTAATAAAAGTTGAATAGTTAACCCTCCTTCACCTTGGCTTTTCGGATCGTAAGGTAGGCATCTTCCATAACTGGAAGTTTCTTCTTCTTTTCGACCGATTGGTCTTTCACATTAGAGGATTCTTCTCTTTCTGCCATTTGAGAGATCCCCCTCAACAGTTCGGATGTTATCAGGTTCCTTCCGCATATTTTCAATTGAAACATACGATTCGGTCATTACAGGTAGTGTCCGATCTGTTGATCTCGCTTGTTGAGGTTCTTTTTTCTCTTCTTCCATGAAGGGATATATTTTGATAGAAAATATAAATCTATTGACCGTGGCGTGAATATGTTGAGTATCACCGATTCTAGCACTCCAAAGTAAACAAATAGAATCGTTTAGAAACCTTGGATAAAACTTTGAACAATACATCGAATTAGAGAAAGCATTGCTCTAAAGATCACTATTTGCATTGTTTAGGGATTTCTAATTAGGAACCCTGAACAACTAGCCACCCCACCTTTTTGAACCAGCGTGATAACTTGAGAATAAACTTTGAGATATCCTATTTTTCATATAAAACATCTTTGATAACATTTGACGGCAATTGGCGAAAATTTCATGCGTGCCTTCATCCATCAAGAAGAGCGACCCCTCGTCTAAAAATTTTCCGAATTCCTCAATTCATCCCCCACTCTCACATCATGGCGAAGCCATCAACTATAATCGGATATTAATTATCGTTTAGTTCTAACCATCTTCCCAAGCGATGATGATGATTGACAATTTTTTCAGCGACCTCGATTGCTTTTCGAATTCGCATATAAAGGATAGTCGCATTTAATTTACCAGATTCTACCATTGTAGGTCTGCCATTAATGACTCCGAGATCGTAGGGAGAGCGCTATTGACGATGGTGCCGTCAAGGCCCGACATGAACGTGGCCAGCGAGATGGAAAGGATTAGGAGACCGAAGCCGGCCTCCGGCTTCCCGTTACCGGTATTTCCCATTCATAACTATTACAGACAATTATTCATGAGAGTTATGCATTGTGATGTGCGGGGAGCGGATGGAGATTGCCGCAGGGCAACCTCCGACAGATAAAAATGGGGCACCGTCATTCCGGAGATCTTCCGTTGGTGCAGGAAATGGGGGGGAAAAGAACGATTTAACAAACACGGGAAATTCCCGGTTTAAATTGCCCTGAACCGTCTGACAACAATATTTATGCCCTTCTTCTTGATCTCGACCTTGATCTTCGTATCCTTGTACCGGACTTCATGGATGCCGGTTTTTCCTGAAGCGACAAGACGTTCCAGGGCGATCATGTCCGTCCTGTGCATCCGCTTGAAATCGTCCCGTTCATACGAGACTTTCAGCATACGGTTACCACTCCGTTCCTGATTTGGAGAACAATTGACCAGAACGCTGATCAATAGTGTGCGATGCGTGTTCTGGCCGTTCCGTACAATCCGGATTACAATTCACCCCCAATTTGTGCGTTTTTAGGAGGAAACATTAAATATCGTATCCCAGCATAACCCTATATGAGGAGTTATGAGCAGGGAGAAGATCAAGGTCCCCGGAAAAGTCTATGAGGAGTTAGTCGCCCTCCAGCGTGAGATCCATTTCACCCAGGATCATTCGGACACCATCAAGAAGGCAGAAGACCGCGGATATATGAACGCCGCCAACTGGATCCGGCAGAACGAAGAGGCATATAAGATCGGGTTCGCATGGGGTTTTGAACCTACCGGTGATGAGCCGCAGGGCACACTCCGGGATATCCCGGCACGAGAGCAACCAGCGCAGAGGCGGACCGTCGCCCACCCTTCACAGACCATCCAGCCCCGTGGCAAGAAATCATCCGGTTCAGGAAGTTCCGGCGGTGTTTTCGCAGGAATCAGGAACTGGCTGGGCAAATATTTCTGATCCCTTTTTTATCGCAAGCATAATCGGGCAGGGCAACAAAAGAAGAGTGTATGCCAACCTGTGCCGACTGCATCAGTTATACTCCCCGGTCACAGGACCGGGGGGACTGCCGGATCAATGGAGAGACCATGCCGGACCGTGAGAGCGAACGGTGCCCTTCACGCACGTTTATTCCAAAGGCCGGAAAATAATTACAAAGGTACATTCATTATGCCACGGGAACTTGACGAGAAGGATATCGCCATCCTGAAAAAACTTGCACCGGAATGCGGTGACCTGACCTGTTCGGGCTCCGGCCATCAGTTCCACTCCATCCTGCCACCGGTCTCAAACCATTTTTCCGAGGATTCTGAGGATTTCATCCGGCGGATCAGCCAGCTCAGCACCGAAGAACTCTCCTACATCGCCGACATGATCCAGAAAGGTGAGGAAAGCCTCGGGTGCCTGCCGGTCGAGGATGTGGAAGCGCTCGTCCACCATATCCATGACCATCTCTCACCCGAAGTTGCACAGAAGGTCATCTCTGCCTATGAATCCGGTTACGAATGCCCACATTAACAGGAACAGAGTCCCCCTCTTATGAAAAATATCGCCCCCTTTGTCGCTGACCTGCAGGCCGGAAGCGTGGCGAAACGGCGGGCTGCGGCGGTGGCACTCGGAAAGTCCGGCATGACAGCAGCGATCCCGGCGCTCGCTGCCGCACGGGGAGACCCCCATCCGGCAGTCCGGTGCGAGATCATGCAGGCGCTTGGCCGGCTTGCCGATTCGTCCGCTGTGCCCCACCTCACCAGCGCTCTTGACGATGCCGAGCCGGCGGTCCGTGCAGCAGCCCTTGCAGCACTCGGGAGGATCAAGGATCCTGCATCCGCCCCGGCTGTCGCCGGTCTCGTGAACGACAAGGATGTGGGCGTGAGGATCGGGGCAGCCGTTGTGCTGGGAAAACTGGGGGACCGTCGGGCCATCGGATCCCTGGAAAAACTCCTGCACGATCCGTTCTCTGAAGTACGTGAAGCGGCGGAGACAGCACTTGCACGCTTTCGAAAATAAAATCCTTCGTGCGGGAAACCTCCCGCACCTTTTTATTCTTATGGCGCCACACTACGTTTAACGACACATCGGGGCCTGTTCATGGATAATAACAAGTCAATTATGGATCACCTCATCGCCTTTTTTTCCCTGGTACCGCTGATACTCTACACCATCGTGGCGATCCTGCTCACGATAATAGCCGTTTTCTCCGTATGGGATGCCCTTCAGCTGATCGCCCAGATGATCATGTCCCGGGACTTTGCCAACAGTCTCGTCAATGTCATCAATGCACTCCTCCTCACCATAACCATCATCGTGCTGTTCGAGACCGTGACAGTTTATTTCAAGACAAAACATATCGAAGTACGCGCATTTCTCATCGCGGGGCTTACGGGTATTGTGAGACATGTCCTCGTATACAATATCGCCACGGTGGACCCTGCCATGTTGTTCGGGACAGTCGCACTCCTTGCAGTCCTTATTGCCGGTATCGTGCTCGTCAAGCCGGAGCCACTCGGGTAACCTCATTTACCGGGTGGAACCGGCAGTGTCCCTTTTGTCCCAACGTGAGAGTTTTTTAGTACTCCCGCAGAAGCTCTGATCGATAGGGTGAGACCATTCCCGACATCATCGAAGCAGATGACTTAAAAAAATCCTATGGAAGCACCGTCGCAGTTGACGGCATCCGTTTCACGGTGAAGAAGGGGGAGATATTCGGTTTTCTCGGGCCCAATGGAGCCGGCAAGACCACCACGATGAAGATGATCACCTGCGTATCCCCCCGTACCTCCGGTTCACTCCGCGTCCTCGGGATGGACCCCCAACAGAACCCCGCGGAGATCAAACAGCGCCTCGGCGTTGTCCCGCAGGAGACTAATCTCGACCCGGATTTCACCTGTTTTGGCAATCTCTATTATTATTCACGATATTTTGATATCCCTAAAGACCTGGCGGAAAAGAAGGCCGACGAATTGCTCGCATTTGTGCAGCTGCAGGAGAAACGGGACGTAGCAGTCGAGAAGTTGTCCGGCGGGATGAAGCGGCGCCTGATCCTCGCCCGTGCGCTGGTCAACAACCCCGACCTGCTCATTCTCGATGAACCCACGATCGGCCTCGACCCGCAGGCCCGGCACCTGATCTGGGAGAAACTCCGGAACCTCCAGGCGCAGGGCAACACCATTGTCATGACCACGCATTATCTTGATGAAGCCGAACGTCTCTGCGACCGGCTCGTGATCATGGACAACGGGAAGATCCTCGTCGAGGGGGCTCCCGCAGACCTTGTCCGTCGGCACGTCAGCCACGAGATTGTCGAAGTGGAGACAAGTGCGGAGGTAATCGCATGCCTCACGGAACTGGGAGTACCCTTTGAAAAGACCGGTGACATGATCCAGATCACCACAGATTCAGCCAGGGAGATCGCCCGCACCCTTCTTGAACGCTGCCGGCCGGAAAAAGTGATCACCCGGCCGGCGACACTCGAGGACGTGTTCCTGAAACTGACCGGGAGGACCCTCCGGGAGTAGCCATGCCGCACCTCCTGTCATTCCCCCGCATCACCCGCCGCGCCGGCAAGGTCTGGTACCGGAACATGGTAGTCTTTGTCCGGACCTGGCAGGTGAACTTCTTCCCTCCCCTCGTTGAGGCCCTCCTGTACCTGTTTGCCATCGGCCTTGGCATCGGGTCATACATCAAGGAGATCGACGGCATCCCGTACGTGAACTTCATCGCGCCGGCGATCCTTGCCATCGCGGTCATGAACTCCGCATTCTTCGAGTGCACCTATGGGTCCTATGTGCGGATGTATTACCAGAAAAGTTTCGATGCCATGATCGCGACACCGCTCTCGATCGAGGACGTAATTGCCGGCGAGCTGCTCTGGGGAGCGACCCGGAGCGTCATCTATGTCATCATCATGCTGCCCGTACTCGCCGCGTTCGGCGTAGTCTCGCTCCCCATTGCCCTGCTGACGATACCGTTTGCGTTCCTCGGAGGCCTGATGTTTGCCGGCATCGCCATGTGCTTCACCTCCATCAGCCCCGGTATCGACACGCTGAACTATCCCTCGTTCCTGTTCATCACCCCGATGGCGCTCTTCTCAGGCACGTTCTTCCCGCTCACGCTGATGCCGGTCTTCCTCCAGTACATCGCCTTCGCCCTGCTCCCGCTCACGCATCTCGTCGCGATCATGCGGATGTTCACGCTGCCCTCGTTGTCGTGGATGATCTTGGTCCACCTCGCATGGATCGCCATCATCACCGCGGTCTTCTGCCTGCTCTCGATCAACCTGATGAGGCGGCGGCTGATCGTCTGAACGGGCGGTCGTACCGGAGAGCACTGCCCTTTTTTTCCCCTATCATCCGTGCAGAGGCGGAGGGAATGCTCTTATGTCCTTACGGCAAGAGTAGGATAAGACATACCTATGGCCCGCCTTGCGCTCCTGTATTACCTGTACCTCTTTTCCACGGCGGGGCTCATCCTTGCCCTGCTCTTCCTTGGCCGCCTGACATGGCTCTGGCCCGCGTTCATGATGATCGGGCTGATCCTCGGGACCAATCTCATTGTCATTGTGATGAGGTTGCACCAGTGACCGTGCAGGACTGAGTATCGTCCTCACCGAAGCTTATCTGACAAAAATCCGCAGGACATACAGCACCTCGTCCTCTACCCGATCCTCCCGGATCACTTCCACAGAAAAACCCTGCAGGGCAAACAGCACCTCCACGTCCTTACGCCCGGTCAGCGATGAAATTAACAGCAGGATCCTCCCTTTCGGCGCAAGAATACTTCCGGCATCTCTGGCGAACCGTTCGATCACCGCCCGCCCGGTCTTCCCGCCGTCAAGGGCGTACTCGAGCCAGTCATCGATCCGCTCGTGCGGCTCCGTGGGGAGATAGGGGGGATTGAAGATCACCAGGTCAAACCTTCCCCGTATCGGGTCGATGAGGTTGCACCGGACCACATCAACGCCGGCATCATGTGCACACATCGCTGCATGCGGGTTGATCTCCGTTGCAACGACACCGGTCACCTTTGCCAGCTCCGTGGCGATGAGACCTGAACCCGTGCCCACTTCCAGCACCCGGTCACCGGGCCTCACTTCAGCCTGGGCCGCATCGAGCAGGAGATAGGTGTCTGCTTCCGGCTGGTACACCTGGCCGGGATCGTAGTGCATACTCAGGGGAATGGTTGGGTGGCAAATGCAAAAAGGGATTGGATAATTGCGACCTGTATGCCTGGCACGTAACGCCCGGGTCAAAACCGTGGGGCTTTTACATTATACACTCACCGGTAGTTTATATCGGGGAAAAGAACCTGGTCCAGTAGTTCCGAAAGTAACTTTTTGATGTATCCTTGTGAAGTAATTCATATGGCTAAAAGAAATAAAAGGGAAAATAAGTCCAAGGATTGGCCATGCAGAATGTGCGGGGAATGCTGCGTAAATATCCCAATAGAGGATAGTCTTGTAAATCAAATGAGAGATAAATTTCAGCGCAATGTGATTAAGGAATTTTCCTCCCCGGGTATAATTCGTGGTCCTAGATATTTAACAATCAAAACTTCCGATGATAAATGCGTTTTTCTTGATTTTAATAATAAATGCGTTATCTATGAACATCGTCCTTCAATTTGCCAAGACTTTGGGCGAAGACCCGGCCCTCTCGAATGTGTCCACATTACACCAAGCGGTAGAATTCGAACACCAGAAGAATCAAAAAAGATTAAAATAAAAATTAATAGGTTACAAAATGAGATGGCAGCAATGTATGGAGACTTCGATGAAAAAATGTTCGGCGTTCACTATATATCAAAAGATTAAAAATGTTCTGACAAATTAATGGATTAATAAGAATTATCTAGTGTTCTTCGAGAAAACTTCGAGAAAAAAATTATGTAATTGATTTTAAGAGAGGGTCTTCGGATCGCTCCAGATATAATTTGGCTGGATTCCAGATTCCTTTTAGTTTTGTTTCGCGCATTCTCCGCGCTTCTTCTATGTGGATTAATCTCATCGGTTTTGACCAGTTAATCCTGAAATCTTTATCCTTTGTTAACAATTCTGGGGGAATCCTTCTGGGTAACCCTTCGATTGTTGGGCACTCTCCGTTTTGTTTTATGAATGCCTTCAGATCTTCAAGGTACATCTCAATGCATTTTTCTATTATGGGCGTTTTTCCGAATTTGACTTCCGGGTTTTTCGGGGCCCCGCGTCTGAGATACCGTTCAGTTCCACTTAAAAGACAACTGAATCCTTGGGTGGTATAATCCGTAAAATACAACCCATACCACTTTGAACGAGGAGTAATCACTGGCAGTTTGTATTCGTGGGCAATGTTTACAATATCATTCATAAACATTGCAAGCTGGGTTATTTTTCTTTTCTTTGCAGCATCTTCATACCCTTTAATTGTGACAGCAACACCCCCATATCTTCCAGAGGTGACACCGTCTTTCACCAATTGTAGAACCGTCGCAACATCGTTACCTTGTCCGGGCTCGATGATGTTCCAATCTACGTACAGATGGTAATAGGGGAATATCTCTTTTGACTCGGTAGCGTCTGATGCCATTTTGCATGCGAGAGATGCAGCCCTATTCGCCATCTTAATACGGGACAGGAAGGTTCTGCTGCTTGATTTCAACAGAGGTGGGACGGGAGGGATAACAGTTGCATTCGGCATTTTTTGTGCTTCTGTGACAATTCCGAAGATATATGAGAAATATGCATCGTTGATTTTTGAATCGAGCCAGGCCTCTTCAAGGTGTGACGATTTTTCATCATCAATGGAATTGTCTGATTTGACATCCATCTCGTCCAATATACTCGGCATTTGTCTCTCAATAAACGGTTGGAAAAATGGATCAACCATACCTATGGCAGATTGTTGATTTCCTTTTTTCAGATAATTATTAAATCGCCTTGCGGCCCCCCTATCGCCTTTTAGGGCATATGAGATCAGAGTTTTCGTTAATGTGTATCTGAACAATTCGGGAGGGTCATAAAATATGATGGGATGTTCTTTTACGAATGAGAGGGCTGGCTGTAATCCCCTGAACACATCCCCATCCCTGAATAGAGGGTTTTCAATTAGTTTTGTCCACCTAAACGCGGGAACCATTAACGGGTTGCCTATGGGGAGAAGTTTACTATTCTTTAATATTACTTCGATATCTTCATCCCCCTTAATCTCCGGGATAAAAGAGGGTGCGGGAATTACAACATCCCCGATGAGATAACTTGTTGTTCTTCCTGCGGGTTGATCAAATACGAGAAATTGTTTTTGTTCCTGTTTTTGTTCCATTACGTTCCTCCGTAATTCTCTCTTAACTCTTTAAGATCTTCTATAAACCGTTCCAATTGCTCAATAGGAACCATTACGGCTCCTTCCGAGGTTTCTCCTTCAAGAACAGAATATCTTTTTTCGAGAATATGGAAAAAGATGGAATTGTTTTTTCCTTGGGCTATAGTACTTTCGAGGATCGTATCTCCGCAATCCAACCTTTTTTTCCCCAAGTGATGTAGTGGTTTTCCGTTGTGGTAGTACAATGTTATCTTGTAGTTCTTTTTTTGAGGGTAAACCTCTCTTAAACTGATAAGTTTATCGAGATGTTTTTTGATCGCGATACGGTTCAGGTTTGTGAGAGCGGATATTTCCTCAATGGAAAGTCCATCTTTTCCGAATTCCCTAACAGCGCGTCGCACTTTCTCCCTTGTGAAGGTTTCTCGGACTTCGGGGCTGAGATGTTTCCAGTTTTCTGAGTCAAAGTCAAGGTCATCACTGGTAACAGGATTATCCAGTTCTTCCAGATCGCTCAACTTAATTGACATTACCTTATTTTTTGAAATCATTGCCATCTCGAATAGATATTCGTATATGATATATTTAAGTTTATCTTAAATTGATATGTAATTGGGGATCATCGACCAAATTACTATTGACCGCAGTATGGAGGCGGATCTATCCCATTCAAATCAAACGCTCTGAAAATGATTGTTCCAAACAACTTCGCGGCAATAACCGGCGTCTTTGGATCAATCTTTTCCACTAAAGCCAGAATGACATTGACAAGTTCCCAGAGATTGTAAAGCGCAACTGAGAATAGGAAATAGAACAGTCGAATAATGTAGTTCTTCGACGTTGTTTTCGGCCTAAAATCTTTCTTCACTCGGTAAGAGGTTTCAATTCCCCATCTTTTCGAATACAACTTAGACAGTTGCCTGGTGCGCTTACGGTCAAGATCCATATTTGTAACGAATCCGCGCTTTTCCATATCAATGTCGAGAACCATAACAAGGTTTGCAGTTACCGATTTGTTATCACTGCTTACGCTTTTTATCGTGATGGGAAGGATTTGCGGTGGGTAGAGACCACGCATTTCTCTTACATTCTTCGGATTCTGAACGGCGGGGATCAAATATTTCACGCCCAGATTGTTAAGCGTGGTAAAAACATCCACTGAATAGAATCCGCGATCAACGCAGAGGACGCCGATCTCAATTCTTTCTTGAGTATACTTTACGAGGTCGGCCACTACTTCGTGCTTTGGTGTATCCTTTCCGACCGGAAGAGCTCTGATTGTCAGCCTGCATTCGTCTTCAATAATGGTTATAGTGGCAAATCGGAATGCTTTGCTGGTTCCTTTTTGCGGCTTGGTTCCGACAACCATTGGATCTTTTCGGTCTCCATAATACAATTCATCCGTAAAATCAATGGCGCAATCTACCGGCCCATTTAACAGGCCACGGTTCTTTGCCATTGAGATAATCTGGTCTGTTATCTTCTCGTATGATTCTAACAACTCGATTGTTGTAAACTTCTTAAGATGATAGAGAAGCGTGTCACCATTGGGGCATTCTTCATCTGAAAGGAAATTCAGATTATTCGCGCTGCCCTCAGCACACCCGTTATTGATTCCCGCAAAGGTGAGTAGTTTGAAGAAATCGTTATAGGAATATTTGCAGTTGTGGTGCGTTTTGAGTTTCAGATTTGGTATGACTACCTTCTGAACGAGATCCCAAGTCTTTTTGATGAGGTTGCTCCGCTGCTGGTGGTTGGCTTTATGTCGCGTGCCACCGACATTCTTAGTTGCAGAGCTGATTTCTCTCACAAGGATCACTCTCGCACAGGAGGGGGGCCGCCAAGACTCCCCTCCTGTCACCATTTATGGTTATTTCACCACAATCACCTATTGGACGGGTAAGTATAAATAATTTGTGGGGAATATGGTATTAGTGGTGAATATGGCGAATCCATTTATCGTCCAAGTTAAGGATGAAAAACAGAGGCGCATTGTCATTGACAAAGGTGCATGGGACGACGAAAAACTAAAAAAAGGCGATTATATTGAAGTTTCCGTCAAAAGAATTAAAACGGGTCAATAAGGTCGTGACCTGATGAAACCCATTCAGATTCACGATAGTACATTTTACAACGGTGATTGCATTAGTGGTGCTACTGAAAATATCAAAGATGATTCGGTTGATTTGATCATTACAGATCCACCTTATGGAATTAACGGGGATAAACTTCACAAACACTACAACAGAAAAGAAGAATTCGTTATTGACGGCTATGTGGAGATCCCACAATCAGAATATTCCGATTTTAGTACGCAATGGATAAAAGAGGCAGAAAGGGTTCTGAAGCCAGGTGGCTCAATTTATATTGTATCTGGGTATACTAATCTGATTGATATTCTCAACGCCCTCAAAAAAACCAATCTCAAAGAGATCAATCACATTATTTGGAAATACAATTTTGGGGTTTTTACAACCCAGAAGTACATCTCATCACATTATCACATTCTCTTCTATGAAAAACCGGGGAGTAAAAGAACCTTCAATTTAGAGTCGAGGTTTGGGTTATCAGAAAAAACAGAAACCGACAGATCCTGCAATAATGCAGATCGTGAAGATGTTTGGATCATCAACCGAGAATACAAACCGGGGCAAGTAAAAAATAAAAATGAACTTCCAACAAAGTTGCTCATCAAAATGATTCAATACAGCAGTAACGAGGGAGATCTCGTTTGTGATTTTTTCCTCGGTGGATTTTCTACTGCAAAGGCAGCAATTAGCCTAAATCGGGTCGCTACAGGCTTTGAGATTTCAAAGTCGATGTTTGATATGAAGATTGAAGAAATGAGGGAAATCACCCCGGGCTATTTAATCCCGACATTAAGAAGGCCTATTATTGAGGAAATTGAAAATCAAGGAAAAACTTGGACGGACGAAGAAATACAAAAATTAAGTGATTGTTACTTTAATTTAGTTACTTTGAACAAACCAAAAAAAGAAATCAAGGAATTGCTATGTAATGAATTTGGTCGGGGTCGTTGGGCCATTGAAAAAGCATTGAAAAAACTTGATCTTCCCGCTTTAAAAAGGCCGAAGCAAATGAAGAAAAAACCTGTAGAAAATTTATCGAAGTTTCTTAAATAAATGGAAAACCATTTGTATAATTTATTTTCCCCCCATTTGGTATGGCATAAGAGAACACTCTGTCCTCTGTTAAAAATTGGTCTAACCTTCCTCTTGTTACCGTATTGGTAGTGGTGTCTGTATTTCTAACTCCTTGAATTTGAGTATACTCTAAAGGAAACTCTGGTTTTCTCCATCGAGTGATCTCACAGATCAAATCTAACATTCTTCCGATTGTGGGATCTGACGGATTTGAAAATTGACATTGCCCACCTCTTATATTAAGATGTCTTGATCCGACCTGCCCTCTGGAAACATGTATTCCTGTGGCGCGAATCCTTTCTATGAGCGTTCGTATTAGAATCTCGAATTCGACGTCGTCAATTTCATTAAAATGTTGAAGAAAAATTGGATCGTTGAAAAAATTTACAAGCCAATCATTTACATTAGGACGGTATTTATGACTCTGTCCGTTTATATAAGAAGAATCAGCAAGCCATATTATTTCCTTCGATTCTTGAGTGAGGTTTCTAGTTTCTTGAAGTATCCAAGTCAAAAAATGTATTGTACCGAGAGGATATTTTCGCTTGAACTCTCGATTATGAATTCCTCGGATCAGATTGGGATTTAAGGATTTTATATGCCCAGGAATGCGGTCATCTCTTGTCATCGTCTCAATATGATGACCGATGCTAAAAATTGATGAATGATAAATATCTAAATCAACTGCGAGGTATTTTCCGTGTAATAATTTTTCTATAAATTCCGGATTCTCTTGGTTATACCAAATTTTCTTTAGGTCATATATCCCTACAACATCCCAATTGTATTTGAATTTTAATAAGCAAGCAGAGAGAAGCGAGTCGAGATCATTGCCGATGATAATCCCTTCGATGGAATTTGGGTTATTAAATGGTGAAAAGGCTTCAATTATTTGATTGGGGGTAACCCATGGAGTATTCTGTAAGATTGCCATTGGGGAGTCTGAGCGATAATTCCTCTTAAAAGATTCCTATAATATTCTTTTGAACCTTTAAACGACGAGATTAAAAGTTTTAAATTGTGTTTGTTATCTGATCGTTGAATTTTGCACCTAATCTGGGGGAATAAGGGGTTTCAAAGTACGGATCATAATGGCAATGAACATCTCCACTATGATCGATACTGAGCAGGCCAACGTTTGATTTTTCAAATCGATCCTTTTGTAATAATGCCGGATTCACAAAGTCGTCATCCATAATCACGTATGATTTATTAACAAACGCTTTGTAACGGAAGGCTTGAAAATGTGCCCTTCTCCAATTTGAGAGCTTTGCTTCAAATGCGATGGCGATTGGTTTCCCGTTCTCTATCCCAACAACAACTAAGTCTGGAACACCAAAATAGCCTTTAACCTCGTCTCTGATCAATTGCGGTTCTGTATTAACGAGATCTTGGATGTATGTACTTGTTTTTATTGTCTCGACCATGTCTCTCTCACTGCTGAACGCCACGCTTAAACCCCCCAGCCCTGCACCTCCGCAAACTGTTTGGCTGCGGTTAACCAATGCGGTAAAAAGGCTCCCTTATCTCCGACATCAATGCCGGCCTCATCGAGTTGTGAAAATCCCTGTTTTGCGGATTCAATTATTTTACATACTTCCTGATATCGATTTTGATTTTCTACTGTTCTAATTTGGCGTAACTGCTTCGACATTTCTATATAGTAGTGTTTGTGGGGTTCTATGTTATGCGCAGTTCCGCGATATCCCGGATTCAGCATTTTTGTTAAATATTTATTATCCCCAAAAAATATTGGAGATTTAAACGTTTTCCGTTTCATTATTTCAATATAGGGGTAATCTAACCAATCGATCAAGGTAGGAACATAAATCTGTAGATTGGGAATCTGGATGAGATCCTTTTCACTTATTTCGAACATACTGTGATGAAAAATCCGAACGTTTCCATACGAACCGATTGTAAGAATGGATGGATTTGCTATGGATAACAACAGAGATTCGCTATTAAGATATCCGAGAATGGTTTTCATTTTATTTTTATAGAGTGAATTTGTGAAATTCAGTAATGATAGGAGGAATTCTGCATCTCTAATTTGTTTCTGTCGAGGGTGTAATTCAGTAACCAAATAGATTCCAGAAATTCCTTCGATCCCAGTGATCCAATTAAGTAGATTATCAGTATATTCTTTATTTTTTATCATATGTCCGGTAAGAAATAACTGAAGAATCATCTCCTTTTTCAGACCAAGTTTTTTCACTGTACTTAAAAATGGAGTGATAGACTGTTGATTCTGGTTTTCAATGAATTCATCAACAGGGGGCATCCCCTGATAAAATCGAGTTGGTATTACCAAAAACCTGAAATTATTTCTCACTTGAAAATCAATGCATCTTTCAGCAATTAATGTCGAATCGACAATGTATTCGTCAGTATCAAACCCAGCCGGCAATATGCAACCAGGATAAAAATCATAACTTTCCATGTTTTTAAGGACTACTTTTGGATTTAGTATCTGGGGGTCAAAGATGGCTTTTCTTTTAATAGAGTCACCAAGTTTTTCCACCCTCGGCATTGATCTACTCCTTGGAGAGATAATTACACCATCTCCGGTTTGATCTTCGTCGATACTCTGCAAGCTCCATACATCTCGATGACCGAGTTGATGATAAATTTCAAATGTCATGGATACAACCTCAAACAAGAGTTGATTTCATTCAACAACATTTCTGATGTTCTGAATCGTTGGTACTGCTGAAAACCAAGTAATGTTGAAGCAATTGAACCCATTTTGGAAAATTGGGGATCGTCGAAGATTTTTCTGTACCAGTTATCGGATAAGATGTTGTAAGGTATTGATTGCCCACCTACAAGAGTCGGGTCAAATGGGTGGGTACCTTTCAATAATAATTGAACCAAAATAATCCCAAGATTGTATTGATCCGTCCTTTTATCGATTAATTTTCTATCATAGCGCAGTAACTCAGGTGCTGCATAAAATGGAGTGCAAGGCCCAGCTGCTAAATGACGAGTTATAGTCGTGCTATCAAGACTTCTTGCGATGCCCAAGTCAATTATTTTTGGGATACCATTTGAAGGAATTAGAATATTGTCCGGTTTTAAATCTCGGTGGACAATATTTTTATTCCATATGATTTCTAGTCCAGTGACAAGATATTTTATTAAGATTAGGATGTTATTAGGTTCTTGAAATTTGTCCATGCAATGCGAAAGAGGAACGGATTCAATAAATTCCTCAAGAATCAAATATCGATCATTTGATATTTTTTCGAATTTGAAATTTTTTGGGAAATAACTTGATTCAATTTGTCGTAGTATCCCAATTTCCCGTTCTATCCTCTCAATATCCCATCCGTCGGGATTTTGAGGTGTTCGGTAACAACCTATCTTTAAGGCAACAGTTCCAAATTCAGGATCTGTTACCTTGAATACAATTCTTTGGCCTCCTTGATAGATCAAAATTGGGTTATTATATCGACTTATCACATCATCATATTCGACATTTCTCAAGAGCCAGCACCAACGGTCTAGAGGTGAATTATAATTAAAAATATTAAAGTGATGTAATATATCAACTCTTTCCTTGGGATTATTACTTTTAATCATATTTCCACGCATTTACTTTCGGAACTACTGTGGTCGGGTACTTCCGAAAGTCAAAAGCATCGATAACGTAGAGAAATGTTTCATTTACCTCTCCGGCTCTGCTTCTTTCGGACGTACCCCCTACCAAAAAATAATCGGAGGGGGGGTCTCCCGCATACCCCCCCTCCCCCATGGTGGGGGGGTATGATCGTTTTAAAATCCAAACGGTGGGGGGGTATGCTGCATACCCCCTCCCCTCAATTGTGAGTAAGGCACACGTATCGGCCATGATCGCTCAGGATCCCCCAGACGGAATTACGAGATTCAATGGGTTCTCAAAAGTGAGCGAACAGGGAATTTCCCGGCCGATCAAGGGAGGGGTATGCCGGACACCCCCCACCCCCCATGCAGGGGGGGTATGATCGATTTGAAAAACGGGGATGAAAGTAATCAGACTTTCATACACGTTGCTGAAAATCCTTGAAGGATTTTCATGCTGGCAAAAGGGGGAGGGGGTATACCTGATACCCCCCCAACTCTCACATATTCCAGGGACCCAATAAACCAGTGCGACCTGGCCGAGTACCAACCCTATCCGCACTATGACAATCACGCAATATTCGCAATCGTGGCGAAGTCCTCGAGGTATAATTCCTCGGGCCGGCTCGCGAGGATCTCTTCCGGCAGCGCCGCGATCACCCGTTTCACCCATTCCCCGCCGAGCATGCTCCCCACCGAGCCCTTCAGGCAGTTGCGCACAGTCTTGCGCCGGTGCGAGAAGAGCGCCCGGACCACGTCTGCGTACAGGCGCCGGTCATTGATGTAAAAGATCGGGTCGCGGGGGAAGATCTTCACCACCATGGAATGCACCTGCGGCCGGGGCGAGAAGCACTGCGGCGGAAGCCGGAAGCACTGCTGCACCGCAGCATAGGTCTGCACCATGATCGAGAGCCGGCCGCAGTCCTTGGTCCCGGTCTTTGCCACCATCCGCTCGGCAAACTCGGCCTGGTACATCAGCACCGCAACTTCGAATCCCCTGTCCAGCAGACGGAAGGTGATCTTGGATGACGCGGAATAGGGAAGGTTCGAGACGGTGATCTCGAAACGGGGGATGTCGCACCGGGTCGCATCGCCCTGCTGGAGGGTGAGCTGGCCGGAAGCAATCTCGTCAGAAAAGGTAACACCGAGCTGCTCGCAGAGCAGCCCGTCGAGTTCGATGGCATGCACGATGGCGCCACGGTCGAGCAGGGCCCGGGTCAGAACCCCGTTGCCCGGTCCTACTTCAAGCACCTTCTTTCCCTGCACGTCCGCAAGGTCTGCAATGCGGTTTACCGCATGGGGGTCGATGAGGAAGTGCTGGTCGTGGTGCGCTTTCATTTCGTGGTAAAGACGTGGTACTTGATGTCCTTGTCCTGGAGCTCCTCGAGGATCCGTGCCTGGATCATCTTCTCCGGGTGCGGGATCGCCTTGATCCGTGCGGAGATGTCGGCAAAACTCTCGAACGGCTTCTTGTTCCGGGTCTCGAGGATCTCCCACATCAGCTTCTTGCCGATGCCCGGGAGGAGGTGGAGCATGTGGAGTTTTGGCGTGATGGAGATCGACTTGTTGAAAAATGCCACAAATTCCGGCTCACGTTCCTTGATCACGTTCTCAATGATGAACGGGAGTTCTCCCTTTGCGGTCTGGGTCAGCTCGTCGTAGCCGATCCGGCGCTTCACGCGTTCCACTTTGTCGCGTTCCGCATCGCCGATATAGAGCCTGTCGTAAAGATTGATCTGTGCCGTGGGTTTTGGCACGAGCTCGAGGAGCTTGAACTGCTCGAGGCCCATCGCCTGGACGATCGGCTCCCTCTTAAAAGTGGGGCGGGGATCATCGGGATGGCCTTTCATAAGCACGTCCAGTACAATCGCATTGATCTCTTTTTTCTCCGCCTTCATGTGCCACACCTCAGAAGTGTGTTGTTACCAGTTCGATGATGGAATCGATCTCTTCGGGAGATAAGGTGAACCGCTCTTTTGCGAAGATCGCCCGCACTTCATCGCGTGACTTGGGCATGATATTGGCGATCCGGAACGCAATCTCGGGCTTCATCTTCTCCATCTTGGTAAGCTCATTCACAAGATCGCGGGCCTTTTCGGGATCAGTCTTTGCAAGCTGATTGGCATGCTCGATACTGCGCCTGAACTCGTAGGTCATCTCCTTCTCGGCAGCGAGCCGTTCAGACTCCACTCTGAGGAGTACGCTGCGCATCTCGGGAAGCGTGACCTTCTCTTCGCTAATTATAGCCTTAACTTTCATGCCAATCTCCTGACAGTGAATTTACTTTTGTGCTTTTAGATGTTGTGGTCTTGCGATGACGATCTTGTCGGCGTTACCATCGCGGATTGTAAGCATCCACGCCCGCCCGCGCTGGCCGAGAACTGTTCCGGTCAGGCCGTGGAAACGGCGGTGGGGCATTCCCTTCTGGACACTGGGGTTACAGACAATGTGCACCCGGTCGCCAATCTCAAATCTCTGGATAACGCAGGTGCACGGTGGCAGCCCCCGTTCTCTTAAATCTTTCTTGAATTTATACCGTGTTTTCTTTCGTGGACCATTGTGATGTGCCATTGTTTATTCTCCCTCCTGTGCTCCTTCCACCTGCGTGACGTCGAGGCTGGTGACGTGAGCCGTTCTGTTCAGGATCTCGGCAAGACTTGGACGGGTTCGCCCCGAGTCCCCGGATACGAGTTCTTTGATGTAGAGGCCGGCTTCGCCCAGGACTTCAACAACAAATTTGCCGTCCTGTTCCCCCACACACTCGATATCGAGGACTGTTCGCTCACGGACCTTGTCGGCCCTGCGGTGAGCAACCCTCACGGGCGTGCGCTGCTGTATTGTGACGCCCGCCAGGGTTTTTACGGCTTTTGCGAACTCGTCCGCAGATAATTCGCCGTCAACCTCGACCAGGATCCTGTATTTTTTATGCGCTTTGTTTGATTTAAGGGTTTCCACCTCCGCACGGTCCGCCCAGCGCTTGATCGCAACGGAAACACGCCCTTCCGCGGTCCGGTTGATCTCCGCTTCGAGTGCCGCAAGGTCGATGGAGCGTTTCTTTGGCGAGACGACTTCAAGGATAAACGGCCGGCCGGTCCCCACCATGCGGGCATCGATGTCCTCCCGTCCCGCGCCATGGAGGACCGCATTCTCCGCATTGAACGCGGCGATCACCGGCCTGCCGATCAACTCCTCCACGGAGTCCAGGTACTGGGCCCCGGTGAAGTTGCACTTCTCACAGCCCGCTCCCTTGCAGGCCCGGCAGTCCCAGTGGGTCTGGGGGATGCCCCGCTCGAACTTCCTGTACCGGCCATAGAAGAAGACCGAATTGATCTGAACCTCGACTGAACCATTCGACGGGTCGAGGATCGCGACGACTTCCGGCTTTTTGAAGTCGACAACTTTGCCGATCCGTGCAGATACCGCCTTTCCTACTTCACGGTTCACCTCCGATTTGAAGGGCTCGGGCTCCGGGAGCGAGAGGTCGCTCCAGACCATCTCCTCGTTCTCTGCAATGAGCGGCGGCACCCGGCAGCCGACAAGGAACGTGGAATATTCGATATCCTTCGTCGCCTCAATGACCCGGTCTGCCCACAGGAGCACATCATCGAAGAAGTTTCCGCAGACCCAGCAGGAACCGGCAAACTTCGTGTACGGCTGGTTCTCGGCAAGGGCAAGGGCAATCTTCAGCCCCCGGCCGCGTTCGTCATTCGAGAGCCCGTGCGAGCGTTTGCCAAAGAACCGCCCGAGGCAGTGGTCGCAGCATTCGCCGTAGGCAAGGATCGCCTTTACCTGTTCGTTCATTTCCATCCACTACATCCTCCTGTCCAGTTCATTGTGCACTACGGTAATCGTGTGATCGGCATGCAGGCACTTGGGCCCCACCGAATATCTCGGGCATTCCCGGATCAGTTCATTCTCCGCTTCCGTGAAGTTCAGGTGATCTGAGAGGAGGTATGCCCCCGGCAAATCCTGTACCGTCCGTATGTCCGTGCCCGTCTCGTCGAGGATCGCGAACGGCAGGTCCTTGATGAGCCGTTCGAGGCCGCCTTTCCGGATGGAGACACCGTCCGCCGCCTCGCGGAACTCGCTGCCGCAGGGGACGTCGATCACCTTCTTGATCAGGGCACCCGCACTCCGTTCGTCCGGTGAGAGCGAGCGGACGGATGCCCCGGAGAACTTCACGGTCTTCGGTCCCGACGGCGCCCCGAGGAGCACGAGATAGCAGTCCACGTCCCGCCTCATGTCATGCGAGAGGAAGAGCGATGCGTTCACGCACCGGCAGAGGACGTCCATGCGGCCACCGCTCCCCGGCAGGTCGTTGAGCGTGAAACTCCCGTCGGTCCGGGCACCGTGCCCGATAATGGCAAATGCGGTCATTTCACTGCATTCCGGAGAAGCGTTTCATCAGGCGCTGCATATTGAACTTCCCGCCGCTTGCGCCCCGCAGGCCCTTGAGGGTCCGCTGCATCATCTTGTAGTATTTCAGGAGTTCCCGCACCTCGTCGGGAGTCGCCCCTGCCCCGTGGGCGATCCGCTGCATGCGGGAACTGCTGATGAGCGAGGGGTCGTCCAGCTCATTCGGCGTCATCGAGTCCATGATGATCCGGTAGCGCACCATTTTCGTGCTGGTGACGTCGTAGACGCCCTCGGGCAACTGCATGTTCCCGAGCGGGAGCATCCCCATGATCTGTTTTAAGGGGCCCATCTTGTTCAGGGCCTCGAGCTGCTTGTACATGTCGCGGAGGGTGAACTTGCCCTTCATCATCGCGTTGACGTCCACGTCCTCCGGGTTGATCGCTTCGTTCGCCCGCTCCACGAGGGCCTTTAAGTCTCCCATGCCGAGCAGCCGGGAGATAAAACCGTCGGGGTCGAACCGCTCGAGGTCCTCGATCGTCTCCCCGCTGCCGATGAACGCGATCCCGCTCTTGGTCTCGGCAACGGCTGACATCGCACCGCCGCCTTTTGCGGTACCGTCCATCTTCGTGATGATGACCCCGTCGATCCCGATCGCCTCGTGGAACCGCCGGGCCTGTTCGCTTGCCTGCTGGCCGAGCGCCGCATCGATCACGAGCCAGCGGTGGGTCGCTTTCGTCAGCACGTTGAGCTCGATGATCTCCCTGATGAGGCCGGCCTCGAGCGCATGACGGCCCTGCGTATCGATGATGATGAGTTCCTGCTCCTTCAGGGCCACCAGACCTTCCCGGGTGATCTTCAATGCGTCCTTCTCGAGCGGGTTCCCGAAACAGGGAACATTGATCTTGGTACAGAACGTGGAGATCTGGTCAAAGGCGCCAGGCCGGAACGTATCGGCACAGATCACCCCGACTTTCATGCCCTTCTTCTGGAAGTAGCGGGCAAGCTTCGCGGTGGTCGTGGTCTTGCCGCTCCCCTGCAGGCCGGCCATGAGAATCATCTGGGGTTCGAGCCGGACCTCGGTCGAGGCCCAGACCAGCCGGACAAGCTCCTGGTACACGATGCGGAGCACGTGCTCGCGGACGTTCATGCCCTTGGGGGGCTCCTCATCGAGCGAACGGGTGCGGATCGCTTTGGAAAGCTCCATGACGAGCTTGACGTTGACATCCGAGGAGATCAGCGCCCGCTGGAGGTCTTTCACCAGCTCGTCGACCGCAGCCCGGTCGACCACCGTCTTGCCGGCGAGTTTCTTGAGGGCGTCCTTAAGGGAGGTGGAGAGCCCGTCGAGCATCAGGCGCCTCCTTCCAGCAGCTCGTCGACCACTTTCTCCGGTTCGAAGGGCATGATATCGTCATAGGCCTGCCCGATGCCGAGGAACATCAGCGGTTTCCCGATCGTGTGGGCGATCGAGATTGCAGCACCTCCCCGGGAGTCCATGTCGGCCTTCGTCAGTACCACAGCATCCGCCCCCACGATCTTGTCGAACTCGAAGGCCCGGGTTACGGCATCGTTGCCGGCAACGGCCTCATCGACATAGACGACGAGATCGGGCTTCATGACCCTTTTGATCTTTTCAAGCTGGCTCATCAGGTTCGCCTTGTTGTGGAACCGTCCTGCCGTGTCGGCAAGGACCACATCGATCTTATGAGACTGGGCATACTGCACCGTGTCGAAGAGCACGGCCGAGGGGTCCGCACCTTCCTTGTGCAGGATGATCCGGATCCCGAGACGTTCGGCATGCACGCTGATCTGTTCGTTTGCCCCGGCCCGGTAGGTGTCACCGGCACCGATGACAACCGTGAACCCTTCCTTCTTGAGGTATGCCCCGATCTTCGCAACAGTCGTGGTCTTCCCGGTACCATTGACACCGGTAAAGAGGATCTTCACCGGGCGTTCGTGCTTCGAGATATAGTCCCTGAGGTCGAAGCCTGTGCCCAGTACGCCCAGCAAGGCAGATCTCAGGGCGTACACCACGAGGGCATCCACGGATTCCCCGATCTTCCGGTGCTTCCCGACAAGGTTCTTCTCCACGCTGTCGATGATCGCATCGGTTGCCGGGAGGGCGACATCGCTCTCAAGAAGGGTCATCTCCAGCTCCGAGAGGGCATCGTTCACGTCCTTTTCCGAGACGATCAGTTCCCGCTCCGTGATCAGGACCCTGACTTTGTCAGCAAAGGTCGGCGATGCGGGTACGGATGCTGCAGCTCCGGCCGGTGCTCCTGCCTGCTGTCCCGGGAGCTCAGCAGGTGCCTTCTCCGCGGCCTGCGGTGTGTCTCCTGCTGCCTGGATGCTGCTGCCGAGCCGGTCCCGTGCCGCCCGCAGCTTTTCGCGAAGACCCCCGAACATGGATGTAATAGCTCCGATCAGCCCTGATCCTGCCCGGATGCCATGGCCTGCTGGTATCCCGACTCGATCCGTTTATTGATCTCGTTCATCTGGGCCCGGAGCCGGTCGAGCGTTTCTGCCACCTTCTTCTCGGAGGCTTCCATCTCCATGATCCGCTCTTTTAAGAACTCCACGGCGTCCTTGTTGGAACGCTCGACAACGACTTCCGAGCCGATTGCGAGGAGGACTTTCTCCGGTTCCAGGACCTTTGCCCGGACACTGGTCCCGCCGCCGATCTGGAGGAGGACCGTCCCGTCTTCCGTGACGAGCATCTCTTCGAGAGACTCGATAGCGGCGTGCGCCTCCATCCTCCCGTTCTCCAGCAGTTGCAGCTGGTTGACAAAGATCTCTGCCTGCTGCCCGTATTCCTGCAGGTAGTTCTGGAGCATCATCAGTTCGCGCTGGTCCATTGGTGCATTTTTATCTGCCAAAATCCGCCACCTCATAAAAATATGTCAGTAACGTGTGAGTTGTGACTCCGGATATGTATGTTCTCCACCCCAATAAATACATCATTGCACGAAAAGACCTTACTGTGCAGGAGGTCCCTGCCGGGCAAAAAGCAGGAAGTCCTGTTTACGGGTTCCTGCCGGGACCCGTTCCCGAAAACCGGTACTTACCCTTCGGCACGACAATCTCGAACCGCACGCCTTTGCCGTAGCTCCCCGACTCTTTCATCGCAAACCCGGTGATGGCCAGGATCTCCCGGCTCAGGAACAGGCCGAGGCCCGTGTTCTTCCCGAACCCTTTCTCAAAGATCCGTTCCTTTTCCTCTTCGTGAACGCCGACCCCGTCGTCCTCGTACACGATAGCAATATCACCACGACCATACTGCATGGGGGAGAGGGTGATGTTCCGCACCCGTTTCCCGTGGAGGAGGGAGTTGTCGACCAGGTTCTCGAAGACCTTGCCGAGAAGGGGATCAGCATAGACTTCGAGGCCATCGAGCGCGAGGGTGAGCGTAATCTCTCCCGTCGACAGGCGGGACTGCAGCTGTTCCGCAACCAGCGTTACGTCCTGCCACTGCGGGGCACGGACGCCGATCTCCTCGTAGTTTTTGGTGAATTCGATCTGGCGGCGGATCGCCTCTGCAGCGTCCTGCTCTTTCTCGATATACCGGAGTACCTCCGGGTCGGTGACTTTCATCCTTGTGAGTTCAAGGAACGTGATGAGGGCCATGAGCTGGTTCCGGATATCATGTCGCGTGATGCTGGAGAGGAGGTTCAGTTTTTTATTGGCAGTCCCAAAGGCGTCTTCCGATGCTGCAAGCCGCTCGTTCACCTCCTTGAGAGCCCGGTTCTGTGTCTCGAGTATGCGATAGTAAGAGTTCATCATCTCGACAATAGATCCGACAACGAACGCGACGATCCCCAGCATCAGGGCCCGGAGAAGGGAGTCCGGGGCGATGTAACCGGCAATTACCCAGCTGACGATGACCTGAAGACCGCCGAAGAAGAGTGCCACCCAGACGGCCCTCCTGCCGTACCACAGCCCGGCGATGACAATGATAAGGTAATAAAAATGCGTGTAAACAATGGAAATTTTCAGGTAATAATGGATGAACAGCTCAAAGAACAGCCCGGTGACGATAAGACTGCCAAGGGCGTAGGGTTTTAATGATCCCAGGAACTTCCACCGGGAGTCCCTGACCCTGCTGAGATCGTTTTGTTCTTCCATACCTGTATACATCTGCTCTGCAGGGATTGTTGACCTGCTTTTTTAAATAATGATGGTCAAGAGCAGGCCTGGCTTGCCGGGATGGGCACGCGGTTTTTCCGGTGGGATGCAGGCCGTTCTCATGAATTTATTAGGAAACACTGACAAAATAGAGGTACGCTCATCCAACAATCCAAGCCGGGAGGGTTGACGTGGAATTCAAGAACAAAGTCCTGATCATCGGTTATGGCGCTGTATGCAGGTGCATGTTCCCGATCCTGCTCCGACATGTGAATATCCCCCTGGAAAATATTACCATCATCGATTTCAAGGACAAGTCGGCGGATCTCAAGGCATGGACCACGCGGGGCCTCCGGTTCTTCAAGAGACGGGTCACGCCCAAGAACCTCAGGGAAGTCCTTGCGGAATACCTGTCGCCCGGCGACATATTGATCGACCTTGCCTGGAACATCGACTGCTGCGAGCTCGTGCAGTGGTGCCACGAGAACCAGGTCCTGTACGTCAACACCTCGGTCGAGGCGTGGGACCCGGATGCCGTCAAGCAGACCGCCAGCCCCTACGAGAAGACCTTGTACTACCGGCAGATGAGGCTCATGGAGCTGACAAAAGACTGGAAAGACGCCACCACCTGTGTCGTTGACCATGGCGCCAACCCCGGCCTCATCTCGCATTTCGCCAAGCACGGCCTCGTCGATATCGCGGATCGGATGATTGCCGATGGGATCGCAAAAGACCCGGACCGGATAAAATCCTTGATCAAGCAGCAGAATTTCGGCGGGCTTGCGATGGAGACCGGCGTCAAGGTAATCCACTGTTCGGAACATGATACCCAGATCTCACGCTCCCCGAAAAAGGTGGGCGAATTCGTCGGCACCTGGTGTATCGAAGGGCTCCAGGAAGAGGGCACCGCCCCTGCCGAGATCGGCTGGGGAACGCACGAAAAGACCCTCCCCCCCATGGCAATTATTCCTCCCGTGGGCCCGAAGAACGGGATACTCCTCCCTAAAATGGGGATCAATACCTGGGTCAGGTCCTGGATCCCCAACCAGGAGATCATCGGCATGGTGATCCGGCACGGGGAGGCATTCGGCATCTCCGACCGGTGGACGGTCTGGCAGGACGGGAAGGCAATCTACCGCCCGACCGTCCACTACGCCTACATGCCCTGCGATGCAACGATCGCGTCCCTTCACGAGCTCCGGGCACGCAACTACGAGCTCCAGCCCAAGATCCGGATCATGAGCGACCGGGAGATCGTGTCCGGCGCGGACATCCTGGGAGCGCTCCTGATGGGACATCCCTACAAGTCGTGGTGGACCGGCAGCATCCTCCCCATCGACGAGGCAAAAAAACTCGCGCCCGGCCAGAACGCGACCACGATCCAGGTCGCGCTCGGCGTGGTCAGCGCGGTGATGTGGATGATCGACAACCCGAAGAAGGGTTTCTGCCTGCCCGACGACCTGCCGCACGAGTTCGTGCTCGACATCGCCAAGCCCTACCTCGGCGAGTTCTGGTCGGGACCCTCTGACTGGACACCCCTCAAGAACCGCGTGGTCTACTTCAGGGAGAACCCGGAGAACAATTACGACCGCGAAGACATCTGGCAATTCAAAAACTTCTTATTCGTGCAATAAATCAATCATATAATGACAAAAACTGCGGTCGACACCAAGAAGAAGCGGAAGAAGAAAGGAACGGACGAGCCGATGACGGTCCACCATATCGGCAAGGCACGCCTCGAACTGCTGCAGGTCCTTGCCCGCGAGCACGGGACCCCCATTTTCGTTATCGATCATGAGAAAATCCGGGAAAACTACCGGGAATTCCGGGTGCACATGCCGGATGTCCAGGTCTATTTTGCCGTAAAGGCCAACTCGAACAAAGAGATCGTGAAGACGCTCTTTGACATGGGATGCAGTTTCGACGTGGCGTCCATGCCTGAATTCATGATCGTATACGAGAACATCAAGGATATGCCCAAGAAGGAGCGACTGGCGTGGATCTGGGATAAGGTTATCTATGCCAACACCATCAAGCCGATCGAGACCCTCGAAGCCCTCGACCAGTACAAGCCTCTCGTCACGTTCGACAACATCTTCGAGCTTAAAAAGATCAAGGAGCACGCACCTCACGCCGGCCTTGTCCTGCGACTCCGTGTCCCGAACACGGGCTCGATGGTCGAGCTCTCCTCGAAGTTCGGGGCACACCCGGGCGAGGCGGTGGACCTGATCATCTCGGCATTCGATATGGGTCTCGACGTGGAGGGGTTGAGCTTCCACGTGGGGAGCCAGTGCACCAACTTCGAGAACTACATGCAGGCCCTGCAGTTGTCGGCAAATATCATCCATGAGGTGGAGTCCCGGACCGGCAGGAAGATCCGGATCCTCGATATCGGCGGGGGCTTCCCGGTCAAGTACCACCCCGGCATCCGGTCCATCCGGACACTTGCAAAGAAGCTGAATGCCGAGATTGAACGGCTGTTTCCGAAGGACATGCAGATCCTCGCGGAGCCGGGCAGGTTCCTTGTCGCCAACACCTGCACGCTCGTTGCAAAAGTGATCGGCAAGGCAGTCCGCGACGGCAAGCCCTGCTATTATATCAACGACGGGGTCTACCACACCTACTCGGGGCAGGTGTTCGACCACATCAATTACCCGGTGCTGCCCTTCAAGGGTGGGGAGACCCAGATCTCCGCGGTCTTCGGGCCGACCTGCGATGCATTCGATACGATCACGCTCTCCGCGGAACTGCCGGAGCTGGACATCGGCGATCTTGTCTATTCTGAAAATATCGGGGCATACTCCCACGCCTCGTCCACGTACTTCAACGGTTTCCCGCCGGCAAAAGTCGTGCATATCAACAAGTGACGGGGCCGGCCCCGAACCAGACCTCCCCCTTTTTTCCGGCTGTTACGACAGACACTCTCATATGCCTCCGGTGCCCCTCCGAGCGAGAGCCTCCGTGTTGATGAGACCGTATGATCCATGGTCCCCTCAGATGCCCGTGCCAGCCATTTGTACATCACCGACACGCCCGCTGACATGAAACCCGACAACGCCCGGGGCATGGTACGGGTTCTTTGCGACACAGAAGCCCGATCATTTATTTACTCCCATGGACTCGCTGCGACACCGGGACCTTACACCCTAACGTGATACCGGGAAAAGACCACCCTGTTAAGAGTGAGAATACTCCTGCTGAACCCGGGATAAATAATTCAGAAGTACGACATTGCGGGGTTTCAATCGTTGGATCGGTAAGGATCAGGCAGTATTCGGTATCCTGCAGAGCTCGTCACGGTTCTTTCCGAACGCATCTTCGGATCGGGACAGGAGGGTACAATCAAGAAAGGAGGCGATGCTCCGCCCGGTTGTGGGGATGATCGCTACGGTCGCTGAAAATTTCCTGATACGGTGGTCTTTTGTAATGAACTGGAACTCAAACCGGTTTATCGCAGGAATCGATCCCCCGCGCAGGAGATGATAGCGCTCCAGCAGTTTTTTACTATCGTCACTATCAATAATGTCGGTCCAGCGCAGAACACCCTCAACCTCATCCTTTGAATATCCGGTCAAATGTGAAAACTCGGTATTGACACGGGAAATCATCATGTCATCATCAAGAACCATGATCGCTGTCCCGGAATATTCAAAGAGAGTCCGGAAATGCAGCACGGTCTCCCGCAGTGCCTCCTCCGCCCGTTTATTTTCGGTGATATCCTCGTAGGTTCCGAGGCTGCCGATAATTCTCCCGCCCGAATCCCGCAGCGGGACTTTGCTGGTCCGCAGCCAGATCCGGTTCCCGTCCGCCGCGGTCTGGGGCTCCTCGTACCCGATTTTCGGTATACCGGTATCAATCACCTTCCGATCATCGGCACGGTACAGCTCAGCCTGCTCCCTCCATGCCAGATCGAAATCTGTCTTCCCGATCAGGTCAGCAGGATCTGAGAAACCGGCGTCGCGGACGAAGGGTTCGTTGCACCCCAGGTACCGGAGGTCCGTATCCTTCCAGAATACCCGGGCCGGAACAGTATTGAGCACCGCAGTAAGCATCTGCTGCGATTCGGCGGTCTGGTGCTGCAGGGAGACCATACGGTCATACTGCCGCCGGAGCTCTTCCTCCTGTGCGGCGATCTGTTTGTATGCCTCCCGGAGTTCTGTCTCTGACTTCTTGCGTTCGGTGATGTCCCGGATCGACTCAATCGCACCGACAACATCGCCCTGCCGGCTGTAGAGTGGGCTCGCCATGACCATGAGCGTTGCCGGCTGTCCTTTCAGGAAGGAAAGAGATGTATCGGCGATCAGGGAATCCTTCTTGTGAAAGATGTGTGCATATTTTTTGGCAATAACATCATCAGGTTCGAAGATCAAATCGATCAGGATTGGTTGCCGCTGCCCGTAGAACGGGATGGCGTACTCGTAATCCCCTTTTCCCAGCATCACCGCTGCTGGAACACCCGTCACCTCTTCAATAGCACGGTTCCACGCGATAATTTTACCGGACCGGTCGATTGCAAAGGTCGCATCCGGCAGGAAGTTGATGATATCCGCCTCGCGCTGCTCATGGTCCCGGATGCTTGCCTCTGCACGTTTCTGCTGGACCGCGTAACGAATCTTGTTTGAAAGCTCGGCAAACTGGCTCCTGGGGTCCCCGCCTTTCTGGAGATAGAAATCGGCTCCTTCATTCAAGGCCTGGATGACGACTTCTTCGCGTCCTCGTCCGGTGAAGAGGATAAACGGGATGGTATTTCCCGAAGATCGTATCATCTTTAAAAATTCGATGCCGTCCATCTCAGGCATCTGGTAGTCGGAAATGATGGCATCATAACTCTTTGTATTCAGATGGGAAAGTGCGGCTGGAGCCGCGGTGACGGTGTCAACGTTGAACTGCCCGCTTTGCTCAAGGAAGAGTTTTCCGATCTCAAGCAGGTCCGGTTCATCATCAACATAAAGGATTGATATCGGGTGATCCGGGTTTGAGTGTGTACGTGAGGGGGGAACGTCGGGAGATGCAAGACCCATAGCAGTTACCGTTGACCCTGGTTTTTATTACAATTACATTCGTTCGGAGAGCACTTACTGGTAAACGCGAAGGAGTATCCGATCTGTAATGGGTGTGAAGTGGATGTGATGCACGCTCAAGAGAGATCGATACTCCAGCAGAATACTAGGAGAGAGATTGTATATTATTATCCGTTCAACGATTACAACACCATTATAATTTTTAATGCCATTATAATGGTCTCCTCGAAGACCCGGTCAGGGATGAATTGTTCCGGAACAGTACCAGAAAAAGCCGGACCGAACGGGATAACTGGAGTTTTCCCATGGCGTCCCGTCATTGTCGTGAGATCTGAGGTACGCACGAAAAAGGAAGGTCCTGCCCGAACGTAAATGTGAGAATGAGATATTTTATATCACAATAAAGATCAAATGGTCGTTCAGGAGGCTTTTTCCCCCCGTTTAACAACCTCATTACAATAAGAATGGTGGAGTATGAACGAGCTCCTGAACGTCATCTCGGCATCGGACAAACGGCGTAATCTCCTGATCCTCCTGAACAGCGGGCCGAATGAATGGGATGATATCAAGAAAATACTCAATGTCACATCCACGGGGATGCTCCCCCAGATAAAAATTCTCGAAGAGGAGCACCTGATCGAACGTGACGGGAGGAAATTTTCACTGACTCCGGAAGGCAAAGTGCTTGCAACCCAGATGGAACCTCTTATCAGGACTATGGAAGTCTTTGACAAGAACCGGAAATTCTGGCAGGAGCACAACCTTGGCGCACTGCCCCTGGAGATCCTCATGGATATCAGAGAACTGGGCGATTACCAGATCCTCGAGAACACTGATGAAGAGATCTTCGATATCAACACGTTTTTAAAAAATATATCGCATTCGACCACGATCAAGGGTATTTCCCACACCGTGCACCCGAAATACCCGAATTTTTTCCTGAACCTCGCAAAGAAGGGTGCCGAATCATCGCTGATCCTCACGCCTGGAGTCTACCGCGTCGTGAAGGAAAAATACCGTGACCTTCTCGAAGAATGGCTGGAGTACAAAAATGCGCATCTCTACGTGCCGGCGAGAGATATCAAATTCTCGTATGTGGTCTCTGATTCGTATTTCTCGATCTCGCTCTTCTATAACAGCGGGGTATTCGATTCGAAAAATGACGTTGTCAGCTTTGACCCGTCGGCGCGGAAATGGGGCGAACGCATCTTTTCCTATTACCTGAAACAATCGAAAAAGATTGAGTCCCTCGATTAAACCGGCACGCAGACCCGGAGCACCAGCCCGACAACCGTTTCCCAGCTGATCACAAATTCCCGCATTTTACGGAACACCAGCTGCGAACTGTTCTCAAACGACGGGGAATAGATCATCAGGAAGACGAGAGTGCTCAGGAACCCGAAGGCAAGGAGGATGCACTCATTCCGGATGAGTGCCTGGAGCAGGGCGTACACCATTACGCAGTAAGATACGAGAAGGATCCCGATCAGGACCCTCTTGGTCTGGCCTTCCCCGAGGCTGACCGGCAGGGTGCGTATACCGGCAGCCAGATCCCCACGTATATCTTTGAAGTCGTTTATGCACGAGGTGATGAAGACCTTCAATCCAAAAAACAGGAAGATCACCGTGACCGCGGCGAGGCTGCTGCACCACTGGCTGACGATGAGGGCAATGGTACCACCCCAGGTCAGCCCGATCACGACATTTTTGACGCCGGCCCCTGCCTTGAAGCGGAGGTTTATTGGGCCAATCCGTATACCGCGGGTATAAATGTACCCGACAATGAAGGGAAAGAACGGAGCGGCCCAGATGCCGTCATGCAGGAGGATCACCGTACCGATCAGGAATGCTGCAAGGCAACCAACCATACCGGCCCTTTTATCGGCGCCGGCCAGTTCGCCCCGGTTCAGGACATCTTCCTTGCACTCAAGGGTGCGATCCAGGGTATACGTTGCATAGACGATCAGGGAGAAGGCGATATACTCGGGGAGTCGTATGGCAATACCCGTGAGGAGAAATGCGACATGCAGGCGCAGCCCCCCGGATATGGCGACAACAGTCGATGAATTCAGCAGTCGTATAGTCGGATTGTCAGAGAATTTCACACCTCATCAAATTTTCACCGGACGCTTTATTATAATCGCATGAAAAATTACAACCCCATTAAAACTCGTCCGGCAGGAAATTGCACCAGGTTTTTTTAGCGTCTGCTGCGTAAGGGTGAAAAAACGCAAACAAACGTTCAGGAATGATCCCTTCAGGGACAACCTTTATCCCGCGGTACCCGGTATTAGTCTCATGTTGGGAGGGAGAAGACGATGGAGACCATGATTGGGAGGGTAACCCACTATTACCCGAGAGTAGGTGTCGCCGCGATCGTCCTTTCGGACCATATTGCCAAAGGTGACCGGATCCACATCCACGGGCCGCATGACGACATTTACCAGACCGTGACATCGATGGAATACGACCACCAGCCGATCCAGGAGGCAGATCCGGGACAGGACATCGGCATCAGGGTAAACGAGCGGGTGCACAACGGGGACCTGGTGTGCCGGGAGAGCTGAGGGCTGCCCGTAGCATTTCTTCTTTTCTTTTTCTGGATAGTTTCGTCACCAAAGGGTTGATGCAACAACCCGAATCTCCAAACTTTATTGCAGTCGGTGTTATTTACATACCGGGAGGGGGGATCCGAAGGGGGATCACCGGCTCATCCAGCACCCATTTTCCGGGAGGTGATGGCAGGGTGGGAAGGCGGTGCGTGATCCGGGCAGCAGGTGATTCCTGCCGGTCCCGGAAGCGTTGGACCCGGAAAAAGGTGGTGGAAAACCGGGACTTCATCTCATTTCAGATGGCGATCTTCCTGAACAGGTACGCCCCGAGCACCGCCATTGCCACCGAAAAACCGCCGATGACCGCGAAGCTGATGACGGGGTTGATCTGCGAGACGCCGGTCAGGCCGTAGCGGATCCCTTCAACCCCGTACGTGAGAGGATCGAGCATCGTGATGGGCGAAAGCCACCCGGGCAGCGAGCTGATGGGAAAGAGTGCCCCCGAGAGCCCGAAGATCGGGAAGATGACGAAGTTCATGATCAGCTGGAAGCCGTTCATGTCCTCCATGGTCGATGCGATCGCGATGCCGAACGCGGTGAACCCGATCCCGATAAGGATCATGAACCCGATCGCGACGAGAAACCCGGCGATCGTTTTGACCGAGAGGCCGATCAGGAGCGACAGGACGAGGATTATGACGCCCTGCACAACCGCGGTCGTCGCCCCGCCGGCGGTCTGGCCGAGCATGATCTCAAGCCGGGTGACCGGGGCGACGAGGGTCTCTTTCAGGAACCCGAACTGCTTGTCCCAGATGATCTGGATCCCCGAGAATACCGATGTGAAGAGGACGCTCATCGCAACCATGCCCGGAATAAGGAACTGGGTGTAGTTCTGGCCGAACCCCGGAATGCTGACCACCGAGTTGAGGCCGAACCCCAGGAAGAGGAGGAAGAAGAGCGGCATGGCGATGCTCCCGATGATCCTGCTTCTCGACCGGATATACCGTTTCATGCTGCGGAGCCAGATGGTGTAGATAATATCCATGTTCTAGTGCCTCCGCATCATCTTCATATGCTGCCTCATGATCTCCGTATTGCCCGCTTCCTGCTCCCGGATGGTTTTTCCCGTGAAGGAGAGGAAAACATCCTCCAGTGTCGGCTTGTGGATCGAGATCGAGCTGATCGGGATCTGCCGGCTGGCAAGAGTCGTGACAATCTCACTGATGTGCTGCTCCGCGTTCCGGAGGCTGATGACCACTTCACCGTCGTTCGTGTCCATGCGGTTGATCCAGGGCTCCTGAAGGGTCCGGGCGATCGCAGCGGTATCCGCCGAAACAATCGTGACTACATCGCCGCCGATCCCGTCCTTGAGGTTCCGGGGGGTATCGAGCGCGATGATCTTCCCATGGTCGATGATGGCGACCCGGTTGCAGAGCCGGTCGGCCTCCTCCATGTAATGCGTGGTGAGGATGATCGTGATCCCCTTCTCCCGGCTCAGGGTCGCAATATACTGCCAGAGATGATTGCGGGTCTGGGGGTCGAGGCCGAGTGTGGGTTCGTCAAGGAAGAGGACCAAGGGGTGGTGGAGCAACCCCCGTGCGATCTCGAGGCGCCGGCGCATCCCGCCGGAGAAGGTCTTGACGATGTCGTCTTTCCGGTCAGAGAGCTCGACCAGTTTCAGGAGCTCGTCGATCCGCTCATTCCGTACTTCCGTTGGGATGCGGTAGAGCCGGCCATGGAAGTCCATGTTCTCCCAGGCCGTGAGTTCTTCGTCGAGGCTCTGGTCCTGGAAGACGATGCCGATGGACCTCCTGACGCCATCCTCGTCACGTTCAACATCGATACCATTGACGGTGGCGGTACCTTCGGTCGGCTTGAGCATGGTCGCGAGCATGGAGAGGGTGGTCGTCTTGCCGGCGCCGTTCGGCCCCAGGAGGCCGAAGATCTCGCCCTGCCCGATCTCAAAGGATATGTGGTCTACGGCGACGAGATCGTTGAATCGCCGGGTCAGGTTCTCTACATGCACTGCAACGGTCATGGTTACGCAATCCTGTGTAAGTCTTCGCGGCACGGCAGGGCAGGTGTTGTTAATCGTGCTTCCGGTCACCGGTCCGCCGCGGGGAATCGGTGATCGCAACAGCGAAGAGAGCCTGATGGCTCTCTTCTCGGGTTCCTGTGTCACACAGCGATGACTGATGGGAGATGAATGCATCAGAATTCTTCGACTTCTGAGTGGTTCATCAGAACCACGACGATGAAAAGGCTGCAAACCTTTGACTCCGCCCCGCTGGAGACAGCCGAAGGCTGTGGAGAAGATATCAATCTTCGACTGCGGCAGCATTCATCGTAACATAAGATATAGTTGTATCAACCCCCCTCATTAAAGGGGCAGGTCTGGTGGCGGGGCACTGTCCCCTCCGTCATCATGTGTTTTTAAAAAATCAATGCAAACGAAGGTTTTTTCCAGAGCCCGTTTCTTTACCGAAAAATAGGGGTTCAGGTCGCGGTACGATAAACGGGCTGCTGCTCCTCGCTCATTGCAACAATATTCCCGGTTTTTTCGAGGAGCCCCGCGAGGTAAGTTGCTGCCCACTCTTCTTTCTCGTATTCCTGGAACGGGCGGTAAGACCCCTGGACCGAACCCTTCTCCTTCTCAAACCGGAGCAGCCCTACCGGGAACCCGCCGGTCTTCACGAAACCATTCAGCTCGGCGATGGGTTGCTTTGAGGAACTGAAGACAAACTTCGTATCATCATAGAAGCCGACCGCTATCGCGACCAGCCATGCCCCCTTCGCCTCGTCCAGCATCTCCTTCACAAGATCGGCAGTATTTCTCATAGTTCAACCACCACAAAATTGCCGTTCATCCTATAAATATGCCGGTGAATGCCTGCAATACAGAACCGTGGCAGGATCGGCCCCGGCCCATCGGGGGAGTCTGCGGGAGATTCCCCCTCCCAGGTGGATTTTTGGGCGGGTTGACCCTCCCTGATAAGAGGGGGGTACCCCTTCTGAATGGGGGGTCCCTACTCCACCACCACCCGTGCCCCTTCATCGAACGGGTTCATCCGCATCGCGAGACTGAAGAGGTAGGGATACGAGCGCTGCAAATATTCCATGTATTTCAGCCACTCGGGCACGAGCCGCGAATAGACTCGTTCCATATCACCAGTGAGATGGGCGATGTCAGAAAGGGGAAGCTGCGAGAGATCGCCCCGGGCCTTCAGCTCCGCCACGAGGTGCGTGACCGCGAGGATCAGGTCCGTGAAGGTTTCGTGCTCGTAGACCATCGGGTTCTCCACAATGCGGAGGAGGAAGTCCTCGTTCTCCCGGAAGAAGACCCGCAGCGCTTCGCGGTCGATGCGGGCGGGATCGATGGTCCCGTTCCAGCCGGTGAGGCTCCCGTGTGCTTCCCGGAACCGTGCCTTGTCCCAGACAAGGCCTGCCGTGATCTGTGCCTGCAGGGGCAGGTCGTGCGGGTCGGCCTTCGCGAGCCGGGCGAGGAGGGGTGTCCCGATCCGGGAGAAGAAGATCCCGATCACCATGTTCAGCTTCTCCAGCCGCTGCCGCCGCTCCCGGGACGAGAGCATCGCATCGATGATGAACGTCACACAGAGGACTTCGACCGGGATAAAGGCAAGGTCAGCGAGGAGGTAAGTGAACAGGTAGTGTGAGTCCTGGAAGATCAGGAAATGGGCAAGCATCAGGAGAAGGGTCAGGGTTACCAGTGCACTACCGGCAAATAATTTCCAGCGGATCTCTTCCTTCATGAGGATATATCCGGTACGGGAGGAGATAAAAAATTTGATAGAACCAACAGTTGACTCATTAAAAACGAGAGAGAAGGTGATAGTTTGTGAAGCTCCCCCGCATCAGGGCCTCTCCGGGGATTGAGTGGTTCATCAGAATGTCGAAGGTCGGCCGATGCCTCGCTTCTCCTCATCGAGGTTCTGACAAACCTCTTCGACCATGAATTCGAGAAGGTCGTGAGAACTTCGAGTCACGGCGGTGCAGGAAGTTTTTTATTGCCGTATTAGTCACAGATCCGCCGTGGGGGCGCCCCGCCGGGGGCGGCCGAAGGCTGTGGAGAAGATTTTCTTCAGAAAATCTTGGACTGCGGCGGCGTCCCTCATAATGGGAAGATATCACTCTCTCAACGAATGCTGAATAGACTCCCCAAGGATATCCTCCGAGGTTTTCAAAAATCCTGCAAAAACAGGAAAGAAATAAAGAAAGTTTTACTCAGCCTTCACAGCCTTGATGCCATCGATCTTGATGTAGCGCCGCTTCAGGTTGTGCTTGCTGCCGATGACGGTGAAGGTGCGCTCCTGCGCCTGCTTCTCGTTGGGTGCCTCGACGATCTTCGTGTAGGGCATCCAGTCCTCGCCCATCCTGAATGTGCCTTTCACTTCAAACTTCTGATCTGCCATAATTCATTCACTCCAGAAAACCAAATACGTCCTCAATCCTGCCCAGTTCAAACCCGCTCGTGGCATTGCCCGCAAGGTACCCCTTCTCGTTCACGAGGAGGCCGGTACCCACGAGGCCGCTGCCCATGTTGATCGAGCCCGTCCCGACCGGGACCTTTGCAACCGCTTCGACCCGTGCGATCTGCTGATCGGTCGCCCGCGGGTGCAGGATCACGCCCTTGTTCGTCGCCACACCTGCCATGCCGACGGTCTTGACACCGCCCAGCACGAGGGAAATGACCTCGACGCCAAGGAACTCGCCGATCGCGTGCATCACGTCGACCGGCATGTCCGGGTGGACTGCGGCAAAGCTATCGTTTGCCATGATCACGTTGCCCGCGGCATTCATCGACTCGTTCAAGAGCATCACCTTGCGGTACTTCTCCAGCATGCCGACTTCCTCTTCCGTGGCAAGCCCCGAGACAACGATCCCCCGGCTGTTGCCGGCAACGAGCGAGCCGATGATGGCGCTCCCCTGGATCGTGGTCTCGACAAGCGTAACGTCAAGGGCCGCCTTCACAGCTGCCTTGAAATCCTCCGGTGCTTCCGGGGGAACAATGGCGATATCGCCGAACACCCGGGCAAAGACCCCGATGTTCGGATCGCCGTTTAACGTGATCGTCCGTTCCATCTTACGATTCCGGTGCAAGTTCTGCCTGGACCTGCCCGTCCTCCATCTTCATGGCACGGACCCGGATCTTTGATGGCGGCTTGGAACTGCCCCGTGCCCATACCTTCTCGTTGATGCCCTGGTCGATCTTGACATCCTCGCTCTTCATGTGCTTGGCCAGGTACTTCCTGATATCCTTGATCGCACCGTTGGATCTCTTCCAGCGGGGCATGCGGCGTGCATCCCTGAGAGGGATCACATAGACGTGCTCTTCCATCTTCTCTGCCATTGTCTACACCTTCAGCGTGCTCTTACGCCAGTTGCGCCGTTTCGGGTGCGCAACCACCGAGCGCTTGGTCCTGACCATTACCCACTGGGGCACGCGCCGGTTCTGGTCGCATGCCTTCGCAAGCCGGATTTTCCTGCCTTTGCTTAGTTTGCTCATCTCTGTTCACCTTGTTATTTATCTTTCCTGCCCACCACGAGCGACTGGTCGTGGTGCTGCGGGAACAGGGAAGCGCAGTCGAGCCCGCGGGCCCGGCACGCCTCCCGGATCTCTGTCTCGTAATCGCCGTTCTGGATCGTCCCCGTTTCCCCGTATTCCACGATGAGAAAACGGTCCACCAGCCGGTCGACTTCGGGCCTGACATAGCCAAGCAGGGGCCGCACGTACGAGCACCCTGTCCGGTTACCCAGGCTCTGGACCGCCGCACGCGAGAGCATCGGGACCCGGTCATTAAACCGTGTGCCGTCCCCGACCACGTTATACTCTCCCGCGAGCGATTCCACGGCCGACTGGTGCACGCGGTTGATGGCATCGTTCGGATACCCCTTCTCCATGACCAGGTCGACCATTTCGTTCAACAATCCTTTCTGAAATACTCGTTTCTTTATGGGAAATCCCAGTGCTTTTGCCGCAGCCTCAACCGAGGGGATCAGGCGGTCCGGGTCGAACACAAACGTGTTGAGTTCGACCTGGTAATACGTACCCAGCATGATTGCTGCAAGGGAACTGTCCTTACCGCCGCTGTACAGCACTCCGGCTTTCATTATTTCCTTGTTATGGAGTAATCCCGCTTGGCAGGCGCGAGCTGCCTGAGCAGCTCCTTGAACTGTGCATCGGTAATCTTCTTCTGCAGCCGTCCGCTCTGTGCGAGCTGGATGAGCTGCTGCTCGACCGAACCGGCGAAATCCGGCTTGGTCAGCTTGATGGTATTCAGGCGTTCCCGTGCATCCGGCTCGAGAATCTGCATGAGTATCATCTGGATCTGAGACTTCTGACGCTGCTGGCGTTCGAGCTCTTCCTGCATACCCTGTTGATCGCCAGCCTGCTGCTGCAGCTGCGCCATCCTGCGTCTGCGGATTTCGTTAAGCTCGTCGTCTCCCATACTGCTACCTCTACTTGGGGGCTTCAGTTTTTTCTGCTTTCTTGCCTTCAGCCTTCTCTTTCTTGGCTGCCGGCTTCTTCTCGCCCTTGGCACCCTCGGCGCCTTCGGCTGCTGCCTTGTCGCCGCCCTTCTTCTTGCTCTTGCCGTCAGCCTTCTTGGGCTCTTCGACAACCGGCTTGGCGCGCTTCGGGACGGGTGCGGGCGGGTTCTTCTTCACATCCTGTGCAAATGCATCGAGGAAGGCCATACCTGCAGGAGAGACTTTCCGGCCGGTCTTGTCGTGGACAAGGAGACCTGCTGCCTCCAGCTGCTGGACAGCCTTGCGCAGGATCGACCCGCTGCCCTTGCGGAACGCGTTGGGCTTCGAGCCGCGGTTCTTGTTACCGCCGTAAAAGCTTCGCATCCTCTCGACGCCCAGAGGGCCGTCGATATAGACGCGTCTCAACACTGCTGCTACCCGTATGAACCACCAGTCGGGGTCTTCCGGCGGCATCTCTTTGTGCACGCCGGTCTTTGCGAAGGCTGCCCAGGCGGGAGGAGTGATCTCCTTCTTCTTCTTGAGCTCCTCGGCAACCCTCCGGATGATGTGGTCAGCGGGGACATCGTATACTGTTGTCATCTACTACCTCACTGTTGAATAATGAAATAACAGTCTTATATTATTTGTGAGGATGGTTCTTATATATTTCCAAGGACATAGGCCCCGACGGATGGGGAAAAGAAGGTGATGGGTGTCCAGCTGTTCCGATAACAGATATTTAATTGCAGTGAAAGCCTCTGCGTTGAAGATTCCTTCGATATCATTATTTCCATTAAGAGGGCTCCCCGCCTCAGGGCCCCTTCGGGGCACGGCGGGGCGAATTACCTGAGTCATCATGAATCTGACCAGCAGGGAAACGCCTCGAGGATTATCACCCGTACTCCCATCCGCAGCGAGAGGGGATGTCAAGAGGGACAATGTCCCGAATGATTGGAGAAATCATCGAAGATGATTTCGTATGCTTGTCAATCCCCACGAGCCGTTATCACAAGGTGGGGTTTGGGGGGAATCTGCATTGTCCACAGGGACAATGCGGGTTCGAGAAAATAATCCGCAGGATTATTTTCGAGTATCAGCCCCCATCAGACCAAGATACCAGTCAGGATACCGGCCTTGATCGCACTCACTTCTCCGCCCGTTTCATCATGCCGATCTGCCGCGGTTTTGCAGGCTTCGTATCCTTTGCAACGTCCTTTCCAGCGTCCTTCGCTGGAGCCTTCTCCGGCACTTTTTCCCGGGATTTGACAGAAGCCCGGGCCGCTGCCTTTGCCGTGACTTTCGCGGGGGCCTTTGCCGTAGTTCCCGGGGTTCCCGGCGCCCGGCCCTTATCCGCGAGCACCATCGTCCTGCCCCGCACTTCGACGAGCCGGGCCTTTGTCTGTGCAGCGATCGCCTCCGGGTCGACCTCCGTGTTCTGGAGCCACTTGACCTTGATCAGCGTGCGCTTCCTGAGCTGGGATACGATCTCATCGATCATCGTCTTCGTGCATCCCTGTTTCCCGATCCAGACGGTCGGCTTGAGGTCCTGCATTGAGTTATTGTTCGGTTCCGGCATCTGGTCTCACCACGCGGTATCGCGTCTTCTTGTTGCAGGAGAGGCAGGTGACCACGACATTGCCACGGTGCACCCGCACCCGCATGTTGCTGCCCGGTACAAGGAACGCGTAACAGTGGTGGCAGTACTGGCGGCGGAATTCCCGGTCGATCCGGACCCGCTGGCGCATCGCGATCTTCCGGGCAAGTTCCACGTAACGGTTGCTCCGTTCCGGGTGTGCCGGGAATGCCTGCCGGGCCTGTTCGAACAATATACTGATACGCTCCCGGGCGATCTTTTTTGTCGCCGGGTTCCTGGATTTCTCTTTCATGTTCCCTGTACCGGCTCCCGGTTGTGGTATACTATCAGCGTCCTGCCTAATAATCTTCAGGATCGTAAAAATCCCGTACTATCGGAGAACTGCTGGTAAGAATGAAGAAAAGAGGGCCTACTTCCGCACCCGCACCTTCCGTCCCACGATCTCCAGCCGGTCCTCGCAGAAGAGCCGGATCGCCTCGGGGAAGCACTCGTGTTCCCGTTCGAGGATGCGGTCGGCAAGGCTCTCCTCGTCATCGTCGTCCTGGACCGGGACGCACGTCTGGAGGATGATGGGACCGCCGTCCAGGCTCTCGTCCACGAAATGCACTGTGCACCCCGAGACCTTCACGCCGTGGAGCACTGCCTGTCGCTGGGCGTGCAGGCCGGTAAAACTGGGGAGGAGAGCCGGGTGGATGTTCATCATCCTCCCCGGGAAGGCCCGGACGACCTCCGACCCGAGGATGCGCATGTAGCCGGCAAGGACATAGAGGTCCGCCCTGGCCTCCTGCATTGCGACGAGCAGGGCCCGCTCATATGCCTCCCGTGTGGGAAACGCAGCAAAATCGACCATCCGGACCGGGATGTGTGCCTTCTCTGCCCGCTCGATCGCGTAGGCCTTCGGGTTGTCTGTGATGAGCGCAACGCAGCGTGCCGGCACCTTCCCCGCGGCGATGGCATCGATCACGGCCTGGAAATTCGAGCCCCGGCCGGATGCGAGGACTGCAATACGTTTTTTCATGCACTCAATCTCCTGCACTTCACGTCTGGCTGCTGCCGCTCCCGTTCGCAGCACGGGTAATGATCTTCACCTTCACGATACGCCGTCCGTGCATCTGCATGACGACAAGGGTCACCCGCCCTGAATCGATCTCCACCTTCTCCCCGGGGTGTTGGGGCAGGTGGCCGAGCCGGTCGATGACGAGGCCCCCTACGGTCTCGTAGGATTCATCCACCGGCAGCCCGAGGTCCATCCGCTCGTTGATATCCTCGACCCACATCTGGGCGTCCACGACAAAGACGCCCGGCGAGAGTTCCTGCACCTCCGGCTCCTCCTTGTCGTACTCGTCCATGATATCGCCTACGAGCTCCTCGAGGATGTCCTCAACGGTCACAATCCCGACGAAACTGCTGTACTCGTCGATCACGATCGCCATCAGCACCCGGTGGACCTGGAGCTCCTTCAACAGGTCGTCGATCTTCTTGGTCTCCGGCACGAACATGGGATCGAACATGATCTCCTTGATCGTGGAGCTCTTCCGGTGGGAGACCATGGCAGAGAAGACATCCTTGACATTCAGGATACCGGTGATGTTGTCGATGCGGTCGTGGTAGACCGGGATCCGCGAGAAACCCGTCTCGTTGAAGATCCGGATCGCCTCCTCGAACGTCACGGTGTCCTCCATCAGGATCACGTCGACCCGTGGGGTCATGATCTCGCGTACCGTGGTGTCGCCGAACTCGAGCACCGAGTAGAGCATGTCCTGCTCGCCCTGCTCGATCGTGCCCTCTTCCTTGCCGACATCGATCCACTCCTTGATCTCCTCTTCCGTGACCGCCGGTTCCGAGACTTCCTTGCCGATCCCAAAGCTCGGGCTCACCCGCTCCACGAGCCAGACGACCGGGGAGAATATGCGGGAGAGGAAGAGGACGATGGGGGCAATCGTGAGCGGGAACGAATCGGATGCCCGGGCCGCGTAGATCTTGGGGCCGATCTCGCCAAAGATAAGGAGGACAATCACCACAAAGCCGGTAGCGATGCCAACCCCGATATCACCAAACGCCTGAATCGCGATTGCTGTTGCGAGCGATGCGGCCGTGATGTTGACGACCGTATTGCCGATCAGGATGGTGATCAGCAGGTGTTCGGGCGACTCCTTTAAGGCTGCAACCGCCTTCGACCCCGGCTTCCCCTCGTTGACGAGCGTCCGCACCTTCGCACGGGTGATACCGATAAGGGCGACTTCAGAACTGGAAAAAAACGCGGAGAGAAGGATACAGATGATGAAGAGAAGAATTTCTAGGGCATCCTGGATCATCGGGTTTCACAACGTGCGGGTGCACGCATATCTTTACCGCGGGAAAGCGGGGGATTTCACAATCATATTCGGGAGCGAATTTAATAAAACCAGCGCCTAGTCCATGCAGTCGTGCATGAAGGCGCAGTCCTGCGTGAGGAGGGCGATCTTCTCACCGGACGAGTAGGGCCGGCCGAAGTTCAGGTCCTCGATCTCGAGCGTGAGGCTGCCGGCAAAACCGTGGTCCCCTAAGGAACGCATGACCCGTGCCATGACCGGGCTTTTCGCGAGCGGCAGGTGCAGGGTCTTTCCCTCGGCCCGGCTGATATGCACGTTCACGAGTCGGTCATGGCAGAGCTCGATGTACCGCTGCGGCTCGTCTTCCGACTTTGAGAGGGCGTGGGCCACATCGAGCGTGAAGAAGAGCCACGGTTCGTCATCGAGGAGTTCCCGCATCCGCTCGGGTGTGCAGAGCAGCGAGTTGACCTTCGGCTCCATGTTCTCCATGCAGACCCGGATCGAGTCCCGCATCGCCGCCTCACGGAGGACGCTGATGTAATGGTCGAACCGGGCGAAATCCGCATCGCCCGGGGGACGCTTTGCCGTCCTCCGGCCGGGGTGGACCGTCAGGACTCCCGCACCCATCTGCCCGGCGATCCCAAGCGACCGCACGGTATACTCCACGGAGACCTCCGCCACATCCGGGTTGATGGAGCACGGGTTGAGGTCGAGGATGGGGGCATGCACGGTAAAGGTCGACAGTTCCGGGTGCTGCTTCCGGCATGCAACCACCTCGTCCACGGGCATGTCCCGGAGCCAGAAATGCGGGGTCTCCAGCCAGAACTCGATCCCATTGAGGCCGGACCGGGAGACAAACGAGAAGATCTCCGGAACAGTGTACTCGTGGAAGAACATGCTCGCGACGGAAAACGACACCATGGTAGTACTATTTGATATGCGGTTTTAGCCTAATAATTGTTGATGGACTGGTTCAACACCCCGGACGAACCACCTGCGGGAAAAAGTGCGCCACTGCGGGTATCCGAGCTCTCGGCAATCATCACCGGGCTCCTCGACGACCCCCGGCTGCAGGATATCCGGGTGCGGGGTGAGGTCACCAACTACAAGCACCACGGGAGAGGACACCGGTACTTCTCGCTCTCGGAGAAGGGCGGCGGCTCAACCGCAGCAGTGATCAAGTGCGTGATGTGGCGGTCGGATGCGGACCGGCTTGCGTTCACGCCGGAAGAGGGGATGGAAGTCGTGGTCTCCGGTTCGGTAGTCGTGTATGCCCCCCACGGCGCCTACCAGCTGCAGGTCCGGGCTATGGAGAAGGCCGGCCTCGGGGAGAAATACCTGCTCGTGGAGCAGTGGAAGAAGGAACTTGCGGCACAGGGGCTGTTTGCAACAGAGCGGAAACGCCCGCTCCCTCTGTTTCCCGGCCGGGTCGGGGTTGTCACGTCCGAGACCGGCGCGGTGATCCACGATATCCGGAATGTGATCGGGCGGCGGTACCCGGTCGAGATCATCATCTCGCCCACGGCCGTGCAGGGCGAGGACGCCCACCGCGAGATAGCTGCGGCGATACGGCGCCTCGCGGGGCTCGTGGATGTCGTGATCGTGGCACGGGGAGGGGGAAGTTTCGAAGACCTCTTCCCCTTCAACCACCCGGATGTGGTGAAGGCGATCGCGGCCTGCCCGGTACCGGTCGTGAGTGCGATCGGCCACGAGGTGGATGTTACGCTGGCCGACCTCGCCGCGGATGTCCGTGCGCCAACACCCTCCGCTGCTGCCGAGCTTGTCGTTCCGGACCGGAACATCCTGCGCATGCAGCTGCAGGAACTCCTGCTCCAGATGGGCTCCGCCCTGCTGGGAAGGGTTGCGTGGGCAAAGGAAGAGTGTACCGGCCTCCGGGACCGGCTCCGCCCGCAGCGGTTTCTCCGGAAACTGGATGAGCGCAAAACCGATCTCGCCGATCTCGCTGACCGGCTCGATCGGGGGTTCTCCACCCGGCTCGACCGCGAGCGCCTCCTTCTCGCGGAGATGAGGACGGCTCTCGTTGGCAGGAGCCCCCGTGCGGTGCTGGCCCGGGGGTACTGTGTTGCAGAAAAAGACGGCACGGTCGTGCGGGGCGTCAAGAGCATTGCACCGGGCGATCGCATGAAGATACGGTTTTATGACGGGAACAGTCTCGTGAACGTGGAGCGTGTGGACCATGACGGAAACGTTTGAAGTGAAGATCGAACAGCTGAAGAAGATCATCGAAAAAATCGAAGACGGGAATACCAGCCTCGACGAGAGCATGAAACTCTACGAGCAGGGAGCGGCCCTCGTCAAGCAGTGCGAGGGCATGCTTGCCGAGGCGGAAGTGAAGATCACGACGCTCAGCCGGGACAAGTAGCCGTCAGGGTCACGAGCATCTCTTTTCCCAAAGCAAGATTCCGGATCAGCTCTTCCGGGAGCGTCGCTGCCACGAGGTCGGAGTGAATGCCGATCGTCCTCCCGCAGACAAATGTACTCCGGCGCCAGACCATGTCAGCGGGGTGATCGAGAGTCATCCGTGCAGAGCCACGGGACGTGATATCCGCAACAACCCCGCCGCATTCCAGCCGTGTCACGAGGATCGCATCGTTATGAGCAAGCACCCGTTTAAAATCTTCCGACAGCCCGGCACAGCCCTTGTCCGCGGCGATCCCGATAATACAGTTACCATTCGCCGTGAGGTGGTCCTCGCGGGTCACCTCAAACGTGGTCGGATGCGTGCCGAGGACCAGCGGGTGTCCCCGGCACCGTACGAACTCCTGCGCCTTCATGCTTTATCATGTGAGGGTTGCCATAGATATTCAATGTTTATCACCGCCAACTGCCCCGAATGCAAAGACGAGACCGAGCACGAGGTCGTCGCCGAGTCCCGCGACCTGCTCATCCGGTGCACCACCTGCGGCCATCACCAGCGGGTCCCCAAAGAACGCGAACCGCAGGCCCTCATGATCAAAGCAATCGTATCCCGCGAAGGAACATCGAAGGTCTGCGGGATCGAGCTTGCGGAAGAGGACGAGTGCAGCGTGGACGACCACCTCGTTGCCGAATGCGGTGATGATGCCTTTGGTGTCGAAGTGACCTCTATCGAGTGCGGAGGAGAGAAACGGGTAAACCGGGCGAAGGCGACCGACATCACGACCCTCTGGACACGTGCGATCGAGAACGTCGTGGTCAAGGTCTCCATCCACGATGGCAGGAAGACGATCCCGGTCTACATGGAGTGCGACGGCGAGCAGCCGTTTGTTGTCAACGACATGTATGTGGCCTCCGGGAAGAGGTTCCGGATCTCGCACCTCAAGCTCCGGGACGGCCCGCTCATGCGGAAAGAGGGATGGAAGACCGTTGCCCACCGCATCAAGCGGATCTACGGCGTCCGATCATAGGTATTTTTCGAGGGCGGATTCCAGCTGTTCGACATGGACAACGCCTTCAAACCGCTCCTTTTCCACCCCGTCCACCAGTGCAAGAATGGTGGGTGTCGCTTTCAGATGGTATTCACCGATATACTTCGGGTTTTGTACCGCGTCGATCTCCTCGATGGTAACACCGAGCTTCTTTGCCACTTCGGCATTGATCGGCGCCTGTTCCATGCAGCCCATACATCCCGGCTGGAAAAAGCAGAGTACACGAAGAGCCATGAACAGGAATCGGCCCCGGCGATAAAAAGAGTATGGGTCGTTGATCACTGCTTGGTAACGGAAGCGACCGTGATATCGGCATAGGGATAACCGAAATCAACCACGACACCAGCAGGGGATTTCCGGGTAATTTCCCCGAGCCGGATATACGTGACCGCCGATGTGTTGGATGCTGTGGCATTGGAGGGTTCTGATACTCCCATCGCAAGTGATTCCCCGACTTCAAGGGTACTCATGTTGATATTCTCTTTCAGGAGGTCTTCCGGTGTGAACAAGGCACTCAGGGTATTATTGGACGTGAGGGTAACCGTTTTCTTGTCGTTGTTCCTCATGCCGACAATGCTGCTGCTGATCGCGTTGTATTCCGGATTGTAGAGGGCGAACCCTTCCACACTTCCATTGCTGGAACCACCGACATATACCTGCACCGGGTAGATGGCCTGTTTCCAGCTCTGGTTTGCTGTCAGGGTGATCTGTTTTGCATACAGAATCCCCTGCCCGTTTCCGGTCACCTGATTGTACAGCTGCTGGCTGGTGGTCATGATGGGAGTGCCTGCTGCATCGTAGATGGTATAATCGATTACCACCTGGTCTCCGGCTTTGATCGGGGCAATCGCAGTAACCAAGTTCGTAAGGTAGGAGCCTACCATGGCGAATACAAACACCAGCGCGACAATGACGAAAATGACTTTCATCCATTTCTTCTGGGATGCTTCCTTCTGTTTTTTAGATCCCATACGTAACGATCCTCCTTACTACATCGTAACCACTCGGTATAAATTATTCCGATTCAACCGGGGTTTGTAGGGTTCTGATAACTCTACGGGACTTCGGGACTTTTGGGAGCGCATGATAAATGGCGGGACTTAACCAATGTCTTTTTTATTGAGGGGGTAATAATTCAAAAACATACAATGTCATGGAAAAACTGGATAACTTACATACGATTATGCTTATTCAATCGCTATTTTGAGGGCACTCCCAGAATTGGATCTCACACAAAGGGTGTCTGGAGATATAAAACAACATGGGGGGATTGGGAATCGATGGGTGGCCAAGGCGGGGATTCGTTTCTTGTAAAGAATCCAACGGGTAAACTCCGAAAATTTAGAAAACATGCCTTGAAAAAAATGTCGGGGTTATACCCTTGTTCTAATGAAGAACACGAAAAATTGTGGGAAATTTGGCATAACCGAAAATAATTATTTTGTTGCTGCTAATCCGATCATCGTTTCCCATCTGTTCCCCATCAGATTGATCGGGATATTCGCCATCTGTGCTGGTGTCATTCCGTTGATTCCCATGTGGGGCCTGATGTAGTTGTAATATGTCTGCATTCCCGCTGCGAACTCTCCGGCACCCGCGCTGCTATCGAAACTCCGGATAACCTTTGTCCTCTCCCTGAAAGTTCCGTTTAATCGTTCTAGGATGTTGTTGTTAGGCTTTGTCTCAAAGTCTTTGAGCCTGATGTGGGGATTCTGGATAAATGCCTCATTGTCGTAGAATTCTGCTTTCACCGCTTCTTTGTATGCTTGTAATCCATCAGTGACAATCGCGTCGGGTCTTACGTTAGTAACGCTCTTTGCCTTCTGTAATGGATTGCGTGCGTCGTTCACAAACCGGTTTTCGGTAACCTGACAAGCGAGAAGGTAGCGCGTCTTCGCGTCCATTACGTTCCATATCCATTGATAATATTTCTTCTCGCCTTCTTTCTTGATGAACACTGTCGTTTCGTCAGAATGCCAGATATTACCAACTTCGACTTTGTATTTCTCTGAATACTTGCCAAGAAGCCGGAGATACTTCTTGATCCAGCTCAGGATTGTGGGCTGTGTAACTTCGACGTTCTCAAATTGTTTCAAGTGATCGGCAATCTTGCGCTGCGATACTCCTTTGAAGTAAAGGTCAAGGGTGAGAGTGATTACTTTTGGGTTGAACTTCATACGGCAGAATCCCTTATCTACAACAAACCGGTGATCACAGTCTGTGCACCCGTACCGCTGAACCTCTCCAAATTGCGTCTTACGGATACCGCGTTTTACAACGTTGCCACTCTTGCAGGATGGACAGAGAACTTTTATTTCGGTTTCTGCGATTGTTGCGGGTGTGCTGTGTTCCTGTATGTCACCGGAGAGTTTCAAGGAGAACTGTACCGCGTGGATATGCTTGCAGGGCATATTTCTGGTTGCGAAGTCCGGGCATGTGCATTTCCAATCGTGCAGGTGTTGGGGGTCGCGACCCTTTACAAAAGTTCGGGTTACTTGATAGTACGCATTCTTTGATTGTGATCGAACATCCCATTCGTTCTTCCCGGTCTGAATGATCGTGTTTGGTTGGCTGAGGATTGCCAGACCTCTTAATTCTCTTGGGTTGGTTAATTGTTGCATTATTGTTCACTCTCATTTGGTGTATACTATAGTATATACCATTGTATGTATTTATACTTATGTGTGCACTTTGGTGTATACAAAAGTATTAAGTATTTGATACACCAACATATCTTTATGGTAAACCACGCAAAGGTCAAATTATACGCTGTAAAATCACGACATAGCATTAATCTACCCAGCGACTTTGTTAGGGATAGTGCATTTCCATTCTCTCCGAATGATAACTTAAAAATGAAGATTGATGGGAAGAGGATTGTAATCGAAAAAGAGAGTGAAGATTAATCAATTACAGGATATTTTTTTCCGATTACGCCTTTGTTTTTCAATTACTTCTGATATATTACGACGCACTCTCTCTCTTAGTGAGAGGCGATCTTGTTTTTTTTCTGTTTTTAACATAACTTACACTCCTTCTCTAGATTTAGAGTCTTTAGCCTTTTATCTTTTTTACTATATTTCAATTCGTCTTGGTATACTCTCCCAAGTATCTTCATCATATTGGTGCTAGTCTTATAGCAACCGTCTTTTTTCAAGATAAGAAGTTCCGTCTCTTTCCCAACACCTTCATGAACTTCTGCGTTAGATTTTGCCTTAAAAACATTGTATATAGTTTCCTTCAGTGAATTTTGCTTTGTGTGCTTTTGAAAAAATAATGTGTTTGTCGCTTGTAAGTAGCCAGAACCAATAGTACCAAACTGGATGGATGTTTTATCTATAGTTGCATATTCATCAATTTCTGTAATCTTTGCTTGATTCTTTTGATCAAACCCGATTAACAAAATTCTGGTATTCGTATAGTATTTATTAATCGAATCCACAATTGCTTCTGTTATCGAATTCATAGGATTTGTTGTGTTTGATTCCATTATCAATTTTAAAGATTCTTTATCTAAATTGAATGCGTCGAGAACTTCATTTTTTATAACTTCGTCCCGATATTTTTTGAAATTTTCAAATATTTGGATCTTTATCTTATCATAATCCTCCATGTAACTGGGGATTTCTGTTAAAATCCCAAAAATGTCCATCTTACCAGCTAACATAGCAACGGTATTTGGAGGAATGTGTTTGTATTTTTTAATATCGTGTTCAAATTTTCCAAGGATTTGTTCTCTTCCCAGACCAATATCAATTGTGACCATATGATCTGTTGCAAAAACTATGCACTCTTGTCCTCTCTCTTGTCCTATTGCGGCTATACAGATGGTCAATGGATTTCGCCCCAAATGAGAATAGGAATCTCCCGTTAATATAATATCCTGATTGTAGCAGTGGTATTGTTTAGAAGTCCCGCCATTTATCAGCGCGTTTGTTTTGTTTGAAAGTCCCGTCATCTTATCAGAACCGTTTGTAGAAATATTTATAATAAATAAATACTAACTATCGGTTAATCCATTAACGGATGGGTACACGAGAAAGGAGGGATGATCATGGCATGGAGACGATACCCGTTTGATTCGATCTGGCATGAGATGGACGAGATGCGGGCGGAACTGGACAGCATATTCCGCCAGGCATCAGCCGGCGGCAGGCTCCTGCCGGCCGGAGGGATGAGCGACCGTATGCTTCCGGCACTCCGCGGGGAGTTCCGGGTGGATGTCAGGGAAGACGATGACGAGATCATTGTCGTCGCCGATCTCCCGGGCGTCGACAAGGAGGCAGTCGCCCTGCAGCTGCTGAACCCCCGGGCTCTCGAGATCACCTGCGAGCGCACCAAGGAGAAAGAGGAGAAATCCGAGGGATTTTACCTGCGGGAACGCATGTCCGGTACCATGAGCCGGATCGTCGCACTCCCGTCGGATGTCAGCGAAGACGGTGCAAAAGCAAGCTTCAAAAACGGTGTCCTGGAAGTGACACTGAAAAAGACAAAACCTCTGAAAAAAAGCCGCATCGAGATCGAGTGACCGTCAGGAAAAACCAAAAAATCATCTTTTTTATGCACATTCTACCGATGTTTTAACGTGCAGGACGCAGTAAAGCTGTACCGATGGAGAAAAAAAAGGTCAAGGACTATATGACCTATGATGTCGTCAGCGTGGACCTCCACGGTACCGCAAAGGACGTCATCGACAAGATCCAGAAGACCCACCACGATGGTTTCCCGGTTGTCGACGGGAACAGCGTGGTCGGGTACATATCGGCCCGCGACCTGCTGTTCGTCCAGCAGGACACCCCGATCGAACAGGTCATGTCCGCCAACCTCATTGTCGCCGACCCGGAGATGGATATCAACGATGCCGCCCGGGTGATCTTCCGGAGCGGTATCCAGAAACTGCCGGTGGTCGATGAAAAAAACAACCTGCTGGGCATCATCTCCAATTCGGATGTCATCCGTTCCCAGATCGAGCACGTATCGCCGGAGAAGGTCTTCAACTTCATGACCACGCTCAAGAAACTCTATAACGTGGATCCCACCCTTGACCGGGGGACCGTACCGGTCAAGGACCTGCTGCCCACCCAGTCGAAGATTTACGAGGACGAACTGGAGGGACGGATCTATGAGATCAAGAAAGGGCTGGCCGAGCCGATCATTGTCGTGAAACGCCCGGGCCGTATTATTCTTGTCGACGGCCACCACCGCGCCATTGCGGCAAAGAGACTCGGGATCTCGGCGCTCGATGCGTATATCATCGGGATCAAGGAGGATATCGAGCTCGGTATGGAACGCACGGCACATGCGATGAACCTGAAGTCTCTTGACGATGTGCAGGTGCTCGACTATGCCCGCCACCCGCTCGTGGCGATCACGCACCGTCTGGTTAAACGTGTCTGATGACACGTTAAACCACTCACAGGTCTGATGATATGTTCGTTCGTGAAGAGGGTCTAAAGACCCTCTTCTACACTCACAGGTCTGATGATATGTTCGTTCGTGAAGAGGGTCTAAAGACCCTCTTCTACACTCACAGGTCTGATGATATGTTCTCATGTCAAAAGGGCCGGATAACTTTTTCGTACGTACCCGATATTTCATCAGTTCCAGATGGCGCTATGCGCAAAACGACTCGAAGGTTTCATCTTCTCGAATCCATCCTCGCTGTGTGGCGAAGGAACACGAGACGAGAGCCATCAGGCTCTCTTCGCTGATGCGACGACTGATCCCGGTCGGGTTTTGCGCTGGCGATGACGTTGTCCGGCCCCGATAATCAGATATGATATATCGGTTCTGATGCGTCTGCGGTTGATGGCCCATGTTTCATCTCGTTAAAATTTTCGAATCAACCGCCAACCTATCAGAACCCACGTTCCTTATTTTTATGGATGATCTCCATCACACTGCATCAATTCGCAGGTTTCCTGTCCGATAAAAAATTTTTAATGGTGGTAATAAGCTTGTCGATATGCTGGTCTAGGGGGGGTGATATCGCATCCAGCCAATGGGGTGTGCCAATAAGATAATCCATCGATTTTGTAGGCTGCACATCCTCAATTCTGAAGGGGATAATAAGCAGTGATTTACTGATTGCCTTCGTCACTTCACGAATCACATGCTCTGATGCGTTCGAATGAGATGAGAAGATGAGCACCATTATTTTGCTTCCTTCAATCCCATCGATAATGGCCTCAGGGAAATTTTTTCCGGGAGGTACATCCCGGGGGGCAATCCAGCATCGGATATTCTGGGATTCAAGTCTGGCACATACCGCATCTGCTGTAGGTTTATCGACATGTGCATAGCTGATAAAAACATCATGATGGCCGTCATCGGATGGGATCTGCGAATCAAGTACCGCCGGTTGAGGGGCAGAGATTCTGGATTTTTTACGATATTTGTAATAGCCAACAGCACTTATACCAGTAACCGCCAGAACTACGACAACGACCACCATCAAGAGAGATATCGGGATACCCTGCTGCTGGGCAGCCGGTTGCTGGACAGCCGGTTGCTGAGTGGTTTGGGCAGCAGTTGTAAGCGCAGCTGGTGGCTGAGCAGAATAGAGAATCCGTATTTTCCAATCAATCATGGATGGGGGAATAGTTTTATTGGGTCCGATATTGACATCCTGCACCCTTTTATTATTACCCCCCGAAAGAATGTGCGAATGCCCTGATTTTGTTGATGTGTCATACCCGATAGAAACTCCGCCGCCAGTATTACCCTGCGGGGCTGATTGAGTGAAAACACTAGCGTAAAAATCACCGGTTCTCAATAATGGGGGAACCGGAACAGTTATCCAACTGGCATCACTCTGAGGGAAATCCTTGTAGGTAATATCATAGGCATATATATTATTGAAATTTTTATCCCAGAGTCTCACATGGACCGGGTTATCAGGACTATTTCCATACATCTTGCCAAAAATTTTTATTCCTGTTATTGTGATACTCCCCGGATTGTCAAAATAAACTGCATGACCCCCATTACCAAGGCTGTAAAAACTGTACGAAGCAGAATCACTATCATATTTGAGTTCAAGGGAACTGTTCTGGTCGGTGACGGGTTCAGCGAATGAGTGGGGGATAATGAGAACGAGGAAAAGTGCACACACAATATAAAAAAGGGGCATTCCTTTTTTTTCTGGCATTAATACAACCTTGATTTTATCTCTATTATAGGTAATCACGACTTTTTTTACCGGGAAAAAAAGGACGGGTTTCTGTTTTTATCAGCACACGTTTTTGAACGACGTGCATTCCCGGGATGTGAACGTATGATTCCTTGAGGAACAAAATTTGAACGGGGTTCCCCAACTCTGGAGTGCCGCAATTAATACCCCCTCACGCACCAGAATCTCCACAACAATTATTTATAGCGAATCTGCATTATTAGCCTCCAATTCACCGTGCTGTCCATGCGCGACCAGGCAGGTACTCCGGTCGATCGGTTTCGAACCATCCTTGGCCTTCCGTCCCTTCGTAAACAAATTTTTTGCGGTATTTTATGCTCGTAATGATCCACGGGCTGATTTTAAAAAAAAGTGAGTTTTCCTAAAGCACGGTAATGGCATTGGGTTTTGTGCCCACACCGCCATCGACAGTAGTTACGTTCACCTTCCACGATCCGGTCGTGTTACCTGCCGGGATCGTTACCGTCCCGGTAATCTGTGATGAGAATACGGATGTCAGAGTAGTCTGAATATCGGTTTGGCCGGCTTTAGTCAGGTTTACCGTAGTCAGTCCACCGGGCTGGAAGTAATTGCCGTTTACGATAAAGGAGACCGGTGTTCCCCGATAAGCAGTTGATGGAGTAAAGGAGGTGATGGAGGGTACCGGTAACGTGTTGACGGTGAATGCGGAGGGTTTACTGGCAAGACCCCCATCGAGAGTACTGACATTGAGTCTCCATGTACCGGTCGGGGTTGTAGAGGAGATGCCGAACGCACCGGTGATCTGGGTGGATGTGACAGAATAAACCGTGGATGCCAATTCACCAGATGTGGAGTTACTCAGGACTACCCTTGTCTGGCCGGGCTCAAAGTTGGTACCGGTAATTGTGTATGAAACCGAAGTGTTCCGGAATCCTGAGACCGGTGTGATTGACGTAATCGTGGGAGCAGGGAACGTGCCAACCGTAAATGTCGATGCTTTCCAGATCGTGCCGCCGTCGAGTGTTGTCACGCTGACGTTCCAGGAGCCGGTCGGGGCGTTATAGGGGACGACGACTGTGCCGTTGATGGTGGTCGCAGTGACGGTATTCACCGTGAACCCGTTCGTTCTGTTGAGGGCGGTGCCATTCGACGGGTAATTGAACGAGACGGTAGTCTGGCCGGGCTGGAAGTTCGTACCAGTGATCAGGAACGGGACGGTTGCGTTCCGGTACCACGTTGTTGCCGGGGTTACTGCAGTGATGGTCGGTTTCACGAACCGGGTTACCGTGAAGGCCGAGGGTTTCCAGATCGTGCCGCCGTCAAGTGTCGTCACGCTGACATTCCATCCGCCGGTCGGGGCGTCATACGGCACGACGACCGTGCCGTTGATGGTGGTCGCAGTGACGGTATTCACCGTGAACCCGTTCGTTCTGTTGAGGGCGGTGCCATTCGACGGGTAATTGAACGAAACGGTAGTCTGGCCGGGCTGGAAGTTCGTACCAGTGATCACGAACGGGACGGTTGCGTTTAGGTACCATGCAGTTGCCGGAGTTACTGCAGTGATGGTCGGTTTCACGAACCGGGTGACCGTGAAGGTCGAGGGTTTCCAGATCGTGCCGCCGTCGAGTGTTGTCACGCTCACGTTCCATGCGCCGGTCGGGGCGTCATACGGCACGACGACCGTACCGTTGATGGTGGTCGCAGTGACGGTATTCACCGTGAACCCGTTCGTTCTGTTGAGTGCCGTGCCATTCAACGGGTAATTGAACGAGACGGTAGTCTGGCCGGGCTGGAAGTTCGTACCGGTGATCGCGAACGAAACGGTTGCGTTCCGGTACCACGTTGTTGCCGGAGTCACGGCGGTGATGGTCGGTTTCACGAACCGGGTGACCGTGAAGGCCGAGGATTTCCAGAGAGTGCCGCCGTCAGCTGTCGTCACGCTGACATTCCATGCGCCGGTCGGGGCGTCATACGGCACGACGACTGTTCCGTTGATGGTGGTCGCAGTGACGGTATTCACCGTGAACCCGTTCGTTCTGTTGAGTGCCGTGCCATTCGACGGGTAATTGAACGAGATGGTAGTCAGGCCGGGCTCGAAGTTCGTACCGGTGATCACGAACGGGACCGTTGTGTTCCGGTACCATGTGGTCGCCGGGGTTACTGCTGCGATGGTCGGTTTCGAGAGGTTCACGACGGAGAATGCATTAAACTTGATATTCTCCCCGCCATCAGCAGTTATCACCCGGATATTCCACGATCCGGTGGTTGCATTCAACGGGATCGCCAGCGTCCCGTCAATGCGGGTTATGGTAACGTTCGTAAGGGCAGTCGGGATAACCCCGGTAGACTGGTTCCGGAATTCCACGGTAGTATTACCAAGGCCCGGTTCAAAGTTGCTCCCCATAATCGTGAATGCAACCGTGCTGTTCCGGTACCCGGATGCCGTCGGGACAGATGCTATAACCGGGGCCGGAAGCACAAGGGCGGGAGTGTTGGAAAGGGTTACGGTCCGGTTCACGCTGGTGCCCCGCATACCATTCAGGGTGGTTTCCGCTTCCACCTGGACCGTATAGGTACCGGTCGGGTACAGGGTATTCCCCGTGTTCCAGAACCCGCCGGTATCATATTGTGATATTGGCAACGTGATATTGGTGAGAGAACTGACCGTTCCGGTCGTATTGACAAGGGTCGGGATATTCCGGCCATCCGGGCCGGTCAGAAGGATATCGAACGGGATTCCGGTGATGTTCCTCTCTGCCGAGATATTCTCTATGTTGTTGGTGATCGCGAAACCCAGCTCGTCGCCGACCGGTGCAGTCTTCCTAGTGACGTTCAAACCTCCGGTGGTGATGTCCCGTATCGCAATATCAACTGCCGGATTCACAACCCGGAATGCCAGGTACTGTGACCCGCCGGGCGACCCGTCATAGCTGTACCAGGGGCCGGTCATGTTGGAAAATCCAGCTGGTGATACCACGAAGTTGTGGACCGTGCTGCTGATACCCATCGTCGTCGCCGGAGACGTGGACGTGGGATCCGCTCCGGCCGGCCACCATGCGAGCGTGGTATTCCCGGCCATGCAGCCGGTGATGTCGAGCCCGCTCTCGCCGACATAGACCGTTCCGCCGGGTATTACCCACCGGGCTGGTGCTACCACCATATGGAGCGGCAGCTGGTCGTACCCCCCGACACCGGACCCATACCAGTCGTTGCAGATGCCGTCATTGTTGGAGTCCCAGTCAGTCTGCGAGTAGCCGTTGCCGTCCGGCCGGGCATAGTAGTTCCCGCCGAGCCATGGTCCGCCGACGATATTCGTACCCGGTGTCAGCGTCGTGTTCCAGTAATCGGGGTTTGAGTAATAGCCCCCGATGTTGTTGCTGTTGTTGAAGTAATTGTTATAGATCGTGTTTCCATTGGAGAAGTAGAGATAAATCCCAGACCCCGTATTTCCCGTTACCCAGTTGTTGGTAAGGGTCACGCTGTCTGTCCACTGAGTATAAATTCCGTTGCTACTTCCACTCACCCGGCTGCCATTAACAGCGACCCCGCTGGATGCTGATGCAAGGAGAATTCCCACATTCGCGCAATTACTGACATTGACCCCCTCGATCGTGCCGTTCGGTGCATTATTATAATAGATCCCCTGAGCCCCCCAGTTTGTTACCGTGACGTTCCGCACGGTGACGTTAAACTTCGTAACATCAATCCCGTCCTGTCCCCCTCCGGATCCGGAACCGTCAATCTTGTGCCCCATGCCGTCGAAGATGACATTCCCGGAGGTAATGTGGATGGCCGTCGTTGTTGGAGTAATGTCGTTCTGCAGGTAATACGTCCCGGGCGAGACGATGTATCCCGGCCCGGTGATATTGTACATCGCGGGATTGATATGAAGCGGGAGCTGGTCGGGGACGTAGGCATCGTCACAGATGCCGTCATTGTTGGAGTCCCCGTTCGTTTGCGAGAACCCGAGCCCGTTCGGCTGGGCCCAGTAGTTCCCGCCTATCAGGGAACCGCCTACAATATTAGTGCCGGGTGTCTGGGTGGTGTTCCAGATGTTGTTGGTATCGAAACCGTAGACATTATTGGAGTTGTTGAAGTAATTGTTAAAAATGCGGTTGTTGTTGTATGTCCCGGTCCAGCCAGCATAGATATTTACTCCATAAATATTATTCGTCAGCCTGTTTCCGGTAATGGTAAGATTGGGCGACTGGATCCCGATCCCATTATAGTTCGAGCTGGTCGTAGTATTCATGATGAAACCGTCCGGAGCATTCTGGTAATAGATTCCGGAGGACCAGTTGGTCAGGGTCACATTCTCCACGGTGACGTTGGGTTTGGTTACCAGGATACCATTTCCACTGCCGGGATTGCTGGAATCAACCCGGTACCCCATGCCGTCAAATATCACATTCCCGGAAGTGATCTGGATGGCATTTGAAGAACCGGTGAGAATGTCGTTCCGGAGATAATATGTCCCGGGCGAGATGATGTATCCCGGCCCGGTGATGTTGTACGCAAACGACTGGATATGGAGCGCCAGCTGGTCAGATCCGCCGGGGAGTCCATACACGTCGTCACAGATGCCGATATTGTTCGAGTCCCCGTCCGTCTGCGAGAACCCGATCCCGTTCGGCTGGGCCCAGTAGTTCCCGCCGATCAGGGAACCGCCTACAATATTGGTGCCGGGTGTCAGCGTCGTGTTCCAGATCATCCCGGAAGGCCCGTAATAGTTTCCAGCGTTGTTGGTGTTGTTGAAGTAATTGTTATAGATCGTGTCACCATAGCTGCTAAAGAAATAAATCCCAGTTCCCGAATTTCCCGTCACCCGGCTGTTGGTGAGGGTCATGCCGTTGGTGGACCCCAGATAAATCCCATTTTGGCTGTTTCCACTCACCTGGCTGCCGTTAATAGCGACCCCGCTGGAGGATTCGAAGTGAATTCCCTGTCCTCCATTCGAACGGGTATCAACCCTGTCGATGATGTCGTTCGGGGCATAATAATAATAGATGCCATCTCCACCATTCGAACTGGCATTGACCCTGTCGATCGTGCTGTTCGGGCCATAATAATAATAGATGCCATATTGGCCATTCGAACTGGCATTGACTCCCTCGGTTGTACTGTTTGGGGCATTTTCATACAAGATTCCAGAAGAAGACCAATCAGTCACGGTTACATTCTGCACCGTGACGTTGGGCTTTGTTACATAGATCCCATTCCATCCGCCCGCGGATCCGGAACCGTCGATCCGGTGCCCCATGCCGTCGAATATCACATTTGCGGAAACGATCTGGATTGCCGTCGCTGTCGTTGTAATGTCGTTCCGCAGGTAATAGGTCCCGGGCGAGATGATGTATCCCGGCCCAGTGATATCGTAGCTCGCCGGGGGGGTATGGAGCGCCAGCTGGTCGTAACCCCCGGGGAGTCCATACGCATCATCGCAGATGCCGATATTGTTGGAGTCCCCGTCCGTCTGCGAGAACCCGAGACCGTTCGGCTGCGCCCAATAGTTCCCGCCGATCAGGGAACCGCCTACGATATTGGTGCCGGGTGTCAGCGTCGTGTTCCAGATCATCCCGGAAGGCCCGTAATAGTTTCCAGCGTTGTTGGTGTTGTTGAAGTAATTGTTATAGATCGTGTCACCATTGTTGGAGTAGTAGAAATAAATCCCAGTTCCCGAATTTCCCGTTACCCGGCTGTTGGCGAGGGTCATTCCGTTTATATAATCAAGATAAATCCCATTGCCGCTGTTTCCACTCATCTGGCTGCCGTTAATAGCGACCCCACTGGAGGACTCAAGGTGAATTCCATCATTGCCATTCGAACTGGCGTTGACCCTGTCGATCGTGCCGTTGGGGGCAGAATTATAATAAATGCCGTAGCTCCAGTCGGTCACGGTTACATTCTGCACCGTGACGTTGGGCTTCGTTACATAGATCCCGTCCTGTCCTCCTCCGGATCCGGAACCGTCGATCCGGTGCCCCATGCCGTCGAAGGTAACATTACCGGAGACTATCTGGATGGCATTCGAAGAACCGGTGAGAATATCGTTATGGAGATAATAGGTCCCGGGCGAAGTGATGTATCCCGGGACGGTGATGTCGTAGCTTACGGGACTGGCCTGGAGGGGGAGGTAATCAGGGCCGTATACCTCGTCGCAGATGCCGTTGCCGTCAGAGTCCCCGTGGGTCTGTGAGAAGCCGTTGCCGTCCGGCTGGGCATAGTAGTTGCCTCCCATAAGGGAACCGCCCACGATGTTTGTGCCGGGTGTCAGGGTAGTGTTCCAGACATTGTTGGTATCGAACGGATAGATATTGTTGGAGTTATTGAAGTAATTGTTGTAGATCCTGTTGTTGTTGTATGCCCAGGAGGCACCAATATAGAAACTTAATCCATAACCACTATTTCCCGTCACCCTGTTCCCGGTAATGGTAAGATTGGTCGACTGGATCACGATCCCGCTCTGACTGATGGAGCTGACTGTGGTATTTGTGATGATACCATTCGGTGCATCCTGGTAATAGATCCCATCATACCAGTCAGACACGGTCACGTTCTTCACGGTGACGTTGCTCCCCTGCACTAAGATACCTGTGCCCGACCCGACCGCGCTCGAATCAATCCGGTATCCCATGCCGTCGAACACAACATCGGACGCCTGGATCGTGATGCATGGGTTGACACTCGTTACAATATCGTTCTGGAGCGTCCAGGTCCCGGGCGTGATGATCGTTGTCGGAGACCATATCTGCCCGTCGGCACAGACGCCCTGCACGAGCAGGAGGAATAAAAGAATAATCCCGGCCATAACCGGCAGGGCACTTCCCCTAGGATGTGACAGGCTCCGATGGAGGGCCCCGTCTTTTGCAGCGGTTGCGTGGCAGGTACTCCCGAACCGGGGAACCGGTCCCTGCATTCCCTGTTGAGGAACGGCTCTCCCGTCTGTACTGCGCATAGTTCCGAACGTAAAATACCCCCCAAACGATTTTTTCATCGTGCGTTTTCCTGGTACCAAATCCACAAGTATACTCATTTTTCCTCCCGTTAAGTGACTGCCCGCAACAGTTCTGCCGGAAAAGATCCGGCATATCTGCTGGTATGGCGGTGTTCGGGCATGTCATTCCCCTCAGGCAACCGGAGGACTGATCAAAGACCTGATGCCTGTCTGATGAGAACAGCATCCTCCGCATACAGGGACGGGGACAGGAATTTCAGGAACTGATGGCTACGGAAAATTCACATCCCCTATAATTCAGGACGATCAACCAGACCCCAATATGTCTTCCTTTTCTTCTGGAGATGTTAAATATATCGAAATTTTTGTCTATAGTTTTTTACATTATGTCATATAAAAAGACTGGTATTTCTAAAAACCCAATAACTGGCCTGAAACGGATGAAAAACCCGAGGGAACTTCGACAAATCGCTGGTCCCCTGCAAAGGACCCGACTGCCCGGAGTATGATGGCGGGTGGTGTATCCACCTTTCTAATGGGGGAACGTATGGGAGGAGCAACGTGCAGCAATAACGATGGGAGAGCCCGCTATGTTATCATCGCAGGAAGTAACAATCAACCATTGCAGGAAGATTAAGATGGGCGTTTTTCGGTTTGCAGATACGTATGCCGCGCCGACACAGGAACAGCGCGAACGGTATATGATAGGGAAGATCGAAGAGCGGCACTTCGGTCCCGAAGGTCAGATCGTCTTCATCGAATATCCCGAGGCCGTATACCTCAAAGACGATATCGACACTATCCGCATCCTCTGCACCGGTTTCAAAGACAAACAAAAAGCCTTTGAGGAAGTGAAACGGCTCGTGGATCATTGCGAGCATAACGTACCTCCACATAATTTGTTTACGAAGGGACGGAAGGCCAAGGATGATTCGAAGCCGATCGACCGCACATCTCAATGATCGCGGGACTCTGCGGATTTAAAAAAAATGAGGGGGGTAAATCCCCCACAGACCTTATTTTTTGCGTTATCAGGTATACGTGAATTTGTCACCGGTTCCCGTTGCGGATGTCCCACCAGGTGTGATGACCGTGACGTCAACAACTCCGGCTGCATGGGCCGGGGCGGTCGCGGTAATTGAAGTACCGCTGACAACCGTCATATGGGTTGCCGCTGTGCCTCCAAAGTTAACGGTGGTCGCTCCGGTAAAGCCAGTCCCGGTGATGGTGACTGTAGTGCCGCCAGTATGTGAGCTGGACATTGGTGAGATTCTGGATACGACAGGGGCTGCTTGATACGTGAATTTGTCACCGGTTCCCATTGCGGATGTCCCACCAGGTGTGATGACCGTGACGTCAACAACTCCGGCTGCATGGGCCGGGGCGGTCGCGGTAATTGAAGTACCGCTGACAACCGTCATATGGGTTGCCGCTGTGCCTCCAAAGTTAACGGTGGTCGCTCCGGTAAAGCCAGTCCCGGTAATGGTTACTGATTGACCGTCAGTTAGTGGGCCGGCTTTCGGCGAGATGCTGGACACGACGGGGGCTGCAACATACGTGTATTTGTCAGCTGGTGTAACGGTGGATGTTTTGCCAAGCTTGATGACGGTAACGTTAACAATTCCCGAACCGGCCGGGGCGGTCGCGGTGATTGAAGTAGCGCTGACAACGGTCACATGAGTGGCCGCTGTGCTACCAAACTTTACTGCAGTCACACCGGTCAAGTTAGTCCCGGTGATGGTTACTGATTGACCGCCGGTTACCGAGCCGGATGCTGGTGAGATGCTGCCAACGACGGGGAATACTACATACGTGTATTGATCACCGGTTCCGGTCGCGGATGTTCCACCGGGGGTGATGACCGTGACATCAACAATTCCGGCAGTACCAGCCGGGGCGGTCGCCGTGATTGAAGTAGCGGTGGGGGTCCCGGTGATGGTTCCCGTTACGCTACCAAAGTTAACTGCGGTCGCTCCGGTAAACGCGGTCCCGGTGATGGTGACTGATGTGCCACCGGTCACTGAGCCGGAAGTTGGTGAGATGCCGGATACGGTCGGGGCCGCTGCTTCATACGTGTATTGGTCACCGGTTCCGGTTGCAGATGTGCCGAGGAGTGTCGTGACAGTAACGTCAACAACTCCGGCTGCATGGGCCGGGGCGATCACCGTGATTAAAGACCCGGTGTTCGCGGTGATGGTTGCCGGTGTGCTACCAAAGTCAACAACGGTCGCTCCGGTAAAGCCTGTCCCATAGAGGGTAACTGATCGACCGCCGGTTACCGAGCCGGCAATCGGTGAGGTGCTGGATACGAACGGGGCTGCTTGATACGTGAATTTGTCAGCTGGTGTAACCGGGGATGTGCCGCCCGGCGTGATGACTGTGATGTCAACGGCTCCTGAACCGCCTGGGGCGGTTACGCTGATTGATGTAGCAGTATTCGCAGTGATGGTTCCCGGTGTGCTACCAAAGTTAACTGTGGTCGCTCCGGTCAAGCCAGTCCCGGTGATGGTGACTGTGGTACCGGCGGTCAGCGGACCCACGGCCGGTGAGATCCTGGATACGACGGGGAGTGCTGTATACGTGTATTTATTACCTGATCCAGTTGCGGATGTGCCACCGGGCGTGGTGACAGTGACGTTCACAACTCCGGCTGTACCGGCCGGAGCGGTCACGGTGATTGATGTAGATGAATTCGTGAGGATGGTTCCCGCTGTGCTACCAAACTTTACTGCAGTAGGTCCGGACAAGCCAGTCCCGGCGATGGTGACGGTGGTGCCGGCGGTGAGCGGGCCGGCAGTCGGTGAGATGCTGGATACGGTCGGGACTGCTTCATAGGTGTATTGGTCCGAGGCTGACGTGACGGATGTACTGCCAGCTGTGGTGACGGTAACGTCAACGGTTCCGGCAGCACCGGCCGGGGCGGTTGCGGTGACTGAAGTAGCGCTGACAACGCTCACATGGGTAGCTGCTGTGCTACCAAAGTTCACTGCGACCGCTCCGGTAAAGCCAGTCCCGGTGATGGTGACGGTGGTGCCGGCGGTCAGCGGACCCGCGGCCGGGGAGATCCTGGATACGACCGGGAGTGCTACATAGGTGAATTTGTCAGAGGCGGATGTCGCGGATGTGCCACCAAGTGTGGTAATAGTGACGTCAACGGTTCCGGCAGCACCAGCCGGGGCGGTCGCGGTGATTGATGTAGAAGAATTCGTGAGGATGGTTCCCGCTGTGCTGCCAAACTTTACTGCGGTCGGTCCGGCCAAGCCGGTCCCGGTGATGGTGACTCGGGTGCCGGCAGTCAGCGGACCTGCAACCGGTGAGATACTGGTTACGACCGGGAGTGCTGTATACGTGTATTTGTCTCCTGATCCGGTTGCGGATGTGCCACCGGGTGTGGTGACCGTGACGTCAACAATTCCAGCAGTACCAGACGGAGCGGTCACCGTGATTGATGTAGATGAATTCGTGAGGATGGTTCCCGCTGTGCTACCAAACTTTACTGCGGTCGGTCCGGACAAGCCAGTCCCGGCGATGGTGACGGTGGTGCCAGCGGTGAGCGGGCCGGCAGTCGGTGAGATACTGGTGACGGTCGGGACTGCTTCATAGGTGTATTGGTCCGAGGCTGACGTGACGGATGTACTGCCAGCTGTGGTGACGGTAACGTCAACGGTTCCGGCAGTACCAGCCGGGGCGGTTGCGGTGACTGAAGTAGCGCTGACAACGGTTACACCGGTAGCAGGTGTGCTACCAAAGTCAACTTCGGTCGCTCCGGTAAACGCGGTCCCGGTGATGGTAACTCGGGTGCCGGCGGTGAGCGGGCCGACTTTCGGCGAGATGCCGGACACGACCGGGAGTGCTATGTAGGTGAATTTGTCAGAGGTTACTGGTGCGGATGTGCCGGAAGGTGTGGAAACGGTAATGTCAACGGTTCCTGAACCGCCCGGGGCTGTCGCGGTTATTGAAGTGGCAGTGTTTGCGGTGATGGTTCCCGGTGTACTACCAAAATTAACCGTGGTCGCTCCGGCCAGGTTACTACCCGTGATGGTTACCGTAGTGCCGGCTGTTACCGGGCCGGCAGTCGGTGAGATGCTGGTGACGGTCGGGACTGCTTGATACGTGTATTGGTCGGAAGATGATGTCGCGGATGTGCCACCAGGCGTGGTGACAATAATATCAGGGGATCCGGCTGTTGCATTGGACGGGGCGATCAAGGTGATTAAATTAGCCGTGTCCACCGTGATATTTCTCATGGGGACCACGGTATTACCAAACTTAACTACGGTCGCATTGCTCAAGGCAGTACCGGTGATCATTACAACGGTATTGCCGGTTGTCGGCCCGGATGTCGGTGCGATGTTGGACACGACCGGGCGTGCGATATACGTGTATGATCCCGACAAGGTCGCGGTCTGGCCATCTCCGATGGTAACTACGAGATTCTGGGCTCCGGCTGTGCCGGCTGGTGTTGTCGCCGTAATCGTCGTGGAGTTAACAAAGCTGACACTTGTTGCTGCGTTACCCCCGATGGTCACAGCAAGCGAAGTCCCGGCAGTCTGCAAGTTCGTACCGGTAATCGTTACCGATTGACCACCGGCTACCGAGCCCATTGACGGCGTTATGCCCGTAGCGGTCGGGACTGCATCATAGGTATATGCTCCCGCATCGGTTGCGGTCTGGCCATCTCCGATGGTAACTATAACAGTCTGGACTCCGGCTGTGCCGGCTGGTGTTCTCGCCGTAATCGTCGTGGGGTTAACAACAACGACATTCGTTGCCGCATTACCGCCAATGGTCACCCCCAGCGAAGTCCCGCTCGTCTGCAAGTTCGTACCGGTGATCGTTACCGGTTGACCGCCGGCTACCGAGCCGGCTGACAGCGTTATGCCCGTAACCGTCGGGACTGCATCATAGGTATATGCTCCCGCATCGGTTGCGGTCTGGCCATCTCCTATCGTAACTACTACATCTTTGACGCCGGCTGTGCCGGCTGGCGTTCTCGCCGTAATCGTCGTGGGGTTAACTAAAACGACATTTGTTGCTGCATTACCGCCAATGGTCACACCAAGCGATGTCCCGGTAGTATTCAGGTTCGTACCGGTGATCGTTACCGGTTGACCGCCAGCTACCGGGCCGGCTGACGGCGTTATGCCGGTAGTTGTCGGGACTGCATCATACGTATATGCTCCCGCATCGGTTGCGGTCTGGCCATCTGCGATGGTAACTACTATATTCTTGACTCCGGTTGTGCCGGGTGGTGTTGTCGCCGTAATCGTAGTGCCAGAAGCAGTAAGAATTGTTGCCGGCGCACCGCCTATGGTCACACTCAGCGAAGAAGTACCGGTGGAACTTAAGTAGGTACCGGAGATCGTTACCGGTTGACCGCCCAGTACCGAGCCGGCTGACGGCGTTATGCCCGTAAGCGTTGGCTGTGCATCATACGTATATGCTCCCGCATCGGTTGCGGTCTGGCCATCTCCTATCGTAACTACGACAGTTTTGACGCCGGCTGCGTCGGCAGGTGTTGTTGCCGTAATCGTAGTGTTGTTAATAACAACGACATTTGTTGCGGGAAGACTATCAATGGTCATACCAAGCGATGTCCCGGTAGTATTCAAGTTCGTACCGGTGATCGTTACCGGTTGACCTCCTGCTACCGGGCCGGCTGACGGTGTTATGCCCGTAATCGTGGGGGCTGCATCATACGTGTAGGTACCCGTCGCGGTCTGGCCATCAGAGATAGTAACTATTACAGGCCGTGTTCCGGGTGCGCCGGCAGGTGTTGTCACGACAATATGAGTGGCAGAGTGACTGACAACCGTTGCTGCATTACCGCCAATGGTCACAGCAGCTGAAGTCCCGGCAGGCTCAAAGTTCGTACCGGTAATTGTCAACGTGGTACCGCCCGATGACTGGCCGGCTGACGGCGATATAGTTGTAACTGTCGGGACTGCATCATATGTGTAGACACCCGCATCGGTTGCGCTCTGGCCATCTCCGATCGTAACTACTACCGGCCTGGCACTTCCTGTGCCGGCAGGTGTTGTTGCCGTAATCGTCGTGGGGCTAACAACAACGACATTCGTTGCTGCATTACCGCCAATGGTCACGCCAAGCGAAGGACCGGTAATAAAGTTCGTACCGGTGATCGTTAACGACTGACCGCCCAATACCGAGCCGTCCCACGGCAATAGGGTCGTAGCCGTCGGGACTGCATCATACGTGTATGCAAAGTTATCGATTGCGGTCTGGCCATCTCCGATCACAACTACTACATCCTTGTGGACGTCTGTGCCGGTAGATGTTGTTGCCGTAATCGTGGTGGGGTTGACAACAACGATATTCGTTGCTGAATTAGAGCCAATGATCACATCAAGCGAAGCACCGGTAATAAAGTTCGTACCGGTAATCGTTACCGACTGGCCGCCGGTCACCGGGCCGGCTGACGGCGTTATACCCGTAACCGTCGGGACTGCATCATACGTGTATGCTCCCGGCAAGGTCGCGGTCTGGCCATCTGCGATGGTAACTACTACATCCTTGACTCCGGCTGTGCCGGCTGGTGTTTCCGCCGAAACTGTGGTGGCAGTATTAGACCAGACCCTTGCTGCATTACCGCCTATGGTCACACTAAGCGAAGAATAACCGGTGGAACTTAAGTTTGTACCGGTAATCGTTACCGTCTGAGTGCCCAATACCGAGCCGGCTGACGGCGATATGGTCGTAACCGTCGGGATGGGATCATACACGTATGCTCCCGCATCGGTTGCGGTCTGGCCATCGCCGATCGTAACTACCACATTTTTGGCCCCGTCTGTGCCGGCTGGTGTTGTTGCCGTAATCGTCGTGGGGTTCACAACAACGACACTTGTTGCCGCATTACCGCCAATGGTCACACCAAGCGAAGCACCGGTAATAAAGTTCGTACCGGTAATCGTGACCGACTGACCGCCGGCCACCGGGCCGACATATGACATTATTCTCGTTACCGTCGGGACTGCATCATACGTGTAGGTACCTGACACGGTCGCGGTCTGGCCATCACCGATCGTAACTACAACGGGTTGGGATCCGGCTGTGCCGGCAGGTGTTGTTGCCGTGATCGTCGTGGGGTTGACAACAACGACACTTGTTGCTGCGTTACCGCCAACGGTCACACCAAGCGGAGGGCCGGTAATAAAGTTCGTACCGGTAATCGTTACCGATTGGCCGCCGGTCACCGGGCCGGCTGACGGCGTTATGCCCGTAGCCGTCGGGACTGCATCATACGTGTATGCTCCTGCATCGGTTGCAGTCTGGCCATCTGCGCTGGTAACTACTACATTTTTGACCCCGGCTGATCCGGCAGGTGTTCTCGCCGTAATCGTATTGGCGTTAACAAAACTGACACTTGTTGCCGGGGCACCGCCAATGGTCACCCCCAGCGACGTCCCGGCAATAAAGTACGTACCGGAAATCGTCACCGATTGGCCGCCGGTCACCGAGCCGGCTGACGGCGTTATGCCCGTAACCGTCGGGACTGCATCATACGTGTATGCGCCCTCATCGGTTGCGGTCTGGCCATCGCCGATCGTAACTACTACATTCTTGACCCCGGCTGAGCCGGCAGGTGTTGTTGCCGTGATCGCAGTGGCGTTAACAACAACGACACTTGTTGCTGCATGACCGCCAATAGACACACCAAGCGAAGGGCCTGTGACAAAGTTCGTACCGGTAATTGTTACCGACTGACCGCCGGTCACCGAGCCGATTGACGATGTTATGATCGTAGCCGTCGGGACTGCATCATACGTGTAGGTACCCGTCGCGGTCACGGTCTGGCCGTCTCCGTTCGTAACGATGACGGCCTGGGGGGCTCCGACTGAGCCGGCAGGTATTGTTGCGGTAATCGTATCGGGGTTGATAACAACGACATTCGTTGCTGCATTGCCGCCAATGGTCACCCCAAGCGACGTCCCGGAAATAAAGTGCGTACCGGCAATCGTCACCGTCTGGCCGCCGGCTGCCGAACCGGCTGACGGCGTGACGGTCGTAGCCGTCGGGACTTCATCATACGTGTATGCTCCCGTATCGGTTACGGTCTGGCCATCCCCGATCGTAACTACCACATTTTTGACTCCGGCTGCGCCGGCAGGGGTTGTTGCTGTAATCGTCGTGGGGTTGACAGCAGTAACACTTGTTGCTGCAACACCATCAATGGTCACGCCGAGCGACGACCCGCTCGTCTGCAGGTGCGTACCTTTGATCGTTATCGTCTGGCCGCCGGATACCGAGCCGTGGGACGGCGATATGCCCGTAACCGTCGGGACTGCATCATACGTGTAGGAAGTCGTCGCGGTCTGGCCATCAGAGATGGTGACTACTACGGATTGGGATCCGGCTGTGCCGGCGGGTGTTGTCACGACAATCTGAGTGGCAGAATGGCTGACAACCGTTGCTGCATGACCGCCCATGGTCACACCGGCTGAAGTCCCGGCGGGCTCAAAGTTCGTACCCGTAATCGTTACCGTCTGACCGCCGGTTACCGAGCCGGCTGAAGGCGATATGGTTGAAATCGTCGGGACTGGATCATAGGTGTAGGTGCCCGTCGCGGTCGCCGTCTGGCCATCGCCGATGGTAACTATTACGGATTGGCCGGTTCCTGAGCCGGCAGGTGTTGTTGCCGTAATCGTCGTGGGGTCGACAACAACGACATTCGTTGCTGCATTACCGCCAATGGTCACACCAAGCCCAGAGCCGGTAATAAAGTTCGTACCGGTGATCGTTACCGACTGGCCGCCCACTACCGAGCCGGCTGAGGGCAAAATGGTCGTAGCCGTCGGGTTTGCATCGTAGAAGTAGCCGCTCGTCGCGGTCTGGCCGTCGTAGTTGGTAAGAACCACGGCCTGCATGGTTCCGGCTGGGCCACCGGGGGTTTCCGCGGTAATCTCAGTCGGGGAAACATAGACAACGTTCAACGCCGGAAAACCGCCAATGGTCACACCAAACGTGTTGCCGTTGACGAAGTTCGTACCGTCAATCTCTACCGGTTGACCGCCCCCCGGGTAGCCGGAACCCGGTGTTATGCTCACGATATTCGGAGATGGTAAGATGGTTACATAGTTATATTCGTCAGCAGGTAAATCGACTGATGTGCCGTCATTGTTCGTGACCTCGACGTCAACGTAACCCCCTCCTCCAACAACCGGGCTAAATGGGGCGGTCACGCTGATCGAACTGGCGGTGGGAGTCCCGACAATAGTTGCCGGTGCTGAAGCGCCCCCGCTCCCGTCGGTACCTCCTGCGTTAAATTGTACCGTTGGCGTTCCGGACGCAGCCACCAGATCCGTACCGGTGATGTTTACCGTGTTGCCGCCGTTCTGCGGGCCGGTGCCCGGCGAAATCCCGGTGATGACTGGCAGTGCAGATACCGCCGGGACGACAAGAAAAACCAGGAGAAAGAGAGATGCCAGGATGAACAGGGTACGAATCGGAGCCCGCTTCGCCGGAATTCCGGCAGAGGGCACGGTAGTTGGCCTGGCACGATTCTTCGGGGTTCCATGGATCATCTGTGGTGGATGAACGTTCGTTCCTTTCACACCAGTCAATAACCTTTTTGCTTTACTGCATATCCTGCTTCTGAGCACCGTTTCAGTAATCATACAACAACCTTCACCTTCATTTTCTTAACAGATTTCCCGGGGTAATCCCTTCGGTCAACCTGTCAAAAAATCCAAAATGCATTTTTGTGGAGAGACATCTCCTAACACTCAATTGTTAGTCTCCTACGAACGCATAATATCCTAATTCCTCTACTTAAAAATTGTGATATTAATTTCTGTAAATTATCCGGCTCATATATTTCAACCATTCACTCATCCTTTTATCTTCCGGGCAGTACTGTCAGGGTATCGCAGACCATGATTGAACTTTATCCTTTGTGGTCTTTTGGTGGCAGCGCCCCGATGATCTGGGTGGACGAGACCGTAGAGAGGGTAGTACTCATCTCGCTATTCGCAGGATACCTCAGGTCAACGATGGTCTGGCCGGACGGGAAGTTCGTGCCCCTTCAGGAATCGCAGTTTTCCAAAGGAGGATCAAAATATTTTACCATCAACTTCACCGGCAAACAGGTTCCGGACCTCTGGAGAAAAAGAGTATGTAGTGAAGACCTACGACCCGTCGTAGCGCAGGTCGAACTTTTCGTTGAGCACGTGCTCTTTTACCACCGTGCCGTCCGGGATCACGACCTCCGGCCAGAGCCGGGTCTTGGAGTGGACCACGACCCGGTCCCGCAGGACGACCCGGGGGCCGATGACGGTGTCGTTCTCGATGCTGCAGTGCTCCCCGATATGGGTGTCGTTGTCCATGATGCTGCCGGAGATCGTGGTGTTCGCCCCGATGATGACCCGGTCGTAGAGCGAGGACGAGAAGACCTTCACGTTGTTCCGGAGGATGCATTTCTCCCCGATGCTCGTGTAGGGGCCGATCAGCACGTTGTCGCCGATGGTCGTGCCGGAGGCAATCGCCACCGGGCCGATGACCCGCGTGTTCTTCCCGAGCGTGATCGAACCGCCGAGCTGGATCGGTCCCTTGACCTGAGCCCCGTGCATGGAGAGGTCCCCGATGATATCGGTAAAATCAATCCCCTGGAGTTTCCACCGCTCCGCCTGCCGCAGGGAATGCGGGCTCCCGACATCCGTCCAGTTCCCCCGGGCCAGCCAGCCTTTGAGGGCATGGCCTTCTTCCATCAGCCGGGGGAATAAGTCCCGGGCGAAATCGTATTTGACACCCTCAGGAATGTAATCGAACACATCGGGGCTGCAGACGTACATCCCGGTACTTGCCAGGTTGGAGAATATTTCCCCGGGTTCGGGTTTTTCCTTGAACCGCTTTATATTATACGCGACATCGATCTCGGCGATACCATATTCCCCCGGATCATCGATCGATATCAGGCCGATACTCACGGTCGCCTTCTCTTTCTGGTGTGACCGGTAAAACTCCAGCACGTTTAAGTCGGTGACGTGGTCGCCGCCGACAATGAGGAAGTCCTGCCCCTCGAGATACTTCTGGGCATTCTTGACACTGCCGGCAGTCCCGAGCTTGCACTTCTCGTGGACATAGGTGATCTCGGCCCCAAAGAGCGAGCCGTCCCCGAGTGCTTCCTCGATGGAACTCCCCATGTAGCCGAGGGTGAGCACTATTTCCCGGAACCCGAGGTTCGTGAGGTGTGCGACGAGGTGCTGGATGGATGGGCGGTTGACGATGGGGATACAGGGCTTGGGCCGTTCGAATGTGAGGGGGCGGAGCCGGGTGCCTTCCCCCCCGCACATGATACACACCTTCATGCTACAGTTTTTGTGCCGGGATGGTTTAAGGATACTGTTTTTCAGGGTCCTGTCGCCAGCTCCGGGTTTATATGATCGCGGGTAAAATGAGAATGGATTATACTATGGCGGACGAGGATTACCGGGTATTACCGGTCAATAAGGGGCAGGTGCAGTGCCTGCCGGAGAAGAAAGAGCCGACGGAGAACTGCGGGTTCTGCATCTTCTGCCGGGAGTTCGAGGTGGGCGGGAAGTTCGTCAAGTCGCCCTCGCTGGCCTACTGCACGAGATGCCGGGTGACCGAGCGGGTGGATTTTTCCAAGGCCACTGCGGTGAAGTGTGCTGACCGGCAGGGGGAAGGGTTCCATAGCATTACGAATATTATAAGCTGAGCCGGGGTTTTCTGTGATACTCGCGGTCATTAAGGAATGGGTTATCCGGTTTTTCTACCCTCACGGAGGAATGCTCAGCTACAGGCTTGCATTTCAAAATAGCAGTTCATTACTAAACAATAATAGAAAATACCCTATTTTAAGAACGTGATCTGCAATAAAAACGCCTTGTAAAAAAGGATTTTGGATTAGGATATCTGGTTATTCACCAAAACTTCCGAATCTTTAAATGATACGGTGAATTATGGTGTTGTATCCATTAATTACGTCACGGACTTCCCAGATCCCGGAAATTTCAGATGGATGACATTCCCCGAAACATTCGTATTCGTATAGACTGCGATGATACTGAAGTAATAGATCTGACCGGGTTTCAGATATACGCCGATGTCACCGCCATTGTAAGATGTTCTGGTGTCGACAACTGAGTAATTCTGGTATCTATCAGTGATCCAGTACATATACCCATCATCCGGATATTTCGGGTTTGGATTATTCTTCGAGATCACTACCTTATATGCTTGCAACCGGCTATCCATGATTGCGTCCCAGTCAAGGCGGATCGTAGAATTCCCTGTAATACCGGTGACATGCGGGGCTGCGCAGGGTGGCTCAGCCGTTGTGGCTACGGTTGGTTTTATCGTACATGTTGTTGTTGGTTTAACAGTGCAGGTCTCTGTTGGTTTTATGGTAGTTGTGGTAGGAGTTGGTGTCCCACACGCAGGGTACACGAATTCCACACTGTTACCCGGAACTTTCGCATCTGTATAGACCGCTGTGATGCTGAAGTAATATTTCTGGCCTGGCTTCAGGTACCCACCAATATCGCCGCCGTTGTAGGGTGTCTTTGTATCGAGGACCGAGTAGTTGTGGTACCGGTCGGTGATCCAGTACATATAGCCGTCATCCGGATATTTCGGGTTTGAGTTGGTCTTCGAGATTACTACTTTGTAACCCTGCAACCGGGAATCTGTGATGACATTCCAGTCAAGGCGCACATTGCATTTGTCCGCGGACACATTGACAGTCGGAACCGGGTAAAACGGGACTGGTGCTGGGGTTGGCGTTGGGGCCGTGATGGTGATGTATTGTTTCCGCGTCTTCATATCACTTCCACCGGCATTCGAAGCGGTCATCGAAACCGTATATTTTCCCGTTGCCAGGTAGATGTGGACAGGGTTCTGATCAGTTGTATTCGTCCCGTCACCGAAGCTCCAGTACCACTGCGTCGGGAATCCAATGGAGGTATCATTGAATGTAACTTTCAAGGGCGCTTTCCCATGGGTTGGGTGACCTGTGAAGTTGGCTGCCGGGCCGGAGATTGCCGTAACCGTGATGTAATTTGTCCGCGTCTTTGTATTGGAACCATCCGGGTTTGCAACTGTGAGTGAAACGGTGAATGAGCCGGCGGAGATATACTGGTGGACCGGGTTTTGTCCTGTGGAGTTCTTCCCATCACCAAAGTCCCAGTACCAGCTGGTTGGCTGGCCAGTCGAACTATCAGTAAATCCAACAGTCAAGGGCGCATTGCCCGTAGTCCTGTTTGACGAAAAATCTGCGACTGGCAAAACCGGGGCTGATACAGAAATATATCCGTTTCTTGTGGCAGTGTCACTGCCATCAGGGTTAGTAACAATGAGCGATACGGTATAGGTCCCTGTTGCCGAGTAAACATGGACAGGGTTCTGTTCATCGGAAAATGCACCATCACCGAACGTCCAGTTCCACGATGTCGGGGAATTCGTGGAAGTATCGGTAAACGCGATGGCAAGGGGACTCTTGCCGGATGTGCTGTTTGTTGTAAATCCTACGACCGGGGGTGTAAGAGTGGAGACGATTATGCAGTCGGGCCTGACTTTCAGGTCCGTGCCATCAGCATTTGTTACAGATAATGAAACCGTGTAGGTTCCTGCACGTGTGTAGGTATGGACCGGATTCTGATCGGTCGCATTTGATCCTTCACCAAAGTCCCAGATCCAGTGGTCCGGGGATCCTGTCGAAATGTCGTTGAAAGTTACAGTCAGCGGTGTTTTACCAGAGATAGGTGTGGCAATGAAATCCGCCACCGGGGGTACTAAGGGTAAAACAGTGATGTAATCGATCTTTATTGTGGAATTTGTACCATCTGCATTTTGTGCAGTAAGTGATATCGAGTAATTTCCTCCTGTCGGATATGTATGGACAGGATTTTGATCTGTTGCATTCGATCCGTCGCCAAAGTCCCAGTTCCAGCTAGCCGGAGAACCGGTGGACGTATCGTTGAATGAGACCGTTAATGGGACTTTCCCGGAGGGGGGGGTGCCGATGAAGGTAGCAACGGGCGGGGATCGCGGGAAGACTGTGATGTAATCCTTTTTTACCGTAGTATTGTCCCCACCATAAGCATTGTTGACCGTTAGCGAGACCGTGTAATTCCCTACGGTGGAATAGAGATGTTCCGGATCCCAGTCGGTCGCGAATGCGCCATCCCCGAACGACCAGTTCCATGCTGTTGGAAATCCTGTAGACTGATCGCTAAAAAGCACCGGCAGAGTATCCTTTCCGGTGGTAACATTTGCCGTAAATTCGGCAACCGGCGCGGCAGGTTCTGTTACGACGATATAAGATTCCTTTGTCCGGTAATATGAATGGTCATCATATCCTTCGAATTCGTTACCCACGTAATTATCCGCTGAAGTTCTTGCTGTCGCGGCCAATCGAGGCGGGAGCTCGTCATAATATGTCAGGGTCACATCGTACGTTCCGGGTTGAACATATTTGTGTAAGACCGTCGCGAGGATGGGCTGGCGCCAGACGTCGAATGATTCCCCATCGCCGAAATCCCATACTACCCGATTTGCCGTATCGGAATCGGGAGTCAGGTCGTGAAAGGTTACGTTCAGCGGTGCAAACCCCTCCCTGGGAGTCCCGTTGAAGTCAGGATAATATCCTTTTTTTATCTCGAAATAATCGAACCCAGAGGATGTCCGTCCATAGTTATCGACAATGGTCAGATTAACCTCATACAATGAATAGGTCTCCCCGGGCAGAACCGTGAATACATGAACCGGGGATGGTTCTGATGAATTCGTCCCATCCCCAAAGTCCCAGATCCAATGGGTAATGTTGCCTTCTGATGAGTCGTTGAATGCGATAGGTACCGGAGTCCGGGTTGATGACCACGAATAATTTGATATGAAATTAGCAACCGGTGCTGGTGACGGGAAGATAAAAATGGCGTTCTCACGGGATATCGTGTCGTTGCCGTATATATTCCCGGCTGTAAGATTGACCGTGTAATTCCCGCCGGCGGAATATGCGTGCGTGGGATTCTGGTCGGTCGAGTTTGTTCCATCGCCGAAGTCCCAGTACCATTTATTGGGGGAGGAATCGGAAGCATCGTAGAACTGGATATCATCTCCGGCGGTTGCAGCGGTTGGTGTAGCGTTGAAATCCGCATTGATGGGTTTCTGGTACCAGACGGTGATATAATCCGTTTTCGTTTCCGTGTCACTTCCCAGCTCGTTCCAGGCCCGGAGGCTGACCGTATAATTCCCTGTCGTCAAGTATGCATGGGAGGGATTCTGGGTGGTAGAATTCGTACCATCGCCGAAATCCCACAACCATTGTACCGGTGTTGTCTCTGAAGTGTCATTGAAGTTTACGGCATGGAATGTGGAGATGTTTGTCTCCGGGGTGGTGAAGTTTGCAAACTGGCGAGCGTAGACATAATATTGGATCGGATCACCGGATTCTGTCGTTCCTTTGAAGAGCCATGCAGGTTCAAGATATTCCTCTGACTGATTCATGCCTTTTTCGAAATACCCCAGCCTGATTTTTGTAACATTTACATTATAAGGATCTTTTTTGGGATTGATCACTTCCCCGGTTCTTAGTTTGTCTATAGCAACAGAAACCGATTGAATTGGCAGATTTCCGTCAGCAGTAACGGTTCTCCATACCTTGTTCAAGTAAAGTAGTTCCCCGTTATCGCCAAGTTCCATGTTGATGTATGCCCCGTCACCAACAACGGGTTTACCATCAAGAGAACGGGCATATTGTACGTTGGTTGATACCGTATCTGTAGGTATATCTTGTTTTGTACTAAAATTATATGTGTATATATATTCAGTTTTTACATAATTAAGTATTGCATCAGGAGGTAATCCACCATATTTATCCAAGATTTTTTGAGAGATTATGGGGGCATCCACTTCAGAAGTGACATTGGTTCGGGTTTTTACAAGATCTGAAACGGAATAATACACCATATCATTTGAATCTGGTGTTATTCGGAACGCAGTAATAGTTGAAGGGAATTCGGGAATACTTGCAGAAATATTAACGACACCGATTGGAGAATAATAATTTCCATTAATAGGAAGTCCCTGAACTGGAACCATAAAAATGGTATTTCCTATATAAATGATAACGATTGCTACCAATAAAGGAATGAGCCTCATTTTCCACTCCTCTAATATCAGAAATTACTACCCGCCGGCGTTATTTCGCTAGGAGTATTTGCATTGTTATTAAAATCCGATAATGAAATGGAGGTAATGGGGACATTAACCGGTCTTGTTATCGAATCGCTTCCCAAATCGTTCCATGCGGTGAATGTGACATTGTACATCCCGGAAATATGATATGTATGAACCGGATTTTGTACCGTTGAATTTTCTCCATCGCCAAACACCCATTTCCATTTTACAGATTTTGTCTCTGAAGTGTCATTGAACTGGATCATTAGTGGATCAGAGCCATGATAGGGGGTTATAGTGAAATTTGCAAATTGCCAGGCATAGACCGTATAACTCCACGAATCTCCATCAGATAATGTTCCAGAAAAAATCCATACAGGATCTAAAAAATTTTGAGTTATATTATATCCTTTTTCAAAATATCCAAGATGTGTCGAATTAACATTCAGTTCACACATACATTTTGGACGATCACTGAGCGTTTCACCACGCTGTAATTTATCTATCGCAGCAGTAATCGGTATGATTCTAATTGTTCCAGAACTATTGACGGTTCTCCATATTTTCTTCAGATAAAGTAATTTTCCATTCTCACCAAGTTCAAGTTGTATAAATCCCCCATTTCCGATAACGGGTATTCCATCCAGTTTGCGGATATATCCAACATCGGTTGATATCGGATCTGTGGGTAGATCTTGCCGAGTGATGAAATTATAAGTATAAACATATTCGGTATTAATAGACCCGAAGGTACCATCTTCAGGTAATCCTCCATATTTTGACAAAATTTTTTGAGCAATTTGTGGAGCCTCAATTTCAGAGGGAATTGTTCGCTGGGGCTTGCCCCGGTCGGGAGCTGAATATTCAATCATATCATTTTCTTGAGGAAATACCCAATATCGAATTACATTTTCTGGAGATTTTGGTAGATTATTGCTAATGCTTATGGTGCCCATCGGTGTTAGATATGATGAAGTAGATAATTCCGTTTTTTGGTTAATATTTATTAATATAATGAAACAAATAAAAGCAATAGCAAGGATGATGCTGATAATGACAATTTTCTCCTTCTTCGTCACCATTCATATCCACTCCTGCATTTCCATTCAAGATGTTTTATATCAAAACTATTAGGATCCCCATCAGGTGCCATATACCCGTGTCCCGGAAATTGATCATTATATAATTGATTGGATGTTTTTACTAGAACTTTTGCAGTCACATTATCATCGTGATATGTATCGAGAGTCGCTTGTTTGTAAGCTCCTACAATCGTCTCGTCTTTATTTAACGCATATTTCATAAATGTGTCGGGAAATGTGAGATTGACACCAGAATCGGAAGTAAATCCAAGAATCCCGTGAGATGTTGTTAATGATTGACCCCAATCATTATCGCGGAAAATATTACAAGAATCTAACATTACCCATTTGTTTTCGCCACCCCATTTGTTCTCGACATCCCCTGCACTGACTGTGTAGGACAAAGGACTCCATATAGCCCATGGTTTCAGAAGTAAATAGGTTCCTGTTAATCCGAAGCCGATTTTCCCGGCATCTGCTCCATGCCCTGAATGATAATGAAATGCCGATTCGGTAAGAGTATTTCCTGAATAGGATGGATCTGTACCAAAATTCTCAGCGATTACATCCCCATCTTTATTGTAAAAATTCTGTTTATATCCGGCATTATTCAATGCAGTCGCAAAATTATCGCATTCCTGTAGAGAGCCAGGGATAGAACAATTTGTTTTCCCCGGCCCTCCACAGACATTATCATAATTTTCTATACAGGTTATCGAATATGTCTTCTGAACACATTTGGGAATCGGCACACAGGTTGTCGGCGGATCCGTCTGGAGCCATTCGATCGAAATAGTATTTCCTGAATTCTGTCCATTTACATCAGCTCCACGATAATAAACGATCCCGGGGCACGATTCGGTATAATTATAATAGGCGTAACCGTCAGATCCGGTTACATCAGTATGGTAAGTACACCAATTAATACCGTCTTCAGATCGCTGGAACAATACTGTTTCTCCGGGTATAGGGTTAGTTCCAGCAACCCACATTTGCACAATTTTACCAACATATTTGCTATAATTTGCCGTCAGTGAACTGGCAGATGCGCTTGAAGAGGATTTCTGTCCAGCCTCATTTATCAATGATTTGTTAGATGAGGTCTTCTCCGATATTGAAATATAAATTTTCGAAGTTGTTTGATCTTCAGCCAAGACCGGTAAAAAAATGAAAATCGTTGTAAGCAGACAGAATACAATCAGACCGATATATTTCGGCAAATGCCCTGAGTAACGCGATTGCTTCATTGTAATTTCCTCTTTTTCAAGCAACGAGGTTTCGATGAAGAAAGGATTACGGGAGGTTCAATACTCTCAATAATTCGTCCAATCTCCATGATTTTTCGGTGCTTCGCTCGGGAACATGACCGGAAACTTCACGTTAAAAGAAGTTAATTATGTCATGCTCTTGGGAAGGATTCCGGTTCATCTCACTTCCTACAGCAGGTGGACCGTTCCTACTATCTTTTAAATTATCCATTTTTATATATATGTGTTATTTTTTGATTTTTGTTTAATTTTAGAATTATCATATCATGAAATCATTCGATATCACATTTAAATATCGATGTGAATAAACTAATAAACCGGTATATTCAGAAAATCATTCGAAACTGGTTGCATGAGATGAAAGAATTTTCCGGTTATAACCCCGGGGCTAGCCCACGCGGCAAGGGGCGGAGCTCCGATGAGCGTCAAACCTCCAGATATTCTTTCCCCAATCCCCCGCCAGAAAGATCACTCCCCTTCCCTCACCATCCTCTCCACCGCATCCATATCCACGTGCTCCTCGAACAGATCCGCCAGCGCCTCGTACGGGTCGGCAGCCGTTGCAGGGATCGGTTCGAAAGCAATCCCCTTCTTTTCATACAGGTACGCAAGCAGGGCATTTGCCGCGGACAGGTTCAGAAAGAGCCCGTGCATATACGTGCCGAAGACGAGCCCGTCCTCGCTCACGCGACCGTCCCCGGCAAAGGCCTCCCGGTTCCGCCCGCTATCCGTGACACCCATGTGGATCTCGTATCCCGTGACCGTACCCATCGCAGAGAGGATGGGCCCGATATCGGCCGCCTGCCGGGTCACCTGCGTCGTGTTCTTGTCGTACGAGGTGAAACGGGTGACGCAGTCGAGGAGCCCGAGCCCTTCGTACGTGCCGGCTGCTGACTCGTATCCTGCATCGACCAGGGTCTTCCCGAGCATCTGGTATCCCCCGCAGATCCCGATGACCGGTGCACCCCGCCTTCGGGCATCCAGCAGTGCCTGCCCGGTGCCGGTCTCACGGAGTACCCTGAGGTCATCGATCGTATTCTTCGTCCCGGGGATGATGACACAGTCATACTTCTCCAGCGGGGTGCCGGGAGCGACATAGTCGACCGATGCATACTGTTCGAGCAGCTCGAAGTCGGTAAAATTCGAGATCCGGGGAAGGCGGATGACCGCAACCCGCACCCCGTTCTTCCCGGACTTCTTGTCACCGATCGAGAGCGAGTCCTCGCTCGGCAGCGGCAGGGAGAAGTACGGCACTACGCCCAGCACCGGCACCCCGCAGATCTCCTCGATCTTTTTCACGCCCGGGGCAAAAATTGCAGGATCGCCCCGGAACTTGTTGATAATGATCCCCTTCACGAGAGGCCGGAGATCGGCAGGAAGGAGCGTGATCGTACCGTACACCTGCGCAAAGACCCCGCCCCGTTCGATATCGGCGACAAGGATGATCGGGATGCGGAGCCTCTGTGCGAGCAGGGTGTTCGCGATGTCCCGGTCGTACAGGTTCAGTTCCGCTGCCCCGCCCGCACCTTCTACGACTACCTGCCCGTATGCCGACTTCAGCCGGCCATATGCGGCAAGCGCCTGCTCCAGGAGTTCAGGGGTTTCGCGGTAATAGTCTGCGATCGGGACATCCTTATAAGGCCGGCCGTTCAGGACCACCTGCGAGACGCAGTCGCCCTTGGGTTTGAGGAGCACCGGGTTCATATCGGTATGAGGCACCACCTTTGCCGCAAACGCCTGCATCGCCTGCGCCATGCCGATCTCGCCTCCTTCCGGGGTGACATACGAGTTCAGGCTCATGTTCTGGGACTTGAACGGGGCGACGGGTATCCCGCGGCGGACGAGAGACCGGCAGATGGCGGCGACCGTGACGCTCTTTCCCACGTGGGAGGCAGACCCCATCACAAACAGCGACATTCGTACAATGTATGCACGGATCATAAAAACAGGTACCCATGTATCCCGGGTTGTTCCGGGGGCAGGAAAAACAGGAAATGGCTGCCGTGCCCTGGGCAGGCACGGGTTGTCTGGTATTATATGACACGGTTTTCCCCGGTGCAATGCCAAGACATAAATAAAGAGAAACTTAAAAATACTGGTAATGATTGGTGGGATTTGCCCGACGTGTGGACTACCTAAGGAACTTTGTATTTGTGAGGAGGTAGCAAAGGAACAGCAGAGGATCAATGTCAAAGTGAACAAACGCCGGTACGGGAAAGAAGTGACCGTTATCGACGGACTTGATCCTTCTGATATCGATTTGGAAGATCTTTCCAAATATATGAAAGGAAAACTCGCCTGCGGCGGGACGGTCAAGGGAAATTCGATCGAACTGCAGGGTAATCACCGGGACCGGGTAAAGGAACTCCTGTCCCTCAAGGGTTACAGCATGGAAAATATTTCCTGATCTTTTTTTATTCTGTAAAAATCAGTGGGTTTCAGCGTAGACGCTCTTGGGGACGACGAACCTCACGGAACGTGAGGTGAGGCGGGAGAAGCGATTCCGTCGGAATCGCTTCGACATAGGGCAAATAATTCCTCGAAGAACACTGATGCCTCACTTCTCTTCGTCGAGGTTTACCGGAAACCTCTCCGATTCTCCTCCTCGCGGTTCTGATGAACCATTCATTCAGAAATGGTCGAAGGTCGGCCGATGCCTCACTTCTCTTCGTCGAGGTTTACCGGAAACCTCTCCGATTCTCCTCCTCGCGGTTCTGATGAACCA